>JBDIVX010000001.1:0-144550 GCA_039794305.1 Candidatus Neutrinellum sp.
AGATGGCGGCGATACATGAGTCCCCGCTCCCGCTCCGGACCGGTGACCGCCACCTCGACGGCGACCCGGACGGGATCCCCTCCCTCCGGCACGAGCACGACCGCCGGCTCGGACGGGGCCGGCCGTGCGGGGGCCTCGTCACGCACGCGGCCGTCGGGCTGCCCGTGCGCCGGGGCCGCCGCCCCGCCGCAACCGATCGCCAAGAGAAGTACCGTCACCCGGCCCATCCGGAGCACGGGGTACCATCCCACCCCGCACCCCGCCAACCGCCCGACCGCCGCCTCCATTCCATGTATGCTCCGCCCCGATGTCCAAGGTCGGAAAGGCCTATCTGCTCGGGGCGGGTCCCGGCGACCCGGAGCTCATCACGGCGAGGGCCCGGAGGCGCCTCGCGGAGGCCGACGTGGTGCTGTACGACGCGCTCGTGCACCCGGACCTCCTGCGGCACGCGAAGCCCGGCGCCCGGCTCGTGTTCGTGGGTAAGCGCGGCGGACGGGCGAGCGAGCGCCAGGACCGGATCAACGAGCGGCTGGTCGAGGAAGCGCAGGCGGGTCGCGTGGTGGCGCGGCTCAAGGGTGGCGACCCCTACCTCTTCGGGCGCGGCTCCGAGGAGGCGGAGGTGCTCGCCGAGGCGGGCATCCCCTTCGAGGTCGTCCCGGGCGTGCCTTCGCCGCTCGCGGCCACCGCCTACGCCGGGATCTCGCTCACGCACCGCAACCTCGCGAGCAGCGTCGCCTACGTGACGGCGACCGAGTCGCCCGACAAGGACCGGACGAGCCACGACTGGGCGAAGCTCGCGACCGCCACCCAGACGCTCGTGATCTTCATGGGCCTGCGCAAGCTCGGCACGCTCATGTCGATCCTGCGCGAGCACGGCCGCCCACCCGACACTCCCGTCGCGGTCGTGCACGCGGCATCGCTCCCCATGCAGCGCACCGTGACCGGGACGGTGGCCGACATCGTCGACCGGGTGAGGGAGGCCGGCGTCACCATGCCGGCGCTCACGATCGTGGGCGACGTGGTCCGGCTCCGCGATGCGCTGCGCTGGTACGACACGAAGCCTCTCTTCGGCAAGCGCGTGCTCGTGACGCGTCCGAGCGGAAGGGCCGAGGACCTGTCGCGGCTCCTTCGCGACTCGGGCGCCGAGCCGATCGAGGCGCCGACGATCCGAATCGCCGATCCCGAGGACCCGAAGCCTCTCGCGGACGCGGTCGCCGCTCTGGGCCGCTACCAGTGGGTGGTCTTCACGAGCCGCAACGGCGTCGAGCGGTTCTTCGCCGAGCTCGCCCGGCAGGGGGGTGATGCGCGCCGCCTCGGCCGAGCCCGGGTCGCGGCCATCGGTCCCGGGACGGCCGAGGAGCTCCGGGCGCGCGGCATCCACCCGGACCAGGTCCCCGGCGAGTACCGGGGCGAGGCCGTCGCCCGAGCGATCGTCGACGCGCACGGCGGGGACATGAAGGGAGCGAGCGTGCTACTGCCGCGCGCCGAGGTGGCGCGCGACGTCCTGCCCGAGACGCTGCGCGCCGCGGGCGCGGCGGTCGACGTGGTCCCGGCCTACCGGAGCCTGCCGCCGGAAGACGAGGAGGTGGAGCGGCTCCGGTCGCTCGTGCGTGGCGGCAGCGTGGACGTCGTGACGTTCACGGCTTCGAGCACGGTCGCGAACCTGGTCGAGCTCCTCGGCAGAGGCGCGGCGCGTGAGCTCGCGCCGCTGACGGTGGCGTCCATCGGCCCCGTCACCACCGAGACCGCCGAGAGGCTCGGGGTGCGGGTCGACGCCACGGCCCGCACGTACACGAACGAGGGCCTCGTCGAGGCGCTCGCCGAGCACTTCCGGAGGCACCCGTGAGGCACCTCGCCCCTCTGGCGCTCGCTGCGCTTCTGGTCGCGCCGGCCGCCGGTTGCGAGGACGCCAACGCGCAGGAGCACATCCGGATCGGGCCGGGCGACCTGCCGCCGAGCGCGGGGCTCGACGCGACGGGCGAGGGCTGGCAGAGCGTCGGATGGAGCGGCGATCCCTGGCAGCCCTACCCTGGCCGCGCGACGCTCGAATTCACGCACGACCTCGGGCGGATCCCGACCTCGGTCCTGGTCTACCTCGCGTTCGATCGAGGGGGGACCGGAGCAGGCCTCGCCTCGGGCGACCTGGCGCGCATCATCGAGGTCACCGAGACGACCGTCACCATCCGAAACGACACCGAGGCCGAGCTGTTCTGCCGCGTGACCCTACAATAGGGTCATGGAGCCGCGCAGGTACGAGCTCGACGCCCGGAGCGAGCGGGCCACCGCCAACCTGCGCCTCTTGGGCGCCGCGGTCGTCGCGGCGTGCGCCGCGTGGATGGCCTCGAGCAGCCCGAGCGCCCTCGGCTGGCTCTTCGTCTTGCTGGCGCTCCTCGCCTCGGGCGGCTGGCTCGCCGCGGGGCTGTCCGGGCGCCGGCGGGCGCGAAGAGCCGGAGACTACTTCCTCGAAGCCGGCCCCGAAGGCCTCTTGCTGGCGGACGGAGAGCGGCGGCTCCACGTACCCTGGAGCGAGATCCTGGCGGTGAACGTCGACGAGGAGCGCCTCACCGTGGAGGTGACCCGCCGCACCGGGGATCCCCTCGTCGTCCAACCGCGTTATCGTGGGATCGGTGTGCACGAGCTCGGGCGGGCCCTCGACGAGGCACGCCGGGGTGCAACGTCCCCCCCAGGTGGTTAAATCTCAGGCAATGGCGGAGCGCTTCGACACGGACGAAGGAATCGTCACTCGGACCAAGTCCGAAAAGAAGCTCCAGCGCCCTCGGATGTTCCGGGTCCTCTTGCACAATGACGACTACACCACGAGGGAGTTCGTCGTGGACGTTCTCCGGTCCGTGTTCCACAAGTCGGAGAGCGACGCCTTGACGATCATGTTGCACGTTCACAACAACGGAATCGGCGTGGCAGGTGTGTACACCCGCGAAATTGCCGAGACCAAGATCCGTACCGTGGAGGGCTTGGCGAGGAGGTACGAGTTCCCACTGAGGCTCAGCATGGAGCCGGAGGACTGAGATGCCGGGTCCCATCATCACCAAGGAGCTGCAGCACGCCCTTCGCAAGGCGTTCGAGTGCGCTGCGGAGAAACGCCACGAGTACGTGACCCTGGAGCATCTGCTCCTGGCGCTGCTGGACGACCCCAAGGCCGCCCGCGCGCTCGACGCCTGCGGCGGCGACGTCGAGGCGCTTCGGGACCAGCTCGAGGAGTTCCTGGACGACCAGATGGCCACGCTGCCTGACGACCTCGAGCTCGTCGAGCCCCAGCAGACCATCGGGGTCGAGCGTGTGCTCCAGCGCGCCGCCATCCACGCCATCTCGTCCGAGATGCGCGAGATCGACGGCGCCAACGTGCTCATCCAGCTGTACAAGGAGGAGGAGTCGCACGCGGTCTACCTGCTCGAGAGGCAGGGCCTGACCCAGTTCGACCTCAAGCAGTACGTCGCCCACGGGATCACTCCCGACGGGGTCGTGGACCCGGAGCACGAGGCGTTCGAGGAGGAGGAGGAGGAGGAGATCGCGCCGCGGCGCGATCCGCTCGAGGCCTACACGACGCCGCTCGTCGAGCAGGCGGCCAAGGGGCTCGTGGACCCGCTCATCGGCCGAGAGCGCGAGATCGAACGGACGATCCAGGTGCTGTGCCGCCGCCGCAAGAACAACCCGGTGTTCGTCGGGGAGCCCGGCGTCGGCAAGACGGCCATCGCCGAGGGCCTCGCGCTCGCCATCCACGACGGGCGCGTGCCGAAGGTCCTCGCGGACGCCGAGATCTTCATGCTCGACATGGGCGCGCTGCTCGCGGGCACCAAGTACCGCGGCCAGTTCGAGGAGCGGCTCAAGGGGGTCATCAAGCGCCTGCAGGGCCAGGACAACGCGATCCTGTTCATCGACGAGATCCACACGATCGTGGGAGCGGGGGCGACGAGCGGCGGCAGCATGGACGCCTCCAACATCCTCAAGCCGGCTCTCGCGTCCGGCAAGCTGCGCTGCATCGGCTCCACCACCTACCAGGAGTACAAGGCGAGCTTCGAGCGCGACCGAGCCCTCGCGCGGCGCTTCCAGAAGATCGAGATCGGCGAGCCCACGATCGAGGAGACGGTGGAGATCCTGCGCGGGCTGCAGCCTCGGTACGAGGATCACCACGACGTGAAGTACGACCCGGAGGCGATCGAGGCTGCGGCGAAGCTCGGCGCCAAGCACCTGGTCGACCGCTACCTGCCCGACAAGGCCATCGACGTCATCGACGAGGCGGGCTCGATCGACCGCATGCGCCCCGAGGACGAGCGCGCGCACCGGATCACCGTGCAGGACGTGGAGACCGTCGTGAGCCGCATGGCGAAGATCCCCGCGGCCTCGGTCTCGGCCCACGACCGCGACCGGCTCATGGAGCTCGAGCCCGAGCTTCGGAAGGTGATCTTCGGCCAGGACGAGGCCATCGCGAAGCTGGTCGGCGCCATCAAGCTGTCGCGCGCCGGGCTGCGGACGCCGGACAAGCCCATCGGGTCGTTCCTGTTCAGCGGGCCGACGGGCGTCGGCAAGACGGAGCTGGCCAAGCAGATGGCGCGCGTCCTCGGGGTGGAGTTCATCCGCTTCGACATGAGCGAGTACGCAGAGCGCCACTCGGTCTCGCGCCTCATCGGCGCGCCGCCCGGCTACGTTGGGTTCGACCAGGGCGGGCTCCTCACCGATCGCGTCCGCAAGCACCCCTACTCGGTCGTCGTGCTCGACGAGATCGAGAAGGCCCACCCGGACCTGTTCAACATCCTGCTCCAGGTGATGGATCACGCCAAGCTGACCGACAACAACGGCCGCGAAGCGGACTTCCGAAACGTGATCCTCATCATGACGACGAACGCAGGGGCCCGCGACATGGCGGCGAAGACGATCGGGTTCGGAGGCGGACAGACCACCGACGCGAGCAAGGCCAAGCGGGCCGTCGAGCGCATGTTCGCCCCGGAGTTCAGGAACCGCCTCGATGCGTGGATCCTGTTCGGCGGTCTGCCACGCTCGGTCATCCTCGAGGTGGCCGCCAAGGAGGTGCGCCTCCTGCAGGAGCAGATCGAGGACAAGGGCGTCCGAATCGAGCTGACGCCGCAGGCCCGGGAGTGGCTCGCCGACCACGGGTACGAGCCCGAGTTCGGCGCCCGGCCGATGGCACGCCTCGTCGAGAACAGCATCAAGAAGCCGCTGGCCGAGCTGATGCTGTTCGGGGCTCTCGAGAACGGCGGCGCCGTCCGTGTCGTACTCCGAGGCGACGACCTCGGCCTCGAGGTCGTCGAGTCGAGGTCATCCGAGCCGAACTGAGCGCGTGCCGGTCTTCCTGCTGAACGAGGAGCTCGTCTTTCCGCCGCCGGAGCTGGCGACGGAGGACGGGCTCGTCGCGGTCGGCGGGGACGTCTCTCCCGAGCGGCTCGTGCTGGCCTACGCGCAGGGCATCTTCCCCTGGCCGGTGCGGGGCATGCCGCTCCTCTGGTTCTCACCGGACCCGCGCTTCGTGCTGTGGCCGGAGCACGCGCACGTCTCGAGGTCGCTTCGGAAGCGCATCCGCCGCGGGACGTACGATGTGCGCGTCGACACGGCCTTCCCGGACGTGGTCCGGGGCTGTGCCGCGGCGCCGCGGCCGGGCCAGGACGGCACCTGGATCACGCCCGAGCTCGCGCGTGGCTACGAGAAGCTGTTCCGTCTCGGGTTCGCCCACAGCGTCGAGGCATGGCAGGACGGTGAGCTCGTGGGGGGCATCTACGGCGTCTCTCTCGGCGCGGCGTTCTTCGGCGAGTCGATGTTCAGCCGCGCGCCCGACGCGTCGAAGGTGGCGTTCGTGACGTTGCTCGGGAACGCGGTCGAGTGGGGCTTCCAGTTCGTGGACTGCCAGGTCTACACCGACCACCTCGCCCGCTTCGGGGCCGCGGACCTCTCGCGCGGCGAGTTCCTGCTCCACCTCCGGCGGGCGCTCGAGCACGACACGCGCCAGGGCCGCTGGCGCTTCCCGCTCGACCCCGACCACGCGCTCGAGCGGCTCGACGCGCTCTCTAGCCGCAAGGCCTGCTGATCGGCCGACCGCTCAGCGCTCGCGGCGGACGAGCCGGGCGAGATCGTCGAACAGGTCGTAGATGACCGGGATGACGACCATCGTGAGGAAGGTCGCGGTGCTCATGCCCCCGATGACGGCGATGGCGAGGGGGCTGAACCGCTCGGCGCCGAGGGCCCACTCTGCGGCGAGCGGGATCATGCCGACGATCGTCGAAAGAGAGGTCATCATGATCGGGCGGAAGCGCGTCCGAACCGACTCGACGACGGCCTCCCTGCGGGGCATGCCGGCGTCCCGCCGCTGGCGGATGAAGTCGACGAGGATGATGGCGTTGTTGACGACGATGCCCACGAGCAGGACGAGCCCGACCATGACGGGCATGCTGATGGGCTTGCCTGCGAGCGCCAGCGCCCCCGCCACGCCCGCGACACTGAGCGGCACCGACAAGAGCACCGTCAGCGGATGGACGAAGGATCGGAACTGGGCGACCAGGAGGAGGTAGACGGCGATGACGGCGACCCCCAGCGCCGAGCCCAGCTCGCCCTTGGCGTCGTCGAGGTCGTCCTTCTCGCCGCTCACCGACACCTCGTAGCCCCGCGGCACGACGAGCTCGGCGAGGCTCGCCTGCACGTCGGCGAGGACGAAGCTCAGGGGGCGTCCCCGGACGAAGGCCGTCACGTCGAGCGTGGGCGACAGGTGCTCGCGGGTCACGACGGCCTGGTCGATGGTGTCCTCGAGATCGGCCACGGCGCGGAGCGGCACCGCGTCGGTGAGCTGCCGCGAGGGGACCGGGTAGTCGAGGAGCTGCTCGGGCGCGGGGATCTCGGCGCGCCCGTACCGGACGCGGACCGGCAGCGGCGCCCCGAGCCCGTCGTGGTACTCCCCCGCGGGCACCCCCTCGGAGCCGGCGAACATCGCCGTCGCGACCGCGCGAGGAGACAGCCCGAGGCGGCTCGCACGGAGCGGGTCGACGCGGACGCGGGTGCGCCGCTGATCGATGCGCCACGACCGGGTCGGCTCCACGATCGAGCCCACCCGGGCGATCCGGGCGAGCGCCTCGTCTCCGAGCCGGTCGAGGACGAGCGCGTCGGGGCCGGAGACGCGCACGACGATCGGCGCGGCGGTGGTGGACTTGGCCGTGTTGCCCTGCTCGCGCACGGTGGCGGTGCGGATCCCCGGGATCTCCGCGATCGAGGCGCGGACCCGCTCCTCGATGTCCCAGATGGTCTCCTCCCGCTCGGTCCGATCGGTGAGCGTCACCGAGATGAAGCCCTGGGTCGGCCCCTGCGCCCCAGTCGAGCCGAAGGAGCGCATCCCGGCCTCGAACCCGACCTGCGACTGGATCCGGGTGACGTCGGGCTCGAGCCCGAGCTGCCGCTCGATCTCGCCCACGACCCCCGCGGTGTGCTCGAGAGAGGAGCCCGACGGCGTCTCGAGCGACACGAAGAAGCTGCCGGTGTCCATCTGCGGCAGCACCTCCATGCCGCGGGTGCGCATCCCGGCGACCGACGCGACCAGGAGGACCACGCTCGCCAGCACGGTGACCACCCGGAAGCGCAAGGCCTTCTCGAGGAGCCACACGTATGCGGCCCGCACGACGTCCATCACCTTCAGGAAGGGGCCGGCGACGCGTTCGCCGAGCCGATCGAGCCGGCCGTACCCGCCCGTGTAGAGCGTCAGCACCGGGACGAGCACGAGGGCGACGACGACGGAGCTCGAGAAGGCGAACAGGAGCGTGAGCGCGAGCGGCCCGAAGGTCGCGCCGACGAAGCCCTCGAGGAAGAGGAGCGGCACCAGCACGACGACCGTGGTGCCGGCGCCCGCGAGCACCGCGAGCCGGACCTCGTCGGTCCCCTCGATCGCGGCGCTCTCCGGGTCGAGCCCCTCCTCGTCGGTCCGGCGGTTCACGTTCTCCAGCACGACCACCGATGCGTCGACGACCATCCCGACCGCGAGGATGATGGCCGACAGAGTGACCATGTTCAGCTCGACGTCCGCGAGCGCCATGAGCGCGAAGGTCAGGCCGTACGCGAGGGGCATGGAGATGATCGCGACGAGCGAACGTCGGGCACGGCCGAGGAACAGGAACACGATCGCGGCCGCGAGCGCGAGCGCCTGCCAGACGTTGTCGAGGAGGCTCGAGATGGAGGTCTCGGTGAAGCTCGCGCTCTCCTCGCCCTCGAGGATCTCGAGCTCCGGGTGGGCGTCCCGGAGCTCCTGGACGACCTCGCGGGTGCGGGCGACCGTCTCGACCGTGTTCGCGTCGGTCGCCTTGAACACCTGCATCGCGATGGCCCGTGTGCCGTCGATGGCGAACCGAGCGTCGTCGTCGACTGACGAGAGCTCGACGTGCCCGAGATCTCCGAGCAGGACACGGGAGCCGTCGGACGTGGGGATGGGAATGGCCCGCAGCGCGTCGATGTCGCGCGCGCGCTCGTCGAGGCGGAGCATGGTCTCCCGCCGCTCGCTCCGCACGCGTCCCGCGGGCACGGCCACGTTGTGGGCCTCGAGCGTGGCGACGACCTGCGCGAGGCCGAGCCGGTGGGCGTCGAGAGCCGTCCGATCGAGGGCCACGATGACCGCGGGACGCGCTCCGCCGAAGACGTCCACGCCCGCCACCCCGGGGACGCGCATGAGACGCAACGAATACACGTCCTCCGCCTCGCGTCGCACTTCGTCGAGGTCCTCGCCCGTCACTCCGAAGGTGACGATCGGCCGATCGGACGTGCTGAACTTCAGCACCTGCGGCTCGCCGGTGCCGGCGGGGAGCTCGCCGCGGATACGCGCGATGGCGTTCTGGACGTCGACGGCGGCGACGTCCACGTCGACGTCGTAGTGGAACTCGGCCGTGACGAGCGAGAGGTTGTCCTGCGAGGTCGAGCGCACCTCGACGATCCCCTCGAGGGTGGAGATCTCCTCCTCGAGGGGCCGGCTCAGCGACTCGGCCACGTCCACCGCCGAGACGCCGGGCCAGGAGGTCACGACGTTCACGAGCGGCGGCGCCGTGTCCGGGAAGAGCTGCATCGGCAGCGAGCGGTAGGCCGCCACCCCGAACACGGCCGCCGCGATCGTCAGGGCCCAGACCGTGTGGCGGTTTCGGACCAGGAGGCGCGTGAGGCTCACGGCTTCTCCACGCTCTGTGCGACCGCGTAGACGGGCAGCCCGTCGACCAGGCCGGCGACCTCGCCCGCGATGACCTGTGAGCTCTCCTCGAGCGGCCCCTCGACCGCCGCCCGCCCGTCGCTCTCGAGCACCACCCGAACGTCCTTCTGGCGCGCGACTCCGTCGTCGACGACGTACACGCGATGGTTGCCGTCTTCGCCGCGGATGGCCTCGAGCGGAAGGGTCAGGGCGTCGGCGGCCTCCGCGAGCACGAAGAGCACGTCGGCCGAGCTGCCGTGCGGAAGACCTTCGGTCTGCTCGGGCGAGAGGGCCACGGTCACCTCCACCGTGTGCGCCGGGCCTCGGCTGGCCGGGGCCATGGACGAGACGCGGGCGTCGACGGTGCGCCCGTCGGCCAGCTCGAGGCGGACGGGGGCGCCGACGCGGACGCCGCGGCGCAGGTCCTGCTCGACCACGGCGACGCGCACCTCCATCGACGTGCCGCCGACGCGGAGGATGGGCCGGCCCGGCACCAGGTTCTCTCCGGGCTCGGCGAGCCAGTCGAGGACGACACCGTCGAACGGCGCCCGCTCCCGCCGCTTGTCGTCGACCCGGCGGAGCTCGACCACGCCCGCGCTCGCCGCCGAGAGGCCGGAGCGCGCCGCGGTGCAGCGAGCCTCGCTCTGCGCGAGCCGCGCCTCGGGGAGCGCCCCGGACTCGACCAGGCGCCGGTCCCTCTCGAGGTCGGAGCACGCGTGGTCGGCCTCCGTGCGCAGCCGGTGGGCGTCGGAGGCGGCGCGCTGGATCCGGGCGGCGTTCTCCGGCGCGGCCACCACGGCCAGCAGCTCGCCCTCGCGTACCTCCTCCCCCTCCCGATGCGTCAGCTCGGCCAGCGTCCCCGCGGTGCGGGCGACGACGGTGGCTTCCTGCGTGGACGTGAGCGTCCCCAGGTAGCTGGCCTCGGTGCGCAGCGTCTCGCGGACGGGGGTGACGACGCGCGCGGCGACCGGCCGCGCCTCTTGCTCGGACCGCGCCGTCCCGCCGCAGCCCGCGGCGCCCAGGACGAGGGGCAGGAGAAGGTTGTAAGCACTTACTTGCTTCGAACGGCGCTGCACTGCGCCCGACCGATGGCGGGACATCGTCGGCTACCTCCGGATGAGCTTCGCGAGCGACTGCCAGACGCGCTCGGCACGGCGTGTGGTGTCGGCGGCGAACACGAGCGCCAGGATCGTGCCCTGCACGACGACGACGAGGTCGTCGACCGGGACGCCCGGCGCGAGCATCCCCCGCTCGGCCGCCTCGCTCAGGCAGCGGCGGATGAGCTGAAGAGAGCGACGCTTGAGCTCTGCGACGCGCTCGGCGCTCGCCTCACCGCCGGCCTGCGCGAGCTGCTCGCTGAACACCATGCGAGAGACGCCCGGGTTGTCCCGGACCACGCGCACGCGGTAGCGGATGAAGTCGCCGAGCCGCTCGAGGGGGTCGTCGGCGGGCGCGGGCAGCTCGGCGAAGAGGATCTCCTCGACCCGGTCGATGGCCGCCTCGACGATGGCCTCCTTGCTCGGGAAGTGGCGGAAGATGGCACCATCGGTGAGGCCCACCTCGCGCGCGATCGTGCTCGTCGTGAACTTGCCGAGGCCCTGCTCGGCGATGATGCGCAGCGCCGCGTCGGCGATCTGACGGCGCCGGTCCACGCTCGGTTGTCGCTCGGCCATTGGGGGGGACCTTCCTCGGCAGTAAGTACTTACTTACTTAGCCCTTGTCCTCTCCCGGGTCAAGGGCGAGCGGGTCGGTCAGCGGCGGAAGAAGATCGGGTTGGTCACGCCGAAGGGCATGCGGCTCGGGTGGAGCGGGGCGAGCGACTCGTCGCCCGACGCGACGAAGACGACCCAGCTCCCCGCCGCGCCGCTCGCCACGGGCACGGCGACGTCGTCCTCGAACCGGACGACCGGGTTCGACGGGTCGGCGGTCGTGTCGTCGAGCGTGATCGTCTCGATCAGGTCGCCGTCGACGAACACGCGCAGCGTGTCCGCGTCGACCCAGGAGGCGGCCTGGACGGTCACCGTGACCAGCTCGGTCTCCGCGGAGCGTGTGACGTCGCCCCCCGGCCCGCTCCCGTCGGCCGCCACGGCGTCCACGTAGATGCCGCCGCTCACGGTGAAGTCCCCGTCGAGCATCGTGTCACGGATGTGCGCCGCGCCCATGGCACGGAGCGCGCCCGGGTCGTCCGTCCCGACCCGGATGCAGGAGCGCGGGTAGCCCACCGGGGAGCTGATGACGCCGTGGCTGTCGGACGAGCCGACGGCGAAGACGCGCCGGCCGGTGTTCAGGAAGCTGAACCAGTCCGCGACGACGTCGGAGCTCTGGTCGAAGGACGCGCTGTTGAACACCTCGACCAGGCTGAACCCCTCGTCCCAGTACTCGGGCCGGCTCAGCATCCCCGTGTCCGGGTCGTACCCCGCGGCGTCGAAGTACGCCCCAATGCTGCCGAAGCCGCCCACGCCCGAGCGCGGGTGGTTGATGATGATCGTGGGCTGTCCGGCGGAGGTCTCGCGCTCCCGGACCTCGGCGAACATCTCGGGCGGGTCCTTGCCGATCCAGTCGAAGGCCCCGGTGTTGACCATGGTCGGGATCGGATCGAGCGGGAAGACGCCGAAATGGCCGTAGGTGAACGTCGTGAGCTCGAGCGAGACGACGCCGTAGGCCCACGCCTCGACGCCCATGTCCGCGATCACCGGCTCGAAGTCGGCGATCCACTCGTGGTCCGAGCGCACCGGGATCTCGAGCCCGTCACCGATGGCGCTCGCGATCTTCCAGCGGACGTGGTCCTCGGCGTCGGGGGAGCGGTGCGTGTGGATGTGGAAGTCGCCGCACATGACGTCGGTCGTGTCGATGACGCGCTCGAGCTCCGCCGTGACCTCGACCGTCTCGCCGGCCGTCACCTCCACCTCCTGGCTGACGAGCTCGTACTCGTAGCCGCGGGACACGAGGACGCGGTGCGTGCCGGCGGGCACCGGGAGCGTGACGTCGCCGCCGACGGGGTACTCGACGTGCAAGCGGCCGTTCCGCTCGAAGATCTCGCCGTGGCTCGCCGGCACCATCGGGCGGTCGCCCAGGGGGACGACCTGCACGCGCACCGGGAGCGCCTCGCTCGTGGCCGCGTCGGTCGCCACGACGTGTACGAAGCCGCCGGCCGCCAGTGACAGCTCGGCGCTCGTCCCGCCCGCGGCGACGGTCACGGGCCCCGCGACCACGTCCCCGCGCCGGTAGCCGAGTACGTCGACGGCGACGTCGGCCGACACGCGCAGCGAGGCCGTTCCGTCCTCGCCGGTGGTGGCACGGGTCAGGTGCGCGCCCTCCGAGGTCGCGTGCACGCGCACGCCCGCGGCGGGGCTGCCGTCGGCCTCCTCCACCGCGACCGTGACCTCGCGCACCGACGCGCCCTCGCTCGCGGCCTTGGCAGCGAGCACTCCGTCGAGGCCCGGGCCGCCCACGTGGACGCGGACGAAGTGGTGCTCGCTCGGTCCGCATGCGCCGATCTCGAAGGGCTCGGACGAGAACACCTGCACGCCGCTGATCTCGAGGAACTGCTCGATCTCGCCGTCCGGGCTCTGCCAGGCGAAGCTCGTGGCGTCGTCCTGCACGAAGGCCACGAAGGGCACCTTGCCCGTGTCGTTGCTCACCTCGAACCCCGCGACCGGCGTCCACGCGGGCATGCGTTTGTACTGCAGGAAGAAGTGGATCGGCTGACCGACGCGGGCGGCCCTGGGCCGGGGCGAGTCGAACACGTACGTGACGTCGACGTGCTCGGCGCCGGGCTCGAGCGAGTAGTCGACCGCCACCGCGATGTCGCCGTAGTCGCCGGGGATGAGGCCGCCGACCAGGGGATCGATGAAGGGCACGGGGGTGAGCCGGCCGAGCGCGCGGACGACCGCCGCTCCGCCGCCGGACCCGTCGCTCGTCACGGTGACGCTCTCCGGATCGAACGTGAAGCGCCCGATCGCGGTCGATGCCTCGTTGAAGTCGGCGGGCGCGACGAGGGCTCCTCCCTCCACCCGGAAGAGCCCGACGAGCTTCCCACCGAACGGGTCGTATCCGTCGCTGACGCCGGCGTCCTCGATCAGGGCGGCGATGCGGTCGTTCGCGAGGAGGAAGTCCCCCTCGGCCCACACCGCGAGACCGTCCGGATCGTCCGGAAGCTCGGCAGCCTCGATGCGCCCCGCTCTCGCCTCGCCGGCAGCCGCGCCGAGCGGCTCGGCGTGGCCGTCCGGATCGCCCGGCTCGAGCGACGGAGTGTGCTCGCAGGTCGCGGGGGGCGCGTCGGCGGCGGCGTCGCCGGCCGGGCTCGTGCCGTCGTCTCCGCAGCCGAGGAGGGTCAGCGCAAGGAACCAAGCAAGTGACGTTCTCACGTCACGAAGGTATCACGCCCGTGACCGTCTCCTCGCGTCCCGGAGCAGCGTCACGGGAAACGCAGTGATCCTGCTCAGCAGAAACCCCCCGAGGCCGCCCGCGACGAGCGGACCTCCGACGAGCACCAGGACGGTGCCTGCGAGGCCGTAGCCGCCGGTGACCGCGACCCAGACCGAGAGCGGCACCGAGAGCAACGCGTAGACCTTCCAGAGGAGCGCCTCCATCCAGCCGACGCGGTACGGGAGGATGGTCGCGCACTGGTGCCCGCACCCGGGGCACGGCACGGCGTCCGGGGGCATGCGGAAATCGCCCACCTCTCCCTTGAGCGGGAGGGCGTGGTTGCACTTCTCGCAGCGCGCCCCGGTGAGCAAAGGGTCAGTCCCTCACCGAGCCGTTAATCCCCCGAGCGACGCCGTCGAGGTGCCGGTATCGCTCGAGCAGATCCGTCTGGCGGGAACGGAGCGGCACGGGGCGGCCGCGCACGAACAGGTGCGTCGCCCAGGTCGTGGTCTCGAAGGGGTCGCCGTTCCACACCACGAGGTTCGCCACCTTGCCGGGGGTCACGGTGCCGTAGTCGCGATCGAGCCCGAACACGCGCGCGGGCTCGAGCGTGAGCGCGCGGAGCGCCGCCGCCCGGTCCATCCCGTGCGCCACGGCGTTGCCGGCCTCCTGGCGGAGGTTCCTGAGGTCGTGGGCGCCGTCGGTCGTGATGACGACCCGTGCTCCGGCGCGCGCGAGGATCGCCGCGTTGTCGAAGCGGCTGCCGAGGCGGCTGAAGCTCGACGGCAGGTTCGTGAGCGGCTGGACGATGACCGGCACGCCCGCCTCGGCGATGCGCTCGGCGACCCGCCAGCCCTCTTCGGCGCCCGAGAGCACGAGCGAGAGCCCGTAGGCTCGGCCGAGGTCGAGCACGCGCAAGATGTCGGACGCCCGGGACACGCGCACGACGACGGGAATGCGGCCGGCGAGCGCGTCGGCGAGGCGCTCGAGATCGAGCCGGCTCACGTCCATCTCGCGGAGCGCCCGGCGGTCGTAGGCGGCCCGCTGCCGCGCGTAGAGCCGCGCGTCCTCGAGGACCTCCCGAAGGCGCGTGAGCGCCGTGGGCATGGCGCCGCCTGCGGCCGCCACGCCTCCGTCGTCGAGCCGCACGTGAAGGGCGGCGCGCTCGCGGACCACCATGTCCGAGGGCTGCTCGCCGTCCAGATCGACCCACGCGCTCGTGCCCGAGACGAGCCCCCCGAGCGGCGTGGCGACGGCGCTCGTCACGCCCCCCATGCGGGCCACCGGGACGAGCGTGGACCGCGGGTTGAAGCCGTCGGCGGCGTCGAAGGCGGCGTGGACCTCGTCGGCGTCCCCGTTCTCCGGGGCGGCGTCGCGGGTCTCGGGCTCGAGGCTGATCTCGACCAGGCCGAGGGGCGCCTCGGTCGCCACGAGCCCTGCCGTCAGGATGCCGCCCTCCGCGTCGACGCGGGTCGCGCCCGCGGGTACGGAACCGTTCGGCGTGACCGACACGATCCGGCCGGCGCGCACGACGACGGTGGCGTTCTCGATGGGCTCGCCCTCTCCGGGGTGCACGGTGGCGCGCACGATGGCGAGGACCTCGGGCGCGTCCTGCGCCGCGGCCGGAGAGGCCGCGGCGAGCGCGAGGAGCAAGGCCGCCCGGCGCGTCATCGCGTCACCCCTTCCCCTTCGCCGACGCCGTGCCCGAGCTCGAAGTCGGTCGTACCCGCGCGCACCTGCCGCGCCCGGTCGAACACGAGCAGGCCGTCGACGTACACGCGGTCGGCGCGCGCGTAGACCGACAGGGGGTGGGCGGACCACACCACGACGTCCGCCATCTTGCCGGGCTCGAGCGTCCCGGTGTGCTCGTCGATCCCGAGCACCCAGGCGGGCTCGGCCGTGATCCAGCGGAGCGCCGTGTCCTCGCTGACCTCGATGCCGGCGCGGCGGCCCGCGGCGAGGGCCTTGCCCGCCTCCTGGTTCAGGCGCTGGACGAGCGACGCGCTGTCCGAGTGCAGGACGGCGTGCACGCCGGCTTCGCTGAGGAGCGCGAGGTTCTCGGGGATGGCGTCGAATGCCTCGAGCTTGAAGCCCCACCAGTCGGTCCAGGTGCTGACCCCGACCTCGTGCTGCGCGAGGAGGTCACGGATCTTGTAGGCCTCGACCGCGTGGTGGAACGACCGGACGCCGAAGCCCATCTCCCGCCCGAGCTCCACCATGCGCGCCATCTCGTCGGCGCGGTAGCAGTGCATCTGCACGAGCACCCGCCCCTCGACGGCGCCGAGCAGCGGCTCGAGCTGGAAGTTACGCGCCGGGGGCGCCGGCTCGGGGCCCGGATCCTCGACCTCCTCCGGCTGGTCCGGCCCGCCCTCCCCGAGAGCCGCGCGCTCCCACTCGGCCCGCTCCTCCTCGTAGCGCTCGAACTTCGCGCGCTTGACCTGCCAGAGGCGGTGGTTGTGCTGCCAGTCGCGCCAGCTCCTGCCGTACTCGATGGCCTGCTGGAACGCGAGCCGGTAGCCGTGCACGTTGCCCATGCGGGTCGAAGGAGCGCTGGTGCGGTTGCCGTACACGCGCTTCGGGTTCTCGCCGCACGCCATCTTCAGCGTGTCCGGCGCCCCGGGGAACCGCATCTCGGAGATGCTCCGTCCGAGGTGCATCTTCACGATGACGCCGCGCCCGCCGATGAGGTTCGCCGAGCCGGGCAGCGCCTGGATCGTCGTGACGCCGCCTGCGACGGCGCGCGGCAGCGCCGGGTCCTGCGGCCAGAAGGAGTCGCCCGCCCAGACCTCGGCGGTCACGGGGGCGGTGGCCTCGTTGCCGTCGGAGGTGGCGTTCACGCCGGGCTGCGCGTAGACGCCCATGTGCGAGTGGGTGTCGATGAGCCCCGGCGTCACGTAGCGCCCGCCCGCGTCCACGCGCTCGGCGCCTTCGGGGATCGCGATCTCGCTCCGGGCGCCGACGGCGCGGATGCGGCCGTCCTCGAGGACCACCGCCCCGTCCTCGATCACCCGGCCGCTCGCGGTCATCACCGTCCCGCCCACGATCGCGACGAGCGGCGACTCGACCGCGGGCGGCTCGGTGGCCGCCGCGTCCCACGGGAGCGGTGGCGGGGTCGTCTGGGGGCGCTCGTCGCGCGGCTCCTCGGCGGCGGGGGCGGCCGACCCGCAGGCGCAGAGGAGGGCCGCGATCAGCGTGGTCTTCCTCGACATGGCCGGCGAGCATCGCACAGCCGACCGGCCCGGCCCACCCCGCTTTGGTCTATACTCCGGCGCGATGCGCTTGGTCTTTCGGGCTCTCGTGTCCGCGGCCGTGCTCGCCGCGGCCGTCCCGGGCGTCGCCGCCGCGCAGGGCGCCGACGCCGAGCAGCTCGACCCCGAGGCGCGGCAGCGCTTCCAGCTCGCGACGACCCTGTACGGGCAGGGGCGGTTCGTCGAGGCGGCCGAGGAGTTCGAGCGTGTCTACGAGCTGACGCGCAACGCCGACGTGCTGCACAACGTCTACGTCGCCTACCGCGACGCCGGCGACAAGCCGCGGGCGGCCGAGGCGCTCCGGGGCTACCTGCACGAGGCCCGGGACATCCCCGACCGCGCCGTGATGGAGGGGCGGCTCGCGACGCTCGAGCGGGAGATCGCCGAGGACGAGGAGCGCGAGCGGCGGCTCGAGGAGGCAGCCGTCGAAGACGACCACGGAAGTGACGCATCCGTGACCGAGTCCGCGCCCGAGCCGGCGCCTGTAACCCCTCCGTCCGAGGGACCGAGCGTGGCGCTGCCCATCGTCGTGCTCTCGGCGGCAGCGGCGCTCGCCATCGGAGGCGGCGTCCTCGGGCTCGTGGCGAAGGGACAGTACGAGGACCTCGAGGAGGAGTGCGGGATCCGGCTCGTCTGCCCGGCGTCCGAGCAGGACGAGGTCGACTCGCTGTCGACGACCGCGCTCGTCGCCGACATCTTGCTGGCCGCGGGCGCGGTGGCCGCCGTCGTCGGCGGGACCTGGCTCGCGGTCGAGCTCGCGACGGGCGACGGCGAGGACGGAGCCACCGCGCGCCTCTCGCCCTGGTGCGGCCCCGACGGGTGCGGCGCCTCGCTCGGAGGGAGGTTCTGATGCGCGCGGCCGTGCTCGCTTCGGTCCTCGCCCTCGCGGGCTGCACCGCCGCCTACGACGCCGACGACTTCACCGTCTGCCCGGAGCAGGACGCGACCTGCGCGGACGAGCTCGCCCCGTGGTCGTACGCGCCGCCATGCCTCGCGTCGACGGTGGACTGCGCGGTCGCCTGCGGGGACGACGGCAACTGCATGGTGGCGTGCCTCGAGGGCGATCCGATGGCGATCAACTGCCTGATCTGCGGCGTCAACCAGCTCGCACTTTGCGGGCGCGAGCGCGGCTGCCGGTGCGAGTACGAGGACTACAACTGCTGCCGGAGGGCCGCGGGCTGCGATCTGTTCGCCGCGTGTCGAGAGTGCGAGATCGAGAAGGCGCGCTGGGACCTGTGCCTGACCGACATCCTCGACGAATGCGAGCCCGAGCTGCGCGCCTGCCAGCCGTGATCAGACCGGGTCCGAGCGGAACACGATCAGGCCCACGTCGTCGGCGACGCGCGGCGCGGGGACCACGCCCCAGCCATACCAGCGGCCGAACTGCTGGACCTGGCCGGTGAACCCGCCCGGGCTCCGCTCGAAGCCCTGCCGGCGCGCCGCCGCGTCGGGCACGACCGTGTCGAGATCGGGCGGCGTGCCGAAGTGGTGCAGCTCGTCCCCCTTGTACATGTAGACCCAGAGGATGGTGCCGTCCTCGCCTGCGTGCTCGGCCTGGAGCTGCCGGCCGAGCCGCTGCGCCATCCGCCAGAGCGGGATCCCCGCCACGACCGCGCCCACGACCTCGCCCTCCCGCTCCACCGGCTGGACGAAGAGCATCGACCACGAGGACTTGCCGCCCTCCTCCTCGGAGGGGAACTCGCCGAGCTCGTACCCGGCGCGCCCCTCGGTGAGCGCGCGCCGCACCGCGCCGTAGCGTTCCCCGAAGTCCTCGCCCTGCATCCGGTCGTCCTCGTCCGAGACGTCGCGGGCGATGACGGTGCCGTCCTTCGCGACCGCCGCGAGGAAGCTCATCGGGGAGGCGATGAACTCCGGGACTCCTCGGGGCGGCTCCTGGATGCGCTCGAGGGCGATGCGCATGTCGTGCTCGCGCTGCAGCGGGTCCTCGAGCACGAAGCCGCGCACGAGGCGGTCGGCGGCGTCGCGCACCCCTTCGCGGTGGCGCTCCATGTCCTCGCCGATGATCTCCTGGAGGTAGGGGACGTGCTCCTCGCGGATGACCCGGCGCGCGTTGTGGGCGTCTCCGCCGCAGCCCGCGAGCAGGAGCACCGAGAGGGCCATCGATGCCGAGATGCGTCGCATGGGCGGGAGCGTACCGCACGTTTCCATGCCCGTCTGGACATCGTCGGGCGCGCGGGGTTCCCTCGAAGTCGACGAGGGCGTCCGGGGCGTTTTCGCGACTCGCAGCCGGCGGACCGGCCCCTACTCGCTGATCGTGCCCTGGGTCTCCATCATCGGGCACTGCCCCGCCTGGTACTGCCGAGCCCGCGCCGTGAGGTGATCGCGCAGCGCCTCGGTGTCGTCCGGATCGAGCGCGCGGAGCTCCACGCGCGCGCCGCGATCGACGTCGACGACCGTGGCGGTCGACGGGGGCGGTGCGGGGACCCCCTGCGCGCCGGGCCCGCGACGCATCCCGCGGCCGGGCGGCACCGCCCCCTCCTCGTGCATGCGGGTGTAGTGCTCGGCCAAGAGCCGCGTGCGGGCGCGGAGGTCCTCGACGTCGGCCTGGGTCTCGAAGGTGAGCGCGCCTCCCCCTTCGATCTCCGTCATGGACACGGTGGTCCCCGGAACGGCGACCGGGCACGCCGCCATGCCCATGCCCCGGCCCATCCCCTGCTGCATGCCGGGGCCCATCCCCTGCTGCATGCCGGGGCCCATCCCCTGCTGCATGCCGGGGCCCATTTCCTGCTGCATGCCGGGGCCCATCCCCTGCTGCATGCCGGGGCCGGTGGGCGCCGGGGCCTCTGGGCCCGTCGCCGGCTTCGGCAGCTCGGCCCCGGTCGTCTCCTCGACCGTGACCTCGGTGACTTCCTCCCTCTCACCGCCGCACCCGAGCGCGAACACCAGCAGAGCGGCGGACCACGACGTCGTCGACTGAGTCATGCCGGGCCCGTACTCCCCGGGCCTCGGCCATCCAGTGGGCCCTACTCCGCGGCCTGCCGGGCCTCGGCGCCGGGCGCCTGGCAGAAGCCCTCGTAGTCGATGTACTCGGTGATCGAGGGCTCGTCCCCGCAGACCGGGCACGCCGCGTCGCGCCGCAGCCGGAGGGTGCGGAACTGCATCTTCAGGGAGTCGTAGGTGAGCAGGCGGCCGACCAGCGGGTCGCCCTGGCCGAGGACGATCTTGATCGCCTCGGTGGCCTGGAGCGTGCCGATCATGCCGGGCAGCACCCCGAGGACGCCGGCCTCTGCGCAGCTCGGCGCGAGGTGCGGCGGCGGCGGCTCGGGGTACAGGCACCGGTAGCACGGCCCTTTCTTCGGCCAGAACACCGTGACCTGCCCGTCGAAGCGGAAGATGCTGCCGTGCACGACCGGGATGTCCTTCCACACCGACGCGTCGTTCACCAGGTAGCGGGTCGGGAAGTTGTCGAGCCCGTCGACGATCACGTCCCAGTCCTCGGCGTCGAAGATGCGGTCGACGTTCTCGCTCGTCAGCCGCTCCTCGAACGGGATCACGCGCACGTCGGGGTTGAGGTCCCGCATGCGCTCGGCGCCGCTCTCGACCTTCGGCACACCGACCCGGCTCTCGCCGTGCAGGATCTGGCGCTGGAGGTTCGAGAGATCCACGACGTCCCCGTCGATCACGCCGATCGTGCCGACGCCCGCGGCGGCGAGGTAGAGCGCGGCCGGCGAGCCGAGCCCGCCCGCGCCGAGCAGGAGCACCTTGGACTCGAGCAGGCGCTTCTGTCCCTTCTCGCCGACCTCGGGCAGCAGGATGTGCCGCGAGTAGCGCTCGAGCTGCGTGTCGGTGAGCTTCACGGGCTGCTCGACCGGGTAGCCGCGGTCCTTCCACTGGACGAAGCCCGGGTTCGCCGACTCGACGTTCTCGTAACCGAGGTCCGAGAGGGCCTTCGCCGCGAACGCCGACCGGATGCCCGCGGCGCAGTAGGCGACGATGCGTGCCGATTTGTCGGGCAGCTTCGACTCGGCCTGCATCTCGAGGAAGCCGCGCGGGATGTGGACCGCGCCCGGGATGTAGCCCTGCCGCCACTCGTCCTTCTCGCGGACATCGAGCAAGATGAGGTCCTCGCCGGCCCGAAGGCGGGCCTCGAGGTCCTCGAGGGACACCATCCGAATGGAGGCTTTGACCTCCTGCAGCAGGTCCGAGTACGTCTTGGCCATCGAGATCTCCTGAGCCGGGCTTGGGGAGTATGAGAATCAGACCTCTATACGTCAAGCGTTCACGGGCGGTTACGTCGCGCTGGGATATTGGCTCATCGTTTTTGTGGACAATGAGCCGCGTCCTTCTGTCTGCCTGCGTTCTCGCCGCCGCCGCCGGCTGCGGCGAGGCCGAGGGGGGCGGGGGCGAGGCGGTCTTCGAGCTGCCGCGGCCGGACGCCGAGACGGGCTTCTTCGACCTGCCCTGGCCGAACGACCTGCGGCGGACCGAGGGAGGCTTCGTGGACGTGCGCGACTTCCCGAACCCCATGCGCATCGCGGTGCTGTCGGCGTACCTCGAGGCCGCGTCGAGCCGGCTCGACGGGTTCGGCACCAACGGCGCCGCGTACCTGCGCTTCAGCGCGCCCGTCGAGGAGGGCAGCCTCCCGGTCGACCCCGGCGAGACCGTCGGCGAGGCGGCGACCGTGTTCCTGATGGACGTCGATCCCGACAGCCCCGAGCGCGGCACGCGCCACCCGGTCGTCGTGCACTACCGCGACGAGCCCACCCTCTACTGGCCCGAGCACGCCGTCGCGCTCCGTCCGGTGTACGGGGCGCCGCTCGCGGGCGGCCGGACGTACGCGGCGGTCGTGACCCGCGACGTGCGCCCCCTCGAGGGCGGTCGGTTCCGGCGCTCGGACGACTTCGCGGCCATCGTCGAAGGCGGGGGAGACGCGGCCGTCGAGGCGGCACGCGCCGTGTACGGGCCGGCGCTCGACGCGCTCGAGGAGGCCGGCGTACCGCGGGAGCGGGTGCTCTCGATGGCGGTGTTCACGACGCAGGACCCCACGCGGGATCTCGTGACCGCGCGCGACTTCGTCGTGGACGAGTACGTGCTGCCCGAGGGCCGGGACGCGGACTGGCGGTGGCTGCGCGAGGAGGAGGGCTACACGCTCGTGCACGGCCGCTACGGCCCGGTGCCGATGTTGCAGTCGGGCGCCGCCCCGTACGACACGCCCGGGAGCGGGGAGATCCGGATCGAGGACGGCGTCCCCGTCGTCGAGGAGGAGGTGGACGTCCGGTTCGCTCTCACCGTTCCCATGACGCCCATGCCGGCGGACGGCTACCCGATCGTCCTCTACGCGCACGGGACGGGCGGGGACTTCGAGACGTTCGTGCGGAACGGCGTCGCCGCCGACCTGGCCGCCGAGGGCTACGCCGCGATCGGCATCGATCAGGTGCTGCACGGAGAGCGCAACACCACCGGCACCTCTCCCGACTACCTGTTCTTCAACTTCGAGAACCCGTACGCCGCCCGCGACAACGTGCGGCAGGCGGTGATCGACGTGGTCCAGCAGGCCCGGTTCGCGTCCAACCTCGCGGTGCCCACCCGCATCCTGAGCGACGGCGGAGAGCCGGTGCGGTTCGATCCGACGCGCATGTACGTGTACGGCCACTCGCAGGGCGGTCTCAACATGCCCATCTTCCTCGCCATCGACGACCAGGCGCGCGGCGGCGTGCTGAGCGGCGCCGGCGCGACGCTCGCCATCTCCATCATCGAGAAGAAGGAGCCGCTCGACATCCTGCTCGCCGTGAAGCTCTTCCTCCGGCTGCCGGGCGGCACGACCGAAGCCGCGGTCGAGCAGGAGCACTTCGTCTACGAGCACCCGGTGCTGTCGCTCCTGCAGAGCTGGGTCGAGGCCGGTGACGGGGCGAACTACGGGCACATGCTCTTCCACGCGCCGCGTACCGGCTTCGCGCCGAAGAGCGTGCTCCAGACCGAGGGGCTCCTCGACCTCTACACGACGCCGCACAACATCGAGGCGCTCGCCGCGTCCATGCACAACCCGCAGGTCGAGCCCGTAGTGTCGCCGATCGAGGCGCTCGCGCTCCACGGCGTCGAGCCCGTCAGCGCGCCGGTCACGGCCAACGTGGCCGGCGGCATGGCGACCGCGGGCCTGGTCCAGTTCCCCGACGACGGCCACTTCGCCGCCTTCGACAACGCGGACGCGAGGGCGATGATCCGGGGGTTCTTCCGGACGTTCGAGGGCATTCCGGTGATCGAGTGACGGCGCGCGGGTCCGGCCGCGGGCGGGCGCTCAATCCACGTTGCGGCCGGTGATCACGAGGACGGTGGTGCCCCCGTCCGGGAGCCGGTCGCGGGCCCAGGCCAGCACGGTCGCGGCGCTGCCCTCGACGGTGAGACCGAGGGTGTCGCGGGCGAAGCGCATGGCCTCGGCGATGTCGCGCTCCGCCACGAGGTCGACGGACGAGACGGCGTCTCGGACGAGGGCGTACGTGGTGGACGAGACGCCACCCTCGAGCCCCTCGGCGAGCGTCGTGGCCGGTGGGAGCTCCTCGATCGCCCTTCCCTCCGCGAGGGATCGGTGCATGGCAGGCGACGCCTCGCTCTGGACGCCCACGAGCTCGGCGCCGCGGCCGAGGTGACGGCGCGCGGCAGCGAGGCCCGCCATCAACCCGCCGCCCCCGACCGGCGCGACGACCCGCGCCACCTCGGGCAAGGCCTCGAAGAGCTCGAGCCCGACGGTCCCCCCGTTCCCGGCCGCGACCCACGGATCGTCGAACGGCGACACGAAGACCAGCTCCTCGGCCTCGGCGGCGGCGCGCGCCACCCGCTCGGTGGCGTCGTAGCCGGGCCCGTCGGTGACGACGATCTCGGCGCCGAGCGCGGCGATGCCGGCGCGCTTCACGAGCGGCGCGCCCGCGGGCACGTAGACGCGGGCGGTCCGCCCGAGCCGGCGGGCCGCCCAGGCCACGCCGAGCCCGTGGTTCCCGGCCGAGGCCGTCACGATGGGCCGGGCGTCCTCCTCCCGCGCCATCGCCCCGATCCGCGAGAGCGCGCCGCGCACCTTGAACGAGCCCGTGAGCTGCTCGGTCTCGAGCTTCAGCAAGACGTCGGGACCGAGCGAGGGCACGCTGACCAGCGGCGTCCGGAGCAGGTGGCGGCCGCACAGCTCGCGCGCGTGCGACAGGTGCGAAGGCTCGATCGTCCAGGACGGTGCGGTCATGCGGCTCATCGTAGTATGCTTGCGGCCGATGAAGGCCTGGGCTCGCTTGACGTGCGCCGTCTCGTTGGCAGCCGTCGCCGCCTGCGCGCAGGGCGGCGGCGGCGGGAGCTCCGACGCGGGCGGCTCGTCCGACGGGGGGCGCCGTGACGCGGGCCGCGACGGCGGCCGACGCGACGCCGGGACCGACGCCGGACGGCGCGACGCCGGCTCGACCGACGCCTCCATGCGCGACACCGGCTCGACGGACGCCGGCGGAGGCATCGACGCGGGGCACGACGCGGGCGGCAGCACGTGCCCCGTCGAGGCAGGCTCGCTCGCCATCGTCGAGGTGATGATCTCGTCGCGCTCGGGCTCGGGCGACCGCGGGGAGTGGTTCGAGGTCGTCAACACGCGCGACTGCACCCTCGACATCACGGGGCTCGTGATCGTGAGCCCGAGCGGAAGCGGGGCCGAGCAGATGCACACGGTCACGGGCGGCGCGGTCAGCGCAGGCCAGCACTACGTCTTCGCGCTGAGCGCGGACGCGGGAGAAAACCACCTCCTGCCCTTCGACTACGCCTATGGCACGGGCGCCGCGACCGACGTGGTCTTCAACAACGACAGCGACTGGATCGAGCTTCGCGCGGGGGCGACGGTCGTCGATCGGGTCGCGTGGCCGAGCGGCGGCTTCACCCATGGGCGCGCACGCCAGTTCCCTGCCGGCTCCGATCCGGCCGCGAACGACGACTGGTCGGGCTGGTGCGACGCCACCGACATCTACTCGGACGCCGGCGGGACCTTCTACGGCACGCCGCAAGCCGCGAACGGTAGCTGCTCGTAGAGCTGGCCGAGATACCGTTCGGACGAGTACCAATGCCGTTCGGTTGCGCCAGCCGTCGAGCGCCCCCGCAGGCTCCGACCGAGGAATACCGCAGGTATTTCGCAGGGAGGGGCCGAGGAGGTAAGCCGGCGGATGGCGTGACCGAGCGGCATTGGGGCTACGCCGCCTCGGCGATGATGCCCTCTTGCTCCGCGTAGGTGCGCAACCGGCGCTTGAGGATCCGGCGGCCCCGGTGCAGGCGCGACATCACCGTCCCGATCGGGCAGTCGAGGACGTCCGCGACCTCCTTGTAGGTCAGCTCGTTGTAGTCGACGAGCAGCACCACCGACCGGAACTCCTCCGGCAGGGAGGCGAGCGCGGCCTCGACCTCGTCGCTGACGCCGTCCTTGTG
The DNA here is from genome assembly GCA_039794305.1 of Candidatus Neutrinellum sp. Taxonomy (GTDB): domain Bacteria; phylum Myxococcota_A; class Polyangia; order Polyangiales; family JBDIVX01; genus JBDIVX01. The sequence continues at coordinate 25,189 of JBDIVX010000001.1, forward strand.
GGCGCGGCGGCCCTCGTGGTGCCACCACGGACGGCGCTGGGCCTCGTGCCGGACCTCGGCGAGCATGTCGCGCTCGCGCTTCTTGCGGCGGTAGCCGTTGATGAAGGTGTTCATGAGGATGCGGTGCATCCAGGCCCGCGAGTTGGTGCCCGCCTCGAAGCGGTCCCAGAACGCCCAGGCCCGCATCACCGCCTCCTGGACGAGGTCGTCCGCGTCCGAGCGTGATCGGGTCAGTCGCACGGCCGTGCCGTAGAGCTCGTCCAGGTACGCGAGCACGGCGCCCTCGAAGTCGGCGCGGGATTGCGGGTGTCGGGTGGGGACCATCTCCTGCCTCCACCCCGTCCTACGTGCAACCGGGGTGCCACGCTCCCTCCGAACGAGAAAAGGGCGGTTTCCGGGCCTCGGCAGGCACGGCCGCTGTCACGTTGTCTCCGCCGGTCCACGGCCGCGTGTCAGGCTGTCATCGACCACCGGCGGCGCTGCGGCACTCGGACAGCACGGCCGGAATCGCGTCTGCTACCTCGCGAGCGAGCAGGCCACGGTCGGCCCGGGCTGCCCGCTCGCCCGCGAGGGCGTGCAGCACGGTGGCTACCGAGGCAGCCAAGAGCGGCTCGAGCGCGGCAAGCTGAGCGGCCACCACGCCGCCGAGCACGTCCCCCGTGCCCGCCACACCGAGCGCCGGGGTCCCGCGCCGGCACACGCGCATCCGGCCATCGGGCGACGCCACGATCGTCCGGGCGCCCTTGAGCAGCGCGACCTGACCGGTGACGTCGGCGATGCGGAGCGCGGCCCGGTAGCGATCCGACTGAACCTCCCTCGTGGGGATCCCGAGCAGGCGCGCGGCCTCGCCCGGGTGCGGCGTGAGCACGCGCGGGGCCTTGGCGCGCTCGAGCACCGAGGGGTCGTCCGCGAGCGCCGTGATCGCGTCGGCGTCGAGCACCGCCGGGATCTCGAGGCGCTCGGCGAGCGCGACCGCGAGCCGCCGGCCCCCGTCGTCGAGCCCGAGCCCCGGCCCGACCACCGCCGCGTCCATGTGCCCGGCGAGCTCGAGCGCCGCGTCGATGGCGCCCGCAGCGTCGTCCGGGAGCGACGCCGTCATCAGCTCGACCACCTTCCGGTCGAGCGCGTCGCGCGCCGCTCCTCGGGAAGCGATCGTCACGAGCCCGGCTCCGCCGCGGATGGCGCCGTGGCCCGCGAGCAGCGCCGCCCCGGTCCTGCCGGGCGACCCCGCGACGACCAGCACGCGTCCCGCGGTCCCCTTGTGCGCGTCGGCGGGCCGCGGGGGCAGCGCCCCGACCACGTCCCCGGGCTCGAAGAGCTGCGCATCGGCGCCCGCCGGCGGCGGCACACCGATCGAGCACCACACGACCTCACCGGCGTGATCGACGCCGGGGTGCTGGTGCAGTCCGCGCTTGTGCGCCGCGAACGTCGCGGTCGCCTCCGCCCGCACGGCGGTGCCGAGCACCTGCCCCGTGTCGGCGTCGATGCCGCTCGGCACGTCGAGCGCGAGCACGGGGGCGCCGGCGTCGCCGATCGCGCGCACGGCCTCCGCGTATCCGCCTTCGATGGGACGATCGAGCCCGGTCCCGAACAGGGCGTCGACGACCAGGGTCGCGCCGGCGAGCCGCCCGCGCATCCCGCCGGCGTCGGAGACGCCGATCGTGTGGACCTCGACGCCGAGGTTGCGGAGCGCGGCGAAGTTGGTGCGGGCGTCCCCCTTCAGCCTGCCCTCGTCCCCCATGAGGACGGCCACCGGCGCGATGCCGCGGCCGTGGAGGTGCCGGGCGACGACCCAGCCGTCGCCGCCGTTCTGCCCGGGCCCGCCCACGATCACGACGCGGCCGGTGTGCGCGCCGAAGCGGGCGAGGAGCACCTCCGTCGCGCCGCGCCCGGCGTTCTCCATGAGGACGATGCTCGGGACGCCGAGCCGCTCCACCGCGTCGGCGTCGACGGCCCGCACCTGCTCGCGGGTCAGCAGCGGGATCACGGCCGGCCCCGGACACCCTCGCCGATCGCGTGGCGGTAGTCGTGCACGGCCCGCTCCATCCCGACCATGACCGCGTGCGCGACGACGGCATGGCCGATGTTGAGCTCGACGATCTCGGGCACGCGCGCGACGAGCGGTCCCACGTTGTCGAGCGTGAGGCCGTGCCCGGCGGCGACCTCGAGCGCGCCCGAGAGCCCGTGGGCCGTGTCGGCGGCGTGGGCCAGGCGCTCGAGCTCGCGCACGACCGCGCCGTCCTCGGCGTCCGCGTAGTCGCCCGTGTGAAGCTCGATGGAGCGCGCCCCCACCTCCAGCGAGGCGCGGACCTGGGCCTCGTCGGGATCGACGAAGAGGCTCACCGGGACGCCGGCCGCACGGAGCCGCGCGATCACGCGCTCGACCAGCGCCCGCTGCCCGACGACGTCGAGCCCTCCCTCGGTCGTCCGCTCCTCCCGCTTCTCCGGGACCAGGGTCACGAGGTCGGGGCGAATCCGACTGGCGATCGCCACCATCTCGTCGGTCGCGGCCATCTCCAGGTTGAGCAGCGTCGTGACGGAGGCGCGAAGGCGCTCGACGTCGCCGTCCTGGATGTGGCGCCGATCCTCGCGGAGGTGGACCGTGATCCCGTCGGCTCCGGCCTTCTCGCAGAGCTTCGCGGCGGCCACCGGATCCGGATAGCGCGTCCCACGCGCCTGTCGGATCGTCGCTACGTGGTCGACGTTGACGTGCAGCCGGACGGGCATCGTCTCACGCGGTCACGTGCAGCACGCCGGACCTCGCGCTCCTCCGCCTCGGCTCGGGCTCGTCGACGACATGCCGCGTATCTTACCGGCCTCCGTGCCGACGGCAACGGGGGCGTCGGACCTCGCGCTCGTCGCCGCGTCGAGCCGCCCTCCCGAGCCGAGGATCGCGACTCTCAGACGTAGTCCGCGCCGACCCGCACGAGCGTGTGGTGGCGGTGCGTGCGGCCGAGCACGACGTCGACCGTGTCCGCCGCGCAACCCACGTGCCAGACGAGCAGCTTGGCGACGAGCCTCACGAGGTCTTCGTCGTCGATCGCCGGCGCCCGATCCTGCAGGCGCACGCCCCACTGCTGCTCGCCCGGGAACACCTCGGCGCGCGCGAAGACGGTCCCGTCCGGCGCCGAGAGGTCCCACACCGTCACGCCGGGCCGGATCCCCGGCGGAGGCGGCTCGACGCGCTCGAAGCGCACCCGATCGAGCTCGGCGTCCATGGGTCAGGAGTGCGGCTGGGGATAGCGGTCGCGGACGAGCTCGGCGAGGGCGTCACGCGCGCTGCCCTCCTCATAGCCGAAGCGCTCGCACATCCGCGCGAGCGTCTCGCGCGCCGAGCGCTCGTGGTCGGGGTCGAGCCGCTCCTCGTGCAGCAGCCGCAGGACGTCTCGGGCGATCATCCCCACCTGCTTCCTGCGCTCCTCGTAGTAGGCCTCGCGGAGCTTCTCGATGTACCTCGGGAACAGGCGCGCGTAGTCCACCCGCTCGCCCGGCCGCGCGATGGCCGCGCCGGCGATGGCGCTGATCAGGTTGCGCCGGAACTCGCCGACGTCCTTGCCGACGTCGAGCCGCGACTCGATGCGGCTCATGAGGTCCTGATCCGGATCCTCGTACTTGCCGGTCATCGGGTTGTGGATCCGCTCGTTCTTCACCCAGTACGAGACGTGCGTCACGTACTTGTCGAACAGGTCCTTGTACTGCGTCTCCTCGATGAGGCCGGTGCACGATCGGAGCTCGTCGTCCACACGGTCGAGCCAGCGCCCGTGGATCTGCCGGATGAAGCCCCGGTGGTCGAAGTAGCCGCGGTCGGGCGTCTGCTTCAGGAAGAGGTGGTCCCCGCGGGCACAGAGCGCCTCGATGCGGTCGAGCACGCCGAGCGGCGAGAGCCCCTCGAACCGAGCGTCGTGCGCCGCATCGAGCAGGAGCGTCCGGATCTCGCGGGGCGAGGCGCCCGTCAGACCCTCGTACTCCGGCGCGTTCTCCGACTCTGCGTACACCTCGTGGATGCCCGCGCGAAGGGCTCGCGCCTCCTCGGCGCCGAGCCGCTCGGGGATAGTGCCCAGCGCGTACAGATCGGCCTTCTCGAGCGGCGTGAGATCGACGGCGACCCGCCCGAGCGCCGAGTCCTCGTACCGGTCGGCCTGGGCCCGGCGGAGCCGGGTGAGGACCGCCCACAGAGCCGCGACCCAGGTGGAGTGCGGCGCGACGTGGGTCTGCACCTGCGGAGCGATCTGCGAGTCGTAGATCTGCTGCTCTTGCGTGTAGTCGAGGAGGTACGGGACGCGTACGAGCGAAAGCCGCCCACGGAACGACCCGTATTCGTGGTGCTCCTTGAACGCGGCGAGGTGCACCTCGTTCGAGCTCGCGACCATGACCGTGTTGAGCGGCAGGTTGGACATCGGGAGCGCCACCTCTCCGGTCTCGATCGCGAGCAAGAGGTACTTCCAGGCGTCGAGCGGCCGCTTGAGCAGGTCGCTGTACTCGACGATGCCGCCGGATGCGTCGACCAGCTCGCCGTAGGGCTCGTAGAGCGTGAGTGAGCTCAACGAGGCCGGGAGCGAATTGAGCGTCCGGTCCGCCGTGATCTGACGCTCGCTCGCGTCGACGTGCATCTGCGGCCCGATCGTCACCGCGCCGAGGCGGTAGCGCTGCGAGATGTAGTAGCGCTCCACACGGACGTGGAAGAACACGCGCTGGATGTCGCCCCGGTAGGCGGTGAGCAGCGCCTCGAAGATCTCCTTGTTCTTCTGACCGAGCTGGCCGTTCCAGAGCCCGTCCGGCGCGGGCTCGCGGATGCCGCGCTCCTCGTAGACGCGCCCGATGAGCTGGCGGCGCTCCTCGAGCGGGAGCAGGAGGAGCGGGTGCTCGCGCAGCTCGCTCGACAGCTTCACGTCGATCTGCGAGTCGGGCAGGTGCGCGAAGGAGCGGCCGGGGGGCGCCTCGTCCATGGAGGCGAAGCCGATGGACTTGCCGTCGCGGCCCCGCGGGAAGATCCAGCTGAAACGGTAGAGCGCGCCATCGTCCTGCCAGGAGTAGTGCTCGAGCGCGGCCATCATGGCGTGCGCGAAGGTGGTCTTGGCGCTGCCGTTGGGGCCGTGCAGCAAGATCAGCCGGTTCGGGCGACCCTCCCGGACGAAGTTCGTCAGGATGCGGAAGAACTCGTTCTGGATCGCCTCGTGGCCGACGAGGTGGTCGCTCCTGCGCGCCCCGCCGCGGCCGTCCCTGAACGGAAGGTCGAACAGCCGGAAGCGGCGGAGGGTGCCCCACGGCCGCTCGACCTCGTACTGCCCGTAGTGCTCGAAGCAGCCCTTCAGGTAGCGCGCCGCGTCGCGCGTGTGCCGCTCGGGGTGCTCGACGACGAGCTCCAGGTACTCCTCGAACGACAGGACGCGCTTCTGCGCCTCGAAACGGCCCCGGACCGCGTCGGCGATCCGGCTCAGGTCTTCTCGCCCCGCAGCCACTACTCCACCGGCAGGACGAGCGCGAGGGTGCGCTCGTCGGGAATGCAGTTCTCGTCCGTGCAGACGGCGAAGGACACCTTCGCCTCCACCCGGTGCTCGCCCGCGGCCGTCGGCGTGAACGGCACGTCGAAGCGGGCGCGCTCCTCGCCGAATTCGGCGGCGTCACCGCGCTCGAGCTCGGCCTTCGGGAGCCCCACCTCGGAGGGCGCGGTGAGCTCGACCGCGATCGGGTACTCCTGGTTCACGTGCCACTCGCCGCGGGTCGTCAGCGTGATGGCGAACTGGCCGAGCTGCCCGTGGGTGTAGGGACCGCTCGCCGCCGCGCGCAGCTCGAAGGCCTCGTCGTTCACGACCGGGCCCCCGGCCGCCTCGGCGGCCTCGGGCGCCTGCGCGCCGGCTGCGCCCTCTCGCTCCTCGGCGGCGGGAGCCTGTGGCTCGGCGGGGCTCTCGGTCACCGTGCCTTCGGTCTGCTCCTCGTCGTCGCCGCACGCCCCGAGCGCCAGCGCCAGCGTGCCCACCACCAAGAACCGTCGCATCGTCTCCTCCATACGCATAGGACGCATTAGCACAGCATCCGGTGTGCACCTCACCGGCCCCACCGAGTATGTTCCATCCGTGCCGGAAATCGATCTGTTCGCCGTCCAGGCCTACGTCACGGCGGAAACGTACCGCTCGGAGGCCGCATTCCGCGAGGCGGCGTTCCGCATGGGGCGCGCCTGCGTGGCGCGCCGGGCGGGGCCCGACGTGCCCGCCCTGGCGGTCTTCCCGGAGAACTTCGCGACGTTCCTCGTGCTCCAGGCCCTCGGGCGCCTCGGCGAGAAGGTCCGCAGCACGAACGTGGCGACGGCGCTGGCGCTCGCGGCTCGGCCGCGTGCCTTCGCCCGCGCCCTCGGGCGCGTGGGGCCTTTCCGCGCGAAGGTCGCCGCGCTCCTGGCGCTCGGGGCAGAGGTCCGCGCGACGTGGGAGCGCACCTTCGGCGACCTGGCGCGCGAGACCGGGATGAGCGTCGTCGCGGGAAGCGCGCTCGTCCCCGACGGCGATGGGGACGCCGTGTACAACCTGAGCCTCGTGCTCGCGCCGGACGGCCGCGTGGCCGGCTCGACGCGCAAGGTGAACCTCGTCCCGGGCCTCGAGGACACCCTCGGCCTCACGCCCGGACGGAGGGAGGACCTCACGCCCGTCGACCTGCCGGTGGGGCGCGTCGGGACACTCATCTGCTACGACGGCTTCGCCGTGCCGCACACGCGGCACGAGCCTGGCTTCCGCCCGGTGGGCGGGGAGCTCGCGCGCAAGGGCGCGCGCATCGTCGCGCAGCCGTCGGCCAACCCGTGGCCGTGGGACGGGCGGTGGGTCCACGCCGCGCCGGGCGCCCCCATCCTGCGGCGCGACCAGTGGCGCTCGGAGGGCCTCGAGACCCAGCTCCGAGCCATGGAGGGGGTGCGGTGGGCGGTGACGGCGCACCTCGTCGGGCGCGTGCTCGATCAGCGCTTCGACGGCCGCTCGGCGATCTACGAGCGCAAGCCCGACGGCACCGTCGAGGTGCTCGCGCAGGCGCACAGCTCGGCCCTGTCGCCCTCGAGCGAGGAGGTCGTCCACGCCCGGGTGAGGTCCGAGTGAGGGGGGCCTCGTCGCTCGTCGCCCTCGCGCTCCTCACCGCGTGCGCCGGCGGCCCGGAGCCGTGCGCGACGAGCGCGGCGTGCCCCGCCGGCACCGTGTGCCAGCCGAGCGGCGCCTGCGCCCCGCTCGGAGCCGAGGGCCGCTTCGCCCGGACCGAGTGGATCGCGGCGCGCGGCTGGGCGGTCACGCGGGCCGACCGGCCGAGCGCGCCGCTGGCGCCGACCGACGTGCTGCTCGTCGGCGGCGAGATGCGGGCCGCCGCGCATTTCACGTTCGGCCCCCTCCCCGAGGAGGCGACGGTGGCCCGCGCGTGGCTCAGGCTCGCGCCGCACGAGAGCTGGAGCGGCCCGGCCGGCGAGGCGCGCATGGTGGCCCACCGCACGCACGCCTTCGACCCGGGACGGCTGACGCGGCGGACGGCGCCGGCGAAGCTCGGCGGACCGGTCGCCGAGCGGCCCGTGCTCGCCGGTGGCCCGCGCCCGATCGTCCTCGATGTCACCGGCGCGGCGCGCCGGGTCCAGCGGGCCCACCGGAGCTGGCTCCACGTGACCGTCGAGATCGAAGGCGCCGAGGGGCTCCCCTTCCGCCTGTCCTCGCCGCGGGCCGTCGACCCCGCCCGAAGGCCCCGCCTCGAGCTGTCTCTCCGCTGAGCGTCCGGGATTGCCAATTCACCGCGATATCGGGCACTCTCCGAAGGCCCATGCGTCGCACCAAACGCCTCGGGCGCTACCACCTCACGGAGCGCATCGCCTACGGCGGAATGGCCGAGATCTTCCGGGGCTTTACCTACGACGAGGACGGCTTCCGGCGGGACGTCGCCATCAAGAAGCTCTTGCCCCACTACGTGGAGGACAAGCAGTTCATCGACATGCTGACCGACGAGTTCAAGCTCGTCAGCCACCTGCGCCACCCGAACATCGCCGAGGTCTACGAGCTGAGCGAGCTCGACGACACCCTGCTCATCGCGATGGAGTACGTGGACGGCAAGGACCTCCGCTCCACGGTCGAGAAGGCCAAGCAGAAGCGGGGGACCCTCCAGTTCGACGACATCGCCTACGTCATGGCGCGCTCGCTCGACGGCCTGCACCACGCACACGTCGCCCGCGACGACCGCGGCGAGCCGCTGCGCATCGTCCACCGGGACTTCAGCCCGTCGAACATCCTGATCGCCTACGACGGGACGGTGAAGATCTGCGACTTCGGCATCGCGAAGGCGACACACAACCGGGTCCAGACCAAGACCGGCATCATCAAGGGGAAGGTGAAGTACATGTCGCCCGAGCAGGCCTTCGGGCGGAAGCTCGACTGGCGCAGCGACATCTTCAGCGCCGGGAGCGTGCTCTACGAGCTGTGTACGGGTCAGGCACCCTTCCAGGCCAACAACGAGATCGACCTCATCTTCGCCGTCCGCGACGCCGCTCCCCGGCCGAGCCGGGAGGTCAACCGCCACATCCCCTCGGATCTCGCGCGCATCATCGAGAAGTCCATGACCCGCTCGCGCTCGGGTCGATTCCAGTCGTCGATGGAGTTCCGGGACGCGCTGCTCAATTTCCTCCGGTCCCACAACCCGAAGTACCGGCGCACGAAGCTCGCCCGCTTCTTGAAGAAGCTGTGGGCGGAGGAGATCGAGAAAGAGCTGCGCGCGATGGAGGACTTCGTGCTCGACGCGGCTCCGCCGGGAGAGAACCTGGGCAAGAACCTCATCGCCGACGCCCTCGGCCCGGACGCCGCGTTCTCACGCTTCAGCCCGAACCCGACCCGGACCTCCTCGAAGGACGAGGCCGCGGACGACGGGGTCCACCACGCGCGCACCGAGATCATCGAGTCCCGTCCCCACCGCGCCGCCGAGCCGAAGGACGGCCCCGAGGTCCACGACGAGCGCACCCAGCAGACCGACCTCCCCGGCGACAAGACCGTCGTCTCGCCCCCCCGGCACGGCACGAAGTAGCGCTCGTCTCGAGATCAGTTCTCGTGGACGATCACGCGCTGATCGGCGCGGTCTTCCGGAGCGCGGAGGCGGTTGTCGATGAGGTACTCGACGCGCGAGACGACCGGCTCGGTGGCGGGGGCGAGGTGCCAGTGCGGGCGGACCTGGCCCTCGGGGGTGTCGTACCACTTCACGAAGAGGAGGAAGGGCTGGTTCAGGATCCGCCGGTCGTTGCCCTCGAGCGTGCCGTAGCCGGGCTCGCCCTCCCTGACCGTGAGCGTCAGATCGTCCTCCGGCGCCTGCCCCCACAGCGCCTCGTCGATGGCGGCGATGAGCCGGTAGGTGTCGACGCGATCGAGGTCGGTGTCGGTGCGGAGCGTGTGGACCGTGACCCGCGCGATGACGTCGCTCCAGCTCACCCGCCGGTCGAGGTCGCGCGACCAGTCCTCGCGCCAACGCCCCTCGAGGTGCGTCGGGTCCGCGATGAAGTCGGCCCCGTCCTCGAACACCTCGGCGTGCTGGGCTTCGAACGGCGAGGTCGAGCGCGCGGGGGGGGCGGCGCTGCCGCAGGCGGCGAGCAGCGAGGCGAGCGCGGCGGCGACGGTGAAGCGAGAGGCGGAGTCCGTCATCGAGGGCATCGGCGGGCGCAATCTAGCAGCAATCCGGGGGGAGCGCCTGTCCCGTGGCAGCTCGCCACAGCGCGACCAGGTCCGGCGCGAGCGCGGCGCGCAGGGTCACCGCGTCCCCGCTCTGCGGATGACGGATCCTCAGGCGGTAGGCATGCAGGGCCTGCCGCTCGTGCCCGAGCCGGGCGCGCAGGGGCTCGGTTATGCCCTCGTCGATGTAGTCGAGGAAGGGCTGCACCCCCTCGGGGCCGTACAGCTTGTCGCCCACGATGGGATGGCCGATGTGGGCGAGGTGGACGCGGAGCTGGTGCTGGCGCCCCGTCTCCGGCTCGAGCTCGAGGAGCGTGTGGCCGCCCGCCCGCCCGAGCACGCGCCATCGGGTCCGCGCCGGCAGCCCGCCGTCGTCCTCGGCGCGCACCTCCATCAGCACGTGCAGCCCCTCGCGCGCCGACGCCATCGGCCGGTCGATCCGCCCCTCGTCGTCGGCGACCGCGCCGCGGACGATCGCGAGGTAGGTCTTGTGCACGCGGCGGTTCTCGAACGCCTGCTTGAGCGCGCGCTCGGCGGTCGGCGTCTTGCCGCACACCACGACCCCGCTCGTCTCCCGGTCGAGCCTGTGCGCGATGTGCGGCGGCGGGTCGCCGTAGCGCTCGCGCAGGAGGTACGTGAGGGTGTTCCGGTGGTACGTCGCCGTCGGGTGCATCGGCAGGCCGGGCGGCTTGTCGACCGCCAGGATGGCCTCGTCCTCGTAGACGATCTCGAAGGACTGCGGGGTCTCGGGCTCCTCGAACCGGGGCCGGACGAGCATGACGATCTCGCCGGCCCGCACCCGCTCGCTCGGGCGGCGCCGCGTCCCGTCCGCGCGGTACGCGCAGGCCTTGACGATCTCCTGGGCGCGGGTCCGGGAGAGGCGCGGGATCTGGGACCGGATGAAGCGGTCGAGGCGCTGGCCGGCCTGCTCGCGCGCCACGGGGAAGGTCAGCACGATGCCGTCCGGGTCGGCCCCGGGAGGCGGCGTGAGCCTCGCCATCGACGTCGTCAGGCGGCCTTGACCACCTTGCCGGAGCGGATGCAGCGCGTGCAGACGCGGACCCTCCGGACCCGGCCCGAGACGATGGCGCGCACCGTCTGCAGGTTGGGCTCCTGCCACTTGCGGGTCTTGATGTTCGAGTGGCTGACCTTGTGCGCCTTCTGCCGGGTCTTGCCGCAGCACTCGCAAGCGTATGCCATGATCTCCTCGTCGGGCGGGCCCGGCCATGTAGCACTGCCCGCCGGGGGCCGCAAGAGGTGCGGGCCCCGGAATGCGGGCCCGACCCGCCCGCGTTGGTCCCCCGGCCGTGACCCAAGAGCAGGCGAGAGCGAACGATTCCCCCGAGCCGGAGCCGCTCGAGCCGGAGCCGCCCGAGGAGCCCGGCGAGCCGAGCCCTCCGCCGGCCCGCCCCGGCGCGGGCGCCCGGCGCCGGCGGATCGTCGCCGCCGTGGGCGCCCTGTGGCTCGCGCTGCTCGCGGTGGTCGCGCTCCGCGGGCCCCTCGCCGACCTCGGGGAAGGCCCCGGGACGGGCGAGCCGGGCGCCGGGGCCGCGACCGAGCGGGTGGGCCGCCTGCGCGTCCGGGTGCGGGACGCCGAGGGGACGCCGCTCGCCGACGCTCGGGTGGCGGCCTCGATCCCGCGGCAGGGGCGGACGCCGGTGGTCGCCGAGGCGCGCGCGGGCGACGACGGCCAGGCCACGCTCGAGGGGCTGCCCCTCGGCGTCGGGCGGCTGACCGTCTCGCTCCCGGGCTTCGAGAAGCTGACACGCACCGTGAGGATCCGCTCGGAAGAGCATGGAATCCTGGACCTCGAGCTGCCCCCTGGCGGGGCGCTCGAAGGGGCGGTCGTCGACGAGGAGGGAGCGCCCATCGCCGGCGCGACGGTGCGGTCGCGACCGGAGGACGACGACGCGGTGCCCCCCTGGGAGGCCGCCACCGACCGCGAAGGCCGGTTCGCGTTCGATACCCTCCGGCGCGGCATGCAGCGGCTCGAGGCGGAGGCCGAGGGATACGACACGACCGGCCGGCGGGTGGGCACCGGCGAGACGGAGCTGCGCCTCGTGCTCCGCCGGACCGGCGAGGTCGCCGGCATCGTGAGCCTGCCGGACGGCGCGCCGGCCGAGGGCGCGCAGGTGGTCCTCGCGGGCAGCGGCGTCTGGCCCGCGCGGCGCATCGAGACCGACGCGGCGGGCACGTTCCGGATCACCGGGGTCCCGGGCGGGATCTACGAGGTCAGGGCCTCCCGGGGCACCACCGTCGCCGAGCCCCGCGAGGGGATCCACCTCGGCCCGGGCCAGCGGATGCAGCTCCACTTCCGCCTCGCCCCGGGGGCCACCCTGAGGGGAGCCGTGGTCCGGGCCGAGGACGACTCGCCCATCGCGGGCGCCGAGGTCCTCGTCGGCGAGGACGCGCTGGCCTTCACCCCGGCCGCCGTCCGGACCGGCGAGGACGGCACCTTCGCGGTATCCGGGCTGAGACCCGTCCCGCACCGGGTCTCGATCCACGCCGAGGGGTACGTGTCGGTGGTGGCCGAGGCGCGCGAGCCCGGCGGCGACCCGGCGCGGTTCGCGCTGCGGCGGTCCGCGATCCTCGCGGGCGTGGTCGTGGACGAGCAGGACCGGCCCGTCGCGGGCGCGCAGGTCGAGGCGGTGGGCACGGCCGAGTCGGGCGGGGAGCTGACGCTCAGCGGCGCCGAGCTGGCGTTCCGAGAAGCGCTCTTCCACGCGCAGCTCGAGGGGCCGTTGCCCGTCGAGCCGAGCGGTGAGCTCGGCGTCACCCTCGGCGCGGTGCCCCCGATCCCGCTGGGGGACGGGGGCGCCGAGGGCGGCCCGCCTGCGCCCGCGGGCTCCTTCGTCACCGACTCGGAGGGCCGGTTCCGGCTGACCGGGGTGCCGCCGGGGCGCCTGCAGCTCGTCGCGCGGCACCCGTCCTACGCCCCCGGCGAGTCCGCGCCGGTCCTGGTGACCGAGGGCTCGGTCCGTGAGGAGATCACCATCCGGCTGCCGGCCGGAGGCTCCATCGATGGCCGGGTCGTCGACGAGCGGGGTTTCCCGATCGGCCACGTACGCGTGGAGATGCACGGCGAGCACGAGCCCTACCCCCGGATGGCCCTCGCAGCCGAGGACGGCACCTTCCGCTTCGAGGGCGCCCTCGGGACGACCACGCTGACGGCCTACCCGTCCGACCGGCCCGCTGCCCGCAAGACGCTCCCGGTCCGCTCGGGCGAGGAGCTCGAGGTGGAGCTGCGGCTCGAAGGAGAGCTCGTGATCCTGGCGGCCCGGACGGTGGACTCGCGCGGGTTCCCGGTCCCCGGTGTGCGCGTGACCCTCCGCTCCCTGCGGGCGTCGACCCCCGTCCGGCGGGTCGCCCTGAGCGGCGAGGACGGAACGCTCGAGCTGGTCGGGCTGCCGCCCCCACCCTGGCGGGTCGAGGCGGAGCACGACGACTACGCGAGCGTCGTGCTCGCGCAGGTCGGCTCGGCCGAGGAGGAGCTCCGGGTCACCCTGCCCTCGGGCGCGGCGATCCGGGGAGAGGTGCGCGACGGCTGGGAGGACGCCGCGGTCGCCGGAGCCCTGGTCACGCTCCGCGGGGGAGCGAGGGTCCGCCGGACCCGCACGGACGCTGAAGGCAAGTTCGAGCTTCCGCGCCTACCGGCCGGAGACTATGAGCTCTTGGTGGAGCACGAGGGGTACCTCCCGGCGGGGCGTCCGGTCGCCCTCGCGGCCGGCCCGGTCGGCCTCGAGGACCTCGAGATCGAGCCCGTCGAGCTCGCCCGGGGCGGCGCGGTGAGCGGCGAGGTCGTCGACGCCGTCGGGGCGCCGGTGGCCGGGGCCGAGGTGGCCTGGGGGGACCCGCCCGGCTGGGCCGAGGCCGTCCGCACCGATGCGCGCGGTGGCTTCTCGATGCACGGCCTGCCCCCGGGAGACGTATCGGTCGTGGCACGTCACCCCGCCGCCGGCGAGACGGAGCAGCCCGAGCGGGCGCGCGTCCGGGCGCGCGAGGAGACCCCCGGGCTGCGCCTTCGGCTCGCGGAGCGGTTCGACGCCTCGGACGTCGAGCTCGGCGGCGGCCGCCGGACGGGGGTCGCCGTCGCGGTGCGCGACGCGGGCGACGAGGTGCGGATCGCGTCGGTCGTCCCGCGCTCTCGGGCCGCCCGCGGCGGCCTTCGTCCCGGCGACGTCATGGTGTCGGTGGACGACGAGCCGGCCCTCACCGCGGCGCACGCGCGCGCGATGCTCCGCGGCCCGGCGGGCACCGAGGCGATCGTCGAGGTCCGGCGCCGGGGGCGGACCACACGCATCCCTGTGGAGCGCGAGGCGTACACGGAGTAGCGGGCGGGTCGATCGAGCTACACTTTCCAGCGCTTCGCGAAGGCGCCGAGGAGCTGGAAGAAGGCCCGGAGCTTCGCGCCGAGGCCCGTGCCGCGCCCGGCGCGCAGGGTGGCCATCGCGCGCCCGATCCGGACGAGGGCCGGGGTGTACGGGTGCCACCACAGCTCGCGCTTGCCCCGGCTCGTGTCGACCACGACCGTTCGCGGGCGCGTGAGCACGTCGAGGGCGTGCGGCGAATTCGTGACGCCGAAGCCACTCTCGCCGACGCCCGTCCACGGGAGCGACGGGACGGCGCCCGTGAAGCCGTGGTTGTTCACCATCACGACGCCCGCCTGAAGGCGCCGCGCCACCGCCTCGCCGCGCGTGAGGTCCCGCGTCCAGACGCTCGCGGTGAGCCCGTAGCGGCTCGCGTTCGCCGCGTCGACGGCCGCCTGCTCGTCGGCCACCTCGATCACGGGCACGATCGGTCCGAAGGTCTCGTCCACGATGCACTCGGCCTCGTGGCTGACGTCCGCGAGGACGGTCGGCTCGAGCCAGAGCCCCTCGCGCTCCGGCCGCCCTCCCCCGCTCAGCACCGTCGCGCCTTGCTCGCGCGCTTGCGAGAGATGGCGCTCGACGATCGCGAGCTGGGCCGGGGTCGTCAGCGGCCCGACGTCACGGCCGAGCACCAGCTCCTTCGCCAGCGCGGCGAGCCGCTCGCGAAGCCGCGGAGCGACGCCCTTGGTCGCGTACACCCGCTCGACCGAGGCGCAATTCTGGCCCGCGTTGGCCAGGGCGCCCCACAGGATCCCCCGGGCGGCGCGCTCCACGTCGGCGTCGTCGAGCACGATGGCCGCGTCCTTGCCGCCGAGCTCGAGCGACACGGGGACCAGCGCGCCGGCGGCGGCGCCGGCGACCTTGCGGCCCGTCGCGACGCTCCCGGTGAACACCACCGCGTCGACGCCCGCGTCGATCAGAGCCGCCCCCGCGTCCCCGCCGCCCTGGACCAGGGCCACGAGGTCCTCGCCGTACACCTCGGCGGCGGCCTCGGCGATGAGGGCCGCCGAGCGAGGCGTGTGCTCCGACGGCTTGAAGACGACGGCGTCGCCCGCGAGGAGCGCCGGGAACATCGTGCGGAGCGGCAGCGCCACCGGGAAGTTCCAGGGCGTGATGAGCGCGACGACGCCGCGAGGCACCCGCTCGACGACCGCGCGCTTGCCGGGGTAGCTGAGCGCGTCGAGCTCGGGCTCGCTCGAGGCGAGCAGCGCCGGCCCCTCGGTGGACCAGTACTTCGCCAGGTCGGCCGCGGGCACGACCTCGTGGAGCCACACCTCGGCCTCGGGCTTGCCCGTCTCGAGGACGATGGCCTCGGCGACGCGCTCGCCGCGGGCGAGGAGCGCCGCCTTGAACCGGTGGAGCATGGCCGCGCGCGTCTCGACGTCGCGCGCCGCGTGCGCCCGCTGTGCCTCCCGGGCCCGGGCCACGATCCCCTCGATCTCCGAGATCGGCGTGCACGGGACGGGCGGCAGGCCGGCGCCATCCGTCGGGCAGACGCCGTGGATGGCGCCGTCGCGGATCAGCGGGGCATCGGCCCGGGCGGAGGGGCTCTGTTCGGTGGACGCGTCGGACACGCCGAGACGAAAGCCCCGAACCGGCCTCGCGTCAAGCCGAGGGCGCCCGGCCCGGACCGGGCCGGGCCATCCACCGCCCGTCCGGACCCCGTCGCACCCTGCCGTCGCGCTCGAGCTTGATGAGGTGCGCCTCGGCCGAGCCGGTCGCGAGGGGCCAGACCGCCGCCGGCGCGTCGTCGTACGCTCGGGGCACGATCTCCGAGGCCGCCGCGGGCCGGCCGAGCTCGCCCAGCGCCGCGAGCACCTTCTGCTCGCGCCACAGCCGGTGGCGCACGTACTCGTCGAGCTTCGCCTGCGGCTCCTTCACGGGTCCGCCGTGCGCAGGCAGGAGCAGCGACGGGCCGGCCTCGCCCATCCGCCGGAGGGAGTCGAGGTAGAGCGCCATGTCTCCGTCGTGGGGCTCGACCAGGATCGTGCCGATCGCCGCGACCATGTCCCCGGCGATCATCGCTCGCGATCGCTCCTCGAGGAAGCACAGGTGGCCCGGCGCGTGGCCCGGCGTGTGGAGGGCCCGCAGCCGCACCGGCTCGGGACCGTCGAGCTCGATGACCTCGCCGTCCGAGACGGTCCGGTCGAAGCGGACCAGGCCCTCGAGGCGCGCGGCCGTCGCCGGGTGGCCCCACAGCGGAAGGCCGAGACGCTCCGCGAGCCGGACCGCGCCGCCCACGTGATCGGGGTGGTGGTGCGTCGCGAGGATCGCGCGCGGGCGGACGCCCGACCGGGCGTTCTCCTCGACCCAACGCACCGTCCGCTCGACCTCCTCGTCGTAGGGCGAGGCCGGCTCGACGAGGACCGCGTCGGCCGAGCCGACGAGGAACGCGTTGGTGTGCGTCGCGGGGGGCAGCGTCGGCGCGCGCAGCGGGAGCATCTGCAGCGCGGGGACCACCTCGTAGCGCAGCGTCTCCTCTCCTGCCGCTCCCGGCGCCGCGCGCATCGCCGCCGCGTCGAAGCCGCCCCTGTCGCGCATGACGCGCAGGGCCGTGACGACGGGCGGCGCGAGCAGCACCTCGCCGCGGGACCAGGCGCCGAGCCCCTCGGCCGCGCTCACCAGCTCGGCCCGGTCGACCTCGAAGCCGTCGGCGTCGGGGCGCACCGGAGCGTCGACCCGCAGCCCGTAGAAGCGGGTGTCGAACCGGACGGGGGCGAAGCTCGGCGTCACCCAGCGGCCGATGGGCTCGAGGGGCGCCGTCCGCCAGCGCAGGCCGAGCGAGGCGAACCGCGCGGCCCCTTCCGCCCCGTCGTCCCGGAACGTGGATCGCAGCTCGCGGCGCTCGCCCGCGTCGAGCGCCTCCGCTCCCTCGGCGACCAGGATCCCCAGCTCCTCGAACAGCTCCCGAAGCGCCGCGACGCGCGCGGCCGGGTCCCCTCCGCCGGTGTGCGGCGCCCGGCTGTCCCCGGGCTCGACCCTGCCGCCCGGGAAGCTGTGGTAGCCCCCGAGAAACGGCGCGTCGGGCGAGCGGCGCACCCACAGGACGCGGGGCTCCGCGCCGTCCACGTACAGGGCGATCGCGGCCGCCTCTCGAGGCGTCGAGCCCTCCTTTCGGACGGACACCACGCTCGATGTCTAGAGAACCGAGCACGATTCGGCAACGCCTGTGCCCGCCGGCGCCGCCGGGCACGCAGCCGACTCGGAGTGCCCCGATGGACGAGCCCGCGTGCCTTGCGGCGACATGGACCGCGTGAAAGGATCTCCTCGATGGGTGTTGCATCCCGGTACGACGAGACCATCACCCTGCCGAGGGCCGTCCGGTTCCCGGTGGAGATGATCCCGCCGGTCGGCTTCGACGCAGAGCGGCTCGAGACCTGGCCGAGGATCGCCGGACGACTCGAGGTCGTGGAGGGGAGATTGCTCTACATGCCGCCCTGCGGAGACGAGCAGCAGGACACGGTGGCCGACGTCGTCATCACATTGGGTAGCTGGGTACGTGACCACCGCGAATTCGTGCTCGGAACCAACGAGGCAGGGATGCGACTCGGAGGCTCCACCCGAGCCGCGGATGCAGCCATCTGGAGGCGCGCAGACGTCGGAGCGCGGACGGGGGGCCTTCGCCGTCACCCTCCGGTTCTCGCCGTGGAGGTCGGAGGGACGGAGGAGCCCGAACAGGCCCTTCGCGACAAGGCCGATTGGTACCTGGCAAACGGCGTGCGCATCGTGTGGCTCGTTCTTCCGCAGTCGCGCGAGGTCGTCGTCCTGTCGAGCCGGGGCGAGCAGCGTCACGGCCTCGGCGGGAGCCTTCCCCCACAGCCGGAGCTTCCCGGGCTGTCTCCTACGGTCGACGATCTCTTCGTCCAGCTATCCGAGCGCTGACGCGCGCTCACTCGTCGTCGTCGGGCGTGTCGAGCGACGGGACGCGGGGCGCCTTCGGGACGATGAGCGCGGCCCGAACGGCGGGCGGGACGGCGTCCGGGAACATGGAGGCGCGCTGGCCCGGCATGATCGAAGGCGATCGCCCCTCGCGGGCGCGGTTCGGGTCGCCCACGATCTGCAAGCACGCCTTGATGATCGTCTTGAGCGTCTCGAACACTCCGCCGCCGAACAGGGCGGACGCCTCGATCTCCGGGACGTCCGCCGGCACCCTGAGCACGTCCCGCAGCTCCACCAGCGGCAACGCGTTGTCGAGGTCGCGCTTGTTGTACTGGATGACGAGCGGCATCCGGGTCGGGTCGTCGCCCTGGGCCATCAGGTTGGTATCGAGGTTGCGGATGCTCTCGAGGTTCGCCTGCTCGCGTCCCTCCTGGCTGTCGACGACGAACACGATCCCGTCGACGTGGCGCAGGACGAGCTTCCTCGTCTCGTCGAGCGCGATCTGGCCCGGAACGGTGCAGAGGTGGACGCGCACGCGGTACCCCTTGAACGCGCCGATGTCCATCGGGAGCAGATCGAAGAACAGCGTCCGCTCGGACTCTGTCATGAGCGAGATGAGCTTGCCGCGGTTCTCCGGGCGGGTGTTCTTGTGGATATGCTCGAGGTTGGTCGTCTTCCCGCCGAGCCCGGGCCCGTAGTAGACCACCTTCAGGTGGATCTCCCGCCGCGCGTGGTTGACCAGGGGCATGGACCCGCAGCCCTACGTACGCGACGACCGGCCGAAGGTCAAAGGCCGGCCTCGCTTGCACACGGGGCCCCGACTGGTTTAGCAACCCGGACGGTGCGCGTCGCAGCCATGCTCCTCGGTGCGTCGGCCCTCCTCGCGGGGTGCGGGGCGGCGCCACGCGCCCCCACACCGGCCACGCACGACGACTTCCGGGCCATCCAGCGGAGCGAGGCCCGGATCGAGTCGAACCGCCTCGTCGCCACCGATCCCGCCGTCGACTGTGCCACGGCCTGCGCGGCGATCGGAGCGGTGTGCGAGGCGGCCCGGGCGATCCGCGCGGTCGCCGACGACACGGCCGATCTCGACGCCGTCGCGCGCGCGCGACGCGCGGAGGACGTGTGCCTGCGGGTGCGCGCCGGCGGCGGCGCGCGGTGTGAGTGCGATGGCTGAGGGGTGGCGCGAGCGCGCCGCGTCGGCGCTCGTCGAGGGCGGGGACGAGGAGGTGGAGGTCTTGCGCCCCGAGCGACCTCCGCTGTTCGACTCGGAGGGCGTGCGCGCGGTGATGGCGCCGTTCCTCGCCGCGCTCGTCTGGGCGGGCGCCGTGTTCCGCGAGATCGTCGCCGACAGCCCCATCGATCCGGCGGCGCTCCTCATGCGCGCGGTCGCCCTCGGCTTCACCGTCCGGGCAGCGCTGGCAGGCCGGCGCTTCGTCGGCCGGCTCGGGCTCTGGGCCGCGGCCGACCGGTGGGGGCTCGCGCTCGCGCCCGAAGGGCTCCTCTTGCGGACGCCCCGGGGCGACGTCGCGGTCGCGCGCGAGGACGTGCTCGGCGTGCGCGAGCACGGCCACTGGGGCGAGCAGTCCGCAGAGCGCCGGTGGAGCGGCGTCTACGTCGTCACCTACCCGGACACCGGACGGCTCTTCGTGGCCATTCCGCCCGTGTTCGAGCGCAGCCCGGGCGTGCTCGCCGAGCGTCTCATGCGCTGGCTCGGCCCGAGGAGCGTGGACGACGGTCCGACCGAGCACCCCGCCCCCGCGCGGCTCGCGAGCAAGCTCTACGACGACGCGGCCGAGGGACGGGTGCCCGAAGGGGTCACCGTCATCCGGCACGGAGCGGCCTGGCTCGCCCGCGGCCCCTACGCGACGATCCTCCTCGGCGTCGTGATCGTCGAGGGGTTCCTCCGCCTCGGTCCGGACGCGTGGAGTCGCATGGGGGTCGTCCTGCCCGCCGCCGTCGCGCTCTCGCTCGTCGCCGTGCCGCTCGTCTGGGGGTGGCTCACGCGCCGCGCGATCGCGCCGCGCAAGGGGATCGCCCTCCTCTTCACGCCGGCCGAGATGCTGATGCGGACGCGCGCCGGCGTCGTCCGCGCGACCTGGAAGGGGCTCGCGCAGCTCCGGCTCGAGGGCAAGCCGACCTGGTCGATCCTGTCCGGCTACCATCAGGCACGCACGCTCGTGATCGAGCGGCGCGACGATCCGGTCATCCGCTACGACGAGGCGTTCCTCGGCGTGCCGGCCGAGGTCGTGATCGTCCTCGCCAACGCGTACCGGAAGGCGCTCATCCCTCGTCCAGGACCTGACCGAGCTTCCGGAGCCCCTGGTTGATGCTGCGGTTGAGGGCGCGCGCGAGCACCTGCGCGAAGTAGGGGATCTGCGAGGCGATCGTGATGTCCCAGGCGAGCTCGCTCCCGCCGTCGCCGAAGGGGGCCACCCGCACCTCGCCGCGATGGTAGCGGAGCGGCAGGCCGCGGACGATCCGGTAGACCATCCGCCGCGGGGGCTCGAGCACCACGATCTCCTCGTCGATCGAGAGCGGGCCGACGCCGACCCGGCGCACCGTGCCCACGCCGTCCGGCGTCGCCGTGATGACCTTCACGTTCGCGGGGAGCCAACGGCCCATCCCCTCGTGGTCGGTCACCACGCCCCAGAGGATCTCCGGGGGGACCGGGTAGCGTGCGAGGAAGCTCAGCGTGCGTTGGGCCATGTCGGGGCGTGACTGTAGCAGGCGGCGCAGGCCTCACTCCACGGCGTCGACGACCGCGAGCGCGACGAGCCGTACATCCCCGGTGGTCCGGATCTCGAGCCGCCGCGGTCCGGTCACGCGCTCGAGGTCGAAGGCGATCTCCTGTGGCCCGGGCCGGACCTCGCGACGCTCGGCGCCGACCGAGACGCTGGCCTCGGCGCCCGCGAGGACGCGCAGCACGGCACGCGCGGGGCCCCGCGGCGCCTCGGCCGCGGGCAGCACGAGGGCGGCGTCCGCTCCGACACGGCAGCCGCCCTCGTCGCACCGCCAGGATCCCTCCTGCGCGCGCCGCGCGTGCCGGAGATCGGCGCCGCCGCCCGTCGGCCGGCGGAGCGCGCCGAGCTCGACGAGCCTCAAGACCCCGTCCGGCAAGGGAGTGGGCGCGCCGAGCCACCTGCGGACGAGCGGCTCGGCCCGGCGGTGGCCGAGCCGGACCAGCGCCTCGGCCTCGGCCGCTCGCGCGGGCAGGTAGGGCTCCTCCTCGAGGGCCTCGGCGAGCGGCCGCGCGGCGCGTCGATCCCCGATGCGGCCGAGCGCGTCGGCGGCGACGGTCCGGAGGCGGAGGTGAGAGAGCAGCTCGGTGAGCGGCCCCACCGCCTCCCGGGACCCGAGCTCGGCGAGGCTCCGTATCGCCGCGACGCGCAGCGCCTCGTCCGCCTCCTCGTCGCTCGAGAGCCCGACGAGCACGCCCGTCCCCGCGGCGTCGCCGCGACGCGCGAGCGCGAGCGCGCCGCGGCGGCGCACGTCGAGCGCCAGGTCCTCGTCGCGCACCCGAGCGCGCACGTCGCCGAGCGCCTCGCCGAGCCCCATCGAGAGCGCCGCCACGGCCGCCTCGGCGCGCACCTCGTCGTCCGGATCGTCCTCGCGCAGCCGGAGGAGGATCGGCCCCGCGGGCATGTGTCCGAGGCGCGCGATCGCGCGGGCCGCGCGGATGCGCTGGGTCGGGTCCCGGGCGCCGAGGAGCGGCACGAGGTCGGGGCCGACGGTGGGATCGCCGACGGCGGCTCGGGCGAGCGCGTCGGGGAGCGTGTCAGCGGCGCGGGACTCGACGCGCGGGATGGACGCGAGGTGCGCGGCGAGGGCGCCGCGGAGCCGACGGACGTCCTCGAGTCGGTCCTCGGCCAGGTTGCGGGTCTCGCCGGGATCGGCGGCGAGGTCGTACAGCCGGCACGACGTGTCCCCCACGGCGCAGATGGCCTTGAGGCGGCCGTCGGTCACCATGTGCTCGTCGCCGACCGAGCCGAAGGCGTGGCTCGGGCCGAGGTCGACGTGGCCCGCGAGCACGGGCCCGAGGTCGTCGCCACGCATCCGGGCGTCCCGCGGCACGCCGAGCGCCGCGAGCAGGGTCACCGTTACGTCCGGGAGATCCACCGGCACGTCGTTCGCGCCGATCGCCGCCACGCCGGGAGAAGACCAGACGAGCGGCACCCGCACCTGCTCGTCGTGCAGGGTCGTGCCGTGATAGCGCCCGCCGTGCTCGCCGTGCTCCTCGCCATGGTCGGCGGTGACGATGACGGTCGCGTTCGGCCGCAGCGATCGAAACAGCCCAACGAGCCTCCCTACCGCCTCGTCCACCTCGGCCACTTCCCCGTCGTAGCGCTCCTCGGCCGAGTCCCCCCGCGAGAGGCCGGGCGGCGGGTCGTAGGGCTCGTGCGGCTCGAAGAAGTGCACCCAGAAGAAGGCGGGGCGGTCGGCCCCGATGCTCTCGAGGTGCTCGCGCACCTGCTCGACGCGGCGCGCGGCTCCCTCGAACCCCTCCTCGCGGTGGGCGAAGCCGAGGCCGCGCGCCGCGAGGAAACCAAAGCGGTCCTCGTCGACGAAGAAGACGGCCGGCGGATGGAACGCGGCGGTGTGGAAGCCCGCGCGGCCGAGCAGGTCGGCGACGGTGGGGTGGTCCTCGCCCGCGCCGGGCAGGTCGAGCGCGAGCCGCATGTACTTGCCCGTGAGCAGGCTGGCGATGGCGTACGACGTGTGCGGGGTGGTCGTGTAGGCGCGGCGGAACAGCACCCCGTCGCGCGCGAGGGCGTCGATCGCCGGAGTGAGGCCGCCGCCGAGGCGATCGGCGCGGAGCGCGTCCACGGTGACGACGAGCACGCTCCGGCCGCGCAGGTCGATCCCCTCGGCGGCCTCGCGCGGCGGAACCACCCGGGGTGCGCTCGGGGCCCGGGGCGGAGCGGCGCCCGATCGACGGAGCAGCCGCACGACCTTGCCGGTCAGAGGCGCCGAGCGCTCGACGACGAAGCTGGCGTTCGGCGCATCTCGCAGCGCCGACAGCGACAAGGGAGCGCAGACGGCGGCGGCGATCGCGACCGCGACGGCGAGCCCCCGCGCCCGAGGGAGCGTCCTGTGCGGCCAGCTCGCCGCGGAGAGGAGCACCGCGCACGTGGCCGCGCCGGCGAGGGTCCAGTGCAGGGACGGGTAGAGCCTGCGCAGCACCGTGGCGTCGGCGACGAGCGCGGCGACGCCGACGCCCGCTGCGAACGAGGCCACCGCGCGCTGGAAGCCTCGGTCGCCCGCGCGGGCGCGACGCACGAGGCGAGCGACGACCCAGAAGAGTATGGCGGCGGCCGAGATGGCGCCGAGCGTCACGAGCGCGGGCCGCGCCGGCAGGTCGCGCAGGCGCCGGCCCTCGGACAGGGCCCACGAGGCGGCGCCGGCCGCCGGACCGAGCACGAGCGCAGCGGCGAGCCCTGCCCTCCGGGCGGTCGGCCCGACCGGGGCGGTGGGCGGGATCGGCCGGGCGGCGCCGAAGAGGCGCAGGATCGCGCTCGCCAGAGCCCACAGCGTCACGCACGTGGTGACGAGCAAGGGACCGGCGGCGCCCACGTAGAGCAGGACCTCGCCCAGGCCGAGGAACAGCTCGCGGCCCGTCGCGATCACGACGGCCGCCTCGACCAAGAGCAGGATGGAGCCCGCAGCGACGGGGCGCACCAGCGCGCGGGCCGCGCGATCGAGCCGCTCCTGCATCAGCCCGCCTCCTCCCGGACGACGCTCGCGGCCGACTCGAGGCGGTCGAGCGCCGCGCGGGCGGCCGCGTGCTCGGACAGGGCGAGCTCCGGATCCCGCGCGAGCAGGGCACGGGCGCTCTCTCTCGCGCGCTGGAGCAGCGGCAGGTCACGGCGCAGATCACCGAAGCGGAAGCCCGGCAGGCCCGACTGCCTGCGGCCGAAGAGCTCGCCGGGCCCTCGGATCCGCAGGTCTTCCTCGGCGATGCGGAACCCGTCGCTCGTCTCGCACAGCACACGGATGCGCGAGAGGGCGTCCTCGGTCCTCGACTCGTGGACGAGCAGGCACGCGCTGCGCTGGCCGGCGCGCCCGACGCGCCCCCGGAGCTGGTGCAGCTGCGCGAGGCCGAACCGCTCGGCGTGCTCGATCAGGATCACGTTGGCCGCCGGGACGTCGACGCCGACCTCGACGACGGTGGTCGCCGTGAGCACGCGAGCCTCGCCCCGGGCGAACCGTTCCATGGCGCGCTGCCGGTCCTCGGCGCGCAAGCGCCCGTGCACCAGCTCGACCGCGTCGGGTCCGAACCTGTGCTGCATCTCCTCGAAGGTCGTCGTGGCGTCGCGCAGGTCCGTCTCCTCCGACTCCTCGACGAGCGGACAGATGACGTACGCCTGCCCGCCCGCGGCGAGCGCCCGATCGAGCTGGCGGAGCGCCTCCTCGCGCTTCGACCGGGGGTACTCACGCGTCACGGGCGGGATCCGCCCGGGCGGCATCTCGTCCACGACGCTCGCGTCGAGGTCCCCGTAGAGCGCGAGCGCGAGGCTCCGCGGGATCGGCGTGGCGGTCATCACCAAGAGGTGGGGCGAGACCGATCCACCGTCGTCCTCGCCTTTCTGCACGAGGCGCAGGCGCTGCCCCACGCCGAAGCGGTGCTGCTCGTCGACGACCACCAGCCTCAGGCGGCGGAAGCGGACCCCCTCGGTGAGCAGGGCGTGCGTGCCGACCGCGACGTCGATCGTACCGGCCTCGAGCCCCTCACGGACCTTGCGGCGGTGCGAGGCACGCGCCCCGCCGACGACGAGCTCGATCCGGAGGCCGAGCGCCCGGGCGACCGGCGCAAAGGCGCGGAAGTGCTGCTCGGCCAGGATCTCGGTGGGGGCCATGAACGCGGCCTGGGCTCCGGCGGCGACCGCGTGGGCGGCCGCGAGCATGGCCACCGCGGTCTTGCCGCTGCCGACGTCGCCCTGCAAGAGGCGCCGCATCGGCGTCGGGCGCGCGAGGTCCGCCGCGATCTCGCCGACGACGCGCCGCTGCGCCCCCGTGGGCGTGAACGGCAGCGCCGCGAGCGCGCGCGCGAGCTTCGCGTCTGCCGCCGCGAGCGGCTCGGCCTCGACCGAGGCCTCCTCGGCGCGCCGGCGGTGCAACGCGAGCTCGAGCAGGAAGAACTCTTCGAACGCGAGGCGCGCGTGGTGCGGCGTCTCGCCCGCGTTCCAGCGGCCGAGCTCGGCGTCTTCCATCTCGCGGGGCGGCAGGTGCAGCGCGCGGAGCGCGTCCGGCAACGCCTCGATCCCCTCGAGGCGCTGCACGCCCTGTGGCACGGCGCCGGCCATGAGCTGCGCGTGTCGCCCGACGGCGGCCGCGACCGCGCGGGCCAAGGTCCGCGGCGGGACGCCCGGCACCTCGGCGTAGCGCGGCACGATCCCGCGCCCCTCTTCGGCGCCGTCCGGGCCGACGACCGCCGTCTCGGGGTGCGCCATCTGAAGGGCGCCTCGGTATTGGTCGACGAGCCCCGAGGCACGGACGCGCACGCCGCGCTCGAACCGATTGGCGATGCCGGGTGGAGCCCGGAACCAGACGAGTCGGAGCAGGCCGTGGCGTCCGCTCCCGTGCTCGGGAAGCGGCTCGAGCGCCACCTCCACGCGCCGCCGGCGGCCCCCGCCGGTGCTCCGCACCGACGAGACGACGCCGACGGTGACCTGCCGCGAGCCCGGCTCGAGCGCGCCGACGGGAGTGACGGCGCGCTCGTCGTCGTATCGCCGCGGAAGGAGCAGCAGGAGGTCGCCCACGGTCTCGAGCCCGCGCCTGCGCAGGTGCTGGCCCGCGACCTTGCCGATCCCCGGCAGCGTCTCGACCGGCAGGTCGAGCCCGGAGAGGCGGCCTTCGCGGCTCTTCTGGAGGTCCTCGGTCTGGCGCCGCTCCCGGGCCGCCGCTCGCCTCGCCTCCTTGCGGGCGCGCCGCTCGGCGCTCGTCCGCGCCGGGACCGGCTCGCGGGGAACCGACTCGGCGGCGCACGACAGGGCCAGCCGCTGCGCGCGCGCCGCCGCCACCGCGCGCTCCTCGGCCGTCCGGGCGGCCCGCAGGGCGCGCGCCGCCGCGTCGAGCGCTCGCGCGCGCCCCGGATGGGCCGCGGCGAGGGCCGCGAGCGCGTCGGCCGCGCGCTCGGCGGCGCCGGCGGACGAGGGCGCGTCCTTCAGGTCCCGCAGCAGGTCGCCCGGGCGCGCCACGGCCGCGTCAGCCCCAGGCGATGTCCATGATCTCGTAGGTGCGCACGCCCCCGGGCGCCTTCACGCGCACCTCGTCGCCGATCTCGCGGTTGATGAGCGCGCGCGCCACCGGCGACGTCACCGAGATGGTCCCCTTTTCGATGTCGGCCTCGTCGGGGCCGACGATGAGGTACTCGACGATCTTCCCCGACTCGATGTCCTCGAGCTTGACCCGCGCGCCGAACTTGACGCGGTCGCCGCCGAGCTTGCTCGGGTCGATCACCTCGGCGCGGGCGAGCCTGTCCTCGATCTCGCGGATGCGCGCCTCGACCATCCCCTGCTTGTCCTTGGCGGCGTGGTACTCGGCGTTCTCCCGCAGATCCCCGTGCTCCCGCGCCGTCTCGATCTCCGCCGAGATCTTCGGCCGCTCGGCCTTCAGCCTGGCCAGCTCGTCCTTGAGCGCGGCGTGCCCGCTCGGGGTCATCGGGACCTTGTCCATGGGGATCGGTTGGTAGCGTGCAGGGCCCCCGGAGGCAAGAGCCCTACTCGATGCGCTCGGGGACGAGGACTTCGTCGTGAAAGCGCAGGAGCTCGATGGAGCCGGGGCCTCGGTTGAAGGCGTAGTCGTGCGGGCCCGGGAGCTCGATCAGGCGGTGCGGCACGCGGCGCTCCCGGAGCGCGGTCGACAGCGCGCGGGTCGGCTCACGGAACGGATCCCCCTGGCTGGTGAGCAGCCGGATCTCCTGCGGGAAGCCGCCCGTGCGCGCGCGCGCCGCGAGGTCGGCCAGGTGCTCGACGCGGCCCCGGATGGCGGGCTGGATGGCGCCCACGCTGCCGAACACCTCGGGGTGCCGGAAGCCGATCTCGAGCGCCATCATCCCACCGAGCGAGACGCCGTCGATGCCCGTCGACTCGCGCCCGTGCGCCGCGGCCGGCAGCTCCTGGCGCACGGCCGCCAGCATCCGACCCGCGATCCAATCCGCGTAGACCGCGATGCGGGGGCTCTCGGGCGGCTCCGAGAGCAGGTTCGGCGTGTAGGGCGAGACCACCATGACCCCGCGGAACGGCCTCGCGGCGAGCGTGGTGTTGACGGCGTCGAGGTGCCGGCGCGTCACGAACCCGCGGAAGTCCGGGAACCCGAGGCGCCCACGCGCGAGCGCGCCGTAGGCCTCCGCGAGCTCGTAGTCCACCTTCCACCCGAGCACCGCCCGCTCGGTGCCGCGCGCCGCCTCCCCCGCGCCGTGGAGCGCGACGACGACGGGGTAGCGTCCCTCCGGCGGCCGCAGCCGCCCATCGTCCCGGCGCGGGAAGATCGCGAGCACGCGCTGGTCGCCGTCGTCGGGACCGGCGAGCCGCAGATAGCGGTCGTGGACGTGGTCCGACTCGAGCTGCGCGAGCCCCGTCGCGGCCCCGAGCGCGGACGCCGCGACGACCACGGCCCCGACCCAGGCCACCCGAGGATGCCGCTTCATGGCGGACATCTTACCGGCCGCGCGGAGGGACGCTCTGGGGACGTGTCTCGGCGTGGTATTCCTGCAACGATCGCACGGAGATGGGCCCCTCGCGCCGTGCCTCGATCGCGCCGGTCGCCGCGAAGGACGCCGCGATGGTCGTGAAGTAGGGGATGCCGCTCAGCAGCGTCTGCCGGCGGAGCGAGCGGCTGTCACGGATGGCCTGGGCGCCCTCGGTCGTGTTGACGACCATGTGGATCTCGCCGTTGCGGAGCTTGTCCACGCTGTGCGGCCTCCCCTGCTGCACCTTGTTCACGCGCTCGGCGGGCACGCCCGCCCGCTCGAGCGCCGCGGCCGTACCGGCGGTCGCGCAGATCCGGAAGCCGAGCTCGGACAGGCGGCGGCCGATCTCGCACGCGGCGGGCTTGTCGTCGTCGCGCACGCTGATGAACACCATGCCGTCGTCCGGCAGCGCCAGGTTGGTCGCGAGCTGCGCCTTCAGGAAGGCGTCCGGGAAGCTCGTCGCGACGCCCATCACCTCGCCCGTCGACCGCATCTCGGGCCCGAGGATGATGTCCACGCCGGGGAACTTGTGGAACGGGAAGACCGACTCCTTCACCGCCACGTGCCGCGGGACGATCTCGCGCGTGAGGCCGACATCCTCGAGCGTGGCGCCCGCCATCACCTTGGCCGCGATCTTGGCGAGCGGCCTGCCGATCGCCTTGCTCACGAAGGGGACCGTCCGCGACGCGCGGGGGTTGACCTCGATGACGTAGACGGCGCTGCCACGCACCGCGAACTGCACGTTCATGAGGCCCACGACGCCGAGCTCGAGGGCGAGCGCGCGCGTGGCCGAGCGGATCGTGCCGAGCACCTCGGGCGGCAGGGCGTGCGCCGGCAGCACCAGCGAGGAGTCGCCCGAGTGGACGCCCGCCTCCTCGATGTGCTGCATCACGCCGCCGATGACGACCGTCTTGCCGTCGGAGACGCAGTCGACGTCCACCTCGATCGCGTCCTTCAGGAACTCGTCGACGAGGATCGTGCGGTTCTCGGCGTCCTCGACCGCCTCGAACGCCGCCGTCATGTAGCGGGCGAGGTCGCCTCTGGAATGGACGATCTCCATGGCGCGGCCGCCGAGCACGTAGCTCGGCCGGACGAGCACGGGGTAGCCGATGCGGTCGGCGACCTCGAAGGCCTCGCTCACCCCGCGGGCGATGCCGCCCCGCGGCCGGCGCAGGGCGAGCTTCTCGAGCATCGCGTCGAACTTCTCGCGGTCCTCCGCCCGGTCGATCGCCTCGGCGCTCGTGCCGAGGATCGGCACCCCCGCCCGCGCGAGGGGAACGGCGAGCTTGAGCGGCGTCTGCCCGCCGAACTGGACGATCACGCCGTAGGGCTTCTCGACCTCGACGATGCTCATCACGTCCTCGAACGTGAGGGGCTCGAAGTAGAGGCGGTCCGACGTGTCGTAGTCGGTGGAGACGGTCTCGGGGTTGCAGTTGACCATGATGGTCTCGAACCCCATCTCCTTGCAGGCGAAGGAGGCGTGGACGCAGCAGTAGTCGAACTCGATCCCCTGGCCGATCCGGTTGGGACCGCCCCCGAGGATCATGATCTTCTTCTTGTCGGTCGGCGCGGCCTCGCAGGCGTCGCCCCAGGTCGAGTACATGTAGTTGGTGAGCGCCTCGAATTCGGCGGCGCAGGTGTCGACGCGCGCATAGACGGGCCGCACGCCCTCGGCGAGCCGGCGCCCCCGCACGTCGTCCATCCGGTCACCCCGGAGCCCCGCGATCCGGCTGTCGCTGAAGCCCCTCGCCTTCGCGCGCACGAGCGCCTTCGCATCGATGGGCCGGCTGCCGTCCGCGATCGCATGCTCCTCGTCGACGAGCTCCCGAAGCTGCTCGAGGAACCACGGATCGATCCGGGTCGCCTGGTGCAGCTGCTCGACCGTCAGGCCCACGCGGAGCCCGTCGGCCAGGTACCAGAGCCGATCGGCGAGCGGCACCGCGACCACCTCGAGGATCGCCTCGCGCAGCTCCTCCTCGGTCGCCTCCGGCAGCTTCTCGGGCTTGGCCTTCGCCAGGTTCAGCGGCTCGCCCGACTCGCGGAGGCGCCGCACCTGGCCGGCCAGCTCGCGGTAGTCGAGCTTCTCGAGCAGCGAGCTCAACCCGTCCCGACCGATCTCGAGCGACCGCGCCGCCTTCTGGAGCGACTCCTTGAAGGTGCGCCCGATGGCCATCACCTCGCCCACCGACTTCATCTGGGTGGTCAGGCGCGGGTCGGAGCCCTGGAACTTCTCGAACGCGAAGCGCGGGACCTTGGTGACGACGTAGTCGATGGTCGGCTCGAAGGCCGCGCTCGTCCCGGTGATGTCGTTCTTCAGCTCGTCGAGCCGATAGCCCACCGCGAGCTTCGCGGCGATCTTCGCGATGGGGTATCCGGTGGCCTTCGAGGCGAGCGCGCTCGAGCGGGAGACGCGCGGGTTCATCTCGATGACGACCACCCGGCCGTCCTCGGGGTTCACGCCGAACTGGATGTTGGACCCGCCCGTCTCGACCCCGATCTCGGTGATGACGGCACGGGCCGCGTCGCGCAGGCGCTGGTACTCCTTGTCCGTGAGGGTCATCGCGGGCGCGACGGTGATGGAATCGCCGGTGTGAACGCCCATCGGATCGAAGTTCTCGATCGTGCAGATGACGCTGAAGTTGTCGGCTCGGTCGCGGATGACCTCGAGCTCGAACTCCTTCCACCCGAGGACGCTCTCCTCGATGAGGCACTCGTGCGTCGGGCTCTGCTGGAACGCCCAGCGGATGCGCTCGTCGAACTCGTCCTTGTTGTAGGCGATGCCGCCGCCCGAGCCGCCGAGCGTGAAGCTCGGGCGCAGGATGACCGGGAAGCCGATCGCGCGGACGGCCTCCTCGGCCTCCTCGAGGGTGCTCGCGGTGAAGGCCCGCGGGCAGGCCAGCCCGACCCGCTCCATGGCCTCCTTGAAGAGGTCCCGGTCCTCCGCCTTGCGAATGGCGTCGACGCTCGCGCCGATGAGCTCGACGCCGTGCTTGTCGAGGATGCCGCGATCGGCGAGCGTGAGGGCGAGGTTGAGCGCCGTCTGCCCCCCGAGCGTGGGCAACAGGGCGTCCGGCCTCTCGCGCTCGATGATCGCCTCGACCACCTCCGGGATGAGCGGCTCGATGTAGGTCCGATCCGCGAACTCGGGATCGGTCATGATGGTGGCCGGGTTCGAGTTGACCAGGACGACCTCGTAGCCCTCCTGGCGGAGCGCCTTGGCCCCCTGCGTCCCGGAATAGTCGAACTCGCAGGCCTGCCCGATGACGATCGGGCCCGAGCCCAGCAGCAGGATTTTCGAGAGGTCGTCCCGTCGCGGCACGCGGGCCGGGGATTACCAGAGCGGGCCCCGCGTCGCAAGGCGAAGCGGAGCGTCAGCGGAGGGCATCGACGAGCGCCTCGCCGCGCGCCAACATCGTCCGCCCGACGCCGTGCTAGGCTGCCGGCGATGCCCCGCGCAGAGGACCAAGAGCCCCGGTGGCACGACCCCGTCGTCGACGCGTTCAAGCGCGACGTGGACCGGAGCCTGATTCGAAGCAACCTCCGGCGTACCCCCGAGGAGCGTCTGCGACAGCTCGTGGAGCTCCAGCGGTTCGCTGCCGAGCTCCGACGTGCCGGCGCCGAGGCGAAGCGACGGCGATGACCGACTTCGAGGGCCTGCTCCGAGCGTTGGTCGACCAGGAGGTCCGGTTCGTGCTCGTGGGCGGAGTGGCTGCGACGGCCCACGGATCGAGCCGCCTGACCCAGGATCTCGATATCGTGTACGGGCGCGACCCGGACAACGTCGAGCGGATGGTCGCAGGGCTCGCGCCGCATCGGCCCTACCTCCGCGGCGCTCCGCCGGGGCTTCCCTTCCAATGGGACGAGCAGACCGTGCACCACGGCCTCAACTTCACGCTGACGACCGACCTCGGCGACATCGATCTGCTCGGTGAGGTGACCGGGGGCGGGGGGTATGACGATCTTCTTCCGCACACGTTGGAGCTTCGTCTCTTCGGCATGACTTGCCGGTGCCTCGACCTGCCTACGCTCATCCGGGTGAAGCGCGCAGCCGGACGGCCGAAAGACCTGGAAGTCGTGGCTGAGCTCGAGGTGATCCTGGAGGAGTCGGCACCCGACGGGAGCGACTGAGCCGGCCGCCCGCGCTCCTACCGAGGACCGTCCGCTCGATGGAGGGCGTCGACGATCGCCTCGCCGCGCGCGGATCTCGGCTCGATGTGGGCGCGGCGGGACGTGTCGCCGGTGAGCGACAGACGCACCACCAGCGCGACCGGGCCGAGGGCCTCGAGGAACCGCTCGCCCCACTCCACCAGCACCACCGCATCGGCTGCGATGCGCTCGAAGATGCCGAGCTCCACGAGCTCGTCGGGGTCCGAGAGGCGGTAGAGGTCGGCGTGCACGATCGGGACGCGCCCCGGCAGCTCGTGGACGAGCGTGAACGTGGGGCTGGTCACCGGGATCTCCTCCGGGACCCCGAGCGCGCGCGCGACCGAGCGCACGAGGAACGTCTTGCCCGCCCCGAGGTCGCCCTCGAGCACGACGAGATCCCCGGGCGCGAGCGCCGCCGCGAGCCGGGCCCCGAGCTGTCGGGTCGCCTCCTCGTCCGAGAGGTCGCGCTCGAGCGGCGTCGCCATGATCTCGGTGGGTCCTTGCCGCTTGCCGGCCCGGGGTGCAAGGGCAATCATCCCGGGTCCGCCATGCGCCGGCTCCGACACCTGGCCGTGGGGCTCGCGCTCGCCGCCGCCGCCCCGTCGGTCTCCGCCCAGACGCCGGACGAGCCCGCGCACGCGTACGTGCTCGAGGCGACCCTCGACCCCGAGGCGCACGTCGTCACCGGCAGCGCGCGCATCCGCTGGACGAACGAGTCGGCGCTGCCGGCCGACGAGCTCTGGCTGCACCTCTACCTGAACGCGTTCGAGTCGGACGAGACCGTCTTCATGCGGGAGAGCGGCGGCGCCCTCCGGGGCGACCGCTTCCGGGGCACCGGCGGGATCGAGCTCGAGGAGCTCCGCCTCGCCGCGGGCGGCGACCTCCTCGCGCAGGCCGAGGACGAGGTGATCCGGGGCGATCGGACGCAGCTCCGCGTACCGCTCCCCGAGTCGGTCCCGCCCGGCGGGACGGTCGACCTCGTGGCCCGCTTCGTGTCCCGCCTGCCGCCCGTGTTCGCCCGGAGCGGCTACCACGAGAGCTTCCACATGGTCGCGCAGTGGTTCCCGAAGCTCGCCCGCCGCGAGCCGGACGGGACGTGGGCGACGTTCCCCTACCACGGGCACGGCGAGTTCTACGCCGACTTCGCGCGGTACGACCTCACGGTCACGACGCCCAGCCGGTTCGAGGTCGGCGCGACCGGCGCGATGGTCGAGGAGCAGCGCGGCGAGGGCACGGTCCGCCGCCGGTTCGTCGCCGACCGCGTGCACGACACCGCCTTCACCGCGTGGGACTTCTTCCGCGAGCACGTCTTCGAGGCCGACGGCGTCCGCGTCCGCGTGCTCTACCCGCCTGGCTACGAGGCGGCCCTCGCGCGTCACGTCGCGGTGACGCGGGCGGGGCTCGAGCGCTTCGGCGCGCTCTTCGGCGAGTACCCCTACCCGGTCCTCACCGTCGTCGTCCCGCCGCGGGGCGCGACCGGCGCGGCGGGCATGGAGTACCCGACCCTGTTCGTGACGGCGGGCGGGTGGATGCCCATCCCCGGGCTGCACGCCGGCCCGATCGAGGCCACCACGGCGCACGAGCTCGCGCACCAGTGGTTCCAGGGCATGATCGCGACGAACGAGGTCGAGTGGCCCATGCTCGACGAGGGGCTCACGCAGTGGGCGACCGGCGAGCTGCTCGGCTCGATGGTCGGGCGCCGCCGCTCCGCCTTGGACTGGGGCGGCCTCGAGATCGACTACTTCCAGCTCATGCGCTGGGCCTCCCTGGGCGGCGGACCGCCGACACCGCCCCCCGGCTCGCCCGCCCACGCGTTCAGCGACCGAGAGCTCGGCCGCACCGTCTATGCTCGCACCGCGGTCGTGCTCGAGACGGTGCGGCGTGTCTGGGGACCGGACCGGTTCGAGCGGGCGCTCGGCACCTACGCCCGCGAGCAGCGCTTCCGGCACCCGCGCCCCGAGCACCTGTTCGACGCCTTCGACCGGACGTACTGGCCGGGGTTCTCGGAGCGCGTCCTCGCCCCTGCGCTCCTCGAGGGCGCCGACGCCGACATGCGCATGGTCTCTCTCGCCACGCGACGGCGCGGCGAGGAGTGGGTGGCCGAGGTGGAGGCGCAGCGCGTGGGTGCCGTGCCCGTGCCCACGTCGGTGGAGCTACGAGACGAGGCCGGCGAACGCGTGCGGGTGCGCTGGCCGGGCGACGCCCGGCGCCTCCGAACGACCCACGCGGGCGAACGGCGGGTGGTGGCCGCGCGGCTCGATCCCGACGGCCACGTCCTGCTCGATCCGCGGGTCATCGACGACGCCGAGCGCGTGCGCCCCGAGGGCGGCGGAGGCCTCTTCAGTCGCATTCTGTTCGCGGCGCAGCAGCTCCTCGGGTGGGCCGGACCATGAAGCGCCTGCGCCGCGCCGCCCTGGTCACGTTCCTCGTGTACGTGACGCTGACGCTCCTCGGCCTCGTCCCGACGCTGCCGCTCGCGGGGAGCCTCGGGGCGATCGAGGCTCCCGAGACGCCGGGCGGCGGCGCGCTGCTCGACGTGATCGACGAGACCGCGCCCGCCCTCGGCGCCGGCACGACGGCGGGCCTCGTGCTCGCCTTCGTCCTGTGGCTCCTCTCGCCGCTCTTGCAGATGGCATGGCTCGGCGCGCTCGCGTCGCACCGAACGGCCGGAGAGGCGCTCTCGTTCGGAGCGTCCCGCTACGCGCGCGCCGTCGTGGTGTCGCTGTGGATGACGATCCCGCTCGCGGCCGTGGTGCTCGCGCTCGTCGTCCCACCGGCCGTGGGGCACCTCGCGCTCGCGTCGAGCCCGAACGAGCGCGTGCACGATCTCGTCGTTCTGGCGCTGCTCGTCCCGGGCGCGTTCCTGCTGCTCGTGTGGTGCGCCTGGCACGACATGGCCAGGGCGGCGCTGGCCTCGGGCCACGACCGCCCGCGCGACGCGGTCCGGGCGTCCCTCGGACGGCTCGGCGCACCGGCCGTCCTGAGCTACGCGGGCTGGACCGGCCTCGCGGCGCTGCTGGCCGTCGGCGGCCACGCGCTCGGCGCGTGGCTCGACGGGTCCGGCGGGTTCGAGGCGCTCCTCGCCCTCGTGCTCCTGCAGGTGCTCGCGCTCTCGCGCGTCGCGTGCCGTGGCGCCTGGCTCGGCGCGGCCCTCGACCGCGTCGAGCCGTGAATCGCGAGTCACCTGCGCAGCTCGGCGAGCGCGCCACGCGCGACCCGCCGCACCTCCTCCCACTCGGGGCTGTTCCGTACTGCCTCTTCGGTGAACATCGACTCTCCCGCGTCGATCATCGCGTCGAACCGAGCGTCGATCCGGCGCACGGCCGCGGCGACGCGGGGGGGCAGCGCTCCCCGCCGCTCGAGCGAGTCGTTCAGCCGCACCATGTCGACGACGCCCTCACGCAGCTGCGTCGCCACCTCGCGAAACGCGTCGAGCTCGGCGACCTGCCGTTCGGGGCCAGCGCCGAGGAGCTCGAGCACGTCGACCATCAGGGCGAGCTCGGCATCGAGCGCGGCCATGACGGTCCTGTAGGGGCCGATCAGACCTTGATCGTGATGCCGAGGGCCTCGCGAAGTCGGAAGTAGCTCTCGGAGACGCTGAACAACACGATTTCCTTGATCTTTTCCTTGGGCGGAAGATCCGTCGGTCCCTCGGGTGGGAGGCTCTGGATCATCCGCGCGGCGGTCTCGAGGTCGTTGGCGAGTAGGAAGCCCGCCCGGCACCCGGTGAGCTCGACCGACTGCATCCACTTCTTGACGTCGCTCTTGCCACCGGCCTCCATGAACCGCTTCGTCACGGTGCGCACCGCCTCGAGCTGTGCCGGTCCGAGTCGGGTCTGGAGCTGCACCGCCGTGGCGTCGACCTGCGGATCCGCTGGCGCCACACCAGCGATCCGCATCGCAGCGAGCAGCACCATCCGCAGCTCCGAGTTGGTCGCGAGCAGCGAGCGGATGAAGTGCTCACCGCGGTAGTACGCGAGGTGGCGGCCGATGACGAAGGTCAGGTCCACGGGGCTGAAGCCGGACAGCAGCGTCGCACCGCACACGCTCGCCGGTGGGTTCGAGCCGGGCACGTGCACGAGCCCCCCTTGCGCGTCGGGCCGGAGGAAGAGCCTCGGCACGATGTTCAGGTTCAACACCTGTGCGACGAAGCCGTAGGTCCGCGCGAACGTGACCGTCGAGCTCGCCGGATCCACCTCGTGCTTCTTGTGGAGATGCAGGGCCTTGTCGGTCGATGCCTTGAGGCCGTGGATCGCAGGCGCGACCGCTTCGAAGATCTTGGAGACGAACAGATCCTCGTCCGGATGGAACAGGTCCTTGACCCAGCGCTCGTTGTCGACTCGCGACTGGGGCCGGATCATCCCGCCCTGCTTGTACTGCTGATAGAACTGCTGCTGCTCCGCGTCCGCCTTCTTGAGGAAGGTGAGCGTCGCCGCCAGGCACCAGGCCTTGTCGTACGCGCGGGCGTCGAAGTACAGCCGGTACAGCGAGCGGTACGAGTCGACCTTGTACGGGTCCTGGCGGAGCAGCCACTGGTGCTCCTCGATCGCGTCGTTCACGCGCTCCGGGATCATCGCGAACAGCTCGGCGAGGATCTGGTGCTCGGTCGCGTTGTCCGGCTGCAGCTGGCTCGCCATCCGGAACGCCTCCGCGGCGCTGTCGAACTGCTTCTGGCGGTCGCGGTAGATGACGCCCAGGTTGTGCCAGAGGTTGAACTCGAGCTCGGTGTTCCCCCTGCCGACGATGCGGTGGAGCATCTTGCGGAAGGCGCGCTCGAGCTGCTTCCAGTCCTTCTTCTGCGTGAGGAGCTTGTTGATCGCCTCGAACGCCTTGAGCTGCTCCGGGTCGAGATCGAGCGACTCGTTGAACTTGTCGATCGCGGCTTCGGCGTCCTTCAGCTCGTCGCGGATGATGACCGCGATCGTGTAGGCGTACTTCGACTTCGCGGGAGTCCGCTCGTCGAGATCGCTGATGCGCTGGATCGCGTCGATCGCCTTCTCCCACTGCTTCGTCTCCTGATAGGCCATCAGGAGCTTGTGCAGGATCCGGTGATCCTCGGGCTTGATGTCGCTGGCGTCCGCGTAGGCCTGGATGGCCTTCTGCTGGTTCTTGACCTTTTCCTTCCAGAGATCGCCGACCTGCTCGAGCAGCGAGAAGCGCTCGTCGTCGCTGTCGGCGACCTCGAGGATCTGCTTCTTGAAGTGGATGACCTGCTCCCACTCGTTCTGCTGCTCGTACAAGCCGACGACGGCCTCGAGCGTGGGGCGGTGGTACTGGTCCTCCTCGAGCGCCTTGTCGAACATGTTGAGCGCCTTGCGCCGCTCACCCTGCTCGCGCTTGATGACACCGAGCCGATAGAAGATGTCCGTGGTCTCGCTCACCCCGAGCGAGTCCCGGTGATGGACGAGCAGCATCTGGTAGAACTTGAACGCCTTGTCCCACTCCTTCGTGGCGTAGTAGGCGCCCGCGAGCCCGAGGAGGGACGGAAGATGCGTCGAGTCGAGCTGGTAGGCCTTGTTGAAGGCCTTGATCGCGTCCTCGTCCTTCTGGAGCTTGCTCGCGACGTCGCCGAGCATGTACGCGAGCCGGTGCTGCTCGTCGGGCTCGCGCTTGCCGGAACGCTTCACGAGCATCTCGAGGAGCGGGAAGGCCTCCTGCCAGCGCTCGTTCTGGTAGTACTCCTCCGCGAGCGGCAGCGCGGCGTCCTCGTTGTCCGCGTCCTTCTCGTAGGCCTGCTCGAAGGCCGCGATCGCGCGGCCGTGCTCGTCCAGGCGCTCGTCGTAGATACGCCCGAGCTCGATCAGGAGCCGTGACACGACGCGGGCGTTCTCCTGGTACTGCGTCTCCTGCTCGAGGACCTTCGAGGCCGCGAGCCAGTCTCCCTCGTCGATGTGGATCTTCCGCATCGCCTCGAGGGACGCGAGGTGGCCCGGCTCGACGTCGAGGGCGCTCTGGTAGTGGTCGATGGCTCCCGCGCGGTCCCCGAGCTGCTCGTCGAGGATTTTGCCCATCCGGAACCGCAGATCCACCTGCTGCGCCGGATCCTGCGAGAGGCGCGCGACGCGCTCCATCATCTCGAGCGCCGACGCGTGGTCACCCCGCTTGTCGTAGAGGCGGGTCAGAGCGTCGAGGGCCTCGAGGTCGTCCTCGTTCAGGTCGATGGCGTTCAGATACCCGTCGATGGCGCGGTCGAGGTCCTCCTTCTCGTGCCACCAGACCTCACCCGCGGCCTTGAAGAGACGCACCTTCTCCGCACGATCCGGCGTCGCTGTGACGTGTCGCTCGAACGTCTGCAGGAGGTCGTCCCACCGCTGCATATTGCGGTACAGGCGCGCCAGGGACGAAAGCGCCTCCTCGTGGGCGGGGTCGATGTCGAGAACCTGCTCGAGCCGCTCGGCCGCCTTGTCCGGCTTGACGAACTCCTCCTCCCACATCGAAGCGGTACGCAGGAGGATCTGGATGCGCTCCTTCTCGGTCTCGACGACCTCGAACTGCGTCTCGAGGACCTGGAGCAGCTCCTGCCAGCGCTCTCTCTGCGCGTAGAGCCGCTCGAGCCCCTTGAGCGCCTGGAGGTTGGTCGGGTCGGTGGTCAGCACGTCGCGGTAGACCTCGATGGCCTCCTCCGCGTCTTGCAGCCGGTCCTCGTAGGTCTCGGCGACCTCGAGCTTCGCCTCCACGACCTCCTCGGGATCCTCGAGCGCCGCGGCCTTGCGTCGCTGGATGTCGAGCAGATCGTCCCACTTGCCCTGCTGCTTGTAGATGCGCTCGAGGGCCTTGAGGGCGCCGATGCTCTCTGGATGCTCGTCGAGAGCCTTGGTGTAGTAGCCGGGAGCCTGTTCCGGCACGCCCAGCTCGTCCTCGCACAGGTCGCCCATCTGGACGTAGGTGTCGGCCTTGACCACCGGGTCGTTGGTCATCTGGACGAGCTGACCGAGGGTCTGGGCGAGGTGCTGCCACTGCTGGGTCGTCCGGTACAGCTCGGCGAGCTGCTGCATCGACTGCACGTTGCCCGGCTCGAGCTGCTGGATCTGCTCGTAGTATGGGATCGCGTACTCGGGGTGGCCGAGCTCCTGCCCGTACCACTTCGCGCAGTGCAGACAGATCGCGATCTTGGTCTTCGGGTCATCGACCTGGGCGAGCGACTCGTTCGCCATGGTCAAGAGATCGTTCCAGCTCTGCGTCTCCTTCGCGAGACGTTCGAGCTCGACGCTCGTCTTGCGGTCGTCGTAGTCCTCGGTCCACGCGATCTTGAGCGCCTCGTACGCCTCCTCGTTGTCGTCGAGGTGGTCCTCGTAGACCTTGGCGACCTTGCGGAGCAGCCCGACGCGCTCGGGCACCTCCTCCGACGCCTCGAAGCGCCCGAGGTACTGCTCGATCAGGTCCTCCCACCGCCCGGCCGCGGTGTGCAACTCCTCGAGCTTCTCGAACGCGTGCCTGTGGTCCGGGTCGATCTCGAGGATGCGCTGGTAGGCGCTCGTGCCCTGGTCGGCGTCCCCGACCTCGTCGGCCCACATCCGCGCGATGCCCAAGAGGACCGCGACCTTCTGCTCCGGGTCGTCGAGCCCCTGCGCGCGGCGCTCCATGACCTGGATGCAGTCCTCCCACATCGCCTCTTGGCGGTGGATGTGCTCGAGCGCATCCATCGCCTCGAAGTTCCGCGGGTTGACGTCCAGCGCGCGGTTGTAGGACTCGATGGACTCGAGCGGCTGCTGCATCTCGGTCATGTAGAGGTAACCGAGCTGCATGTAGACGTTCTCGAGCGTCTGGTCGTCGAGGGTGGCCGCGCCGACCTCGATGACGCGGTTCAGGGTGTCGACGAGCTCGTGGTGCTGGTTCGCGGCACGGTGGATCTCCGCGATGGCGAAGAGCGCCGTCGTGTTGGTCGGGTCGATGTCGAGGACCCGCTCCCACGAGTCGAGCGCGTTACGGTCGCGCTCGAGCTTCTCGTACCAGATGCGGCCGAGGTCGGCGTAGATGCTCACCCGGAGCTGATCGTCGTCCGCGATCGCTACCTCGCGCTCGAGGATGTCGACGAGGTCTCGCCAATTCTCCTGCTTCGCGAAGATGTCGCCCAGCGCGTTGAGCGCCTCCGGGTCCTCGCCGCGCAGGTCGAGCACACGCTTCCAGAGCTCGATCGCGCGCGAGTCGTCGCCGAGGTAGTCGGAGGCGAGGCGCGCCATCTTCGCGAGGATGTCCGACTGGACCGAGTCCCCGACCACCACATCGAGCTCGCGCTCGAGCGTCGCGTAGAGGTTGTTCCAGTCCTCGCGGTTCGTGTAGACGCGCTCGAGCGACTGGATGCTCTCGTGGTGCTGCGGCTCGAGGTCCGACAACACGAGGTTGTACACCTGGATGGCTTCGTCGCTCCGGCCGAGGTCGTTCTCGAGCACCTGGCCGAGGCGGTAGTTGAAACGCACCTGATCGTCCGGGTGGTCGCTCGCGATGACGCGCTTGCGGAGCACCTCGGCGAGCGCCTCGTGCGCGCCGTGGTCGGTGTAGATCCTGTCGAGCGCCTCGAGGACCTCCTCGTCCTGATCGTCGACGCCGAGGAGGCATCGGTAGGTCTCTTCGGCGCGCTGCACGTCACCGAGCTCCTCCTCGTACACCCGCGCCAGACGCTTGCCGATGAGCACGCGCGTCTCGCCCTCCTGGCCGTGCTCCACGACGTCGGCGTACGTGTTGGCGAGCTGGCCCCATCCATCGAGGATGCTCGCGAGGCGCTCCACTTCCATCTGAGTGTGGTCGTGGGCGGGTTCCTCGAGGAGCGCGCGCTGATGCCAGGCGAAAGCGCGCACGTGGTCGTTCGCCCGCTCCTCCGCGATCTCGGCGATCCGGTGCATCATCGACACGCGTTCGACGGGATCGGACTGGTAGTTCAGCTGCACCTCGTGGACGTTGAGCAGCTTGTCGAACGCCTCCTGCATCCGATACAGGGGCTCGAGGATCTCGCCGATCACGAGCGGCTCGATGCCCTCGGCGAAGAGCAGCTCGAGCGAGCTCATGCTCGGGCCGTGCTCGGGGGCAGCCGCGAGGATCTCGCGGTACTGCTCGATCGCCTGGCCCACCTGGCCGAGGCGCTCCTGGTACACCTGACCGAGCCGGAACTGGAAGGTCAGGATGTCGTCCGGGCTCGCGGCGACGGCGATCTCCTTCAGGAGGATGTCCGCGAGGTCCGCCCAGCGCTCGGTCGCCTCGAACAGGCGGTCCAGCGCCTCGATGGCCTGCACGTGCGCCTCGTCCGCGCCGACGACCACCTTGTAGCGATCGATGGCGCTGTCCACGTCGCCGACCTGGACCTCGTAGATCTGCGCCGTCCTCAGCGCCATGTCGACGAGCCGGTCGGGCGCC
This sequence comes from Candidatus Neutrinellum sp., assembly GCA_039794305.1. Lineage (GTDB taxonomy): Bacteria > Myxococcota_A > Polyangia > Polyangiales > JBDIVX01 > JBDIVX01. The sequence goes on from JBDIVX010000001.1 coordinate 66,279, forward strand.
TCGTCGCGCAGGCTCTCGATCTCGCGGTCGTAGAGCCGGGTGACCTCGGTCCACGCGTTGAGGTTCTCGGCGAGGCGCTCGAGCGAGCTCAGGGTGTGGTCGTTCTCGTTGTCGAGGGGCAGCGCCCGGGCGAAAGCGTCGAACGCCGGGCGCGCCTGGTCGAGCTGGAACTCGTGCAGCTCGGCCACCTGATGGAGGAGCTCGACCTTTCGGACAGGATCCTCCTCGTGCGCGATCTGCACTTCGTGGACGCTGATCAGCTTGTTCCACTCGCCGACCTGCCGGTACACCGGCTCGAGCACGGAGGCGGCCGCCACGGGCTCCTTGCCCTCGGAGACCATGGACTCGAGGGCGTTGAGCGTGGGCTCGTGCTCCGGCAGGACCTCGAGGATGTCGCGGTAGATGTCCACGGCGCGGATGGCGTCGTCCAGCCGGTGGCGCCAGAGCTCGGCGATCCGGTAGCGGTAGCTGATGACCTCGTTCGGGTCCCCGGCCAGGTCGGCCTCGCGCTCGAGGACACTGAGCAGCTCCTGCCAGTTCTCGGTCGCCTGGTACAGCGCGTCGAGCCGCCCGAGCGCGGTCATGTCGTCGGGATCGATCTCGAGGATCCGCTGGTAGGTGTCGATGGCCTTGTCGACGTCGCCCACCTCGCGCTCGAACACGGCGCCCATCTCGACGTAGATCCGCTTCTTCTCGTCCGGATCGACGACGATGTCCGCCTTGCGGGTGTAGACCTCGAGCAGCTTCTCCCACTGCTCGAGCCGGAGGTAGAGCTCGACCAGCTTGTCGATCGCTCCGATCTCCTCTGGATCCACGTCCAGGACCTGGCCGTACACTGCGATGGCGTCGTTCGGCCGCTCGAGGATCTCCTCGTAGATGGCCGCGCCCCGGAAGAGGTACTCCTTCTGCTCCTCGGGCGAAGCGAGCATCCGCGCCTTGGTCAGGTAGATCGTGGCGAGATCCTCGTACCGCTCCGAGAGCTGGAACAGCCGCTCGAGCGCCGTCGCCGCGTCGAGGTGCTGCGGATCGAGCTCGAGGACGCGCTGGTAGTGCGCGATCGCCCCTTCGTGATCACCGAGCTGCTCCTCGCGGACCGTCGCCGCCTTGACGTGGAGCTGCGCGGCGAGCAGCGGGTCGTCGACGTGCTGGACGCGCTCCTCGTAGACCTGGGCGAGCGCCTCGTAGCTCGCGCTCACCGCCGCCAACCGGGCGAGGTTGTCTTGCGTGGACTCGCTGGCCGGGTCCTCGGCCAGCGCGCGCGCGAAGCTCTGGAAGGCCGCGTCGAAGTCGTCGAGCGCGACCTCGTAGAGCTCCGCGATCCGGTGCAGTAGCTCCACCCGCCGGTCGGGCGAGCTCGCGTGCCGCGCCTGGATCTCGTGGACCGCGATGAGCTTCTGGAACTCGCTGTGATCGCGGTACAGCGGCTCGAGGATCTCGGCGATGAGCACCTGGTACTGCTCGCTCTCGACGAGCCGCTCGAGCGCCTCGAGGGCGGCCGAGCTCGTGGGCTCGCGGTCGAGCACCTCCCGGTAGCCCTCGATGGCGGCCTCGACCTCGCCCATGCGCTTCTCACGCAGGTCGGCGAGACGCAGCATGAGCCCGATCTGCTGTTCGGGCTCGACGGCGAGGCCGAGCTGGCGATCGACGTTGTCCGCCAAGTCGCTCCACATCTCCTGGCGGGCGTACAGGTCGTCGAGCGCCGACAGCGCTCGCTGGCTGGTCGGCTCGAGGTCCAGGATCTCCTTGTGGATGCTGATCGCCTGCTCGGGCTCCTGCAGCATCTCGTCGTGCAGGAAGGCCATCTGCGCGAGGAGCTGCTCCTTGTCGTCCGGGTCGGCCGCGATCTCCGCTCGGCGCCGGAGCACTCCGAGCAGGTCCCGCCAGCGCTCCGTGCGCCGGTACGAGCTCTCGAGCGCGGCCAGCACCTCGAGGTCACCCGGATCCTGGTCCAGCACCTTCCGGTATGCCGAGACGGCGCCGTCCACGTCCTCGAGCTGCAGCTCGCTCATCTGAGCGGCCTTGATCCAGAGCCGGCGGGCGAGGACCGGGTCCGTGGTCCCGGCCGCGAGCTCGCTCACCAGCCCGACGAGGTCCTTGAAGCGCTCCTGCTCGACCGCGAGGATCTCGAGCCGGCCGAGCGTGTCCTCGCTCTCCGGCATGGCACGCAGGGCGTCGCTGAACGCTTCGAAGCTGTTCGACTGGTCACCGACGCGCTCGCTGTAGACCTCGCCGATCTTGGTCAGCAGGTCGAGCTTGCGCTGAGGGTCGTCGGTGCGGTCGTGCAGAACCTGCAGAGCGCGGATGAGGCTCTCCCAGTCGCCGCGCACCTCGTAGATCGGCTCGAGGATCTCGGCCGCCAGGGCGCCCACTTCCTCGTCGCCGAGCAGCGCCTCGAGCGCTGCCCGTCCGCCTTCGTGCTCCGGCAGGATCGTGAGCACCTCGCGGTACAGGTCGACCGCCCGCGCCTTGTCGTCGAGGTGCTGCTCGAGGGCGCGCGCCATCCGGAACTTGAGCGCGGCGAGCTCCTCGTGGCTCTCGGGGCCGAGGTCGATCCGGCGCTCGAGGGTCTGCACGAAGTCGTCCCAGCGGCCCTGCGCCTCGAACAGCCGATCGAGGGCGCAGAACGCGTCCGCCTCGTGCTCGCCGTACTCGGCGAGGATGGCCTGATAGGCCTCGATCGCCTTGTCTGCATCCTCGAGCTCGTTCTCCCAGAGCGACGCGTTGTTGTAGGCGAGCTGTCGACGCTGCTCGGGATCGGTCTCGAGCTCCATCCGGCGCTCGTAGATCTCGAGCAGGTCGCGGAACTTCTGGGTCTGTCGGTACAGCTCCCCGAGCGCCCCGATGGCCTCGTGGTGATCGTTGCGCTCGTCGTAGACGGCGCGGAACTGACCGATCGCTTCGTCGACGCGTTCCACGTTGCGGAGCACGCCGCCCAGGCTCATGCGCAGCGCGATGCGGTCGTCCTCGTACTCCGCAGCCTCGATTGCGCTCTGATAGGAGTCGATCACCCGGTCCCAGCCGTTCTCGACGTTGGGTGCCAGGCGCTCGACGTCCTCGCGCACGATCTCCTGGTTGGGATCGACGGCGAACGCGGCGAGGAACCGCTCGAACGCGGCATTCGGGTCCCGAAGCCGCTCCTCGTACAGGAGGCCGGTCTCGCGCAGGAGCTGGATCTTCTCCTGAGGATCCTCCATGTGCCGGAGGCGGACCTCGTAGACGTTGACCAGCTTTCGCGCGTCGTTCGCCTGCTCGTAGATGGGCGAGAGCGCCTCGGCTGCGCGCAGGTTGTCGGGATCGGTGTCGAGGACCTTCTCGTACGCGCGCGCAGCACGCTCCGGCTTGTCCTTCTGCCCCTCCCACAAGCGCGCCGCACGGAACAGGAGCGCGATCCGTTCCTCCTGCGGAGCGTCCTTCCCGTCGGCCTCTCGCTCGATCACACGGATGAGCTCGTCGTACTTGTCGGTGGCGGCGTAGAAGTCCTCGAGCTGGTCCCATGCCTTGAGCGCGATGTACCGCCGCTTGAGCTGCTCCTGGGCGCGGCGATCGTTGGGATCGAGCGCGAGCAGGCGCTGGAAGGCACGCACGGCGCCCTCGTCATCGCCGATCTTGTCGGCGTAGATCATCCCGAGCTTGTTGAGCTGCTGCTTGAGCTCCTTGTCATCCGTGAGCTGGTCGACCTGCTTCTCGAGCACCTTCGCCAGGGGAGCCCACTCGCGGGCCCGTTCGTACAGCTGCGAGAGCGCGGAGATGGCATCGGGGTTCTCGGCGTCGAAGTCGAGGACGAGCTGCCAGAGCTCGATGCAGACTTCGGGCTTGCGCAGCCGCTGCGTCGCGAGCTGGGCCATCTCGAGGTAGCGGAGCGGCCTGTCGTCCGGATCGAGGAGGGAGGCCTCGCTCTTCATCACCTCGATGAGCCGCTCCCAGTCGCGGCGCTTCTCGTACATCTCCTTGAGGCGCGTGATCGCCTCGATGTTCCGGGAGTCGAGCTCGAGGACCTGCTCGAAACACTTGATGGCCTCGGCCTGGTTCGACGAGCGGTCGACGTACAGGTTTCCAGCCTGCGAGAGCAGCTCCATCTTCTGCGCGGGATCGACGACGATGTCCGCCTTGGCGAGGATGGTCCGGATGTAGTCGGACCAGCGCTTCTGCTGCTCGAACTTCTCGAGCTGCTCGTCGAGCTCGGCGAGCTGCGCCTGCTCTTCGGCGGTGAGCTCGCGTGGCGGTCCCGCTGGCGCGGCCTCCCCGTCCACGGCGGCCATCGCCTCCTCCGTAGCCGCGTCCACGTCTCCCACCGTGGGGTCCGCCAGCTCCTGCTCGGCGTCCAGCTCGTTCGATCCGGACATGTTGTCCTGCTCCGACACGGATGCCTCCCTGCGATCGCCGCCGTTGGCGGCCGGTGCGGTCGTCCCATCGCCGAGCTCCCGTCGGAATGCCTCGACGCTGGGATGACCCGGCGCGCGCTCGCCGAGCCGCTGCACGTACTGCCCGGCGCGCGACACGTCGTGAAGGTGGCGCCACGCCACCTCCGTTGCCTCAGTCAGAAGCCAAAGCTCGGTCTTGTCGGCGCCCCCGTCCACCTGACGGAGTGCCTCGTCGACGCTCTCGAGCGCCTTCGTCCATTCGTCGCGGTCGCCCCAGTACTGCCCGAGCGCCACGTGCGGGGCCAGCGCACCCGGGTCGGCCGCCGTCGCCTCGAGGAGCAACTTCGCGGCGACGTCCGGGTCGCGGAACCGGTTCAGCCAGCGCGCCGCCAGATCGGTGGCGACACGTGCGCGCAGGCTCGCGTCGGCGATTCCCTCCACCAGTCGCTGGTGGAACGTCGCGAGGCCGTCGAGGTCGCCCTGGCTCGCGTGGTGGCTGTCGACCAGGAAGTTCGGCTCGGGCGCCTGCGGCACCGCGCGCACGGCGGCTGTGAGGTACGCGAGCAAGCCCGCGTCGCCGAGCCGGCGAGCGAGACGCGCGGCGCGCACGAGCAGCGAGGCCGCCGCATGGCCGCCCGCGGCGGCGCCGGCCTGCGCCAGCTCCTGCAATCGCGCGACCGCAGCCTCGGCCGCGACCTGTATGTCGGCGAGAGCAGCCTCGGCGCTCGCATGGTCGGGCACGAGCTCGAGCGCGCGCGCGTAGGCCGTCAGCGCGTCCTCGTAGGACTCCATGTCCTGATGGACGTCGCCGAGCTCCTTGAACAGATCGGCGCCGAGCGTGGGGTCGTCGATCAGCGCCAGCTCGCGCTCGAGCGACTGAGCGACCTGCGGGAGCAACCCGAGCGCGCGGTGGATGAATCGCGCTCGGCGCAGGGCGTCTGACCGGGATGGTGAGAGCTCCTGGACCTTCTGGAAGAGCTGGGCGGCCTCTACGCGACGCAGGAAGATCTCGTCGAGCAGGGCGGCGCGGGCGAACAGCGCATCGGCACGTTCCTCCGGCGACGTGAGCTCGTCGGCGACCTGCTCGAGGAAGCGGACGGCAGATCGGTAGCTGCCCCACTGCTCGAGCTCCGCGACACGCGTACGCCAGTCCATCTCTTCGCTAGCTCTCCTCGCGTCCTCACCACGATCGGCGCTCTAGGGACGCCGCGCCTAGGGGCCCTGTTCCAGCTCGCTGAGCCTGTCGCGCGCGGCCTTCACGTAGTGCGGGGGCGCCTCGGCGCCGGCCACGTCGACGAACTTCTTGAGGAAGCGACGTGCTTCCTCGCGCTGGTCCTGGAGCGAGTACGTCCAACCGAGCGAGAACAGCGCGTCACGCATGCCGGGCTCGATGTCGAGCGCCGCGCGGAACTCCTCGACGGCCTGATCGAAGTTCCGCTGCTGCTGGTAGACGGTGCCGAGCAGGTGGTGAACGTCGGCCTCCTCCTGCGTCCCGGACTGGGCCACCTGCAGCGCGCTCTGCAGGACCTGAGCCGCCTGGTCGAGGTAGCCGAGGTCGGCGTACAACCGGCCGAGCTGCGAGTAGGCCTCGAGGAAACGAGGCCCGTGCTCGATCGCGGCCGTGTACATCTGGAGCGCCTGCTGCGGATCGTCCATCCGCTCGTGGACGCGGGCGAGCTTGTAGTAGGCCTTGAAGAGGTTCGCGTCGATCTCGATGGCCTTCTCGAACGCTTCCTTCGCGCCCGCCCAGTCCTCGAGCTCCATCAGGACCGTGCCGAGCTTCTCGTGGTAGCCCGCCACTTCGGGGTTGATGGAGATGGCTCTCTGCAGATCCTCCTTGGCCCGATCGAACTTGGTCTGGTCGATGTGGACCAGCGCCAGGTTGTAGAAGGCCTGGTCGTTGGTCCCGTCGATGGCGGTGGCGCGCTCCAGCTTCTCCACCGCTTCGACGTACCGTTTCTGCTGGGCGTAGATCACGCCCTCGTTCATCTGGTTCATGGACTCTACGCGGGCACGGGAGCAGTCTCCTCCCAGCCCGACCAGAGCCACCAACAACCCCACAAGGAGGCGAGGTGCCGAAACCCGAAGGGTTCGAGTACCTCGCCGGGCGGGGCGGCCGCGCTTGGCGCGGTCGGGGCCCCCGCACACGACAAACTCCGCCTGGCGTCGCTTCATCGAGTGTCTCCCGGAGTGCACGTTGCGGGGCGATACTACGGGACTTTCGGGGAGTTACTCAACCGCAAAGTGGCCCTCGCGCACCGGCCGACGCACCTCTTCGATCGGGGTCATTCCACCGTCAGCACGACTTTGCCAACGAGCACTCCTCTGCGAGCCGCAAGGTCGGTCTGCGACCCGCGGGTTCTCGCCCGAGAACGCGAGCAGGAATGGGAGCTGTGCACTTCCGCCCACAGGGCCGCACACCACCTCGTCTCGCCCCTGCGTGCTCGCGCCCGCGGGCGCGGAGGCCGGCCGAGCGAGAGCTCGGCGCACCACGAAAAAAGGCCGCCGGTCTCCCGGCGGCCTTTCCCGTGCTCGTCACGTGTGACTAGCCGCCTGTGGCCGTGAGCATGAACGGGTAGTTGACGACGACGATGCCGCCACCCTCCGGGCTCGGGAAGGTCCAGCGCCGGACCGCTCCCGCGATGCACTGCTCGACTCGCTGGTTGCCCATCGTCGAGGCCGCCACCGCCGAGCTCTGCACGGCGCCCGTCGGCGAGATGATGAACGAGACGGTCACGCGGCCCTCGAGGTCCGGCCTCTGGTTGAGCTCCTGCTCGTAGCAGAACCGCACCTCGTTGATGTGCCGCCGGATGACGCGCCGGATGACCTCCTTCGACAGGGAGCCGCGAACGTCCGCCGCGCCCGAACGAATCTGCGGGACGCGCGCGCTGCGGCCGCTGAACCCGCCCGCACCGCGGCCGTAGCCCGAGCCGGAGCCGCCACCGGCGCCGTGCCCGATCGTGCCCAGGTTGCCGAGGCCGATCGTGCCCTCGCCCGTGCCGCCGCCGCCCCGGCCGGTGCCGCGCAAGCCGAGGCCGCCGAAGCCGAAGTTCTCACCGATCTGGTCGCCCATGAGCGCACCGAGGGCGCTCATGGGATCGTTGCCGAGCGCCGAGTCGCGGCCGAACGGCGAGGTCGGCGAGTTCCACGACCCGGAGCTCTGACGGAGGATGCCCAGAATACCTGCGTTCCGCGCCTGCTCGCGAGCCTCTTCCCGCGCCATGTGCGGGTCTTCGTTGTCCTCGGGGCCCTCGATGCCGTAGCGGTTGTTGGTCTTCTTGGCCTCCTTCTTGCCCATCTGGCCTTCTTCGCCCTTGTGGCGCTTGCCCTTGCCGCCCTCCTGGTCGTCCTGGTTCTGGTTCTGGAGCCACTCGGGGGTCTCCTCTTCGACCAACTCCGGCGGCTCCATCAGGTACTTCACCAGCCGGCTGTCCGCGTTCAGCAGATCGAGGGAGAGCGAAGCCGGGCGCGGGGGCAGGAAGTAGAACATGATGAGGAAGATCGAGTGCACCAGCAGCGAGCCGCCGATGTACACGAACGGCCGCCAGTCGACGCTCCCCGTCCCGGTGATCTTCTTGCCCGCGGCGACGGGCTTCACGATGAAGGTGAAGCCCCTGTACTCGACCTTGGCCGTGGCGCCCGCCGGCAGCGGGTACTGCTGCGCTCCGCCGAGCTCGGTCGAGGGCTGCGTCTTGCCGCTCGCCTGCAGGTCCGCGAGTGACATCGTCTGATCGGCGACCGTCACCGATCCCGTGGCGCCCTGGGGGATCACGACCGCCACTCCGCCGCCGGCCTCCGTTACGACGGGCAGGCGGTCGGTGCCGAGGACGTCGCTGCCGACCAGATAGTCGGCCCCCGTCTTCTTGTCCGTCGACTCACCCAGGTAGAAGGACCGCGGCGGCGAGAGGTGCTCGACGTGCAGGACGCTCCTGTCGCCCCACATGATCACGACCTCGACCGCCTGCTGTCCCGTCTCGACCTCGTCCGGCGAGACGGGCGGACCGCTCGCCACGATGCCGTACTGGACCTGATCCGGATCGGCCGGCTCGCCCCCGTGACCGTGGGCCTGTCCGGGCGGCGCGACCGGCGGCGCGAACGGGTTCGGCAGCCCACCGGCCGCCGCTGCGGGCGCAGCGAACGGGTTCGGCAGTGGCGCGCCCGACGGCCGGGCCGCGGGCGGGGCCGCCGGCGGCGCCGACGGGGGAGCCGCCTGAGGCACGGGCGGCGCGGACGGCGGAGCCGACCGCATCGCCTCCTGGGCGCCGGGAGGTGGCGGCGCCACGACCGTCGACTCCTCGTCGCTCGCTCCGGCCGCGCCGATCTCGACGACCACTCGCGTGTCGCCGAGCACGATCTCGTCGCCGCCCTGGAGCTTGCACTTGTTGACCTTCTTGCCGTTGACGATCGTCCCCGACGCCGAGCCGAGATCGATGATGAAGATCTCGTCCGGTCCGGTGACCTCGATCACGGCGTGCATCCGCGACACGTTGTCGTCGTCGATTCGAAGATGGCTCGACGGGAGCTTGCCCACCTTGATGATGTCTTGGGCAAGCTGTTCCGTCCGGAGCAGCTCCTCGCCTCGATAGATGTTGAAGGTCATCGAGACCTTCGAATTCCCCTGCGACACCATCAGCCTCCGTTTGCGCGCACCAATGCTCTCACAACGCGCGGGATGTCCGCGGAAATTGTCGTCCGCAACTCTAGGACAAGCTCGAAGCTCAGAGGTTCTCGACCGACTTCAACATCTCCGGGATGAAGTGCTCCCGGATCCGGATGAGCGAGGACCGGCTGCCCCGCCGACGCACGTTCAACATCTCGCCGTCGGGCCGCACCAGGTCGCCGGTGACCAGATCGTCCTCGAAATCGTACGTCGTCGTCCCCTCGCCCCCCGCATCCTGCGCCATCGCCGGCGCGGCGAAGAGCAGCATGCCCAACAGGGTGGCCGCGAACAGCTTCTTCATGACGACACCTCCACTTACCGATTCTCCAGGCCGGCGTAGCATACCGCGCCCTTCGGAATGGGGTCAACGGACCCCGCTGTCCGCCGACCAACCGTTCTGACACCGGACGAGCCCGCAAGTTCCGGCCCGCCCGCCGCCTACCCACGCGAGGGTGCGCTCAGCCGCCCCCTCCCTGCTGCTGCTCCATCTGGCGCTGCATCTGCGCCTGCGCCTCAAGCGCCTCGATGGCCGTGTTGATGTTCTGGATACGCCCCGGCCGGCAGTCGGTCGACCGGCGACGACGCCGGCGGCGGTTGTTGTTGTCCTGCCGGCACTGCCGCCGCACGCTCTCCACCGCCTCGGCATAGCGCTCGTTGTTGCCCGCCTTCGACATGAACTGCTCGTAGAACTGCTTGGCCTGGCGGAGATCCTCGATGGTGCCGTTCCGATAGTCCTGGTACAGCACGCCGAGGTTGAAGTACGCCTCCGGGCGGCCGGCGTCGATCTCCATGGCCCGGCGGTACTCCGCCTCCGCTCCCTCCATGTTGTTGAGGCCGCGGTGCGCGGCGCCGAGCCCGATGTGCGCCTCGTAGTCGTTGGGCTGCAGCTCGACCGCGCGGGTGTATGCGTTGCGCGCGTCCTCGTAGCCGCGGAACGACGCGGTGATCGAGCCGAAGTTCATGTGCGCCGCGAACATGTTGCCGTCGAGGCCGATGGCCCGCTGGAACAGCTGGGTGGCCTCGATGATGTTGTCCTTCTCGACGTTGATGAGGCCCCAGGTGTTGTAGATGTCCGCGTAGTCCCGGTCGATGAGCTGCGCCTGACGGCACACGACGCCGGCGAGGTCGAGCATCTGCGGGTTGTTCTGGGACTGCGCCTGCTCGAGATAGAGCAGCGCCATCTGGTTGAAGGCGGGCAGGTAGTCCGACTCGATGGCGAGCGCGCGGCGCAGGTTGTTGAGCGACTCGCGCACTTCGTTTCCACCGCGCGTGCGCTGGATGTACGCCAGGTTGACGTACGCCTCGGTGCACCGCGGATCGTCGCGGATCGCGCGCTGGAACAGGTTGAAGGCCTCCTGCTCCTGGCCGCGCTCGAGCGCGAGCACGCCGACGCCCGTCCGCGCCTTGCAGAACTGCTGGTTCGTCTCGAGCGCACGGTCGTAGAAGGAGCGCGCCTGTTCGGCGTTGCCGCACTTGTGGGCGACGAGGCCGCGCATGTAGATGGCCTCGGTGAAGTTGCCGCCCTGCGCGTCGTTGGCCGACTCGAACTGGCCGCTCACCTGCTCGCAGCGCTGATCGTTCCAGCCCTGGTCGTCGGCCTGGTTGAAGGCCGCGAGGGCCGCCGTCCAGCGGTTGTGGGCCTCCACGTTGACGGCGTCGCCGCCCGCCGTGACGAGCGGCGTACCGCCGGGCGTGGTGGCCACTTCCTCTTCGCTGGCTCCACCTCCGCCGCACCCCCACAGGGCGAGGGCCGCGGCGAGGCCACCGAGAGCGCACAGACTACGCTTTGTACGGAGCATCAGGTCTCTCCTCCGCCGTCGACTTCGTTGGACTCGGCCTCTTCGGCCTCCTCCCCGGTGCTCAGCTCGGCCGCGCTCGGCAGCGCGGCGCTCGAGTGGACGTAGTGCGGGTCGCCGCGGAGCTCGGCGGCCAGCGGGTACTGGCGCGGGTCGAGGCCGTTCAGCTCCTGCTCGCACTGCTGCGACCACTCGTTGAACCACCGCACACGCGTCGCGGTGATGAGGCAGAACTCGAACTTCTCCTTCGCCTGCACGACGAACGGCTGCGACTGCTCGTCGAGCGCGCCCACGTACACGTCGAAGAGCTCCGGGTCCTCCTGGATCTCCTCCGGGATGGGCGCATCGCGGAACTCGTCGACGAAGCTCCGCCACATCTCGCCGATGCGGGCCGCCGCGGCGATCTCCCACCGCGGGACCTCGAGGGCGGCGATCTTCTCGTACTCCACCTGCGCCTCGAGGAGCGCCGTCCGCTTCTGCTCGACCCAGGGCCCGAACCGCTCGGTGGCCCACGAGTTGACCGCCTCGAGGTTGCGCGCGCCGCGAAGCTCGGGGAAGTCGATCTCGCGGAACTCCTGGTACTCGTACTCGGCGAGGTGGAAGAGCGCCTCCGACGCGGCGTCCTTCGCCTCGTACAGGTAGAGGGCGCGCTGCTGGTCGTCGACGTCCGAGAGCTGCGCGATGGCCTCGGCGCCCCCGCGCTCCCAGGCCTGGAAGGCGTCGCGGAAGTAGTTCCGTGCCCTCCCCTGCTCTCGCGAGTTGCGGGACTTCAGATGGGCCTTGCCGATCTCGACGTTCGCCTTGATGACCTGCTGCGGCAGCGCCTGTCGCCGGTACGACCGGAGGAAGTCCCTGTAGTGGTCGATGACCTTCGACCAGTTCTGCTGGCGCTCGTAGATCGTGCCGAGCGAGAAGATGACCTGTGAGGTCTCGCGGGGCATCCGGCGTCTGTAGTTCCGCTCGAACAGCCTCGCGTCCTCGATGGCCTTCTCCTCCTCGCCCAGGCCGAGGCGGAAGAACACCGCGTTCTGCAAGGCTTCGTGCGCGATCGCGCACGTCCCCGCCTCACGTTCCTCGGCGGTGCACTCGCTCCCGTCCTCGCCTGGATAGGACCGAGCGAACTGCTCGTAGTACTCGGCCGCCTGGCTGTAGATCGCGAGCGCGTGATAGTTCGCGCCGACCAGGTACACGGCGCGCTTCGACCACTGGCTCTCCGGGAACCGCTCGATGAGGACCTTTCGGACCTGGATCGCGCGGCCGAGGAGGCGGGCCGCCTCGAAGTTGATGGCCGCGTTGTAGAGGACCTCGTCCAGCCGGCCGCACTCGCGGTAGCGCCGGAAGATGGTGACGTACGTGCGGGCCGCACGCTGCCACTGCTCGTTCGACTCGTAGGCCTCCGCCTCCTTGCGGAGGACGTCGCAGCGGAGCTGCTCGAGGACCTCGCACAGCTCCTGGTGCGAGTCGTAGCTCGATTCGCTGTCGCAGTAGAAGCCCCAGAGCGGCTCGATGCCCTCCTTGATCTCCATGATGCACTGCGTGCGGTTCGGCTCGATCTTGCTCCCGAGCACGTTGAGCGAGTCGAGGTAGAGGTTCGCCGCGTAGACCGACAGCTCGCTGTCCCGGTGGTTCCAGGCGATGTCCTTGAACAGGAGCGCCGCCTCCTCGAACCGGTTGGCCTCGTAGTAGATGCGGGCCCGCCGGTACTTGATGGTGGGCAGGTCCTCGCTGTCCTGGACGAAGCACATGTACCGGCGGAACGCGTTCGCCATTCCCTCCTCGAGGGCGGTGAACTCGCGCGGCGCGTACTGCTCGGCCTCGCTCTGCTGCTCCTCCTGCTGCCCGCGGCGCCGGCCCCGCCGGCGCCGGTTGGCCTGCTCGCCGCGCACCTCGCGCTCACGCGACTGGTAGTCCTGCTGGTAGAGGTTGTTGTAGCAGAGCACCGCCGCGAGGGCGGCGTCGGTCGTGTACTCGCCCTGCGGGTTGAGCTCGACGACCCGATCGAAGGCGGGGCCGCACTGCGCCCACTCCTCCATCTTCCAGAGCAGCTCGGCGTAGTAGTAGCTGACCTTGTACGCCGTCGGCCAGTCCCGGCGGTCGATGTCCGGGAACTGCATGCCCTCCATGTCCGGGAACTTCTCGATGACGACGCGGTAGAGCTGCGACGCCAGGCCCATGGTGGTCCGGTCGTTCGTGCCGGGCTGGGTGTCGGTGCCGATCGCCTCGCGGTGCCACGCGGTGGCGAGGGAGATCAGCATCGTCGCTGCCTCCTGCTTGCACTGGTTGATCGACTCCTCGGAGTGACCGCCCTGTCCCGCGAAGGCCTCGTAGAGATCGACCGTCCGCTGGATCTCGCGGACCTGGTCCTCCTTCGGTCTCGACGAGACGATCGCGTTGGCGACGCGGGTCTGCCAGTAGCAGGTCTTGTCGGCGCCGGGCTGCTCCGAGATGAGCCCCTGGTAGACGGCGATCGTGTTGTTCCACTGACCGGTGTCGTAGTAGAGCTCGCCCAGGCTCTCGTAGGTCTCGAGGGCTTGCTCGTTGTTCGTCGTGTACCGTCTGAAGAACTCGAGCGCCCGGTTGGGCGAGCCGACTTGCGCGTAGGGTAAGACCAGCTCGCGTCTGGACTGCCGGGCCAGGTTCCCGGCGTCGGTCGCTTCGGGGTTCGCCGTCGCGAACTCGACGACCTCGACGAACTTCTGCAGCGATTGCCGGAAGTCCTCGAGGTTGTAGTAGGCCCACGCCGACTTGTAGAGCGAGTAGCCGTAGACCGGGTTCCGCTCCGCGGGGAACTCCAGGACCTTCCCGTAGAACTGGATGGCCGCCCGCATGTCGCCTTCGTTGAAGTAGAACTCGGCGAAGGACAGGTAGGCGTGCGGGATGAAGCGGCTCTGCGGGAAGCCCTTGATGAGCCGGTGGTAGACCTGTCGTGCGCGGTCGTGCTGGCGCAGCTCCTCGAGCCCGAATGCGAGCGAGAAGAGCACCTCGTCCATGCGCCGGTAGTCCGGGTGGTCCTGCACGAGGGTCGCGTAGGTGCGGATCGCCTCCTCGCGCAGCCGGTTGAGCTGCTGCTGGGCCTGGCGCTGGCGCTGGGCGAGCTGCCGGACCTTCGACGCGTTCTTCGACGACCGCGCGCGGTAGATGGGCTCATCGAAGGAGCGCACCCGCGCGTTCATCACGGTCTGCATCTCGAAGTAGGTCTCGGCGAGACGCAGCAGGATGTCCGGCCGGCGCGAGTCGTTCGTGCGCGTGTTGCGCACCAGGCGCTGGAGCACGGTCACCTCGCGCTGCAACAGGTTCCACGCGCGCGCCTCGACCCGCTCGCGGTTGCGCCGCGTGGCCGCGTCGAGCTCGATCGACGGGCCGGTCGGTCCCGTGTTCTTGGCCTTCTCCTGACGCCGCTCGGCCTCGCGCAACCGCGACCGCGGCGCGTTCGTGCCGGGCCGTCCGCCTTTGGCCGCCTGCGGCGCGCCGGCCGGGCACTGCTCCACCTCTTGGCGGGCCGACGGCGTGATGCACACATTCGACGGGGCGGATGCGTTCCGCTGGGGCTGCTGCTCCGCCTGCTGGGCGCCCACGAGCGCCGGCACCACCGCCAGCACCATCGAGGACGCCGCGAGGATCGCGACTCGAATCGAACGCATGGTTCCTACCTTCCGCACTGGTTGGTGACCTGCTGCCGATAGAAGCCAAGCTCGTCACGCCAGTACTCGCCGTCGAACGGCCAGACCTGGTGCTCCTCGTCCACCTCGACCTCGCCGCCGCCGGAGCGGGCGGCCGCGGTCATCTGCTCCTGCGCCTCCTGCGAGAGCTGACCGCGGGTGTAGGTGGCGATCTCGAGGTCGACGGTGTCGATCTGGTTCATGAGGTCCTGCAGGTCCTCGATGAGGCGCTGGTACCGGCCGCGCGCGAGGTCGCCCGTCATGTCGATGGCGAAGGACTTGGCGACGGCGACGTCCTGCAGGATGCGGGCGCCGAGCGAGCTGTTCTTGAACTGCGCGGGCGCCTGCTCGAGGCGCGCCTCTTCGCCCTCGAGCGCGGTCACGTACTCGAGGTGGCGGAGCAGCGTGCGGTCGGACAGCGCGCTCGTGACGATGCCGCGGATCCGCGGGCTGAGGTTCGCCTGCCCCGCGCGGACGCGCTGAAGGAACTGGTAGAACGCCTGGTTGTCCTCGTGCTGCGTGAGGACCTGGTTCAGCTCCTGCTGGACCGGGTCGTAGGCCTCGTGGAACTTGCCGACGAACGCGCCGGCGTTGTCCACCTGGCAGTTCACGAAGAACGTGACGGCCTTGAGGACCAGCGCCTCCGGGTAGTACGCGTCCTGGAAGTAAGGCGAGTAGATCGTGTGGATGTTGCCGAGGGCGCGGGCGTACTCGTCCGCCAGGAAGAACGCCCAGGAGCTCTCGAAGAGCGCGTCCAGCCAGTACTCGCTGGCCTGATCGACCTCGTTCCACATCGTGACGGCGTTGCCGAGGAGCTGGCCGTCGACGATGCGCTCGCCCGTCGCGGGATCGGTGCGGTTCGCGGCGGTGTAGTAGACGCGGGCGAGCGAGATGCGGGCGAGGTTGAGGAAGCGCTCGTCGTCGTCCACCGCGACGCCGCCGTCCTCGAGGCCCTCGATGATCGAGCGGAACGACTGGACCGCGGGCTGCGCGCGGCGCATCCGGATGAAGCTGATGCCCTCGAAGAACTTCGCCCTCACGTAGTAGGGCGAGCTCGTCGCGACCTGGCCGAAGAGATCGATCGCCTCCTGGAACTCGCCCTGACCGTATTTGTAGCGGCCCATGAGGTAGAGGAGCTGGTGGTAGAGCTCCGCGCTCTCGGCGGTGTTGAACTGCTGGAGCTCACCGACCCCGTACCGACCGACCTTCTCGATGATGCCGGCGGGCTCGGGCAGTTGGGTCGCGAGCTGCGCGAGCCACTGCAGGGTCTGTCCGAAGTACAGGTGGCCCTGACCGACCTGACCGATCTCGTCGAAGATGGCGAGCGCCGACTGATAGAAGCGCAGGTGGTAGAGGCACTTGCCGAGGAAGAACTGCGCCTTCTGCACGTTGGCCGGAGCGTCCTGCGTCTCGCCCTCGACCACGCGCTGGAACTGGACCGCGCCTTCCTGGTAGCGCTCCTGTTGGTACAGGCGCAGCGCGTTCGCGAGCGCCTCGGAGGGCGGCCCCTCGGCCGGAGGCGCGGGCGGCTGTCCCGTCTCTTCGACGGTGAACTCCATGTCCTGCGCCGACGCGGCGCCGAGCGGCGACAGCGTCGCCACGCAGAGGATGCACACGAGATTCACAAGACGGCTCGGGCTCATCGAACGCTCCTGTTCAGGACCACCTGAGTACCGGGTCGCGACCCCACCGCGCAAGGTGGGTACATGCTCCCGCAAAGGGGCCAACCGTCCCCTTCGACCGGCCACCCCCTAGCAGCGGAAAAATGCAGTGATTGCAACACTTTAGGACCGGTTCGGGCGCCCATGATAAGAAGGCATCGTTTCCATTGTCAAGGGGAATCGGGGCAATCAGCGGGCCATCTCTGCCTTGTCTTGACACCGTTGCTCACCCCCAAGTAGCTTCGCCGCCGTTGGAATTCGCAGCAGGCTGGGAGCGACCTCTCTCAGAGACACCCTGCCGCCGTCCCAATTGGGGCGGGCAATTGCCGGTCGCCCCGGCAGGCGACCAGATGGAGACGGATGGAGATGCATCGCTGGGTCCGTAACGCGCTCTGCGCGGCTGCCGCGCTGGTGATGGCGTCTACCCTCGGATGCGAGGCTCCGGGCGTGGGCGATCCCTGCAACCCTGAATCGATCCCGGAGGGGGGCTTCGTGCGAACGGAGGCGTACCTCGAGACCAGCTCCGTCCAGTGCCGGACCCGCGTCTGCATGGTCTACAAGCTTCCGGGCTACCCGGCGGACTCGTGTCCAGCGGGTGCGGTCTGCGCGAGCCCGGAGGAGACCGAGGATCGCATCTACTGTACCTGCCGCTGCAAGGCGCCGGCGGGCTCCACCGCCAGCACCTGCGAGTGCCCGGAGAACTACGACTGCGTCGAGGTGCTCGACTCGGAGTTCGCGGGAGACGGAATCCGCGGCAGCTACTGCGTGAAGTCGAGCACGGTCAGCGAAGAAGACTCCTGACCGCGCGGTATCTCGGGGGACTCGGGTGGATGCGCGAGGCGCGATCGGCCGTCGCGCCGAGGAGCTCGTCGCGGAGCTGCTGCGATCGCGCGGCTACGAGATCGTCGCGCGCAATGCGCGCGTCGGGCGGCTCGAGCTCGACCTGATCGCGCGCCGCGGCAGGCTCCTCGTCGTCTGCGAGGTCCGGTCCCGCACGAGCACGCGCTTCCACCCCGCCGACACGATCGACCACCGCAAGATCGCCCGCGTGCGGCGCGCGACGGCCCAGTGGCTGAGCGACAACCGCCCCGGTACGCGCGAGCTGCGCTTCGACGCCGCGGCCGTGATCTTCGCGGCGGATGGCACCGCGAAGGTGGACTACTACGAGGACGCTTTCGCCTGAGCAGGCGGGCGCGCGTTACTCGAGCTCGGCCTGCATCTGATCGCGCACCGCTGCGATCTCGGCGATCACTTCCTCGGAAGCGCCGGCGGCGCGCACCTTCTCGATGGCGGCGTCGAGCTGTGCGACCTCGGCGGCCTGCCGCGCCCGGAGCGTCTCGATCATGCTCTCGAAGGCGTCGAACACGTCCTTGAGCTCGTCGCCCTTGCGCAGTCGGCTCTGGACCTTGAGCTTGCCGTCGGCGATCTCGCCGAAGATGCGCCTGATCTTGTAGGCGGGGCCGACCACCTTGTGCGTGACGACGATGCCCGTCAGGCCCAGGGCGAGCGCGAGGAGCAGGATCCCGCCGACGATCCCCATCAGGACCTTGCGATCCTGGGCCTCGGACTCCGAGATGAGGAGCTCCTGGGCCTCCGGGGTCATGGCGTTGATCATCTCGGCGGCGGTGACGGCCTGCGTCAGGTCGACCGAGTGCCGATAGGCCACGTAGCCGAGGAAGCCGGCGACCACCACCGTGACCGCCACGACCATGCCCGTGTACTTGAGCTGGAACCGCGAATCGAGAAGGAAATTGCGCAGGCGCCGCTTGGGGGCGCCGCTGGTCTGGGGAAGGCTCTCCGCATTGGCGGCCATCTCATGCTCCCGTGGGATGTGACCGAAATCGTACGCCGCCGGCCGACGAAAAGTCCAACATCAGCCGCCGCCGCGGGCGTCGCTCGCCGCCATCGCCTGGGGCAGGCGCCTGAGGGCGCCGGTCAGCGCCCCCTCGATCGCCTGCTGCTGGACCTGCGGCCCGCTCCCCCCCCCCTGGACCGTGGCGGCGCCCTGGAGGATGACGCGCATGTCGCGCCCCGGGTAGGTCCCGACGATGACCGACACGACGGCCCGAGTTCCCCCGGACCGCTGCTCGACACGCACGATCGAGCTGTCGAGGAAGTACCCCGTGAGCCGGCGGCTCGACAGCACGCGCCGCGCGCGCTGCGGCGACTCGTCCCGCGGCGCGAGGGCGACTCCGTCCATCTCGCGCAAGCGGGTCTCGATGAACTCACGCACCCGCGCGAGCACGGCACGATCGACGTCCCCCTGGCTGCCGGGCATCCCGACGCCGACGTAGTATCGCGCCGGGCCGGTTTCCGGCCGCTCGTCCGGGACGGGCTCGGTGCGAGGTCTCGTGCGCGCCACCCGCTCGAGCGAGCGCATCGCGCGGACGACCGCGTTGCGCACCGTTGCGTCCCGGTCGCGGCGAGCTGCCCGGAGCGCGTCGATGGCGCTCGGATCGCCGAGCTGCTCGAGCGAGGCCGCCGCGGCCGTCCGGACCGCCGGGTGGTCGTCGCGCAGCGCTCCGGAGAGCGCCTCCACGATCTCGGGGCTCGCGTCGAGCCGGCCGAGCGAGAGCGCGGCCTGGGCCCGGACACGGAAGGTGCTCGATGTCCGAAGGAGCCGGATCAGGTAGTCGGTGCGCGCGTCGGCCACGGCCTCGCCGGGCGCCCCTGCGAGCACCGCCAGCAGCGCGAGGAGCCACGCAAACCGCCAGGCTCGTCCCATCATTCCACGTCGCTCTCCTCCCCGGTCCCCGTCCCGCGTGAAACGGGCCGTCCCGTTCGACGGACGCGCCGCGCTTCTCTTCAAGCCAAGCGTTGGTTTGCAGTATCGCAGCAGCGGCTCGGCGCCCGCAATCGAGATCTGCCGGCGGCGCCGGGTTCGCTATGCTGTCGCTTCGACATGCGCGCGCTGGTCACTGCCCTCTCCGCCCTGCTCGCCGCCGCGAGCGCGCAGGCGCAGCCGATCGTCGTCGTGCGCTCGGAGTCCCGCATCGAGCTTCGGACCGTCCGCCACGAGGACCACGTGGTGGTAGAAGGTGCGCTACGCGACGACCTCGGTGAGCCGCTCGCGGGCCGCGAGCTCGTGGTCCGCGCCACGCCCGACGGACCCGAAGCGCCGATCCGACACGCGGTCACGACCCGTGAGGACGGCGGCTTCCGCGTCCGGCTGAACCTGTCGACGGGAGGGTACCGCCTGAGCGCGGGCTTCTCCGGGGACGGCGTGCACGAGCGCGTGGAGGTGGAGCGGCGGCTCGACCTCGATCGCGCGGACGTGCGCCTGCGCGTGGTCGTCCCGGACGGCGGTCGCCTCGACCTCGACCAGCCCGAGCACCGCGTCGAGGTCTTCGCCGATTCCACCGAGGGCCCGGGTGGGCTCGTGGTGCACCTGCTCGACGAGCACGACCGGCGCCTCGCCTCGGAGGTCACCGACGCGGCCGGGCGGGCGGCCTTCACCGTCCAGGCGGCGACCCTGGGCCCGCCGGGCGCCGGTCGGATCAAGGCACGGTCCGGCGCCGACGCGCTCCGCGCAGAGGCGCAGACGGAGGTGCCGGTGGTCCGCTTCCGCGCGACGGCGCTCACGCTGCGCGCCTCGCGCACCGAGGCGCGGCCGGGTGACGAGGTGCGCTTCGAGGGTGCGCTCCGCGACAGCACCGGGCCGATCGAGGGGCGCGCCGTCGGGCTCTTCGCCGGACAGGAGCACCTGGCGACCGTCCTCACCGCGGCGGACGGCAGCTTCGCCGTCGGGGTGCCGCTCCGGGCGCAGCACGCCGGCTCGCTCGAGGTCGTCGCTCGCTACGAGAGCGACGCGCCCGGCCGCACGGGCAGCACGTCCGAGCCGGTCCTCCTCGAGGTGGCAGCCCCGCGCCCCATGCCGTGGGCCTGGCTGCTCTTGCCGCTCGCCGTGTGCTGCGTCCTGCTCGCGTGGATCGCGCGGGCCGGGCCGCGCCGGCCCGAGAAGAGCGTGGCGCCGCCCGAAGAGCGCCCGGCCGGCGTCCGGATCTCGAAGCGGCGGAGCCTGCGGGCGGATCGCGCCGACGTGACCGGCCGCGTGCTCGACCACCGAGACGACGAGCCGGTCCCCGCTGCCCGCGTCCTGTTGACCGCGGGCGGCGGTCGCGAGCGGCGCGCCGACGCCGGCGAGGACGGGGCGTTCCGGCTCGACGGGCTCGAGGCAGGCGATTGGACGCTGACCGTATCGGCCGACGGGTACGCCGAGGCGCAGGCGCAGCTCTCACTTCCCCACCGCGGAGAGTGGTCCGACATGGTCGTCCGGCTCGTGTCCATGCGGGCGCGCGCCCTCGCCCCGTACCGCCCCGTCGCGGAGGCCATCCTGCCGTCGCCCCGGCTGTGGGGCGTCTGGACCAGCCGCGAGGTGCTCGCGCAGGCGAGAGGCACCGGGCGCGGGGCCCCGCCGCTCGACGACCTCACCGACCGGGTCGAGCAGGCGTGCTATGGCGCGCGGCCACCGACCGGGGAAGACGTCGTGGCCATCGAGGAGCGCGCCGAACGGGCGCTCCGGGGCCTGCGGGAGGGCGAGCCCGAAACGAGCGCCGATCCGCTCCAGGAAGCGGATTCGGGACCGCGTTGACGCCTTCGGGAGCCGGTCTCTATAGTGGCCGCTCCCGCCGCGGCGGAGGCCCTCCTTCCGCCGCAGAGCCGCACCCCATTCCGCATCAGGATCGATGGACCCGATCGTCATCGTCGTCATCGTCGTCATCGTCGTCGTCCTCGTCGCCCTCGCGGCGTTCGTCGCCCTCCGCCGGGGCGGATCGAAGGCGCTCCCCGAACAGAAGAGGGAGGCGAGGCTCACTGCTCACGAGGCACCCGAGAGGCCGGCGGCCGTCGGCGAGAAGAAGCAGGCACCGCCGAAGAAAGAGCCCGCCGCCGCGCCGACGCCCGAGCCGACCGCGCCCCCGGCGGAGCAGGCCGCCGCCGCGCCGACGCGCGAGCCCGGGCCGACCGCGCCCCCGGCGGAGCGGGCCGCGCCGGAGCCGGCGCGCGAGCCCGCGCCGGCCGCGCACGCACCGCCGGCGGTGAGCGCCCGGGAACCGTCCGCCGAAGAGATCCAGGAGCTGAAGAAGGGGCTCAAGTCGACGCGGGGCGGGTTCATCGCGCGGCTCGCGAAGATCTTCGGCGGCAAGAAGGAGATCGACCCCGCCCTGCTCGAGGAGATCGAGGAGGTGCTGATCACGGCCGACATCGGCGTCCGCACGACGGAGAAGGTCCTCGGGCGGCTGCGCGAGCGGCTCGAGAAGAACGAGCTGCGCGACGAGGACCGGGTGTGGGAGTCGCTCCGCGAGGAGGCACGGGAGATCCTGGGCACGGCGCCCGGCGGCGTGGCCGTGAAGGAGAAGCCGACCGTGATCCTGGTCGTCGGGGTCAACGGCGTCGGCAAGACGACGACGATCGGCAAGCTGGCCAGCCGATTCCACGAGTCGGGCAAGAAGGTCGTGCTGGCGGCGGGCGACACGTTCAGGGCGGCTGCGGTGCTGCAGCTCGAGGTGTGGGGCCGGCGCGTAGGCTGTGGGGTCGTCAAGGGCAAGGAGCGGGCGGACCCTGCGTCGGTCGTCTTCGACGCAGTGAAGAAGGCACAGGACGAGGGGGCCGACGTCGTAATCGCGGACACCGCGGGGCGACTACACACCAAGGTCCCGCTGATGGAGGAGATCAAGAAGGTCCACCGCACGGTCGAGAAGGCGCTCGGGCGGCCCGCCGACGAGGTGCTGCTCGTCCTCGACGCGACCAACGGGCAGAACGCCATCCAGCAGGCCACGATGTTCAAGGAGGCCCTGCCTGTCACGGGGATCGTCCTCACCAAGCTCGACGGCACGGCCAAGGGCGGCGTGATCCTCGGAATCGTGGACGAGCATGGAGTCCCGGTCCGATACATCGGGATCGGCGAGCGGATCGAGGACTTGCGCGAGTTCGACGCGCCGAGCTTCGTCGCGGCCCTTTTTGCCAAGCCCGACGACGAATCGATGGCCGCATGACGCGGACCGGAGAAACCGTTGCTTCTCGAAGATTTGGCGTGATATAGTCGGCGGCGCTTCTGGGGAGGCGGCTGTTTCGCAAACGATTCCGAATGGTTGCAGGCTGTTCGGAGGGCTCTTCGGCAAGGCGGGGCCCGTTCCACCTGGAGACGACATGGAAGCGTTTTCCACGGGAGAGGTCGAGGGAGTGCGATGACTAGGCGGCCACAGTTCGCGTACATGGCGATCGCGGGGCTTCTGCTGCTCGGCAGCCGGGCTCATGCCCAGGACATGACCTTCGACCTCGAGGACGCCGATTCGGGCGAAGGCGAGGGCGAGGTCGGAGCCGAGGGCGAAGTCGGCGGCGAAGGCGAAGTCGGAGCCGAGGGCGAAGTCGGCGGCGAAGGCGAAGTCGGCGGCGAAGGCGAAGTCGGCGGCGACATCGGCGGCGACATCATCGGTGACCTCGCCGGGGGCGACGAGGGAGACGGTGGTGGGGGCGGCCAGCGCGACGCTGCGCCGCGCTCGACCGAGACGGCCGAGGAGATCTACGCGGTGCAGCAGGTGTACGCGCTGCGCATCAACCGCGTCGAGCTCGCCGGATCGTACGCCGCGACCCTCAACGACCAGTACGTGAGCCACCCGGGCGCGGCGCTCGCGCTCAACTACTGGTGGACGAACGTGCTCGCGGTGGGCCTCAACTTCCTCTGGTACCAGGGGCTCGAGAACGAGTCCGACCTGGGCTTCAACGTACGCCGGTCGACTCGGCTGGCGGTGCCCATCACCGAGTACCAGCTCGGCGCCCACCTGAACTTCACGTACGTGCCGCTGTACGGCAAGTTCATGATGTTCAACGAGTACATCTTCCAGTGGGACGCCTACGTGGTCGGCGGGGTCGGGATCATGCGCACGCGGCCCGTGCCGGTCGTCGACCCGGAGATCCGGCAGTTCGAGTTCGACTGGCGCGTCGCGTTCAACGTCGGCATCGGCATCCGCATCTTCCTCACGCGCTTCCTGGCCATCTACGGCGAGCTGCGCGACTACGCCTACCTCGAACGGCTCGAGAGCCTCGACGTCGCCCTCGGCCCGGAGAACCGGCAGGACCCGGCGACCTGGCTCGACGACAGCCCGTCGCTCACGAACAACGTGACGGCTCACGTCGGCCTCACGCTGTTCTTCCCGTTCACCTTCGAGTACCGCCTGCCCAAGTGAGGACACGCCGATGAAGACGAAGCACATCGTGTTCGCAATCGCCGTGGTCGCCGGGCTGCTCGGGATGGG
Source organism: Candidatus Neutrinellum sp. (assembly GCA_039794305.1). GTDB lineage: Bacteria > Myxococcota_A > Polyangia > Polyangiales > JBDIVX01 > JBDIVX01. The sequence goes on from JBDIVX010000001.1 coordinate 89,669, forward strand.
CGGGCCAGGCGCGGCCGAGGCGCAGGACGTGCAGATCACCGGCCCCCTCGCCGGGGCGCCGGCCTGCCGCCACTGCCGCATCTACCGTGAGGGACGCATCCAGCTCCAGCCCTTCGTCGGCTTCACGCTGCAGGACGAGTTCGTGCGGACGATGATCGTGGGCGCGCAGGCGAACTACCACCTGACGGACTGGCTCGGCATCGGCGTCTGGGGCGGCTACGGCCTGCTCAGCCTCGACACCGCCCTCACCGACGAGGTGGCGGAGCAGGGCCAGACCACGGAAACGAACGAGCTCAGCCTTCCGTCCGCGGGGGGCTTCCCGGACCAGGTCGGGCGCATCACGTTCGTGGGCGCGGGCCAGCTCACCTTCATCCCGCTCCGAGGCAAGCTCGCGCTTTTCCAGAAGCTCTTCGTCGACACCGACTTCTACCTCTTCGCCGGCGTGGCCGCGGTCGGCGTCGAGGAGCGGGCGGACGTCGGAAGCGCCGAAGCGGCGGGTTGCGCCGACGGTCGGACGGGCGGCGGCGACCCCTGCCTCGGGACGCAGACGGCGCGTGCGTCGCGCGTAGCGATCGCGCCGACGTTCGGCGTCGGCCTCACGCTGTACTTCAACGACTTCCTCGGCCTGTCGATCGAGTACCGCGGGCTGCCCTTCGCGTGGAACACGTCCGGCTTCGACGTGGCGAGCGAGTCGGACGACTTCCCGGACGGCGCCATCACCTCGGACGACCGGATCTTCCACTACAACCACATGGTCAACGTGGGCTTCGTCGTCTACCTGCCCACCGAGGCGCGGATCAGCGAATAGCGCGGGTCGACCATGCGCCCGCTCCTCGCGTCGATCGTCGCAGCGGTGCTCCTCTCGGGTGCATCCGCGGCGGTCCCGACCGAGGTGCGCGCGCAGGAGGCCGAGAGCGACGCCGAGCGCACCGCGCGCGCCCGCTCACTCTTCGAGGAGGGGGTCGCGCACGCCGATGCGGCGGAGTGGCGCGAGGCGGCTCGGAAGTTCCGCGAGGCGGTCGCGCTGCGGGATGCTCCTGCGGTGCGCTACAACCTGGCTTCCGCGCTCGTGGCGCTCGGCGAGTACGCCGAGGCGGAGTCGATCGCGCGAGCCCTCGGGGACGACCCCGCCACGCCGCCCGACCTCCGAGACCGCGCCCGGGAGCTGCTCGGCCAGATCGCGGAGAACGCCGGGCGCCTCGAGGTGCAGCTTCGGGGCGCGACCCGTGGAGTCACCGTGCGCATCGACGGCGAAGCGGCGGATGCGTCGCAGGTGCTGCACGAGTTCTCCCTGGAGCCACGCGGATACACCGTCGTGATCGAACGGGACGGTCGCGAGATCGAGCGGCGCGAGGTCGCCGTCGAGCGGGGTCGGACGGCGGACGTCAGCATCACGGTCGCGCCTTCGCCCGAAGAGACCGCCGCCGCCGCGCAGGAAGCCGAGCCGACGGACGAGGGTTCGTCGGACGCCGACGTGACGAAGAGCTGGGTGTTCTGGACCGCCGTGGGGGGCGCGGTCGTGATGGCCATCCTGCTCGCAGTCGTCGCCGCGAACTGAGCGCGTGAGCGAGAATCCCGCCCGTCGGATTCCTGCTCACGCTCCGAGTGCTCGATCGCGAAGCCGCACGATCGTCTTCGGTGTGACGATCGCGTCCGCAAGGCTCTCGGTCACCGTCACGCCGTCCCAGACGACGACCCGCTCGAGGTGAACGCCTGGGGCGACCCGACAGCCCGCGCCGAGGACGGTCTGGCGCAGCGAAGCACCCTCGCCGATCCGTGCGTCGGGGTGCACGAGGCAGCCGTCGGGCTGCGCCTCGGCCGCAGCCACGTTCGCGGCGAGGTATGCGGCGGGCGTCCCGAGATCGCGCCAGGGCGACTCGTCGACGTGGCCCGCCACGACTGCGCCGGTGTCGATCCATCGCCTGTAGGAGGCCCGAACGATGCAGCCCTCGGTGGGCAGGTCCTCGAAGGCGGCGCGGGACAGGACGTGCACGCCGGTGAACATGTACGCGCCGAGCCGCGCCTCGACCGTCTCGGGGACGCCGAGCAGGCGTCGCACCCTGCCTGCGTCGTCGATCTCGACCGCGCCATACCGCCTGGCGTCCGGATCCGACCGCAGGACCATGGTCGCCACCGCGCCGAGCCGGCGGTGGGTGGCGATCGCCCGAGCCAGATCCGGCTCGAAGAGTATGTCCGCGTTCAGGACGACGACGAGCTCGGGGTCCTCGGCGAGCAACGTCGCCGCCGCGTTGCGGATCCCGCCGCCCGTCCCGAGGAGCGTCTCCTCCCGAAGGACCGATACCCGAAGCGCGGGCGGAGCGCAGGCTGTCACCGCCTCCTCGAGGACATCGGCCAGATGGTGGGCGTTGACCGCCACGACCGACCCGCCGCTCCGCGCCACCTGCTCGAGCGCGTAGCCGACGAGGGGCCGGTTGCCCACGGGCACCGCGGGCTTGGGGCGCTCATCGGTCAGCGGGCGGAGCCGAGTCCCGAGCCCGGCTGCGAGCACCATGGCGGGCACGCCATCGAGAACCGATCGGCCGTGCGAGGGGCCTCGGCTCATCTGCGGGGATGGCCCTGCGCGTCGAGGGCCCAGCCGTTCGGGAGCTTCGGGCGCACGTCGTCGACGCGCTCCTCGGGGATCTTCCACTCGCGCTCGACGAAGCCGTCCAGGATCCGCGCACGCACGCGGACCGACTCCTCGCGGACGAGCGCGTCGAGCAGAGCCCCCCTGCCCTCCTCCGCGTTGTCCTGCGCGAGGACCGCGCCGGCCGAGTGGAAGCGTACGGTCTCGTTGACGTCCTCGAGGAAGGCGCGCACCGCTCCGACGATCCGAAGGTCCTTGCGGTCCTCGAGGTAGGCGATGAGCTGGATCTTCTTCTCGGGGTCGCGCTCGTACTCGGTGTCCATCCGCTCGAGCAGGGCGAGAAGCTCGGCGACCACCTGCTCGGACGAGAGCAGCTGCTCCAGCATCTTGAGCGGCCAGCTTATCGAGTCGGCGGAGTGGAGGAACTGCCGGACGGGCTCCACTGCCTCCGAGCCGGCGGCGACGATGCCCTGGAAGGCCGCGTCCTTCTCCTCCTGGTCCGTGATGCTCGGGTCGATCCGGAAGGTGAAGCGGCGCAAGAGGGCCTCGACCGCCTCGCGCGTGTGCATCCCCGCGAGGACCTGGATGGACTCCCACCGATCGGGGTTCTGCGCGCGCTTGTTCCCGGCCCGCGCGGCGTGCTTCTTGAGGGCGCCCGGTCCTTTGCGCGAGAAGAGATCCAGCAGTCCCATGGCGCGGAGTCTAGCGGATCAGCACGGGGCGCAAGATCACCTGGCTGCCGGCGGTCTCGATCCGGAAGCGGACGGCCCGCACGCCGTGCTTCTTCGCGGTCGCGTCCGCGTTGCCCTTCAGCCGCTGGACGAACCGGTCCTGCGGGATGTTGATCGTCTCTCCCATCGCCGCCTTCGCCTGCACGTACTCCTGATAGACGCGCGCGAGGTACTGGTCCTCCGGCTCGGCCGCGAGCTCCCGCGCCACGGCCGGATCGTCGATGGGCTCGCCCGCGCCGGCGGTGCCGCCGCCGGCCGCGCCGCCGGAGGACGCTCCCCCGAGCGACGCGTCCTCACCCCAACCCGCCGCCGGCGGCGGCCGCTGCGACGAGACGCTGCGGCCCTCCTCGTCCTCCTCCGAGACGCCGGTGAAGACGTTGATGAGCTGGTTGATGCGGTAGGCCAGGCCGCCGAACTCGGCGCTCTCCACGTCGATACGAAGGTCCGTCCGCCCGTTGATGACCGCGAGGACTCCCTCCTCGATCTGCTCGACCGGCTTGAGGAAGCTCGTGCCGATGATGAAGCCGTAGAGGAGCACCAGGATCGTGCCGAGCACGGTCAGGATGAGCACGATGTTGGCGGTGTCCGCGAGCGCCATGTGCTCGCTCTTGTTCGCCAGGACGACGTATGCGACCGGCGTGTTCGGCGACAGCGGAAGCGGTGCCATCACGCCGACCCACTCGTCGCCGCTGATCTGGGCGTGCCAGGGCTGCGAGCCGCTGCCTGCGAGCGCCGCGTTCGTCTGCTCGGCCATCGGGCCGAACAGACGCTCCTTGAGCGCCTCGACGGGCCCGGCGCCGTGGATGGAGGAGCTGTAGACGTTGCCTTCCATGAGGAAGGCGACGTCGCGCCCGAGGATCTGGGCCTCGCTCGCCGCGAGGCCGTTCGACAGGTCGTACCCGACCACGAGGGCTCCGATCACGGCGCCCTGGTCGCTCAGCACGGGCGCGATCCCGGTCTGCAGGAGCTTGTTCTCGTCCGACTTCAGCCAGACGTCGTGACGCACGTCCGAGCGCGACAGGACCTCGCGGAGCGCGGGGAGCTGCTGCACGAGCTGGGTGCCGTACATCCGGTTCGGATCCTGGTTGCGCGCGATGACCCGGCCCGTCTCGTCCGTGATCGCGACGAGATCGGGCGCCCCGCCGCGCCCGCGCGCCGGATCGCGGAACCACTGGGCCACGCCGTTGGCGGCCTCGTGCGCTCGCTGGCGGCGGCTGTTCTCGTCGAGGCCGCCGAATGCGTCGCGGACCGGCCGGCTCCCTGCCCGCTCGCTGACGTAGTCGAGGAACTGCCTGGCCGACAGCCGCCAAGAGCGATCGAAGAGGGTGGCGTCGTTGGCGATCTGCTGGTCGACGTGGGCCCCGAGCCCTTCTTGCAGCTGCGAGCGGACGACGAAGTACGAAACCAGGCCGACCACGAGAACGACGACCAGATTGCCGGCGATGATCTTGAGCCGCATGAGGGCCTCTCCTGGGGGAGGGGCTCGGGGCGCCGCCCGACGGCGGGCGGGACCGGGCACCCCCTCGTGACGCGCGAAAACCCGGGAACAATTGCGTGTTTGCCCGGGTCGGAAACGAATACACCGGCCCCTTCCCATGGTCAAGGGCACCGGCAGGGTCCGGCGGCGTTGCGATTCGGCAGCCGTCTCTCTAGAACCGTCGCATGGTGGACGGACCCGTCGCCGTCGTCGATGACGCCAGCTTCGATGCGCATCGGCCGAGAGGCCACCATCCGGAGCGGCCCGAGCGCCTGTCCGCAGCGCGCGCGGGGCTCGACGCCGCGATCCCGGAGTCGCGCCGCCTACCCATCGAGGCCACGCCGGCGGCCGAGTCGGAGCTCGCGGCCGCGCACACCCGCGACTACCTGCGGTCGCTCGAGGACGCGCTCGCGCGCGGCTCGGGGCACCTCGACGCCGACACCTACTTCTCGCCCGGCACCCGGGACGCGGCGGTCCGGGCCGCGGGGGCCGCGGCGCGGATGGCGCGGGCGCTGGTGCGGCGCGAGGCTCGCGCCGGGATGGCCCTGCTCCGACCGCCCGGACACCACGCCACACCCGACCGCTCCATGGGCTTCTGCCTGCTGAACAACGTCGCCGTGGCGGCGCGGGCCGCCCGCGCCGCGGGGGCCCGGCGCGTCGCCATCGTGGACTGGGACGTGCACCATGGGAACGGCACGCAGGCGGCGTTCGAGCAGGATGCCGATGTCCTGTTCGCATCGGTGCACCAGTGGCCGTTCTACCCGGGCACCGGGAGCCCCCGCGACGTGGGCCGGGGCGAAGGGCTCGGGACGACGGCGAACGTGGCCCTGCCCGCGGGCAGCGGCCCCGAGGCGTATGCCGAGGCGTTCCGCCGCGTCGTTCTGCCGCTGCTCGACGCCTTCGGCCCGGACATCGTCCTGGTGTCGGCCGGCTTCGATGCACATGCGCGGGATCCGCTCGCAGGGCAGGAGCTCGACGCCGCGACGTACGCCGCGATGGCCACGGCCCTCGTCCGCCGCGCGCGGCGGAGCCGCACGGCGGGCGTGGGCTTCTTGTTGGAGGGAGGCTACGACCTCGTGGCGCTCGAGGAGTGCGTTCGAGCCGTGGCCCGCGCGATCGAGGGCGACGAGGTGGAGCTCCCGGAGGACCGGCCGCCGGGTCGGATCCGGGAGGCAGTGGACGTGACGGTGGAGGCGCTCGCGCAGCACTGGCCCAGGATGCGGTGACGGCGTCTCGGACGCGCCGAGCACGGAGCGTCCGGGCTCACTCTGCCCCGCTCACCCGCTCGGTGCTCACGCTGCTTCCCTCGATGAACCAGAGCACGACGGAGCCGATGCCGAGGACGATGGCGCCGCCGAGAGCGTAGTCGCTTCGGGCGGCCCAGCCTCTCGCATCGTCGAGGAAGGCCTCCTGCTCCGCCATCGTGGTCGCGTCGCCCGCGTCCCCCGAGAGGCTCGCGGCGCGCGCCCCGAAGTAGATGCTTGTGCCGAGGGCCACGACGCCGAGCCCGGCCGTGATCCACGTGAAGAGCCGGCCGCCCCGGACGGCGCGGTAGTCCGTCGCGGGCTCGAGGTCGGCGTAGGCCGCCGTCGTCACACCGGCCTCCACCTGCACCTCGCTCTCGAAGGGGACGTAGCCCTCCTCACGCACGCTCAGCCGGTGGCGGCCGGGCGGGAGGCTGAGCGGCGCCGCGATGGGAGCGCGCCCGAGCTCGCGGCCGTCGACCGAGACGAGCGATCCCTCGACGCTCGAACGGATGCGGAGCGTCCCGGTGGTCGGCGCGTGACGCCGCGCTCGACGCGCCGCCTCGGCGCGCTCCTCGAGGTTGCCGATGTGCTGCTCGACACGCTCTCGGTCCGGGGGATCCACCCGATCGCGCAGGTACCGCCGATAGTACTCGACGGCCTGCTCGTGCTCGCTCAGCTCCTCGTGCGCCCGGGCGATGTTGAACCACAGGTCTGCGCTCGGGACGAGCTGCGCCGCGAGCTGGAACTCGCGGATGGCGGGCCGGAACCGGCGCGCATCGAAGTGCTCCATTCCGGTCTGGAAGTGGACGCGGGCCTCGCGCGCCGCCTCGATGTTCTCCGGCTGCTCGGACCCGGCCTGCGCTGCGGGCGGTCCATCCGGCGCGGGCCCCTCTTGAGCACGCGCCACAGAGGCGGGCAGCACCCCGAGCAGCAGCGCCACGAGCGAAGCTCTCACGCGGGGGAGGATACCGCATTGTCGTGCCCTCCCGCGAGCTTCGGTATGCTTCCCGTCATGTCCCTCTTTCCGGCATCGGAGGCCCGGCCCACACCGGCCGGCCGACGGGAACGGTGACCGCGGCGGCTCGACGGACTCTCCTGGTCTGCGACGGTGCCGAGCTCGCCGTCGAGGTCGCAGGCGCGACCGGCGCGATCGGCGTCGAGGTGGAGCCACGGGTCAGCGCCGATCCGGTGTCCGAGGCCATCGAGGCCATGAGGACGGGGCAGCCCGTCGCCCTGGCGCTGTCGAGCGCTCCGCCCGCCGAGGCGCTGGTGCGGCTCGCAACGGCGGCACGCGCGCAGGGCATCCGGGCTCTGGCCGCCGTCGTGGGGCCCGCCGACGACGCGAGCTCGACCCTCGCGCTCCTGGGCGACCTCGGCGTCGTCGCGGTCGACGAGGCGCGGCCGCTCGCCTCCGCGCTGGCGCTGATGGAGGCCGACGCCAAGCGGCCGTGGGCCGCGTCCACGCGACATCTGCCGGAGGTCGACCGCGTGCGCCTGGCCTCCGTCGTCGGCGGCAGCGAGCGCGGCGGCGGGCGGCTCGTGCGCGAGGACGACGGACAGCTCGGATGGGGGCAAGGCGACACGGTCGTCCGGGTCGGGGAGCCGCGCGACGTCGCCCTCGCCATCGGCGCGCTCCACGCCGCGTCGGGACCCGTCGCGAAGTCCTCTCGCATCCTGCAGGGGGTCGAACGCGAGGCGGTCTCCGAGGTGCTCTTCGGGCCGCCTCGCCCGCTGTCCGATCCCGCGAGCAAGGCGGCGCTCGCCCCCTACGGCATCCCGGTCCCGGTGGAGGAGCTGTGCACGAGCCCCTCGCGTGCGGCGGCCGAGGCCGGCCGTATCGGCTTTCCCGTTCGCATCGCCCTCGCGTCACCCGACCTGCGCGTCTGGGATCATCCCGATCTCGCCGTCGACGGAGTCGACAACGCTGCGCGCGTGCGCGACGTCTTCCGGCAGATGATGACCCTCGCGGGATCCCGCGCGCCCTCGGCGCGCTTGTTGGGCGTCACGGTGACCGCGACGTCGGCGGCGCGCGCCTTGCTTCGCCTCTCGCTCCGCCCCCTGCCCGAAGGGCTCGTGCTCGCCTCCGTCGGCTTCGCTGACCCGCACGGGATCGCGGCCGGAGACCACACCCACACGGTGCTGCCGGCTCCGCTCGGGCGGATAGAGCGCGTCCTCGAGCGCCTGGCGGCCGGCGAGCTGCTGCTCTCCGGCCCAGCGCCCCTCCGCCGCCAGTCGGTCCAGGCGCTCGGTGACGTGCTCCTGCGGCTCGCGGCCTTCGTCGACGACCACCGCGGTGAGGTGGACGCGGTCGAGGTCGATCCGATGGCGGTCCTGGTGGGCGGCGGAGTCGAGGTGCGCGAAGCATGCGTCCACGTGGGGGACGCCTTCGTGCGTTCGCTCGAGGCCACGGCGGCCGGCGGCTCGGCGGGGGGCTGAGGGGGGGCTGAGCGGGGGGGCTGAGCGGGGGGGGCTGAGCGGGGGCCGAGGACAGCCTCTCCGGCCCCCCAGGGGTCTCGACCGCGCTACTCGCCGCCGGCGGACAGTCCCCGTTGCTGCGTGACCTCCTCGTCGCCGGCGCCGTAGGGCGGCAAACCTCCCACGAAGGCGACGAGCAGATAGATCAGACCGAGGCCTCCGACTATGATGGCGCCCTTCACGATGGGGCTGGCATCCGACCAGAATGACATGCGAATCGCCTCCTTCCGGCTTGGGGTCCGATCCTACGGAACGACGATCCGATGCGTCAACAAAAATCTGCCACAATAGCTGTAAGGTTCCCACGGAAACGGAATTGGAGAAGCTCGGGACGATGAAGAGCGTGATCCTCGGTGCCCTGGACTCGGCTGGCGTGTACGCGCGGGCGCTCTGGAAGACGCGCATGATCGAGCGTCTCCATCCGCGGGCGCTGCCGGTCCTGGTCCGGTCACGCCGAGCCGGCACCGCCGGGCCCTCCACCCTCTTCCGCCTCAACGCCGCGAGCCAACCCGGCAAGGAGGCCGTCGTCGACGAGTCCTGCCGGCGCACGTACGCCGAGATGGACCGCCGGATCGACCGCCTCGCCCACGGGCTCGGTCGGACGCACGGTGTCGGCCGGGGCGACTCGGCCGTCCTGCTCATGCGAAACCGCGCCGAGATCCTCGAGATCCAGGCGGCGATGTCACGGCTCGGCGGCGGCGCCGTGTCCGTGAGCTGGCGGAGCACGCCCGCCGAGCTCGAGTACCTCGTGAACCACTGCGAGGCGAAGGCGGTGTTCGTGGAGGCCGAGATCGCCGACAACCTCCTGGCTGCTCGCGACCGGCTGCCGAACGTCCCCCAGTCGAACCTCATCTCGGTCGGCGGCGTGCGCGAGGGGCTCCACCCCTACGACGAGGTGATGGCCGCGGCCACCCAGCCGTTCGCGGACGCCGAAGAGGGAGGCGCCGTCGTGATCTACACGAGCGGCACGACCGGCAAGCCGAAGGGAGCCGTCCGGAAGTTCCCGAAGGAGATGCAGGAGGCCGTGCTCCGCTTCATCCTCGAGACGCCCATCCGCATCGACGATCGCCACCTGGCGGTATGTCCGATGTACCACTCGACGGCCTTCGGGTTCATCGGGTTCACGCTGGCGGTGGGCGGCACGGTCGTCGTCACACCGCGTTTCGAGCCCGAGGCGTTCCTCGCCGTGGTCGAGCGCGAGCGGATCACGACCACGGCCATGGTCCCGACCATGCTGCACCGCCTCTGTGAGCTGCCCGCGAGCACGATCCAGAAGTACGACACCCGCTCGCTCCGAGCGGTGTTCAGCGGCGGCTCGGCGCTGTCGGGCTCGCTCGCCCGCCGCTTCATGGAACGGTTCGGGCACGTTCTCTACAACTTCTACGGAGCGACCGAGACCGGCATCAACACGCTCGCGACCCCGGAGGAGCTGCTGCGTTCGCCGGGCACGATCGGGCACGTGGTCCCGGGCAACGAGATCCGCCTGCTCGACGAGAACGGCAACGAGGTGCCGCGCGGCGCGACCGGTGAGCTGTACGTGCGCAACGCCATGCTCGTCGCGGGCTACCACCGGGACGACGATGCGACGCGCGCGAGCATGCGCGACGGCTTCTTCAGCGTCGGCGACCTGGCGCACCAGGACGCCCAGGGGCTGCTCCACATCGACGGGCGCAAGCGCGACATGATCATCAGCGGCGGCGTCAACGTGTATCCGGCCGAGGTGGAGGAGGCGTTGATGCGGCACCCGGCGATCGCCGAGGCGGCCGTCATCGGAGTGCCCGACGAAGAGTGGGGAGAGCGCGTGCGCGCCTTCGTGTCGATCCGCCGAGGAGCCAGGGCCACCGAGGCCGACGTCGTGTCGTGGGCCAGGCGCGAGATGGCCGGACCCAAGGTCCCGCGGGAGGTGGTGATCCTCGACGATCTGCCGAAGAACCCGACGGGCAAGGTGCTCAAGCGCGAGCTTCGCGGCCTCGACGTCGCCCGCTGACCCGAAGGAGCGGACCGAGGTAGCGCCCCGTGTGCGAGCGCTCGCACGCCGCGACTTGCTCGGGTGTCCCCGCGACCACGACCTCGCCGCCTCCCGCGCCTCCCTCCGGCCCGAGATCGATGACCCAGTCGGCGACCTTCACGACGTCGAGGTCGTGCTCGATGACGATCACGGTGTTGCCGGCGTCGACGAGCTGCTGCAGCACGCCGACGAGCACCTCCACGTCCGCGAAGTGCAGCCCGGTCGTGGGCTCGTCGAGCACGTAGAGAGTCCGCCCGGTCGACCGCCGGGACAGCTCGCGCGCGAGCTTGATCCGCTGCGCCTCGCCGCCGCTCAGGGTCGTCGCGCTCTGGCCGAGCTCGAGGTAGCCGAGCCCGACGGCCCGCAGCGTCTCGAGGCGCTCGCGGATGCGCGGCTGGTTGGCGAACAGGTCGAGGGCCTCGGCGACGGTGAGCCGCAGGACCTCGGCGATGTGCATCCCGCGGTACCGGACCTCGAGGGTCTCGCGGTTGTAGCGGAGACCACCGCACTCGTCGCACTCGACGTACACGTCGGGCAGGAAGTGCATCTCGATGCGTACCATGCCGTCGCCCCGGCAGGCCTCGCAGCGGCCGCCCTTCACGTTGAAGCTGAAGCGGCCCGGCTCGTAGCCGCGGGCACGCGACTCGGGGAGCGTCGCGAAGACCTCCCGGACGAACGTCAGCACGCCGGTGTAAGTCGCCGGGTTGGAGCGGGGCGTCCGGCCGATGGGCGACTGGTCGATGTCGATGATCTTGTCGACGGCGTCGAGCCCCCCGATCGTCGCGTCCACCTGGACCGCTCGGCCGCCGAGGCTCGCACGCACGGTGGGCAGGAGCGTGTCCACCACGAGGGAGGACTTGCCGCTTCCGCTCACACCGGTGACCGCGACGAACCGGCCGAGCGGGATGGCGGTGTCCACGCCTTTCAGGTTGTGCGTGCGGGCGCCGCGGATGAGGAGCCGACGCGCGTCGGTCGTGGGGCGGCGCCGTGGCACCTCGATCGCGCGCCGGCCCGAGAGGAACGCCCCGGTGAGCGAGTCGGCGTCTCGCGCGATCTCGTCCGGGGTGCCCGTCGCCACGATCCGCCCGCCCGCCTTGCCGGCGCCCGGCCCCATGTCGACGACGTGGTCCGCGGCCCGGATCGTGTCCGCGTCGTGCTCGACCACCAGCACCGTGTTGCCGCGGTCCCGGAGCGCGAGCATGGTGTCGATGAGACGGGCGTTGTCCCGCGGGTGCAGGCCGATGGAGGGCTCGTCGAGCACGTAGAGGACGCCGACGAGCCCCGAGCCGATCTGTGTCGCGAGCCGGATCCGCTCCGCCTCGCCGCCCGAGAGCGTAGCGGTCGCACGCTCGAGGGCCAGGTAGTCCACCCCTACGTCGACCAGGAACCCGAGGCGGGCGCGCACCTCGCGCACCGGACGGTCCGCCACCACCTCGTCGCGCCTCGACAGCGTGAGCCCGCCGAAGAACGCGAGCGCGTCCTCTACGCTCATCGACGTGATCTCGTGGATGTTCCGACCGGCGATCCGGACCGCGAGCGCCTCCGGACGCAGGCGCGCGCCTCCGCACGCCGGGCACTCGGTCCGCGTGGCGAAGCGACCGAGCTCCTCCTCGATGTACTCGAAGGCACGCTCCTCGTCGGCCCCTTCCTCGCGCTTTCGCCGCTGGTACTCGCGCATGCGGCGCTCGAGCCCCGGCAGGATGCCCTCGAAGGCGTCCTCGCCGCGGCCCCCGCAGAGGAGCATCTCGCGCGTCCGCTTCCGGAGCTTCTTCCAGGGGACGTCGAGGTCCACGTCCGCGCGCTTCTCGAGCTGGTCGAGCATGTGCTTCTGCCAGGCGCCACCCGCCTTCCCCCACGGAGCGACTGCGCCGGCCCGGAGCGACAGGGAGGGGTCTGGGACGGCGAGATCCGCCTCGAACCGCCGCACCTCGCCGAGGCCGCCGCACTCCGGACAGGCGCCGGCGGGGTTGTTGAACGAGAACATCCGGGGCGTCACCTCGGGCAGCGAGACGGCGCAGGCGACGCAGGCGAAGCGCTCGGACATCTGGAGCTCTTCGCCGTCGACGACCGCGATCCGCACGAGCCCGTCCGCCATGGACAGGGCGAGCTCGATGGACTCGGTCAACCGCTGGCGCGCGCTCTCCTTCACCGAGAGTCGATCCACGACGACGTCGATGTCGTGGCTCTTGCGCTTGTCGAGATCGATCTCCTCACCGAGGTCGCGCAGCTCGCCGTCGACACGCAGACGGACGAACCCCTCCTTGCGCAACCGCGCGAGCTCGTGCCGGTGCTCGCCCTTGCGCCCACGCACGATCGGCGCGAGGACGCTGAAGCGCGTGCCCTCGGGCATGCTCACGATTCGGTCCACCATCTGCTGCGGCGTCTGGGCACTGATGACCGCGGCGCAGCGAGGGCAGTGCGGCTGGCCGATGCGCGCGAAGAGCAGGCGCAGGTAGTCGTGGATCTCGGTGACCGTGCCCACGGTGGACCGCGGGTTCTTGCTCGGCACCTGCTGCCGGATCGCGATCGCCGGCGACAGGCCCTCGATGGTCTCCATGTCGGGCTTCGGCAACCGGTCCAGGAACTGCCGCGCGTAGGCGCTGAGCGACTCCACGTACCGCCGCTGCCCCTCCGCGAAGATCGTGTCGAAGGCGAGCGAGGACTTGCCCGAGCCGCTCGGGCCGGTGATCACCACGAGTCGGTCGCGCGGGATGCGCACGGTGACGTCCTGCAGGTTGTGCTGTCGGGCTCCGCGGACGACCAGATCGCCGGCGCTCATCGCTCCTCCGTCAGGCGGCACGCGAGCGCGAGCGCCGCCACCATGCCGTCGGCCCGAGCGGTCCCTCGCGCGGCAGCGTCGTAGGCGACGCCGTGGTCGACGCTGGTGCGGACGAAGGGAAGGCCCCAGGTCACGTTCACCGCCTGCCCGAAGTCGAGCAGCTTCGACGCGATGGTCGCCTGGTCGTGCATCATCGCGACCACGCCGTCCAGGGCGCCGCCGGCGGCCGCGCGGAACGCGCTCTCGGCAGGCATCGGGCCAAGGAGATCGATCGGGCCGTCGCGGAGCGGACCGCGAGACATGGCGGCGTCCATGGCCGGCCGGATGACGCGAGCCTCCTCGTCGCCGAACAGACCGCCCTCACCCGCGTGGGGGTTCAGGCCCGTCACGCCGAGCCGCAGCATGCGCCCGCCGGCTCCGTCGAGGCGGACGAGCGCCTCGGCCAGGTGCTCGATGGTCCGCGCGACGCGGGCCTCGGTCAACGCACCGGGCACCGCCCGCACGGCGAGGTGAGTGGTGACCAGCGCCGTTCGGAGGCGCGGGCCGAGGAACATCATCGTGACCTGGTCGTCGGCGAGGCCGGCGGCGCGCGCCAGGTGCTCCGTCTGCCCGACGAACGGCTCTCCCGCGAGCGAGATCGCCTCCTTGCTGGTCGGCCCGGTCACGATCGCCCGCGCATGGTCCCCGCGGACGGCGGCCACCGCCGCGTCGAGCGCACGGAGCTGCGCGAGACCATTGTCGGGCGTGGGCCGCCGCGCGACGATCGCCTCGTCGCTCCAACTGGCCACGTGCGCGAGCCCCATCTGCCCGACCCCCAGGTCGAACGGCCCCGCTGCACCGACCCGCCGCAGGCGCGCCGCGTCCACGCCCGCGACGATGGCGAGCGCCTCGAGGCGGGCGGCGTCGCCGAACAGCACGACGCGGTCCCGCTCGCAGACGGCGGCCGACGCGCGGACCGAGACCTCGGGCCCCACGCCCGCCGGATCACCGACCGGAACCGCGAGAGGCCTCCGGCTCATGGCGCCTTCATCTTGTAGCCGACGCCGCGTACCGTTTCGATGGGCTTCGCCCCCGGGCCCAGCTTCATCCGGAGCCGGCGCACGTGGATGTCCACCGTGCGGCTGCCGCCGTAGTAGTCGACGCCCCAGACGCGCTGCAGGAGCTGGTCGCGGGTGAACACGCGGCCGCGGTGCTGGGAGAGGAAGCGCAAGAGCGCGAACTCCTGGTGCGTGAGCTCCACCGGGCGCCCGTCCACGGCCACCTCGTGCGCGGCGAGGTCGATGACCAGGGAGGCGATCTTGATGCGCTCCTGACCGGCGAACTCGCTCCGGTTCCATTCGGCGCGGCGGATGCGCATGTACAGCTCCGGCGGCACGTACGGGACCAGGACGAAGTCGTCGAAGCCGTCGGCCGGATCGAGCCGCTGGATGGCGTTGACCGTCACGGCGACGAGGATGGGCACCTCGGCGAGCACCGGCACCCCCCGCAGCCGGACGAGCGCCGCCCTACCCGCGTCCACCTCCTCGACGGCCTCGACGAGCACGACCGTCGGGGGCTCCTCGGCGAGCTCGGCCTCGTCGATGGGGTCCCACAGGTCGAGCGTGCGAACGCGGCAGCCGAGCTCGCGCAGCACGGTGACGCCGCCCTCGGGGCGCTCGAGCAGCGCTTCCTTTCCGACCACCAGGATCCACATCGTCCGAAGGGGCGCAGATTAGCACACCATCCCGCACACCTACGCGAGGCCAAGTGGCCGAGGACGCGTGAGAATTGGCCCAGTGGCCCGCGGCCTGTGCCTTGACCCGCGACAGCGGCGGTTGCTACGTTCAGCCGCTCCCGGAAGGGGCTCGGAGGGCGCTCCGACGCCCCCGAGATCGTGGCGCGTTCAACCTTTCGGTGCTCTCGGCATGAGTCAGAAGACGTGGAGGCTGGTCGTCACCGAGCTCGGCGGATCGTCGGCGCTCCACGAGGTGACCGTCGAGGCAGCCAATTGGATGTCGGCCCTCAAGACGGGGCGTGCAGAGCTCGGCGAGGCGGGGGGCGTGCCCACGGGCGCGAGCTGCGCGGTCGCTCCCGACGGCAAGGTGACCATCCACGACCCGATGGCACGCCGCACGTACGTTCTCACCCCGGACGTGGCCAAGTCGTTCACGCGCAACAAGCCGTCGGGGCCGCGCATCCCGGCGGACGGGGCGGCGGAGGAAGAGTCCGCGCCCGCGCAGAAGGTCTCGAAGAAGACCATCGCGTACGCGGCCCCGCCGCTCGGGGGCGGCGGTCAGGTGCCCGCGAGCCCGCAGGCCACCCCGGCGCCCGAGCCGGCTCAGGCTCCCGCGGCTGCCGCCGCTCCACCGCCCGCACAGGCCGCCGCCGCGCCAGAGCCGGCTCAGGTCGCGCCTGCGCCCCAGCCCGCGCCCGCCCAGCCCGCGCCCGCGCCCGCGCCCGCCCAGCCCGCGCCCGCCCAGCCCGCACCCGCCCAGCCCGCGCCCGTGCCGGCCCCGAGCTGCGAGCTCTTGTCCGGGCGTGACGAGGATCCGAGCGAACAGAGCCCCCTCCACTATCGAGAGCGGACCTTCGTCGTGCCGGAGGGCACGCCCAAGGAAGCGGCCGAGGCCGCGCTCCGGGAGCGCTTCGAGGCGCTGCGGCAACAGCTCGCCGGCGAGCCGCCCGGCAAGTTCTTCAACCTCGCGGTCTTCGACCACCGCTGGGAGGGCCGCCCCAAGCGCCCGCCCGTCGTCACGCTGCAGTGGAAGGACTGGCGCGGCGATCCCGAGACCTCCTACCCGCTCGAGGCGAAGCTCGCGGCCAAGGCGGCTCGGGCACGCGAGGCCGCTCCGTCACCCGCCCCGGCCGCGCAGCCGAAGACGGCCCCGCCGAGCGCCGGGCCGCCGGCGCGCAGGCGCACGCGCACCGACGAGCAGGACGCGCGCCTCGCCCACGCCTTCGAGGCCGCGCAGGACCTTTTCTTCCTGTCGACGCCGGCCGAGGGGCTCGACTTCGCGATCCGCCTGCTCGACGAGCTCATCCCCAGCGAAGCCGCGAGCGCCTGCCTCTACGACATCAACACGGACGAGTTCCGGTTCGTCGCCCTGAGCGGTCCGGGCGCCGACGAGCGCAAGGGAGAGGCCGTCCCCTCGCGGACGGGTCTGCTCGGTGCCGCGGCCGAGCGGGTGGGCGCGGCCTTCATCGCCGCTGACGTCACGAACGATCCGCGCTTCGACCCGGGCATCGACGGGCGGGTGGGGCTCGAGCCGCGCAACGCCCTCTACATGTCCCTGCACCACCAGGGCCGCCTCTTCGGTGTGCTGCAGCTCATCAACCGCCGCGACCGCGACGCCTTCGGCCAGGCGGACGCCGAGGTGGTCGGCTACGTCGGCAAGCAGCTGTCGGAGTTCCTCTACCAGGCTCGGATCGCCCCCGACCGAGGCGCGAGGATCTGAGCGCGCCGCGGCGGCGGGCAGGCTATCGACGCCGGCCGCCGCGCTCGCGCAACAGGGCGCGGACCTCGCGCTCCATCCGCTGGCCGTCGCCGGAGCGGAAGCCCTCGTGGACGTGGCGGATGACGCCGCGGCGGTCGATGATGTACGACGAGGGCATGCGCGGTGGGCTGTAGCGGTCGGCGATGCCGTGGCCGCCGTCGTGGACAATCGGGAACGATACCGGGGTCCTACGGAGGAAACCCCGAGCGTTCCTCGCGTTTCGGTCCACGCTGACGCCGACCACGACGAGCCCCTGGTCCTTGTACCGCTGGTACATGCGCTCGAGCACGGGCATCTCCTCGCGGCACGGGTCGCACCACGACGCCCAGAAGTCGACGATGACCACCTTGCCGCGCAGATCCGCCATCCGGATCCGGCGGCCATCCAGGGTCCGGGCGCCGATCTCGGGCGCCCGGGCGCCCACGTCGATGGCGAGGACCGTGGCGGCGGTACCGAGCGTGAGGAGGGTTGCGAGGGACGCGGATACCAGGGCTCGGGAGCGCATCGGCGGGTTCGACGGCGGGAGCGCCCGCTCATTCAAGGTGCGGTCGGCTTTCACTGGTCGAGCTCCTCCCTGACGTACGCCGGCAGTGTGCGCGGGGGCTCGCGGAACCGGCGGCCGTTGATGAAGATCGCCGGCGTCCCGGTCACGTCGAGCCGGCGGCCGAGGGCCTTGTCGCGCTCGATGCGTCGCTGCGTCTCCTCGGAGCGCAGATCCTCCTCGAACCGCTCCACGTCGAGGCCGATCTCTCGCGCATACCGGGCGAGGTCCTCTTCCGACAGGGCCGCCTGGTTCTCGAACAACCGGTCGTGCATCTCCCAGAACTTGCCCTGCTGGCCGGCGGCGACCGCCGCCCGCGCCGCCTGCATCGCGTTCGGGTGGGCCTCGGTGAGCGGATAGTGCATGAACACGAGCTTCACCTGCCCCTCGTACTCGTGCAGCAGCCGCTCGAGCACCGGATGGGCCGCGCCGCAGTAGGGACACTCGAAGTCACTGAATTCGACGATGGTCACGGGCGCCATGGGTGCGCCTCGCACCGGCGCATCCCCCACGTCGATGTCCACCTCGCCGTCACGTCCGTAGCGCAGCTCGTAGAGCTCCTCGATCTCGGTCTTCTCGTACCCCTCGGTCACGAGCCGCGCCAGGTAGCGAGCCGCCGGGACGCACTTGCGGCACGCACGCTCCTCGACGACGCATCGAGCCACGCTGACCGGCTCGCCGCAGGGCGACAGGAGGTCGTTCACGAGGTCGCGCCACACCCGCTGCTCGGACCCCGTGAGATCCGAGAGGTCGACCTGAGGCAGGCTCTCGACCCGCTCGGCGCCGCTGCTGTCGTTCCCCCCGCCTCCGGACGAGGTGGGGCCGGGGTCGTCGTTGCAGCTCGCGCCGAGCGACTGCAGCGCGAGCAAGGCCAGCACCACGATCGGGAACGGTGCGCGTCGCATGGTGGCGCGGATGCTAAAGGATGGGTGGCGATCCGGCAATTCGAGCCCTCACTCCGCGGACGTGGTTGCGCCCCCGAGGATCCAGTCGGAGATCGTCCGTGCGTCTTCGATCTCGAGGGGTGGGTGCTCACCGCCGGGGGGAGGCATCGGATCGCCGAGCGCGTGGGGGTCGCCCAGCACCTTGTAGAGCAGGTAGCTGGTCGCCGGTCGCCCCCCTCCGGCGACGACGTCGACGATCGGCAGCGCCGCGAGCCGGATGGCCCCGCGGGCGCCTTCCGGTCCCGCCGTCCCCCGAGGGAGCTGTCGCGACGGCACGCCGATCGCGGTCGCGGCGACCCCTTCCGGGCTCGACAGGTCGAGCCCGAGCGCGGGCTCGGCGGGCCCGTGACAGGCAGCTCCCACGCACGAGCGCTCGAAGATGGGCTGCACCCGGTCCCACGGCGCGGTGGTGGGCTCGTAGCGAGGACCCTCGGCGTCCCCCGTCCGGAACGCGGCCACGTAGGTGCCGTCCATGGAGCGGTCGTCGAGATCGCGCAGCCCCTCGACCACGAGCCGCCACGTCACGTCCGGCGCGAGCGGCTGCTCGAAGAAAGGGGCGGCCACGACGACGCGGTCGACCGGGTCGAAGCGGACGGAGACGAAGCCCTGGACGTCGCCCGAGTGAAGGCGCACGGTGGTCCGGGACGCCGAGCCCGGCATGAGGCGGCGGTCGACGCCGACGAGGAAGGGCCCACGCCGCGCCACACCCTCGTCGCCGTCGGCCGGATCGGTCCACAGCACGCGCGGCCCTTCGGCCGGGACGCTCACGTCACCCGGCGCGTCACACGCGGCGGTGCCGAGGAGCAAGGCCCCGATCAGGACTCGCCGTACGTGTTGAGCTGCTCCCGGATGATCTCGTCGGTGATGCCGACTCCGATGTAGTCCTTCAGGCAGTCCGCCACCACGACCAGCAAGTCCTCGACGCCCTTGTCCTCGATCAGCTTCGAGAGCAGCACCCGGGCCTCCCGGCTGTCGTCCTCGCGCAGGTACTGCCGCACCTGATCGATCGTGATGTTCCCGGAGAAGTCCAACTGGAGGTTCTGTAGCAGGTATCGAGCGAGCTCCTTCACGGGCCTTTCTCCTCACGGCGGGTGCTGCTGCTGAGAGCGGGTTGTAGACCCCAGCCCTTCGGGTGCGCAAGGGGAATCGGGGGAGCCGTCGTCTTCGGCCCGAGGTCGAGGGTCGGCCGGGCGGCGGGTCCAATCCCGGTCGTGGTGAGCGGAAGCCCTCGCGGGGAAGATGATGTAGGGTTGGAAAGGTGCAGGAGCCCGCGATCCGGATCCTCGTGACGGCCTTCGCGCCCGTGCCCGGCTCGAGCCCGCACGCCTCGGCGCTCGTGGGCATGGCCGCAGCCGTCCACGGGGAGCTCGACCTGATCACGGTCAAGACCGAGCAGCTCGCCCACGTGGACCGCATCGGCGACGCCCGGATGTTCCGCGTGCCGGTGGGGGTGGGGGGGGCCGCCGAGCGGCGAGAGGCCTTCGGCCGGGCGGTCGAGCGGCAGCTCGAGAGCGAGCGCTACGACGTCGTCCACGTCCGCGGGCCCTACGAAGGGGTCATCGTGGCGCGCAAGCACCGCGACGACGACTTCCGCTTCGTGTACGAGGTGGCGACCTGGCCCGACGAAGGCGAGGGGCCGGAGGCCGAGGTCGCCTGGGCGCAGGCGCACACCCTGTGCCTCGAGGAGGCGGACCTCGTGCTGGTCCCGAGCGAGGCCGCCGCCCGGTCCCTCGCAGAGCGCGGCTTCGCCGGCAAGGTGGCGGTCGTCCAGCCCGGCGTCGACGTGAACACGTTCGACTGGTGGCCGTCGGGGCAGGGCGAGGCGACGCGCCTGCTCTACCTCGGATCGTTCGCGGCCGATCGCGATCTGCACACGGTCCTGAGCGCCATGCGTGCGGTGGCGCGGCAGCGTCCGATCGAGGCGCTCGTCGCGGGTGACCCGGATCCGGACCGCAGGGAGCGGCTGCGACGGATGGTCAAGGCCTTCGATCTGTCCGGGACGGTCGTCGTCCGCGGCGAGCCACGTGCGATCGCCATCCCCACGCTCATCGGCGCCGCCGACCTGTGCCTCGCGCCGGCGGCCGCGACGCCGCGCTTTCAGGACTTCGGGGACGTGCCGCAGCCGCTGCTCGAGTACCTGGCGGGCCGCCGGCCGGTCGTCGCAGCCGGCGTGCCGGGGACCGCCGAGGTCCTGCGAGACGAGAAGGAAGGGCTGCTCTACCCCCCGGGCGACGAGAAGACGCTGACCGACGCCATCCTCACGCTGATGGCCAAGGACACGCTCCGCGCGCGGCTCGTCGAGTCTGCCTACGATCGGGTGCGCTGGCAGCTCAGCGCCGGCGCGCGCCGGCGCCGCATCGCCGAGGTGTACGAGATGCTCGTGCCGGGGTCGCAGCGCTACGACGCCTGGGCCGAGGGGTTCGGTCAGGAGATGACCGGCCTCGTGCAGGTGCCGTCGGAGCTGTTCGAGCTCGAGGAGGATCTCGCCGTGCCGGAGGACGACACCGGCGCCGCGATCCTCGCGCCCACCGAGGTAGCCGACGACCACCCTACCCCCGCGTTCGCGACCCCCGCCGGCGACGACACGAGCCCGGGCCTGTACTCTCCGGACGACGACGCCGACCTGCCGAACGTCCCGACCCGAATCGATGCGCCGACGGGCTCGGAGACCGACCGGCACGACGGGCCGATCACGGTGGATGCCGACACCGGCCCCACGGCGTCGCCGGGCTACGACACGGAGCACTGACTCACGCGACGCGCCGTGCCGTTCCCGGGGGCACGACGAGCACCGGGACGGTCGCCCGCCGCAGGACCTTCTCGGCGACGCTGCCGAGCAGGACGCGATCGAGCCCGCGGCGGGCGTGGGTGCCCATCACGATCAGCGAGGCGCGCACGCGCTCGGCGAACCACACGATCTGCGCGTGGGGGAGCCCGTGGACGACGTGGGCGCTCAGCCGCGCACCCTGCGTCCGGTGGCGCGCGAGGAGGTGGGCCATCGCGTGCTCGACCGCCTCCGCCTGGCGCGCGGCGTAGGCGGCATCGGCGAGCGACGCCCCCTCGGGCAACGCGAACGACGGAGCCTGGTACACGTGAACGAGGTGTACGCGCGACCCGAGCCGTCCGGACAGGTCGATGGCGTACCGGATCGCATCGTCACGCGGCTCGGCGAGGTCGACCGGGACCACGATGTCGCGCACCGGCTCCATGCTGGCGCGGGGGAGCAACGGACGTGCCCGGGGTCAGTCGCACAGGGCGCGAAGCCGCCCGAGGTCCTGGTGGCAGGCCCCGCAGGCGCGATCGTTTGCCCGCAGAAACCTGCCACAGTCGCGGACGAAGCCCGGCGGGTGCGGCGATATGCCCGCGCCGATGCCGAGCGCACCGTGGCAGACCGTGCAGTCGCGCTCGACGTGGCAGCTCGTGCACGTCTGCATCGAGCGCTGCGCCTCGCGCGCGTGAAGCACCGGACCGCGCGTCCAGACCCCGGCCGGCGGATGGAACCGCGCCGACGTGCGCACGTTGGGCGCGGAGGCTTGCGAGATCCCGAGCCGGGCGTGGCACTCGAGGCAGAAGGACTGGGTTGTGTGGCAAGACGTGCACTCGGGCTCGTCGCGTCGCGCCATCTGAGGGTGGATGGTGAGCCAGTCGTTCGGGTGGACGCGAGGCGGGCGGACCCTGCCGTCGTGGCAGTCGGCGCACTCGCTCTCCCGGTGGCAAGTGGCGCACAGCTCCCCCTGGTCGGCCGCGATCCAGCGGTGACGCACGAGCCACTCGTGAT
Source organism: Candidatus Neutrinellum sp. (assembly GCA_039794305.1). Classification (GTDB taxonomy): domain Bacteria; phylum Myxococcota_A; class Polyangia; order Polyangiales; family JBDIVX01; genus JBDIVX01. The sequence goes on from JBDIVX010000001.1 coordinate 111,709, forward strand.
CGTGGTGCATCCCGTGCAGCCAGCGCGGCGGGTTGAGCCAGCCCTCGGGGTAGCGGCTGCGCATCTTGCCGTCGGGCCGCACGAGGTGACAGGTCGTGCACGCGGTAGGCGCGCTGGGCGTCGCGCCGCCGTGGCACTCGAAGCAGCTCCGCATGGTCGGCATGTGGAGCCCGGCGCGGGCAGCTCGATCTCCGATGCCCTCGTGGCAGGACAGGCAGCGCACGCCCCGACGCGCGTGCGCGCGGTGCGAGAAGCGAAGCCGGGGCGTGGGCAGCTCGCCGATCGAGACCTCGGTCGGCTCGTGGCACGGCCGGCAGGAGCGCACCTCCGGCAGGAGCGAGTCGTCGGCGCGGCGGCTTTGGCTCGCGCCGGCGTGGCACCGCTCGCAGGCGAGCTGGCGGTGCGCGTCGAGGGCGTGGTCGAACCGCGGATCGGGAGCGCCGGGCGGGAAGACGACGGGGGAGATCGAGGTCGCTCGCCGAGCCCGCTGGCCCCGCGCTCCGGACCCGAGCCCGAGCCCACCGGCACAGGTGACCGCGAGCACGAGCGCGAGCGCCGCGCCTCGCTTCATCGCCACACCTCGAAGGTGAGCGCCGCGAGCGCACGGAAACGGTTGCCGACGACGCGGCTGTACGCGTGCTCGAGGGACAGACGGAGGGTCGTCGCCTCGGTCACCTCGAGCGCGACCGCCGCCGCCTCGGACAGGGAGGTCCCGTACAGGCCCTCCCGCAGGGGGTCGTCGAAGTGCCATGCGCTGGCGCGGAGCTCGACCAGGACCCACGACGCGAGCGGGCGCGCGGCGTCGAGCAGCACCGCCGCCACCGGCCCGAGGTCTCCACCCCACGAGAACCCCGACACCTGCAGCCGAAAGCCCGCGACGCGCGCGCGGACGTGGCCCTCGACGCCGAGATCGGCCTCGTCCTCCCGGTCCTCGAAGGCCGCGCGCCGGGCGCGGCCCGCCGCTCCGAGCTCGAGGCGGTCGGTGACGCGCCAGGTCGCCCCGAGCCGCGCCTCGTCCACCGGGACCCTGTCGAAGTAGGCCCAGATCGTCCCCCAGTCGAAGACGGGGACGTGCCGCTCCACGGTCGCGCGCACGCCGACGCTCCGCCCCGGTTCGATCGAGAGCCCGGCCGTCGCGTCGACCCACCTCTTTTCGAGCACGTCCCACACGCCGGCGGCCTCGAGGCGCAGCGCATCGACGGGCTCCGAGGCCAGCGCGACCGAAGCCCGTCGCGCGACGAGCCCCGCCGACTCGCGGACCTCGCGGAAGCCCACGCGCGCGCGAGCCCACCGCACGCGGCCGAGCTCCACCGAGCCACCGGCGAGCCACGTGGTGTCGGGCGGATCGACGAACGGGACGCGTTCGGGATCGACGTCGAGGTCGAGGCGCGGGTCGCCCTGCGGCACGAACGCGTCGCTGCCGGCGAGGCTGGTGCTCCGGACGAGCGCGCCGGCGTAGACCTCCGCGGCGACCCACGGCGCCGGCTCGACGCGCCCGGTCGCGCCGTCCATCCGCACGAAGCCCAAGTTGTCGAAGCGCAGGTGCCTGCCGGCGCGCACCCGCGCGCCGAGCGGCAAGCCGTTCACCTCGACCCAGGCCTCGGTCGCGTCCACCTCGGTGTCGTCGGCCAGGGGCTGGTAGAACGCCGGGTCGCCGCTGCGCGTGGCCGCGTAGCAGAGATCCCGGTCGATGAGGCAGTCCTCGCCGAAGTCCTGGTCGAGCCGGAGGCGGAGCGAAGCGGCGAGCCGCGGCACGAGCTGCCCGCCACCTTCGTCGTCGTCGAGGGGGCGCGCCCACGTCATCCCGAGCGACTGCACGAGCCGGCGGCGGGCGAGGAGCGCCGCGGTGCCGGGCGAGCGCACCTCGTAGACCTGGAACGCGGTGTCGGACTCGACCCGGACGTCATCGGCACGCGCCGCGACGCTCGGCCAGAGGCCAGCCGCGAGCACGAGGATCTGGGTTCGCGCGAGGCCCAACTAATCCGAGGAGCGAGAGGTCCCGAACTCCTGCGCGAGCAGATCGTCGTACCGGTCGGCCGCACTGCCGATCGCCCGGACGACGGAGCTCACCTCGGACGCATCGAGGTCCTGCAGGCTCCGCTCGCTGATGAGGACGACGTCCTCTTCGCGGAGCCCGAAGGCGACTCCCCGAAGCTCGCGCGCGTTGGCCTCGAGCAGGCGCCTGGCCAGCGGGAGCATCCGGTCCTCGGGCGGCACGCGCACGACCGGCGCGACGACCCGCAGGCTCCCGGCGGGCGCGGCCTCGCTCGGCGGAAGGACGGCGACGAGGATCGCGGCCGAGCCGCGCCGCAGCGACCACCGGTGCGAGCCGTCGCTCGCCCCGATCCGCGTCTCGGCGGGGTTCACGCCGAGAGCCTCGATGGTCTGCTCCACGAGGCCGACGGCCCGCTTCAAGTCGTTCTCCGCGTGATCCCCGAACAGCGTCATCGGCCGGTTCCTCCGAGGAGGTAGGTTCCTCGTCCGCGCGCGCGGGTGTCAAGGGAGAGCAAAAGCCCCGCACGAGGCGGGGCTTTCGGTCGGAGGGCTCGTAAGCCGAGTTCTGTGCCCGCGGCCGTCGCCGGCAGCGCGGGTGGCGATCATTCATCTAGGGCACGTGTCGCCACGTGCCTCGAGCGACACACCCGGAAGCATCGGATGGGCCATCCTCGAACGCTTCCCTATTTGGTCTTGCTCCGGATGGGGTTTGCCGTGCGTCCGGCGTTACCGCCGGACCGGTGAGCTCTTACCTCACCCTTTCACCCTTGCCGCGCGGCCGGCCGGCGGCGCGGTGGTCTGCTCTCTGTGGCACTTTCCTCGGGGTCACCCCCACCAGGCGTTACCTGGCATCCTGCCCTGTGGAGCTCGGACTTTCCTCCCGCGGCGGCAGGCGAGCCCACCGCCGCCGGCGATCACCCGAGCCGCTCCGACGGGACATTGATAAGGCGCCGCGGGCGTTTCGGCAACCGGCGGGACTTGCCCGAAAACTTGCCCCCTGCGCCACCCCCGATAGCTTCGTGCCGTGCGCCCGTGCCGCCCCAGCATCGTCGTGCTCCTGCTCTCGGCCTGCTCCGGCGGCGGGACCGACGGCGCGCGCCCCGACGCCGGCCGACCGGCCGCACCCCTCGCCGCGCCTGCCCCCGAGCGGGCCCCGGCGCCGGTCGCGGAAGCGACCCACGCCCCCCTCGCCGCGGGGCAGGAGATCGCGGTGCCGGCGGGCGTGGTGCGCGCGGGCAGCCTGCCGGGCACGGCGGGGCGCGATCCGCGGACCGAGGCGGACCTCGTGCCGGTGCAGGTGCCCGCCTTCCACATCGACCGCCTGCCCTACCCGAACGATCCCGGCGAGCCGCCGCGGACCGGCGTCACGCGAGCGGAGGCCGAGGCGCTCTGCGCGGCCGAGGAGAAGCGGCTTTGCACCGAGCTCGAGTGGGAGCGGGCGTGCAAGGGCGACACGACGCGCGAGTACCCGGGGCAGGCGTACGACGTGGAGGAGTGCAGCCTCGACCCGCTCGCCTGCGCGTCGCCCCTCGACGTGGTGAGCCTGGGCGTCGCCGCCTTCGAGTGGACGGCGAGCGACGTGAGCCGCGGGCTCGGCTCGGAGCGCTTCTCCGCCGTCCTGCGCGGGGGGCGCGCCGGCGATCCCGCGCCCGAGCACCGCTGCGGCGCACGCCACGCGCTCGGCCCGGACGACGCGGGCCCGGAGGTCGGGTTCCGCTGCTGCCGCGGATCGGTGCCGGAGGGGGTCTACCCCGAGGAGCCCCGGCGCAGGGTGTTCCGCGAGGAGCCGGTCGACCTCGAGCGCGTGCGCGCCATCCTCGCGAGCATCCCCGAGCTCGCCCGCTTCGCCGCCGACTTCCGACCCGTCGACGCGACGGGCGTGGACCGGGCGCTCGGCCGGGGCGGTCACTCGCGCGAGAGCGTGCAGTTCCACTTCCTCGAGGACGAGCTGCTCGTGTGGTCTCCGATGGCGGGCGAGGAGCTGTGGATCCTCTCGGGGACGGGCGGCGGATCGGCGGTCGTCGCTGCCATCTACCCGATGCCGGACGGCTCGTTCGTGCACGGCGCGAGCTTCGTCCTCGGCGACGAGCCCGTCCCGGTCGTCGTGGCCTGGGACCACGCCTCGCGCGACGAGGTCCTGTGGAGCGCGTGCTGGGCCTGCGCCGGCGAAGGCGGCGCCATCCAGCTCCGCGAAGACCGCAGCGTCGTGGTCGTCCAGCGGTGAGGAGGGCGAGTCGACGGCACGGTTCGCGTGCGCCGCATGGCACGGGCGGTGACGCGCAACCCTCGGTCCTATACTCTGCGCGGCTGTGCGGTTCTTGCGGGTTCGTCATGGCGGTCAGGACTACTTCGCCCGGTGGGTCGACGAGGCGACGGCGCGGCTGTGGGACGGGCCGCCGTGGGGGGGCGGGACCGAGACCGACCGGCTCGTGCCTCTGGCCCGCGCCGAGCTCCTGTGTCCGGTGACGCCGACCAAGATCGTCTGCGTCGGCCGCAACTACCGCAAGCACGCCGAGGAGCTCGGGCACGAGGTGCCGGCCGAGCCGCTCTTGTTCCTGAAGCCGCCGAGCGCCCTCCTCGCGCCGGAGGCCCCCATCGAGCTGCCCGCGGCGAGCGAGCGCGTCGAGCACGAGGGGGAGCTCGCCGTCGTGATCGGGCGGCGGCTCCGCGACGCCACACCGGACGAGGCGCGCGCGGCGATCTTCGGGCTGACGTGCGCGAACGACGTCACCGCGCGCGATCTCCAGCGCCGGGACGTCCAGTTCACGCGCGGCAAGGGCTTCGACACGTTCTGCCCCGTCGGTCCGGCGATCGAGACCGACCGGTCGCCCGACGACCTGCGCATCTCGGTCAGGGTCGGCGGCGGCGTCCGCCAGGACGCGCGGACCCGGGACATGATCTGGCCGGCGGCGGATCTCGTCGCCTTCGCCTCCGGCGTCATGACGCTCGAGCCCGGCGACCTCGTGCTGACCGGGACGCCCGAGGGCGTCGGCCCCCTCTGTGACGGCGACGTCGTGGAGGTCGAGGTGGAGGGCATCGGCGCGCTCCGAAACCCCTGCCGGCGGCGTAAACATCCTGACGGCCGGGCCGTGGCGCACGGGCAGGATTCGCCGGCGCGTTGATTTCACGAACGACTCCAGTACCTTGGCGCCGCGGACGCCTGGCACGGAACTTGAGAATGGCCGCGGACGGGAACGGGAGGAACTGGATGCGTGACAGGGTCATCGCAGCGCTCGCGGCCGCGCTCGTCTTCGGCGGGTGCTATCGGGCGCACGGGCGCGGCGACGGCACCGACGGCGGGGTCGTGGTGCTGCCCGACGGGCGCATCGTGCCCGCCGACTCGTCCGTGCCCGTCGACGGCTTCGTTCCAACGGATGCGTCCTTCGACGCCGGCGTCGACGCCGGCCCGTTCGACGGCGGAGGCTGGGACTCGGGCGGCCTCGACGCCGGGCCGCCGCCGCCCCGGCCGCCCGACCCGACCACCTGCCGCATCGAGCCCGACATCAGCCCGTTCCGCGATCCCGTCCTCGAAGCCCGCTGGCCGACCGCTCCGGTCGTGCACCCCGACTCGGTCCACGTCTGCTCGACGCCGCTGGTCATCGACCTCGAGCCCGGCGGGGAGGAGGTCGACCCGGAGGTCGTGTTCGTCTCGTACGGCGACCTGCGCAGCCCGGAGCCTCCGGGCGTCCTGCGCATCTGGAACCCCCGGCGCGACGAGACCATCAGCTCGCCCGCGTTCGAGGGCGAGACGGGCCAGCTCGAGGCCACGGGCAACCTGGCCGCCGGCGACATCGACGGCGACGGCAACAACGAGATCCTCGGGGTCGGAGTGTTCGACGGCACGATCGCCTACCGCTCGGACGGTGCCCTCCTGTGGCGCTCGCCCTACCCGACCGCGACCGATCGCGGGCTGCGCTGGGCACGCTCCATCGGAGGCGCGCCGACGCTCGCCGACCTCGAGGGCGACGGGACCGTCGAGGTGGTCGTGGGCCGGAACGTGCTCGAGGGCGCGACCGGCGCCCACCGGTGGACCGGGCCCGACGGCACGGGCCGCGCGATCAACAACTTCCTCGGCCCGATCTCGTGCGTCGCCGATCTCGACGACGACGGCGTCCAGGAGGTGGTGAGCGGCCACACCGCGTTCCGTGCGGACGGCGAGATCTACTGGAACAACCCGGACGCCCAGGACGGGTTCTGCGCCGTGGCCGAGATCGTCACCGCGAACGAGGGCCCCGAGGTGGCGCTCGTGTCGAACGGGTATCTGCGCATCCTCGACGGGCAGTCCGGCGAGCTGCTCTGGCTCCGCCAGCTCGAGGGCCGCGTCCGCATGAGCATCGGGGGCGCGCCGACGGTCGCCGACTTCGACGGCGACGGCCGGCCCGAGATCGGCGTGGCGCACGGCGGCGCCTACGGTGTGTACGACCTCGACTGCGAAGCCGCGGGGCGACCGGCGCGATGCACCGGCGAGGGGCTCTTGTGGAGCGCGCGGAGCTACGACGACTCCTCCTCGGGGACGGGCTCGAGCGTCTTCGACTTCAACGGCGACGGGCGGGCGGAGGTCGTCTACAACGACCAGTACTGGTTCAGCGTCTACGACGGCATCACGGGCCGAGCGCTGTTCCAGCACCGCAACTCGTCGCGGACGCGCACCGAGAACCCCACCATCGCCGACGTCGACAACGACGGCGACGCCGAGATCGTCTTCAGCGCAAACTCCGAGGCGTCGTTCCTCGGCCGCGAGTTCCTGACCGACCCGGGCGTCGAGATCTGGGGCGACGCCGCCGGGCGCTGGGTCGGCGCACGCCGCATCTGGAACCAGCACGCCTACCACATCACCAACGTGACCGAGACGGGTACGGTCGTGAGCGGAGAGACGCCGTCCTGGACGGTGCTCAACGCCTACCGCCAGAACCTGCGCGAGGGCGCCGACGTGCTGGTCGTCCCCGACCTGTGGGGCGGGCACGGGACGGTCGAGTGCACCGGCGCGGGCCGAGCCGTCCTGTCGGTCGAGGTGGCCAACTGGGGGCTCGAGCGCGTCGGCGCCGGCGTGGTCGTCGCGTTCTACCGCGGGCACCCGGCCCGGGGCGGCGAGCGGATGGGCGAGGCCCTCACCACGCGCACGCTCGAGCCCCGCGGCGACTCGGAGGTCGTGAGCCTCGAGGTGGCCCTCTCCGAGCCGGTCGTCGACTGGTACGCCCGGCTGGACGACCCGGAGGAACCCGAGGGGGGCCGCGTCCTCGAGTGCCGCGAGGGGAACAACGACGTCCTCTTCTGGCGCCCGTGGTGCCCCTGACCGAATCGTGCTTGAATTGCGGCGATGAGCACGGATGAACGCGACGAGGAGCGCTCCCGAGGCGCCGAGGCGACCGGTCCGAACGCCAAGGCCGAGCTGTTCGAGGCGATCGACCACTTCAAGCGTGCGGCGAACATCCTGTTCGACCGCGCCGCGAAGGATCCGACCATCAAGAGCGCGACGACCGAGGCGGAGCGAGTCATCCAGAAGCTCGGCGCCACGGCCGAGCCGCTCGCGCGCCAGCTCACGGGCGAGCTGTCGCGGCTCACCCGGCGCATGACCGACTCGGTGAGCGAGAACCTCGAAGGCCGCCGCAAGAGCGAGAGCCCCCCGCCGCCCGACGACGAGAAGTAGGCTGGGTGCTCAGAAGAGATCGAGGAGCTTCTGCACCGTCGAGCCACGGCGGAACAGGAGCCGGAGACCCTTGAGCGCCGCGTTGTAGGTCTTCTCTCCGTAGGGGTACCAGAGGGGATCACGGCTGCCGAGCGTGACCCGGTCGTAGTTCACGTGCCGGATCTCGCACATCTCGCGCAGCCCCTCCTCGCCGTGCACGCGCCCGAAGCCGCTCTCCTTGATGCCCCCGAAGGGCGCCTCGGGGGCCGCATAGGCGCTGAGGACGTCGTTCACCATGACCGTCCCGGCTCGCACGCGCTCGGCGAGGCGGCGCCCCTTGTCCCGGTCCCTCGTGAAGACGTATCCCATCAGCCCGAGGTGCGAGTCGTTCGCGAGCCGCACCGCCTCCTCTTCGTCGCGCACCTTCATGATCGGCACGACCGGGCCGAAGATCTCCTCTCGCATCACGGACATGTCTTGCGTGCAGCCCGCGAGGACGGTGGGCTCGAAGAACTGCCCTTCACCCTCGCGGCGCTTGCCGCCCGTCTGGACCCGGGCGCCCTTTGCGACCGCGTCCTCGATGTGACCCAGGGCCACGTCGATCTGCTTCGGGAAGATGATCGCGCCGACATCCGTCGAGTGGCTGTCGGGATCGCCCTGCCGGAGCTGCGTGGTCAGCTCGGTCACCCGCTGCACCAGCCGATCGTAGATCGACTCGTGCGCGTAGACGCGCTCGACGCTGACGCAGACCTGTCCGCTGTTCGCGAAGCCGCCGAACACGACCCCGCGGGCAGCCCGCTCGACGTCCGCGTCCGCGCACACGATCGCCGCGGCCTTGCCCCCGAGCTCGACGGTGCAGGGGATGAGCCGCTCGCCACAGGCCGCCGCCACCTTGCGCCCGGTGACGACCGAGCCCGTGCAGACGACCTTGTCCGGCCGGGCATCGATGAGCGCGGCGCCGGTGGAGCCGTCGCCGGTGACCACCTGGAACAGGTCGTCCGGCAGCCCGGCCGAGTCGTAGATCTCCTTGGCCTTGAGCGCGATGAGAGGGGTCACCTCGCTCGGCTTGAGCACCACGGCGTTGCCCGCGATGAGCGCCGTGATGGCGTCGCCGACGGGGATGACGAAGGGGAAGTTCCAGGGCGAGATGATCGCGACGACCCCGCGCGGCGCGTAGTGCACGTAGCTGCGGCGGTGCTTGAGCAGGTGCAGCTCGATCTCCCGCGGCGCCAGCACCTTGGCCGCGCGCTTCGCGTAGTACGTGGCGAGGTCGACCGTGACCATGACCTCGTGCATCAGGGCCTCGGCGCGCGGCTTGCCGCACTCCTTGACGAGCAGCTCCACGATCTCCTCGGCGCGGTCGACGATCGCGTCCCGGAACCGGAGGATCCGCTCGCAGCGCTCTTCGATGGGGAGCAGGGCCCAGGCCTCCTGCGCCGCCCTCGCCCGCTCCACCGCCGCCCGCACGGCATCGGCGCTCTCGATCGGGACGTCCCCGAGCACCTCGCCCGTTGCCGGCGCGTAGCTGATGATGCGCGTCTGCTGGCCCTTGCCGTTGCCCTGCGTGGTCTCCGGGACCCCTACGAGCTGACCCATCCTGCCTCCTCACCCTGTGCGCGGACAGGGGGAGCAAGCTAACATCGGCCGATCGGCCAGGCAATTGGTGCTTTTCCCCGCGATCTCGCTCCAGATCGTCCTATCTCGCAGACGATCCCGATCCTCGGAGGCGGGCCGCTCTACAGGATGTAGTCCTTGAGCCGCTCGACGTCCCGGATGGCCTGCAGCTTGGCCAGCCCGGCCGTCTCGACCTGGCGCACCCGCTCGCGCGTCAGGTTCATGATCTCCCCCACCTCCTCGAGGGTGATGCCGCCGCGGTCCGCGATGTCGAGCGCGCAGGTCTCGGTCATCTCCCAGATCTCCACGTCCGGGAAGTTGACCTTGATGGACCCGCGGACCGGGTGGACGTCGATGTACAGGTGGTACTTGCACGAGACGTACGGGCAGGGCCGCTCCATGTCGACGCACTCGGCCCGGGTCTGCGGCCTCCAGTAGTCGGTCTCGGGGTACAGCAGCTTGCCCCGGTTGAGCTCCGCCTTGCTCAGGCGACGGATCGAGATGGTGCGCGCGCGGGCGCGCGAGCGCCGCTTGCGCCGGCCGCGCTTCTTCGACCGGTCCTCGTCCGGCGCCTGCTCGACCGCTACCGCGAGCGAGCCCTCCGCCCGCACCTCGTGCGGCTCCTCGTCCGTCATTCGACCCTGCTCCATGGCCGCCCCGATGTCTTCGCTCATCGCTCCCTCCTGAGCCCCGTGTCCTTCGCCGCCTGCGCCGTCGCCCCTCGCCGGCGCCCCGAAACCGTCACAAGACCGCGCGGGCCATCCGCGCTTGCATCGACAGGCGCCGCTCGACCGCCGTGAGCGCCGAGACCAGCTCGGCCGCCTGCGCGCGCGCCTCCGAGAGCGTCCGCGCGGCGATGTCGTCCGCGCCGCGCTCGCCCATGGCCTGCTCGATCGCGGCGAACACCCGGTCGAGCTGCCGCTCGAGGGCCTCGATGTCACCGCGCACGAACAGGAACTCCTGCTGGATCTCCGGGATCGTGAAGCCCTGACCCATCAGCCGGCGGATGTGGTCGATCTGCCGGACGGCCGTGGCCGGGTAGAGCCCCTGCGAGCCCCGGTGCTTGCCTTTGCGCCCGACGCGCACGCTGCGCGGGAGCAGCCCGAGCTGCACGTACTTGCGGAACGTCGCCTCCGTCAGCCGCTCCCCGCGGGCCGTGAAGGCATCGACGATCTGCTGGACGGTCATTCCGTCCGGGTGAGCCGCCTCGATCTCCCGAAGCTCGTCCTCGGTCCAGCTCTGCATATGTCGCGTCGGGAGAGTCATTTCGAAAGGGTGTCGCGAATGTATTCTTCTGAATGGAATGAGGTCAACAAAAATGTGCACGGTTGGGACAGTTTCTCGCCGCCGTGGCTCAGCGCCTGGAAATCAGGCGGATTCCGGTGCCGAAGCCCCTCCGCACAGTGCCTTCACGCCCCGCCGACGCTGACCGAGAGCCCCGCTCGCGTCCAGAAAGTGGCGATCGCGCCTCTTCGCTCGGGATCGCCTCGCCCGCCGGGCCGACCGCGCACCGATTGACGGGCGCGCGCGGAACGGCTAGCCCCCGTTCCGTGGAATTGCGGCATCGCGACGCGCAGTTGCGCGGGGTCCGGGTGCACTGGGTCGAGGCCGGCGAGGGACCGCCGCTCGTGCTGATCCATGGCCTTCTCGTCAGCCACGAGGAATGGCTGCCCGCCCTCCCCTACCTCGCGAAATCGTTCCGGTGCATCGCGCTCGACATGCCGGGGTTCGGAACCAGCGAGAAGCCTCCCGAGGATCGCTACCCGTACACGCGCGAGGCCTTCGCGGAGACCGTCCGCGAGCTCGTCCGGGAGCTGGGCCTCGAGCGGGCGCACGTGTGCGGCCACTCGCTCGGCGGCGCCGTCGCGCTGACCCTCGCCGCCGACCACCCCGACGCGGTCGATCGCCTGGCCGTGCTCGACTCGGCCGTCTACGAGTTCAACATCCCGATCAAGGGGCGGATCCCGCTCATCCCGGTCGTCGGCCCGATCGTGTTCAAGCGCCTCTACGGTCGCAGCATGTTCCGCGCGTACTTCGAGGACGACGTGTTCAGCGGGCACGGGGGCGTGGACCACGCCCGCGTCGACGCCTACTACCACCACTTCGACAGCCCCGGCGGGCGCGACGCCGCCTACGCGGCGCTGCACGGCACCATCGATCCCACGAGCATGGTGCCCAAGATCCCGCGCGTGAAGGCCGACACCCTGATCATCTGGGGCGACGAGGATCGGCTCGTCCCGGTCGGGATCGGACACCGGCTCGTGCGCGAGCTGCCGAAGGCGCGGCTCGAGATCGTGGAGCACAGCGGGCACGCGCCGAACGAGGAGCATCCGGAGGAGACGGCGAGGTTGCTCGTCGCGCACTTCGGCGGAGCCTCCTGATGGACCCGCGGGCCTGGCGCCGGTTCCGCAAGAACAAGGGCGCCGTCGCGGGGCTGTGCCTCGTCGGCCTGGTCACGCTGACCGCCTTCGTGGGCCCCCTGGTCGCGCCCCATCCACCCGACCAGCAGTTCCGGGACACGCTGCTGCGCGACGACGGCACGCCCGTCGAACCGCTCGAGCGGGGCTCGCACCTGCTCGGGGCAGACCCCATCGGCCGCGACGAGCTTTCGCGCCTGCTCGACGGCGGCCGCGTCTCGATGCAGGTCGCCTTCTTCGCGACCGGCCTCGCCGTCCTCGTGGGGCTCTTCGTGGGGGTGACGAGCGGCTACTTCGGTGGCGGCGTCGACATGGTCTCCATGCGCACGGTCGACGTGCTCCTGAGCCTGCCGTTCCTGCTCGTCGCCATCGCGATCAAGCGCGTCATCGAGAACACGGCGCTGTGGACGCTGTACCTTCTGCTCGGCCTGCTCCTGTGGACGACGCTCGCGCGCGTGACGCGCGCCAAGACGCTGCAGGTTCGTGAGCTCGAGTTCGTGCAGGCGGCGCGCGCGCTCGGGATGTCGCAGGCGCGGATCCTGTTCCGGCACGTCCTGCCGAACGTGATCGGCCCGGCCATCGTGATCGGGACCACCCTGGTCGCGCAGGTGATCATCATCGAATCGGCGATGAGCTTCCTCGGCATCGGCGTCGAGGCCCCGCAGGCGAGCTGGGGCTCGATGCTGCGGGAGGGCCAGGAGATGATGAGCCACTCGCCGCGGCTCGTCCTGTTCCCGGGCCTGCTGATCATGGCGGCGGTCTTCGGCTTCAACCTGCTCGGCGAGGGGCTCCGGGATGCGCTCGACCCGAAGGACTGACCGGGTCCTCGGGGCGCTGATCCCGCTCGCCGTCCTGGCCGCGCTGATCACCTCCATCGCCGTCGCGCCGGAGCCGCCCGATGCGCCGCGGTACGCCGGCGCCGGGCGCGAAGAGCCGCAGTACGGAGGCACTTTCGTCTTCTTCCACGAGTCGAACGTCCGGAGCCTCGACCCACACATCGCATTCGACGAGCTGAGCGGCATGGCCATCCGGCTGCTCTTCGACGGCTTGCTCGACTACGACGAGGAGACGCGGCTCGTGCCGAGCCTCGCGCGGGAGATGCCGCGGCAGTCCGAGGACGGACTCACGTTCACGTTCGAGCTGCGCGAAGGCGTCCGCTTCTCGAACGGCCGGGAGCTGACGGCCGAGGACGTGCGGTGGTCGCTCGAGCACATGCTCTCGCCCGACGTCCCCTCCCCCGGCTCGCCCTACTACGCGCAGCTCGAGGGCCTCGCGGAGTACAGGCAGGGGGAGGCAGGCCACATCTCGGGAATCCGGGTCGTGGACCGGTACACCATCGAGCTCCGGCTGACCGCGCCCGATCAGACCTTCCTGAACGCGATGGCGATGCCCTTCGCGTACCCGGTGCCGCGGGAGAGCTACGAGGCGCACCCCGAGGACGTGGCCTCGCACCCGGTCGGCACGGGGCCGTTCGTCCTCGAGGCGTGGGAGCGCGGCAGCCGCCTCGTGTTCCGGAAGAACGAGGGCTACTGGCGACCGGGCAAGCCCTACGTGGACCGGATGATCTACCTCGAGAACACCAGCCGGAACGTGGCCGTGATGCGCTTCCGCAACGGCGACCTCGACGCGGTCCTGCGCTTCAGCCCGGCCGACTACCTCTTCTTCCGGAGCTCCGAGGCGTGGCAGCCCTACCTGTTCCTCGAGCCCAAGGTGAACCTCTGGGGCGTCGGGATGAACTGCGGGATGGAGCCGTTCGACGACGTGCACGTCCGCAGGGCGGTCGCCTTCGCGATGGACCGCGAGGGATGGAGCCGCGCGCGGCAGGGCCGCTATCAGCCCACGGGCCAGCCGATCCCGCCGCAGCTCATCGGCTACGACCCGGACCTGCCGACGGCGCATCGGTTCGATCTCGAACGAGCGAAAGAAGAGATGCGTCTCGCAGGCTACCCGGACGGGCTGCCCGAGGAGGTCACGCTCTGGTACTCGGCGGGCGAGACGGGCCAGTACAACGCCGAGCTCGCGCAGGCGGACCTCGCGCGCATCGGCATCCGGCTCCGGCTGAACCCGGTGTCCTTCGCCGCGTGGCTGGAGGAGACCGGCAAGCCGCACCGCGCGCAGATGATCCTCACCGGGTGGAACATGGACTTCCCCGACCCGTCGAACTTCCTCGACAGCCTCTTCCACTCGCGCGCCGCGACGGCTGCCAACGCGAGCAACCGCACCTTCTACCGGAACCCGGAGCTCGACGACCTGCTCGACCGCGCGCGCATCGAGCGCGATCCGCGGCGTCGCGAGGCGATGTACCGCGAGGCCTCGGTCGTCCTCACCGAGGACGCTCCGTGGGCGTTCATGTGGAACGACCTCCACCTCGAGGCGGTGCAGCCGTACGTGAAGGGCTACTTCCAGAACAAGGTCTTCTCCCAGGACTACCGCTTCGTGTGGCTCGACCTGCCGCGGCGCGCGGTCGCCGAACGGCACGCGGTCGTGCCGCCCGCCGCCCGGGCGGCCCTCTTCCCGGTGGGGGCCTTCTGATGGCGGGCTACCTCGTCAAGCGCGCCGGCTGGGGCCTGTTCGTGGTGGTCGTCGCCATCACCGTCGTGTTCGGGCTCATGTTCGGCGTGGGCGATCCGTGCGCCGCCAAGCTGGGGGCCAACGCCCGTCCCGAGCAGGTCGCCCAGTGCCGCGCCGACTACGGGCTCGACGAGCCCATCACGACGCAGTACCTGAGCTACGTCGGCGTGACCGAGTGCCTGCGGCGCGAGGACCCGGCTTGGTCTCCGGATCCGGCCGAGCGCGGCCGCTGCGGCCTGCTCCAGGGCGAGCTCGGCACCAGCATGCTGCACCAGGAGCGGGTGACGGAGCTCGTGGTCACGCGGCTGCCGAGGACGCTCCTCCTCGGCGCGATGGCCATGCTGTTCGAGCTCCTGCTCGGGGTGAGCATCGGTGTGATCGCCGCCGTGCGCCGCAACACGTGGTTCGACACGGGGTTCATGGCCACGGCGTTCCTCGGGATCAGCGCACCGAGCTTCCTGACCGGCCTCGTCTTCCTGTACTTCTTCGCCTTCCGTCTCGGCTGGTTCCCGGTCGGCGGCTACGGCGTGACGAGCTGGGAGCACGTCTACCACGCGGTCCTCCCCGCATTCACGCTCGCCATCATCGGCGCCGCGACCTACGCGCGCATCATGCGCAGCGAGATGATCGAGACCTTGCGGAGCGACTTCATCCGTACCGCCCACGCGAAGGGTGTCGCGCCCGTCCGCGTCGTCTTGGCGCACGGCGTCCGCAACGCGCTCTTGCCGATCGTGACGCTCATGGGCCTGCAGCTCCCCCTCCTGGTGGCCGGCGCGATCATCACCGAGACCATCTACGCCTGGCCGGGTGTCGGCCGGCTCGCCGTGGAGTCGATCCTGAACTACGACGCGCCGACGGTCGTCGGCGTCGTGTTGATGGTGGCGCTCACCGTCCAGGTCGGGAACTTCCTCGCGGACGTGGCGGTCGCCGCCCTCGATCCGCGCATCCGCCTGTCGCGCGGCTGACGGCGTGCCGCCGCAGTCTCAGCGGCGGCGCGGTCGAAGGGGATAGACGAGGCGGTCGCCCTCGATGCGCGCCGGCAGGACCTCGAGGACCCCGAGGTTGATGACCTTGCGCGCGCCGCTCGGGAGGCGGATGAGGATCCCGCCCTGCGCGTCCTCGCCCTCGACCTTGCACATCCCGAACACGCGGTGATCGACCCAGTCGCCCTTGTCCGGGATGGGCTCCTCGAAGAACTCCTCCTCGCTGACGCGCTTCTTGTCGGGCAGCGGCTGGGGCACGGGCGCGGGCTCGCGCGCCTCGGTCAGGACCGAGCGCCGCCCGCGACCTCGGCGCGGCCCCGGGGGCTCGCGGGAGCGGTCGGGCGCGGCGGTCACCGCCGCGGCCTGGGCCCACGAGATCGAGCCGTCCCCGGCGGGCGCGGGGGCCGCCGAGGGCTCGGGCTCCGGCTCGGGCTCCCAGGCCGGCTCCACGGTCCGGCCGGGCTGCGCCGCGGGCAGGGGGACCGAGAGACCGGCGAACAGGGACAGGCCCGTCTCCGCGTCGCGCTCGCGGCGAAGACCGAGGTCGTCCATGCAGTCGAGGAGGAGGTCGAGCGCGAAGACGCCCGCACGCACGATCTCGCCGCCGAAGACGACGGCGCCCGCGACGCTCTCGCGACGCAGAGTGGCCGACAGGCGCGCGCGGCGCTCGCCCTCCTCGAAGGCCACCTGGCCTTCGAGCGCGACGATCTCGCACGGCGCCTCGACGCGCTCGGCCGCCGACCAGCGCCGGGCGCGCGCGTCGTACCGGCGCAGCTCGACCCAGTCGAGCGTCCCGGTGGCCCTCACCCAGGCCGTGGTGACCTCGCGCTCGCGCACCAGATCCTCGACCGCGCGCACGACCTCTTCGCCGCGCTCGAGCCGTCCGACGATACGCCGGACCCTTCGGCTCTCGAACAGGATCATGGGCGCGCGGGTGTAGCACGTTTCGCGCGGGCGGGGGGACCGCTACCGCGGGAGATAGCGCACGGACAGCACCGCCTCGATCGACGGTGCGCGCAGCTCGTCGTTCAGGCCGGCGCCGAGCCCGAGCGCGACCTCCCCCTGCCTGTGCGCGCCGAGCCTCCCGCGGGCCTCGAACAGGGCGATCACCGGGGACGACGAGCCCCCACGGAGCCCCACGAGCGCCTGCGCCTCGGCCGCGAGCACGAGCCGCGCGTCGAGGAGCTCGAGCGCCACGGCCGCCGACAGGGGCAGCTCCGATCCGAGCGCCACGTCCGACAGCGCGGCGTCGCGGCGCACCCGAATGCCCCAGGATCCGGACAGCGCGATCGGGCCGACCCGGCCGTGGACCGCGGCCTCGAGGTACGCGGCGAAGCCAGCCTCACCCGCGAACGCCCCCTCGTCACCGGTCGGGACCACGACTCCGCTCGCGAGCGCCGCGTCCACGACGCACCCCCCGTCGCACTCGCGGGTGAGAGAGTGGAGGAAGTCGAGCCGGACGTCGCCGGCGACGCCATGGGGGAGCTCGTCGGCGGGGTCGAGGGTGAGGACTCGGCGTCCCTCCCCTTCCTGCCACACGAGCGGGACGGCCAGGGTGAGCTGGGAGTGCCCCGCGAGCCCGACCCCGTAGAGGACGGTCGTCGTGAGGCGCGTCGCGACCGCGGCGCGCTCGAGCCCGAGGGCGCGGTCGAAGAGCACGATGGGCTCGCGGACGAGGTCCGCGTCGAGGCCGACGCCCGAGTCGAGGTGCGGGAGCACGCCCGTGCCGCGCACGAGCAGGAGGTCTCCCCGCCCGAGCGCGGGCCATCGGATCTGGGCGTCGGGCTGCGCAGACGCGGTCCCGGCCGGGACCACGAGCCAGCCGCACGCGAGCAGCCACGGGAGCGTCGCCCGCCTCACCCGAGGCGTTCTATCACGCCTGTTGCAGGAGCGTGTCCGTGCATCTACAAGGCGTCCCATGGCCGAGCGCGCGAGCATCGAGGACCTTGGGAAGTGGGTCGACCGGAAGGTACGGATCGAGGGCTGGCTCTACAACCGGCGGAGCAGCAAGAAGATCCACTTCCTCGAGCTGCGCGACGGGACCGGGATCGTGCAGGGCATCGTCTTCCAGGGGGACGTGGCCCCGGAGCTCTTCGAGGCGGCCGGCCACCTGGCGCAGGAGACGGCGCTCGCGGTGACGGGCACGGTGCGCGAGCACCCGAAGCGCAAGGGCAGCTACGAGCTCGGCGTGGAATCGATCGACCTCGTGGCAGCGCCCGCCGGGGAGTACCCGATCAGCCCGAAGGAGCACGGGGTCGACTTCCTGATGGACCACCGGCACCTGTGGCTCCGGTCGAAACGGCAGCACGCGATCATGCGCGTGCGCGCGGAGATCGTGAAGGCGATCCGCGACTACTTCGACGACCACGGGTTCACGCTGATCGACGCGCCGATCTTCACGCCGAACGCCTGCGAGGGGACCTCGACGCTCTTCGAGACCGACTTCCACGGCGACCCGGCCTATCTGACGCAGAGCGGTCAGCTCTACATGGAGGCGGGCGCGGCGGCCTTCGGGAAGGTCTATTGCTTCGGCCCGACGTTCCGCGCCGAGAAGTCGAAGACGCGCCGCCACCTGGCCGAGTTCTGGATGGTCGAGCCCGAGGTGGCCTACATGGATCTCGCGGGCGACGTGGAGCTCGCCGAGGACTTCATCTCGAGCGTCGTCTCCCGCGTCCTCGACCGCCGCGCGAAAGAGCTCGAGGTGCTCGAGCGGGACACCACGACGCTCGAGAGGGTGGTGAAGCCCTTCCCCCGCATCCGCTACGACGAGGCCATCGCCATCCTGCAGAAGCACGGCCACGACGCGAAGATCGGCGACGACTTCGGCGGTGACGAGGAGACGGTGATCAGCTCGGAGTTCGACCGCCCGGTCGTCGTCACGCACTACCCAGCGACGATGAAGGCGTTCTACTTCAAGCGGGACCCGGACGACGACTCGCGCGCCCTGTGCATGGACGTCCTGGCGCCGGAGGGCTACGGCGAGATCATCGGCGGGGGGCAGCGCGAGGACGATCTCGCGAAGCTCGAGGCTTCGCTCGCCGCCCACGAGCTGCCGCGCGAGCCGTTCGAGTGGTACCTCGATCTCCGGCGCTACGGCTCGGTGCCGCACGCCGGCTTCGGCCTCGGCCTCGAGCGCACCGTCGCCTGGATCTGCGGCTTGCACCACGTGCGCGAGACGATCCCGTTCCCGCGCATGTTGAACCGCCTCTCCCCCTGACCGGTGGGGTCTGGCCAACGGCCGCCCCGTGGACAAGGATGGTCGCATGAAGGCGATCAACCCTGCGACCGGTGAGGTCGAAAAGGAGTACCCGGAGAGCAGCCCGGACGAGGTCGAGGCCAAGATCGACGGCGCCTTCCGCGCGCAGGCGGCGTGGCGCGAGACCGACTTCGCGCGTCGGGCCGAGCGCATGCGCGAGGCCGCGAAGCTCCTCCGCGCCCGCGCCGCCGAGTGGGCCGAGCTGATGGCCCGCGAGATGGGCAAGCCCGTCCGGGAAGGTCGCGCCGAGGCGGAGAAGTGCGCCTGGGTGTGCGAGCACTACGCCGACAACGCCGAGGCGTTCCTGTCGGCCGAGCCCGTCGAGACCGACGCCTCGCGGAGCTATGTGGCTCACCGGCCCCTCGGCGTCGTCCTCGCCGTCATGCCCTGGAACTTCCCCTTCTGGCAGGTCTTCCGCTTCGCCGCTCCGAACCTGATGGCGGGCAACGCCGGAGTGCTGAAGCACGCCTCGAACGTCCCCGGGTGCGCGCTCGCCATCGAGCGCATCTTCCGCGAGGCCGGCTTCCCGGAGGGTCTGTTCGGAACGCTCCTCGTGTCGAGCGGCCGGGTCGAGGACGTCATCGACGACGACCGGATCGCGGCGGTGACGCTCACCGGGAGCGTGCCGGCGGGACGCGAGGTGGCCGAGCGCGCGGGCAGGCGGCTCAAGAAGACGGTGATGGAGCTCGGCGGCAGCGACCCGTACGTCGTGCTCGAGGACGCGGACCTCGAGCTCGCCGTCGAGGCCTGCGTGAAGAGCCGCCTGATCAACAGCGGGCAGAGCTGCATCGCGGCCAAGCGGTTCATCGTGGTGGAGCCGGTGCGCCAGGCGTTCGAGGAGCGCTTCGTCGCGCGGATGGCGCAGGCGAACGTCGGCGACCCGCTCGACGAAGGCACCGACGTCGGCCCGCAGGCGCGAGAAGACCTGCGCGACGAGCTCCACGACCAGGTGCAGCGGTCGGTGGCGGCCGGCGCGAGGCTGCTCTTGGGGGGCGAGGTGCCCGACCGGCTCGGTGCGTGGTATCCGCCGACCGTCCTCGGCGGCGTCCGACCCGGGATGGCCGCCTTCGAGGAGGAGACCTTCGGCCCGGTGGCGGCGGTCGTCGGGGCGCGGGACGAGGACGAGGCCGTCGAGCTCGCCAACCGCAGCCGGTTCGGGCTCGGCGCGGCCGTGTTCACGCGCGACCTCGATCGTGGGGAGCGCATCGCGCGCGACCGCCTCGAAGCAGGCGCCTGCTTCGTCAACGGGCTGGTCAAGTCCGATCCCCGCCTGCCCTTCGGCGGCATCAAGGAGAGCGGCTACGGCCGCGAGCTCGGCCGCGAGGGGATCCGAGAGCTCGTCAACGTCAAGACGGTTTGGGTGCGGTAGCTACTCTTCGTCCTCTTCGGCGAGGCGGCGCTCCTTCGCCTCGACGGCCTCGACGAAGAGCTTGACGTACTCGCCGGCGCTCGTGAAGGCGAAGAACAAGCTCACGTAGAGGAGAGTCAGCCCGACCGCGTGCAGATCGGCCTCGACCGCGAAGAAGAAGAAGTCGATTTCGTAGGGGTGGTGGAGAATCAGGAGCAGGATCGCGACCATCTGGAGCGCGGTCTTGTCCTTGCCGCCCTGCCCCGCGGCGATCACGACGCCCTCGCTCATCGCGATGGTCCGCAGGGCGGTGATCGCGAGCTCCCTGCCGATCAGCAGGATGGCCGCCGCCACTCCCAGCTCCGGAAGGCGCCCCATGTAGACGAGGAAGACGAGGGTCCCCATCACGAGGAGCTTGTCGGCGAGCGGATCGAGGAACTTGCCGAGGACGCTCACGAGGTTCTGACGGCGGGCCAGCCACCCGTCGACGGCGTCGGTCAGCGCGCACAGCACGTAGACCAGCGCTGCGTAGTAGCTCGCGCGCGGGGTCCCGCCGGCGAGGAGCCACAGCACGACCGGGATCAGGACGATCCGCGCCATGGTGAGGAGGTTCGGGAGGTTGATCGCGTCCTCCCGGATGCCCGGCCGGCGTGCCTCGTTCCTCGCCATCAGCTCACCAGGACGACGCCCTCGCCCCGGAAGGCGAGCGGCGGTGCCGACGCGGAATACGGCTCGGTGCCGCGCAGGCGCGGACCGCGCGGCAGAAGACGCCCCGTCCAGCCGACGAGCGCTTCGGGCACCAGGCGCACCTCCTCGCCTTCGTGGACGGCCAGGGCCGAGGGAGCGCGAGAGAGGCGCAACACGACGGTGCCGGTCCCGTGGAGCTGGAGCAGGACCAGCTCGCCCTTCGCCAGCGGGACGCGGCCGCTCTCGAACCCGAGCCGGTCGTCGAAGGCCCACACCAGGTCCTCGCGCACGAACAAGAGGTCCTCGTCGAGCGAGACGGCGTGGAAGGCCTCTCCGGGCGGCGGCTCGAGGACCGCGGCGATGGGACCTCGCCAGAGCAGGATCGCATCGTCTCCCCCGAGCAGGTCGGGCAGGTCGCGGCCGCGGGCGCGACGCTGCACCGGCGTCGTCCGGAGCTCGCCCCGCACGGCGCGCACGCCGCCGAGCCGGCAGTAGAGGTCGCCGCGACTCTGCAGGTGGAGCTGGCCGGACGGCGCGACGGCGAGCGGCGTGTCCTCGGGCAGGGTGAGCCGCCAGCGCTCGATGAGCGCGTGGAGCGCGGGGGGCGTCTCGCCGCTCGGGGCGCCCCCGGCGCGAGCACGTGCCGGGGTCGGCTCGGCCCCCGGCTCGCCGACCCGCCATGCGCCGCTCGGCCTCTGCTTGGACGACGGATCGACCGAGAGCGGCACCTGCTCCGCCTCGAACCGCTCGATCGCCTGCTCGGCCGCCGAGCGCATGGCCGCGCGCTCGCCGCTCTTGTCCCCCGAGGCCTCGGCCGGCGCGGGGATCGTCCCGGGCACGGTGGCGCCGGCGCCGATGACCTCGTCCATGCGCCGGGCCATGGCCGCCTGGCCGCCGCGCAGGAACGCATCGCGCGCCTCGCGCAGCCGGCCGGTGCGCCAGTGGATGAGCCCGAGGTAGCCCCAGGCCCGTTCGTGATCGGGCTGGAGCGTGAGCGCGGTGTGGATGTGCTCGAGCGCGTCGCCCGGCTGCCCCGTCTTGAGCAGCGCGAGCGAGAGGTTGACCCGGAGGGTGGCGTCGCGCGGGTAGGTCTTGGCGAGCCGATCCCAGATCTCGATCGCGCGGGGATAGAGGCCGAGCCGGAAGTACACGCCGGCGAGGAGGTCCTGTCCCTTGGCGTCCTGGGGCTGCAGGCCGAGGGCCCGCTCGAGCTCCCCCTTGGCCTCGACCACGCGGCCGTTCATCAGGAGCTCGCTTCCCCGATAGAGGTGGTAGAGGAAGTCGTCGTCCGACGGGGCCGGCTCGGTCCCGGGCAGGGTCTGCCCATCCTCGCGGGCGTCGGGCGTCGGAGCGTCGGGCATCGGGCAGGGCAGAGTAGATGACCGGGGGGGATTCCGGAAGGATCAGTCGCGCGAGCAGCTTGGCCGCCGACGGCCGCGCGTGTCAGGCTCGCCGCGCCATGTGGCGTATCACGGCCGCCGCCGCGCTGCTGTCGACAGGGCTCGTGCTCGGGCCTGCTGCGCGCGCACAGCACGACGCGGCCCCGGCACCGGAGGCAGACGCCGGATCGGCGGACGTCGAGGTGGATCCGGCGACCGGCGAGAGGTTCCGCTGGGTTCGCCCATCCGACGCGATGCGCCGGGGGATCGTGCCGGTCCCGGCCTGGCTTGCCATCGCGGGTGGCATCCTGGTCGCCTCGGGGGCGGTCGGGATGCTCACGTGGCGAGCGCGGCGGAGGCGCCGTTGACCGAGGCCGAGCAGGCCACGGCGCCTCGCCGCGGCTTCGCGCGCAACGTCGTGCTCGCGACCGTCCTCGGCGTGGTCGTGTTCGCGGGACTGTCGCTCTACGGAGACGTGCAGGCCCTCCTCGAGAACCTCTCGGCCTTCGACTTGCGCATGCTCGGGTGGGCCGTGGTGCTGGCGAGCGGAAACTACGCCGTCCGTTTCGTGCGCTGGCAGTACTACCTCCGGCGGATCGGAGTCGCGGTCCCCGCTGGAGAGAGCGCCCTCGTGTTCCTCAGCGGATTCGTCATGAGCGTGACGCCCGGCAAGCTCGGCGAAGTGTTCAAGTCGCTGCTCCTGTACGAGTCGCGTGGCGCGTCCATCGCACGGACCGCACCCGTCGTCGTCGCCGAGCGGCTCACGGACTTGATGGCCCTGGTGGTGCTCACCGCGCTCGGGGCGCTGTCGTTCGAGCAGGGCGTCCCGATCACGATCGGCGGCGTCCTCGTGGTCGGGCTCGTGCTCCTCGGGCTCGCCTGGCGGCCCCTCGGCGAGCTCGGCCTCGCGCTCGCGGGCAGGCTGCCGGTCGTGCGGCGGATCGTGCCCAAGCTGCGCGAGGCCTACGAGTCGCTCCGCACGATGATCCGTCCGGGCGCGCTGGCCGTCGCGACCCTCCTCGGGGTGGTCGCGTGGGGCCTCGAGGTCGTGTCGCTGGGAGTCATCGTGGCAGGGTTCCCCGGCGCGTCGCTCGGATGGGAGGAGACGACCTTCGCCTACTCCGCCTCCACGATCGCCGGGGCGCTGGCCATGATGCCGGGCGGGCTCGGCGTCACCGAAGCCGGGATGACCGGGCTGCTCGAGGCGCTCGGGGGCCCGAGCCTGACCGCGGCCGTGGCGACGGCGACGACCATGCTCGTCCGGCTCGCCACCCTGTGGTGGGCGGTGCTCGTGGGGTTCGTGGCCCTCTTCCTCTTCCGGCGCATGCTCCGGGCGCGGGCCGGGAGCGCCGGGGCCGAGGCGGCGGCGTCGGGCTCTGGCCCTGGATGAGGACGACACGCGGCTATTGCCCCACCGATCGCTTGCGGCTATCTTTCCTCCGGGCTCAATCCCGGCCGGATGGCCGGTATGGCTGGCAGAGCTGCCACGCGAGGCAATTTCCCCGCTTCCCCGAGGGGGAGGCCGTGACCGACCGGCGTACCAAACCCATCTTGGCCATGGACCGTAGCAGCACGCCCCAGCCCGCCTCCCGGGCGCCCTCGAGGACCCTGTCCACCGTGTTCCAGAACATGGCGGTGCAGGACTGGGTGACGACGGCGTTCCACTCCTACATGCTGCTCCGGGTCCTCGCCGCTCCCGACAGCGCGGACGCGAGCTTCGCGCGGAAGCTGGCGCTCGCCCTCCTGACCCTCACGGTCTGCACGGTCATCCTGGTCCGCGGCGAGATCGTCCCGAAGGGCCGCCTGCGCGCCGTCCTCTACCGCCTCGGGCTCTTCACGCCGGTCGTGCTGTCGTACTTCGAGATGCGCACGCTGCTGCCGGCGCTGCAGCCCGTGCTGCTCGACGCTCAGCTCCTCGCCATCGACCACGCGATCTTCGTCATCACGCCCGCCGTGTGGCTCCAGCGCTTCAACTCGCACGGCTACATCGAGTGGTTCTCGTTCTTCTACTACAGCTACTTCTGGATCCTCACCGCCGTCCTCGTGCCGTCGCTCTTCTTCGACCGGGGCCGCAGGCTCCTCGAGCTCCTCGTCGGCGCGATGTGCGTGGCCTGCATCGGCCACGTCGGCTACACGCTCGTCCCCGGGCTCGGCCCCTACGCCACGCTGACCTTCGACGCCCCCATCCAGGGCGGCTTCTGGTGGGAGGCGGTCCGCTACGCCGTCGAGGGGGCGGGCGCGATGATGGACATCTTCCCGTCGCTGCACACCGCGTATCCGACCTTCTTCGCGCTGCACGCCTTCGGCAACCGGGACCGGGCGCCGTTCAAGTACGTCTGGCCCGTCCTGGCGTTCTTCGCGGCGAACATCATCGTCGCCACCATGCTCCTGCGCTGGCACTACGGCATCGACGTGATCTTCGGGCTGATGCTCGCGCTCACCGCCCGACGCATCGCCGTCTGGGTGGCCGACCGCGAGCACGACCGGGGTGGCTCGGACGAGCGCCAGCCGGTCTGGGAGCCGATCTTCGACTACCAGGCCCGCGGCTGAGCTAGGCCCAGGGCGCTCACCGGCTCACCGGCGACACCCGCCGGCCGGCCCCTTCGGGGAGCCCGGCGGCCCACTCGCCGGTCCGCGGGTCGTATCGCGCTCCCGCTTCGGGCTGGATCTCGGAGCGGTAGGTCGTGTCGTTCAACGTGTACGCGAGGAAGAACCCGAGGAGCAGGAGCGCGCCGAGGAGCACGACCGCGTGGAACCGGACGTCCCACTTGAGGTGCATGAAGTAGAGGACCACCAGCGACGCCTTGGCGGTCGCGATGACGGCCGCGATGGCCAGGTTGAACGCGCCGAGGTGCACGTAGCTCACCGCGACCGTCGCCAACGTGAGCGCGAGCAGGGCGCCGAAGACGCCCAGGTAGAGGCGCACGGGCGCGACGTGTGCCCTGGCTTCACCCTCTCCGGTGTCGAGCTCCATGCGGTCCTCAGTCGATCAGGTAGAACAGCGGGAAGAGGTAGATCCAGATCAGATCCACCAGGTGCCAGTACAGGGCCGCGATGTCGACGGGCCAGAAGTACCGCGCGTCGAACGCGCCGCGCACGTTCTTGACGAGCAGCCAGGTCAACACGCCGATGCCGACGAGCACGTGCAGACCGTGCACGCCGGTGGCCATGAAGTAGACGCTGAAGAACGTGCTCGTCTCGTACGGGACCGACGTCATCCCGGCGGGCAGCTCGGTCGGCGCGAAATGAGCCCCCGGAAGGTAGCCGACGTGGAACTTGTGTGCGTACTCGAAGTACTTGTTCACCATGAACACGCACGCGAGCAGGATGGTCAGCGCGAGCATCACCGTCGTCAGCCGGCGCCTGCCGAGCTGGATCGACCGCACCGCGAGGGCCACGGTCAAGCTGCTCGTCAGCAGCGCGACGGTGTTGGCCGTGCCGAAGCTCCGGTCGAGCAATTGCGACCCCGCGCTGAAGGCTTCCGGGTACCAGGACCGGTTCACGCCGTAGGCGACGAACAGGCCGCCGAAGAAGAGCACCTCCTGCGCGAGGAACAGCCACATCCCGAGCTTCGCGGTGTCGAGCTGCTGGCGCGGTGAGTCGAAGTGGTGTCGTAGCCACCGAGGCCCGTGCTCCTCGCGGGTCTCGCTCCCGGCTTCGGTCGCCGTCATGGTGCCTCCGGCGGTGCTCGGTTCTCCTCGGCCTCCTCCGGGAATCCGTCGAACAGCTCTTCGTCGGTGGCCAGGTGGTAGTCGTAGGGACCGCGCCACACGACCGGCTGGGCCACGAAGTTGTCCTTCACGGGGGGCGTCGCGGTCTGCCACTCGTACCCGGCGGATCCCCACGGGTTGGGAGGCGCCCTCTCGCCCTTCGCGAGCGAGTGGACGAACACCACGACCTCGAGCAGGAACCCGAGCCCCAGGACGTAGGATCCGACCGACGAGAACCCGTGCAACCGGTGGAAGTGCTCGGGGTAGTCGAAGTAGCGCCGCGGCATCCCCTGCGTGCCGAGGACGAACTGCGTGAGGAACGTGACGTTGAACCCCACGAAGATGAGCGCCCACGCGAGCTTGGAAGGTGTCTCTGCGTACATCTTCCCCGTGATCTTCGGCCACCAGTAGTGAAGCCCGCCGATGAAGCCCATCACCGTCCCGCCGACCATCACGAAGTGGAAGTGAGCCACGACGAAGTACGTGTCGTGCACGTGGATGTTGACCGCGAGCGTCCCGAGGAACAGACCGGTCAAGCCGCCGATCGTGAACAAGACGACGAACGCCAGGGCGTACAGCATCGGAGTGGTGAGCCAGACGTCGCCCTTGTAGAGGGTCGCGACCCAGTTGAACACCTTCACGGCGGACGGGATGGCCACCAGGAACGTGAGCGCGCTGAACGCCATGCTGGCGAACTCGCTCATGCCGGAGGCGAACATGTGATGTCCCCAGACGAGGAAGGAGAGCAAGGCGAGCGCCACCGAGGCCATGGCGACGAACGAGTAGCCGAAGATCTTGCGACGGCTGAAGGTGGCGATCAGCTCGCTCACGACCCCGAAGCCGGGCAGGATCATGATGTAGACGGCGGGGTGCGAGTAGAACCAGAAGAAGTGCTGGTACAGCACCGGATCGCCGCCCATCCGCGGGTCGAAGATGCCGACCCCGACGAGCTTCTCCATGAACAGGAGCAGCAGCGTGAGCGCGAGCACCGGGGTCGCGAGCACCTGCATGATGCTCGTCGCGTACAGCGCCCAGACGAACAGCGGCATCCGCTTCCAGTGCAGCCCGGGCGCACGCATGGTGTGGGTGGTGGCGATGAAGTTGACGCCGGTCAGGATGGACGAGAACCCCGCGACGAAGACGGCGGCCGTCATGAACAGGACCGAGTCGTCGGCGTACGTCCCTCCGGCCCCCACCTGCCCGCTCGAGTAGGGAACGTAGAACGTCCAGCCGGTGTCCACCTGGTAGGCGAGGATGCCGGCCAGCGCCATCACGGCCCCGATCACGTACAGGTAGTAGCTCGTGAGGTTGAGCCGAGGAAACGCGACGTCCTTCGCACCGAGCATCATCGGGAGGAAGAAATTCCCGAGAGAGGCCGGGATGCTCGGGATGATGAAGAGGAAGACCATGATGATGCCGTGGAGCGTGAAGAGCTCGTTGTAGGTCTTCGCGTCCATCATCGTCTGGCCGGGGAACAGGAGCTCGGTCCGGATGAGCAGCGCGAACACGCCGCCCGCCAAGAGCGCCAGGACGACGCTGGCGAGGTACATGATCCCGATCCGCTTGTGGTCGACCGTGAGCAGCCACGACCGGGCTCCCTTCGCGGCCAGGTAGCTCTCGTGCCCGGCGGCGTGCTGTCGTCCCGCGGCTACCGCTCCCCCGTCGGTGGTCATGGTCCCTGCCGTTCGAGGCTCTTCAGATACGCGATCGTGGCGTCGATCTGCCGGTCGCTGAACCGGAAGGGCGGCATCACGATCTGCTCGTAGCCCGCCACGACCTTGGCCTGCGGCTGCAGGATCGACTCGCGGACGTAGTTCTCGTCGACGACGACGCTCTCACCGGTCGCGAGCTGCTCGCTCCGCCCCCAGAGTCCCGCGAAGTTCGGCCCCGGGACCGCGGTGACGCCGTCGGTGTTGTGGCACGCGATGCAGTTCTTCATGTAGAGATCGCGTCCCCAGCAGGCCAACGGATCCTCGGTGCCTTCGCACTCCGGCGGCATCGGCGGGCCCTCGTCGAGGAGGCGCTGGTACGCGTCCGGTGTGACCACGTGGATGCTCGAGAGCATCGCCGAGTGGCCTGCGTTTCCGGTCGCTCCCGCGGGTGCGCCGCAGTACTCCGCGCAGTACACCTCGACGGGCGTCTCGCACTGGCCGTTGACGCAGGCGTGGTCGCCGGGGCAGTCGTCTCGGGCCTCGCAGGACGCCCGCGACGCGCAGACCCGCCGGTCCAACGCTTCGGCCGAGTCGACGCAGTACCTGCCCTCCCCGCAGTCGGCGTCGCGGCGGCACGTCGTGCTCTCGTCGCGGTCGTAGTGGTGCGTGAGCGCGGTGGCCTCGAACCACAGCGTCGTGTAGATGCCCGGGACCACGTCACGCTTCACGCGGAAGGCCGGGACGAAGAAGCTGTGGATGACGTCCTCGGAAGACATGACCAGCCGCACCGGCTCACCGAGGGGCACGGTCAGCTCGCCGCTCTCCGGCACGCCGTTCGCGTGCTCGAAGGTCCACGTCCACTGGACGCCACGCACCCGCACCTGCCGGGCGCTCGGGGGGGGCACCGCGCCCTGCATGTAGCCCTGAAACCCCCAGTGGAAGAGCAGCACGAGCAGGATGAGCGGCGTGAAGGTCCAGAAGAGCTCGAGGTTCGGCGCGTGACCGGTAGGCTCCGCCCGGTGGCCGGGTCGCCGGCGGTACTTGATGACGTACCAGACCATCGTCCCCACGATGCCGACGAAGAAGACGACGCTGACCCAGTAGAGGAAGTAGTAGATCCAGTCGACGGTGGGCGCGAGCGTCGAGAGCTGAGGCGGGAGTTGGAGGGTGCCTTCGGGTTGGCTCACGGCGCCTCCCCCGAGTCCGCGGTCCGCCGCGCACGACGCGCCCTCGCGAGATCACGCCGCCAGAGCACGAACAGGAACGCTCCGAGCACCGCAGCGGTCGTGCCACCGAAGACCTTCATGACGTTCTCGACGACGACGACGTACTTCCCTCCTTCGGGATCGTACCGGTAGCAATAGATCAGCACCCGTTCGATGCTGGACAGCGAGTTGCCCTCGGCCGCCTCGAGCAGACCGAGCCGCACGTCCTCGGAGGGGAAGCGGAGGCCGTAGAGGTACCGGGCCATCCGCCCGTCTCGCGTGACGAGCATGAGCACCGCGGGGTGCCCGTACTGATCCTGGTCCTCGTCGTAGACGTAGCGGAAACCGGCAGCCTCGGTGACACGCCGGATCTGGGCCTCGTCGCCGGTCAGGAAGTGCCAGCCTCGCTCCCCCTCCCCGCGCCCGTACCGTCGAATCGCGTGCGTCCGCTTGGCGCTCGCGCTCGCCGGGTCGTCCCGCGGATCGATGCTGACGCTGACGACGTCGTACTCGTCCCCGACCGTCCAGGAGATCTCCGCGATGCTGTCGACCGTCGCGTCGAGGATCATGTCGCACAGCACCGCGCACCGGTGGTACGCGAACACGAGCACCAGCGGCTTCTTGCCGTCGAGCAGGTCGCCGAGCTGCACGCGGCGCCCGTGCTGATCGGCGAACGTGGCGTCGAGGGGGAGCTCGGCGTCGAGCCTCTCGTCCACGCCGACGCCGTCGAGCTCGGGCGCCTGGCCGGTCACCTGCGCGCGCGCGCCCGGCCTCGCGAGCGCGAGCGCGAGCGCGACCACCACCGCGCGATCGCGCCAGGCGGTCATCTGGACGGCTCCGGGGTCGGGGGCGGAGGCGCCTCCTCGCCGGGCCGAAACCCCCAGCCCTCGGCCGGCGCCGGGTCCTCCGACGGCTCCGGCCGGACCAGCTCGGGGCCCTCGCGGCCCTCGCGCGCGAGCTCCTCGATCGCCTTCCCGATCGGCATGGGCCCGCTCCGAAGCCGCCGGTGCTGCTCCTCTCGGTACTCGTCGTACCCGCCCGCCGGCACCTCGCGGACTTTCGCCCGCTCCTGCTCTGCCCTCGTGGTCTCGAAGTACGAGACGAACAGCGGCTGGAGCACGACGAGCGTGACCGCCGACATGAGCGTGAAGAGCAGGATGACTTGCGTGCGGGGCGGCGTGTCCTCGTGCGGCATCGTCGTCACGCGTTCAGGAAACGAAGCGACCTCTCGAGCCGCGGATCACCGAGGGGGATGAGGGGGTGGCGGCGCATCGTGAGCAGGACCACGGTGAGATACACGCCCCCCACGGCCAGGAGCGCCGCGAGGTCGATCCAGCTCACGGAGAGGCGCTCCCGCGCCACGTTGGGGATCACGAACCAGAAGACGTCCACGACGTGCATCGCCAGCAACCACGAGCAGACGAACCCCAGGATCCGTAACCGCCTCTTCGCGTTGCGGGAGATCAGCAGGAGGAACGGGATCACGAAGTACCCGAGCAGCAGGATGATGCTCACGGCGCCCCAGCCGTCCGCGTGCCACCGGTAGTGGTAGAAGGTGAGCTCCTCGGGGATGTTCGCGTACCACTGGAGCATCATCTGGCTGAAGCCGATGTAGGCCCAGAACACCACGAACCCGAACGTGAGCTTGCCGAGATCGTGGTAGTGCTCGGTGTTGACCGCGTTGCCGAGGAGCCCCCGCGATCCGAGGCCGAGCGTCATCACCACGAGCAGCGCGTGGATGGTCACCGCGGTCCCCGCGAACAGGTAGACGCCGTAGATGGTCGAGTACCAGGTCGGCTCGAGCGACATCACCCAGTCGAGCATCGCGAACGTGAGCGTGAGGGCGAACAGGATGAGCGCGATCGGAGCTCCCCTCTGGAGTCGCACCGTCGTGCGCGTGTCCCTGGTGCGGTCCTGTCGGATCGAAGCCCGGAAGAACCACAGACCGAGGGCGCTCCAGACGAGGAAGTAGATCGCCGCGCGCGCGAGCCAGAACGGGTAGCTCAGGTAGGGACGCTTGTGTTCGAGGAGCTCGGCGTGGAGCACCTCTTGCGGATCGGCGTGCTCGGCTGCGCGCGTGTCCGCGATCCCGAACTCCGTCTCACCGTGGACCTCTTCGCCCTCTGCAGCCTGGGCCCGGGCGACCGACGGGCCCAAGAGGGGCCCTGCCTGGGCGTGCTCGTCGGCGCCGTGCCGGTACCACTCGTACAGAGCGCTCGTCTCGCCCGGGACCGCCAGGGGGACGAACAGCAGCGCGAAGACGGGGAGCGCCGAAGCGAGGACCTCGGCCGTCCGCCGGACGGTGACGCTCCAGTGCGCCGCGCACAGGAACTGCACGGCGATGAAGAAGACGGCGCCGAGGCCCACCGTCAGGAACGTCACGAACGCGAACAGCCAGGAGAAGGCGAACCGGTGTGGATCGACGACCCACCCCACCGCCGACAGACCGATGCCGATGACGGCCACCACCGCGGCGACCTTCCAGGCCTCCGCCCAGAGATCGCCCGCGGGGATGCGGAAGCTCCCGCGCCCTCTCGGCGCCTCGGCGCTCACGGCGTGCCCCCTCGGACCTCGCGCCCCGGCTCGGCGGCCTGGCTGATCTGCAGCGCGCGGAGGTAGGTGACGATCGCCCACCGGTCGTTCACCGGGACGGCGTGCCCGTAGGCGGGCATGTTCCGGACGCCGTTCGAGACGGTCGCGAAGATCTGCCCGTCGGGCATGTGCAGCACCCGCGGATCGTGGAGGCTCGGTGGCTGGAACGCGGAGTAGCCGAGCGCCACCGAGCGCTGGGCGACCATCCCGTCACCGGAGCCGGTGATGCCGTGGCAGGGGGCGCAGTAGATGTCGTAGCGGTCCTGTCCTCGGACCGCGAGGGTCGCGAGCCCGCCGTGGTCCCGCACGACCGCTCGAGGGACCTCGAGGACCCAGGTCTCCTGGACCTCGTCCCACCCCGTCGACTGCTCGAGGTCGATCTCCATCTCGCGGGCAATCGTCCCCGGTACGAGCGGCCGCATCGTTCGGTGGTCTCGGAAGAACTCGCTCCGCTGCTGCGGCCCGTAGCGAGGCTGGTTCACCATGTTGCGGATGGGGTGCACCGGCGGCTCCTCGCTCTTCTGACCGCGACAGCCGGCCAGCGAGACGGCGAAGAGCGCCCCCACGAGGACGACTCTGGTGTCGAGCGACGCCATACGGCCGGCAAACGCCTAAGCGCATGCCGGTCGGCCGCAAGGCCACCCACGGGTGGTGGGTTCTACTCGGCCTGGCGGTAGCGGCGGGCGATGAAGCACACGACCGCGCCGACCGACAGGAGCGGGAGCACCGTCAGGAGCACGAACGTGAGGAAGTACGCGGTCCGGTTCTCCTCGGTGCCCGAGAAGCAGACGGGGCACGCGAGCGCCACGGCAGGCAGGAGCGCACCCGCGGCGACGGCCGCCACGAACGCGATGGCGTGACGCATCACAGGTACACCTGGTGATAGAGGACCGGCCACACTCCGACGACGAAGTACCAGAAGACCTGCACTGCCCAGAACGTCGAGCGATCGAGCGTGCCGCGACGCAGCCGCCCGTAGGCGTAGAGCAGGCTGCCGAGGGCGGCCACGGCGTGCAGCGCGTGCGCCCCGATCAGGAGATAGAAAAAGCTCCCGTGGGTGCTCGTCGTGATCGTCAGCCCTTCGCGGAGGAGCGCGAGCCACTCGGCGCCCTGGAACCCCACGAAGAAGGTGCCGAGGAGCATGGTGACGACGAGCAGGCGCCGGGCGTGCGCCGGACGGTCCGCAAACGCCCGGTTCGCGAAGAGCAGGACGACGCCGCTCAGAAGGAGCGCCGCCGTGTTGACGGCCGTCTCCTCGATGGGCAGCCGTGGCTGCCCGGGCGGGGGCCAGCCCGTGGTCGCCGCGCCCTTGGCGATGAGGTAGGCGCTGATCAGACCGGCGAAGAACATGATCTCCGTCAACACGAAGACCAGCATCCCGAGCACGCCGTTCGGGATGACCGGCTTCGGGCGCGGTCGGCCGGCGCTGCGCAAGACGTGGGACTCGGCGGTGGGCTCGGCCATGGACGACATCGGGCCTCTCCCTGTCAGCGGTACAAGCGTCGGGTGATGAAGGCGGCCCGCCGCGCCGTCTCGGCAGCGGACGGCTCCGGCGACGGCGCGGCCTCGGGGGCCTGTTCCGCGGCCGGCCCGGGCGGGTCGGCCACTTCGGGCACGGGCGTCTCGTCGACCTCGGCCGCGGGAGCCTCCCCGGCGGGGCCCTCGGAGGGCTCTACGTCGACGGCAGGCGCCTCGACGGGCACCTCGGCCGGCGCCTCGGCCGGCGCCTGTGGCCGGAAGGTGAGGACGTGGTCCGCGAGGGCCGCGACCTGCTCCTCGTCGAGCTGCTGACCGAAGGCGGGCATCA
>JBDIVX010000002.1:0-134514 GCA_039794305.1 Candidatus Neutrinellum sp.
GTGGGCGTACGCGTTGTGGTCGTTCGCCGTGACGCGGTAGCCCGCCCGCTTGAGGGCGTGCCCGACCCGGGCCGTCCCGCTGAAGAGATCGAGCACCGTGCGGACCTCGGGGAGGTCCGAGACGATCTCGAGGATGTGGGGAACCAGCAGGCGTTTCGAGCCGATGTACTTGATCACGCGGGCCCCACGACGCGAGACGTTATACACTCTGGTCGAGGTGCGCTCGACCGTCCTCCTGGCTTGTGCTCTCCCGATGCTCCTCGGGGGCTGCTACCGCGATCCCGACGACGTCGCCCGCGACGCCGGGATCGACGCGGGCGGCTCCGCCTACGACCCGAGGATCGGCAGCCCCTTCGACGGCCCCGTGCGCTTCGACGACGCGCGCGTGGCCGCGGTGGATCCGACGTCGCTCCCGGCAGCACCGGCGCCGTGCCGCGAGCCCGTCCTCGCCCGGGTGACCCGCGACGTCGACGGGGACACGGTCTTCGTGGCCGGCATCAGCGAGACCCTGAGCCGGTCGGTGCGGCTCATCGGCGTCGACACCCCCGAGGTCGGCCGGGACGGTGCCCCGAGCGAGTGCTGGGCCGACGAGGCGAGCGCGTTCACGACAGCGCTCGTGGGTCGCACCGTCTGGCTCACCTTCGATCGGGAGTGCACCGACCGCTTCGACCGCCTCCTCGCCTACGCCTGGATCGGCGAGGGCCCGCAGGACCTGTGGCAGCGACAGCTCCTGCGCAGGGGCCACGCGACGACGCTCGCGATCGCGCCAAACACGCACTACGAGACCACCCTCGCCGAGGACGAGCTCGTCGCCCGCACGGCCGGCGCCGGGCTGTGGTCCGCCTGCCGCTGATCACCCGAGGCAGCGCTCGAGCTGCGTCAGCTCGACCGGCTTGACGAGGTGGGCGTCGAACCCGGCCTTGGCGCTTCGCGCGCGGTCGCTGGGCTGCCCGTAGCCCGTGACGGCGACGAGCCTCGTGAGCCCCTCCCCGAGCGCCCTGCGCAGGCACTCGGCGAGCTCGTACCCGTCCATGATCGGGAGGCCGATGTCGAGCACCGCCGCGTCCGGGAGGAACTCGCCCGCGACGCGCAGCGCCTCCGGCCCGTCGTGCGCGACACGCACGTCGAAGCCGCGGCGGGTCAGGGCGCGCGACAAGAGCTCCGCGGCGTCCTCGTTGTCGTCCACGACCAGGATCCGATGTGCCCCGGCGAGACCGGCCGGCGCGTGCGGTCGCGCCGGGGCCTGCGCGACCACGCGCTCGGTGGCCGGCAGCGTCACGACGAAGCAGGACCCCGAGCCGGGGCCCGAGCTGTGCGCCTCGACCCGTCCGCCGTGCATCTCCACCAGGCTCCGCACGAGCGGCAGCCCGAGCCCCAACCCGCCCTTCGGGCGGTGGAGGTGCTGCGGGCCCTGCACGAACGGGTCGAAGACGTGCTCGAGCAGCTCCGAGGTCATGCCCGCGCCGTCGTCGGCTACCTCGATCCGGACGTCGCCGCCGGCGCGCTCGGCGCGCACGGCGATGTGCCCGCCCGGCGCGGTGTAGCGCGCCGCGTTCGAGAGCAGGTTCGAGACTACCTGGGTGAGCCGCGCGGGATCGGCCCACAGGGAGCAGCCCTCGGAGGGCACGTCGACTTCGACGTTCCGCTGCTCGAGCGCGGGAGCCATGGTCTCGACGGCCTCGTGGACCACGTCCGCGAGCTCGACCCTGCGGCGGCGCAGCTCGAGCTTGCCGCGGGTGATGCGCGAGACGTCGAGGAGATCGTCGACGAGCCGCGTCATGTGGCGCACCTGCCGCTCGATGACCTCGCGCTCACGCCCGAACGCCTCCTGCCCC
This sequence comes from Candidatus Neutrinellum sp., assembly GCA_039794305.1. Lineage (GTDB taxonomy): Bacteria > Myxococcota_A > Polyangia > Polyangiales > JBDIVX01 > JBDIVX01. Next base: position 1,836 of record JBDIVX010000002.1, read on the forward strand.
GAGGCGCGCATGAGCTCGAGCGCCGTCACGATGGGCGCGAGCGGGTTGCGGAGCTCGTGGCCGAGGATGGCCAGGAACTCGTCCTTCCTCCGCTCGGCCGCCCGGGCGCGCTCGTAGGCCCGGTGGGTGCCCTCCTGCTCCTTGCGCAGCGCCGCCTCGGTCCGCTTGCGCTCGGCGATGTCCTCCTGCATCCGGTCGTGGACCCGGACGACGAGGTACGTGAGCACGTAGACGCAGACGAAGAGGGTCGAGACCACGAGCACGTCGTGGGCCCAGTCGGGCAGAGGCACCATGTCCTCGCGCCAGACCCCCACGAGCAGGACGTACACGACGACGGCCAGGGTCGCGGCCGCGACGCGCCGGATGCGGCGGGGCGGCAGGAACGGCAGAGGCATGGCCAGCGCGACCAGAGCGACGACGACGAGCGTGGGGTAGGCGAACGCCACGGCGGGAGCAGCCAGCACGACCGTGACGAGCAGACCGTACGAGACCAGCAGCACGGGCCGCTCGATCGCGCCGAAATGGACGAAGCGCATGGCGACGAGGACCGCGACCGCATAGAGCGAGGTCACCAACCCCGTCCACCACACGAACGCGCTCCCGCTCGCCACCGCGACGGCGAAGTACACCCCGGCCGCGACCACGACGACGGTCAGCAGACGACGAAGGAATGATCCGACTGTCGACGGATCCGGTTCGGACACCACGCCGATCGTGTAGCGCGCCTTCGCGCGAAGAAAAGGTGCGATCGTAGTGCACCCCGCGCTCGTGTCATCCCGCCCCACGAGGGTACGACCCGAGGGCTCCGATCAGCGGCGGCCCTTGAAGCCCATCATGTCCTGCACGACCGACTCGCTGGCCTCGGCGATCTCCGCCTCTTCACGGAGCCTGTCGGCGCAATCCTCGCAGACCTTCTTCCGGCGGCCGCCCACCTTGACGGAGAGCAGCTCGTCGACCTCGTCTTCGCACTCCTTGCAGACCGGCATGAGCCGGATTGTACCGCTTGCGAGGCGTCTCCCGAGGGGCTATTCCGCCGCGCCATGTCCCTGTCCGTGCTGTCCGGCGCGCCGGCCGATCCGAGCGACTGGCGCTGGCAGGCGCGCCACGCGGTGACGAGCCTCGAGGGGCTCGAGCGGGCGCTCGTGTTGACCGAGGCCGAGCGCGAGGGGGTCCGGCGGGCGCTCGCCGGGGGGTTCCCGATGGCCATCACGCCCTACTACCTGGGCCTGTGCGACCGGCACGATCCGGGCTGCCCCATCCGCCGGCAGTGCGTGCCGCGCGTCGACGAACGGACCGAGGTGCCGGGCGACCTGCGAGATCCCCTGGGTGAGGAAGCTCACGAGGTCGCGCCCCACCTGGTGCGGCGCTACCCGGATCGAGTCCTCCTGCTCGCGACCGACCGCTGCGCGGTGTACTGCCGCTTCTGCACGCGGTCCCGGATGGTGGGCGACGGAGGCGGCGCGCGGTCGGCGGCCGCCCTCGATTCGGCGTTCGAGTGGATCGGTCGCCACCCCGAGGTCTCGGACGTGATCGTGTCGGGCGGCGACCCCGCCCTCCTGCGGACCGGACGGCTCGCGCAGATCCTCGGACGGCTCGCCACGATCGAGAGCGTCTTGTACGTCCGCGTCGCCACGCGCGCCCCGGTCACCCTGCCCCAGCGCATCACGCCCGAGCTGTGCAGGGCCCTGCGCGCGCATCCGTCGGTGTGGGTGATGACGCACTTCAACCACCCGAAGGAGCTCACGCCCGAGTCGATCGCCGCCTGCGCGCGCCTCGCCGACCACGGCCTGCCGATCATGAACCAGACGGTGCTGCTCCGAGGCGTGAACGACGACGCGAGCGTGCTCGAGCAGCTCCTCCGTGGGCTGGTCCGGGCACGCGTCCGGCCTTACTACTTGCTTCAGGCGGACCCGGTCCGGGGGACCGGACACCTCCGGACGCCGCTCCGGCGGGGCGTCGAGATCATGGAGCGCCTGCAGGGCCGGATCAGCGGAATCGCGCTGCCCCGGCTGGTCGTCGACACGCCCGGTGGGCGAGGGAAGGTACCCGTCGGCCCGGACTACCGGGTCGGGAGCGAAGGCGGTGTGACGACGCTCCGGACCTTCCGGGGTGAGCTGGTGGGCTACGTGGACCCGCCGGAGGCCGGTCGAACAGAGGCTTAATTAAACGCGTCGCAGGGTGTATAGCGGCCCACGGAAGGATCGCGGATGGAACGAGCGCTGACGCTTCATCGGACCACGGTCGGCAAGAAGGCCATCATGGCCGTGACCGGAGCAGTCCTGTTCAGCTTCGTCGTCGTCCACATGCTGGGCAACTTCCAGCTGTGGCTCGGGCCGGAGCACATGCACGCCTACGCGGTCAGCCTCCGGAAGGTGCCGGCCCTCCTCTGGGTCGCCCGGGCCGTGCTGCTGACCGCCGTCGTCCTGCACATCTGGGCGGCGGTATCGCTGACGAACCGGAACGCCGACGCCCGGCCCACCGGCTACCAGCACCGGCGCAAGGACGTGGCCACGAGCTACGCGGCGCGCACCATGATGTGGGGCGGCGCGATCGTGGCGCTCTTCATCGTCTACCACATCCTGCACCTGACGCTCGGCTACGGGCCCTCCTACGACCGGCAGGCCGTCTACAACAACGTGGTCTACGGCTTCCTCGACTGGCGGATCAGCAGCTTCTACATCGTCGCGCAGATCCTCCTCGGGATGCACCTGTTCCACGGCGCCTGGGCCTGGTTCGGCTCTCTCGGCTGGGATCATCCGCACCTGAACCCGATCAAGCGACGGTTCGCGACTGCGCTCGCCGTCGCCATCGTGGCGGGCAACGTCTCGATCCCGCTGACGGTCATGCTCGGCTGGGTCGAGCCCACGACCGAGACCTTCTGCGCGCCCGAGCTCGGGCCCTGCCCGGAAGAGGACTGATCCATGGAGCTGCGATCGAACGCGCCCGAGGGGCCCATCGAGACGCGCTGGGACCGTCACCGCTTCGACATGAAGCTGGTCAACCCGGCGAACAAGCGGAAGTTCGACGTCATCGTGGTCGGCACCGGCCTGGCCGGCGCGGCGGCGGCGGCGACGCTCGGCGAGCTCGGCTACAACGTCAAGGCGTTCTGCTACCAGGACAGCGCGCGCCGTGCCCACAGCATCGCCGCGCAGGGCGGCATCAACGCGGCCAAGAACTACCAGAACGACGGCGACAGCATCCACCGCCTCTTCTACGACACCGTGAAGGGCGGCGACTTCAGGGCGCGCGAGTCGAACGTCTACCGGCTGGCCCAGATCAGCGTGAACATCATCGACCAGTGCACCGCACAGGGCGTCCCCTTCGCGCGGGAGTACGGCGGCACGCTCGCGAACCGCTCCTTCGGCGGCGCCCAGGTGAGCCGGACGTTCTACGCCCGCGGCCAGACCGGCCAGCAGCTCTTGCTCGGGGCGTACCAGGCGCTCGAGAAGCAGGTCGAGGCCGGCAACGTGAAGGTGTTCCCCCGCACCGAGATGCTCGACCTGATCCTGGTCGACGGCGTCGCGCGCGGGATCGTCACGCGCGACATGAAGACCGGCGACATCCGGGCGTGGACCGCTCACTGCGTGGTCCTCGCGACCGGCGGCTACGGCAACGTGTTCTTCCTGTCGACCAACGCCATGGGCTGCAACACGACCGCGACCTGGCGCGCGCACCGGCACGGCGCGCTGTTCGCGAACCCCTGCTACACGCAGATCCACCCGACCTGCATCCCGGTCGCGGCCGCCTACCAGTCCAAGCTCACGCTGATGAGCGAGTCCCTGCGCAACGACGGGCGCGTGTGGGTGCCGCGGAGCGCCGAGGACGCCACCAAGGACCCGAACACGATCCCCGAGGAGGATCGCTACTACTACCTCGAGGAGCGCTACCCCGCGTTCGGCAACCTGGTGCCGCGTGACATCGCCTCGCGTGCCGCGAAGAAGGTGTGCGACGACGGGCTCGGCGTCGGACACGAGGTCGACGGCGAGCGGCGCGGCGTGTACCTGGACTTCGGCAACGCGATCGAGCGGCTGGGGCGGCAGGCCGTGAGCGAGCGGTACGGCAACCTCTTCGAGATGTACGAGCGCATCACGGGCGAGAGCCCGTACGAGACGCCGATGCGCATCTACCCGGCGAGCCACTACACGATGGGCGGGCTGTGGGTGGACTACAACCTGATGACGACCATCCCCGGGCTCTTCGCCGGGGGCGAGGCGAACTTCTCGGACCACGGCGCCAACCGCCTCGGCGCGAGCGCGCTCATGCAGGGGCTCGCCGACGGGTACTTCGTCCTTCCCTCCACTATCGGCAACTACCTGGCGACCACCAAGCCCGAGTCGATCGACACCGACCACCGCGAGGCGGAGGCCGCCGTCGAGCGGGTCGGGGAGCGGATCGGCAAGCTCTTCGGCGCCAAGAGCCCGAAGCGCACGCCGGACTCCTTCCACAAGGAGCTCGGGCGCCTCATGTGGAACGAGTGCGGGATGAGCCGGACGGCCGACGGGCTGAAGAAGGCGGCCGATCGGATCCCGGCCCTGCGCGAGGAGTTCTGGGAGACGATCAAGGTCCCGGGCTCGGGCGAGGAGCTCAACCAGACGCTCGAGAAGGCCGGCAGGGTGGCGGACTTCCTCGAGCTCGCCGAGCTGATGTGCATCGACGCCCTCCACCGCGAGGAGTCCTGCGGGGGCCACTTCCGCGAGGAGCACCAGACGCCCGAGGGCGAGGCCCGACGCGATGACGAGCGCTTCCAGTACGTCGCCGCGTGGCAGTACACGGGCGACCTGTCGAAGCCCACGCTCGTCAAGGAGCCACTCGAGTTCGAGTACGTGAAGCCGACCCAGCGGAGCTACAAGTAATGGCCGATCGCAAGCTCAACCTGACCCTGCACGTCTGGCGGCAGAAGCGCGCCGACGCCGAAGGGCGCTTCGTCGAGTACCAGATGAAGGACGTGGACACCCACATGTCCTTCCTCGAGATGCTCGATCTGTTGAACGAGACGCTGATCGAGAAGGGCGAGGACCCCGTCGCGTTCGATCACGACTGCCGCGAGGGCATCTGCGGAATGTGCGGCTTCATGATCAACGGCGTCGCGCACGGCCCGCGGGTCCTCACCACCGTGTGCCAGCTCCACATGCGCGAGTTCCAGGACGGCGAGGAGCTCTGGCTCGAGCCCTGGCGGGCGAAGGGCTTCCCCGTCGTGCGCGACCTCGTGGTGGACCGCTCGGCCCTCGACCGCATCATCCAGGCGGGCGGCTACATCAGCATCCGCACGGGCAGCGCTCCGGAGGCCAACAACACGCCGGTCCGCAAGGAGGACTCGGACCTCGCCTTCGACGCCGCGACCTGCATCGGCTGCGGCGCCTGCGTCGCGGCCTGCCCGAACGCCTCGGCCAGCCTGTTCACGGCGGCCAAGGTCGCGCACCTCGGCCTGTTGCCCCAGGGCCAGCCCGAGCGCTGGGAGCGCGCCCAGAAGATGGTGGCTCAGCACGACGCCGAGGGCTTCGGCTCCTGCACACAGCACGGCGAGTGCGAAGCCGTCTGCCCCAAGGGCATCCGCATCAGCTTCATCGCCCGCATGAACAAGGACCTCCTCCGGGCCATGCGCACGGCCCGCACCCCCATCGAAGAGCGCCGAGGCGGCCCCCCGACCGCCGAGTGATCACTGCGTACGGGCGCGGCGCGTCTGCCAGAGCCAGCGCAGAACGGCGAGGAGCACGACGATCCCGAGGGCGGCGAAGGCCCACCAGGTGTACTGGTCGTACACGCGCTCGAGGGTCTCGAAGCTCGCGCCGACGACCGAGCCCACCACGAGGATGCCGGCGTTCCAGGCGGCCGCGGAGAGGCCGCCGAAGACCACGACCTTCCACAGGGGCAGCTCGGCCATGCCGGCCGCGACGAAGAAGACGGCGCGGAATGCGGGAAGGAATCGGTTGACGGCGAGGTAGGCGCCGCCGTGCCGCCCGAATCGCTCGACCAGGGTGTGGATGCGGCGGCGGGTCGGGTCCCGGCGGAGGAAGCCGGGCCAGCGCTCTTCGTGGTGGCCCAGCCAGGCTCCGAACGAGTAGGCGACGAGGCTTCCGCCGATGGACCCGAGCGTGACCGCGCCGTAGACCAGCCACAGCGCGTAGCCCGAGCCGTGGGCGAGCGCGACGCCGAAGAGCGTCACCGTGTCGCCCGGGAACGGCGGGGCCACGTACTCGACGGCGCCGGCGAGGGCGAGCACGAGGTAGGCGAGCGGCCCCTCGCTCTGCTCCAGCCATCGTAGTAGTTCTTCGAGCATGGCTTCGCCCGCCCCGCCGTCCTTCGTCCCGCCGCCGGCCCTGCGCGCGGGTGCCTGCCTCGCCGTCGTGGCCCCTTCGAGCCCCTTCGACGTCGGGGCGTTCGAGCGGGGCGTCGCTCGCCTCCGGGACCGGTACGAGGTTCGATATGCAGAGGACCTCCTCGAACGCAAGGGGTACCTCGCGGGTGACGACGCCCGCAGGCTCGCCGAGCTCGCCCGGGCGCTGTCCGACCCCGGTGTCCACGCCCTCGTCGCCGCGCGCGGCGGCTACGGGGCCACGAGGCTCCTCGACGGGATCGACATTGCGGCCATCCGCGCGGCGAACAAGCTCCTCGTGGGCTTCAGCGACGTCACGGCCCTCCACGTCGCCTGGCTGCGCGCCGGCGTGCGCGCCATCCACGGCCCCATGGTGGCCGCCCTCGGCGACGCCAGCGGGGCGCTGCTCGATCGCTGGATCGCCGCTGTGGAAGGAGCGACGCCGCCGGAGCTCGGGGGCCTCGAGCCGATCGCGGCCGGCACGGCCGAGGGGCCGCTGGTCGGCGGGAACCTCGCGGTGCTCGCGGCGCTCGTCGGGACGCCGTACGCCCCCCCGATCGACGGCGCCATCCTGTTCCTCGAGGACGTGGGGGAGCGGCCCTACCGCGTCGACCGCATGCTGACGACGCTCCGCCACGCGGGGTGGCTCGCGCGCGTGCGCGGCGTCGTCCTCGGCGCCTTCACCGAGTCGGCGGCGGGACCGGACGGCGTCGCGATCGAACACGTCCTTCGCGAGCGTCTCTCGGGGCTCGGCATCCCCGTCGCGGCCGGCGTGCCCGCCGGACACGTCGACGACAACCTCGAGCTGCCGCTCGGCGCACCGGTACGCCTGGACGCTGACGCGGGGACGCTCCGGTTCCTCGAGCCCGCCTGCACCGAACCCGAGCGCTGACCGCAGCCCGCTCCCGCCGGACCACGTCGCTCCGACGCCGCGGGCGTGCTCAGAGCCGCGGCCCGGCGGCCCGGACCTCTTCGCTCGCCTGGTCCTCGTACCTCTTGAAGTTCTCCTGGAAGAGGTGCGCGAGCTTCTTGGCGGTCTCGTCGTACGCCTTCGCGTCCTTCCAAGTGTCCCGCGGCAGGAGCACCTCGGACGGACAGCCGGGGCACGCCTTCGGGATCGCCAGCCCGAACACCGGGTCGTCCTGGGTCGGGACGTCCTTGAGCGCGCCCGAGTGGATCGCGTCGACGATGGCGCGCGTGTGCGGGAGCTTCATCCGCTTTCCGACGCCGTAGGGGCCGCCCGACCATCCCGTGTTGACGAGCCAGACCTGGGCGCCGTGCTTCTGGATCTTCTGGGACAGGAGCTCGGCGTACTTCGTCGGGTGCCACACGAGGAAGGGTCCGCCGAAGCACGGTGAGAAGGTCGCCTGCGGCTCCTTCACGTCGACCTCGGTGCCCGCGACCTTCGCCGTGTACCCGCTGATGAAGTGGTACATCGCCTGCGCGGGCGTCAGCTTCGCGACCGGCGGCAGCACGCCGAAGGCGTCGGCGGTCAGGAAGATGACGTTGTCCGGGTGGCCGCCGACGCACGGGATCTTGGCGTTCGAGACGAAGTCGATCGGGTACGAGCCACGCGTGTTCTCGGTGATCGACGTGTCGCCGTAGTCGACGTCCCGGGTGGCGGGATCGACGACCACGTTCTCGAGGACCGACCCGAACCGGATCGCACCGTAGATGTCCGGCTCGAACTCCTTCGAGAGGTTGATGACCTTGGCGTAGCAGCCACCCTCGATGTTGAAGATGCCGTCCTCGGCCCAGCAGTGCTCGTCGTCGCCGATCAACCTGCGCTTGGGGTCGGCGGAGAGCGTCGTCTTCCCGGTGCCGCTCAGTCCGAAGAGGATCGAGGTGTCTCCCCGGTCACCCTCCGTCGCCGAGCAGTGCATCGACAGCACTGCCCTGCGAGGCATGAGGTAGTTCATGACCGTGAAGACGCCCTTCTTCATCTCACCGGCGTACTCCGTGCCCAGGATGACGAACTCCTGCGACTCGAAGTTCAGGTCGACGCTCGTCGTCGAGGTCATGCCGGTCGTGTACCGGTTCGCGGGGAAGCAACCGGCGTTGTAGATGACGTAGTCCGGCTCACCGAAGTGGTGCAGGTCCTCGCTGGTCGGCCGAATGAGCATGTTGTGCATGAAGAGCGCGTGGTACGCGCGCTCGGTGATGACGCGCACCTTGATGCGGTACTTCGGGTCCCAACCGGCGTAGGCGTCGATGCAGTAGAGGAACTCCCGCGTGTTCAGGTAGTCGATCGCCCGCTCGCGGTTGATCTGGAAGGTGTGGTTGTCGAGCTTGATGTTGACGTCGCCCCACCAGACGTCCTTGCTGGTGCTCGGCTCCTCGACGATCCGCTTGTCCCTCGGGCTCCGTCCGGTCTTGTCGCCGCTCAGCGCGACCAGGGCTCCGCTCGACGCGATCGCCGAGCCTTTCTCCCACCTGAGCGCCGCCTCGTACAGCGCCGCCGGTGCGGCGTTGCGGATCACCCGCCCTACGTGGATCCCGTGCTTCTCAAGGGAAAAGTGACCGGTCATCTGACGCTCCCTCCGGAGGCTCGAAGTGGACCCTCTTCTTATCCGTTTGGCGTGACATTTCAAGCACCACGCCCTACGCTGCCGCCATGTCGAGCGCTGGTGGTTGGGGCGGGGGTCCCCCGCAGGAACAGCCGGGCGCGCCGCCCGGCCACGGCGGTTTCGGCTCGCCGCCGGGCCAGGGCGGTGGGGCCTTGCAGCCCCAGGCCTCGTCGTCGAGCCCGAGCGGGCTGGCGGTCGCCGCGCTCATCTGCGGGATCGGCTCGTGGGTCGTCCTGCCGTTCGTGGCGGCGGTCGCCGGGGTCATCCTCGGGAAGATCGAGCTCGGGAAGATCGAGCGCGGCGAGTCACCCGCGGCGGGCAAGACCTTCGCGCAGGTCGGATACTACGCCTCCATCGCGAACATCGTGCTCACCGTCCTCGGGACGATCTTCGGCTGCTGCATCGCCTTCATCATCCCCATGGTCATCGCCGGCGGAGCCGCGGCTTCCGGCGGGTACTGACCGGGCCGGCGCGGTCGGGGCTTGCCCCAATGCCGGGCCGCCCGGAGGATGGGCCCATGGGAAGCGTCCGAGAGCTGTCCGAGAAGCTGTGGAGCGGGGAGGCGTCGACGGCCGACCTGCACCCGTTCACGACCCTGCTCGGCCTCGAGGAGTGGTCCGAGGGGCTCGCGTTCGTCTCGAGCTTCGCGAACGTCGTGGTCCTCGACACGTCCGAAGGCCTCGTGCTGATCGACACCGGGAGCTTCGTCACCGCCCAGGCCGTGCGCAGCGCCGTCCAGGGCTTCTCCGATCGCCCCGTCCACACCGCCGTCTACACCCACGGCCACGTCGACCACGTGATGGGCATCGCCGCCTTCGAGACCGGCGGCCACCGCGCCCGGGTCGTCGCCCACGAGGCGGTGCCGGCGCGGTTCGATCGCTACAAGCTCACCGCCGGCTACAACGGCTTCGTCAACGCACGCCAGTTCCGCATGCCGGGGCTCACCTGGCCGACCGACTACCGCTACCCCGACGAGACCTACGCCCGCGAGCTCGAGCTGACGGTCGGCGGCGAGCGGCTGTCGCTCCGGCACGCCCGGGGCGAGACGGATGACCACACCTGGGTCTGGCTCCCCGAGCGCAGGGTCCTGTGCACCGGCGACCTGTTCATCTGGGCGTCGCCCAACTGCGGCAACCCGCAGAAGGTGCAGCGCTATCCGCGCGAGTGGGCCGAGGCGCTCCGCACGATGGCCGCCCTCGACGCCCAGACCCTCTTCCCGGGCCACGGACCGCCCATCGAGGGTGCCGAGCGGGTGCGGCAGGCGCTCACCGAGACGGCCGAGCTGCTCGAGACGCTCCACGACCAGACGGTCGCGCGGATGAACGCGGGCGATCCGCTCGACGCCGTGCTCGCCGCCGTGAAGGCCCCGGATCACCTCCTCGCCCGGCCGTACCTCCGGCCGGTCTACGACGAGCCCGAGTTCGTCGTGCGCAACCTCTGGCGCCTGTACGGTGGCTGGTGGGACGGCAACCCGGCCCACCTCAAGCCCGCACGCGAGGCTCGCCTCGCCGCGGAGGTGGCGGCCCTGGCCGGCGGCGCCGGCAAGCTCGCCGAGCGGGCAAAGGCCCTCGGCGACGCCGGCGAGCACGCCCTCGCCTGCCACCTGGCCGAGTGGGCGGGCCGCGCCGCGCCCGACGACGGGGCGGTCGAAGCGATCCGCGCCGAGATCTACCGGCGCCGGGCGCGCGCCGAGACCAGCCTCATGGCGCGGGGTGTCTTCGAGACCGCGGCCGAAGAGAAGCCACGCTGACGGTTGCGCCGCGGGCCCGCAGCTCCTAGCGTTGCGCTCGTGCTGCGCGTCTTGGGCCTGATGCTGGTCGTCCTCACGGGGTGCGGGAGCTCGCTCCCGGCCCGCTACGTCGTGGAGCACGACCTCGGCGACTTCCGGTACCGCAGGTACCAGAAGGTCCTCGACGTCGAGCTCCCGGTCGAGGGCAACGGCGCCGTCGGGCACACGGCGAGCTACGTCCGGCGCGACCGCGGGGCCGACGTGGTGTTCGCGACCGCGTTCGTCACCGTCTACGAGCGGCCGGGCTCGCTCGCGGCCGAGATCCGCGAGCGGCTCGAGACGCTCGGCACCTACGAGCTCGAGGTCGGCGAGCTCGAGGGCGACTACGTGTGGTGGCTCGACGGAGGCTCGGACCGGTGGGCGCTCTGGGTCAGCGGCCGGCACGTGGTGAAGCTCGGCGCGCCCCGCGGCGAGGAGATCCCGGACGATCTCGCAGACGCCTACGTGTCGCTCTACCCGAGCGACCTCGACGAGCGCGGCCGGGCGCGGGAAGACACCGCGAGCGCCGGCAGGTCGAGCCGGCAGGTCGTAGAGGAGCAAGAGCAGCTCGAGCTGCCGAGCCACTTGCGGGAGGGAGCCCCGCGGTGAGCCTGCTCGACCTGGTTCGAGAGCCCATCCGTCCGCTGACCGCCTACGAGCCACCGGCCGCGCTCCCCCCGGTCAAGCTCGACGCCAACGAGTCGCCCTGGCCGCTGCCGGCCGAGGTGTGCGAGCGCATCGCTCGGGCCCTGTCCGACGTGCCGTTCCACAGGTACCCGGACGCGCGGGCCACGGCGCTCCGACAGGCCGTGGCGCACCAGGTCGGCGGCGCCCCGGACGCGCTGGTGCTCGGCTCTGGATCGGATGAGGTCATCGCGCTCCTGCTGACCGCGCTCGCCCGGCCCCGCGGCGGCCGAGAACGGGCGGCGGTCCTCTTCCCCGAGCCCACCTTCGTGATGTTCCGGATCGCCGCGGCCGCCCACGGCCTCGAGCCGATCGGCGTGCCGCTCGCGCACGACTGGCAGCTCGACGTCGACGGGATGCTCGCCGCGCTGCGCGTCCACCAGCCGAACGTCGTCTTCCTGCCGAGCCCGAACAACCCCACCGGGAACACCTTCCGGGACGAGGACCTCCGCCGCCTGATCGAGGCCGATCGGGGCGCCCTGTTCGTCCTCGACGAGGCCTACGCCGCGTTCGCCCGCCGCTCGCTCGCGTCGTGGTGCGACGCGCACGAGAACGTCGCGTTGCTGGGCACGCTGTCGAAGATCGGCCTCGCGGCGGCGCGCGTGGGCTGGTGCCGTCTGCCCGCCGACCTGGCCGTCGAGGTGGACAAGGCGCGACAGCCGTACAACCTCAACACCATGTCACAACGCATCGGGACGATGGCGCTCGGGGAGCTCGCTCCCGTCCTCGACGAGCACGTCGCCCGGATCGTCGAGGAGCGGGACCGCCTCGGCGCCGCCCTCCGAGCGCACGATCGTCTCACCGTGTTCCCGTCCGAGGCCAACTTCTTCCTCTGCCGCCTCGACGGCGACCCGGACGCGCTCGCCCGCGACCTGTTGGCCGACGGCATCGCCATCAAGAGCTTCCACCGCCACGGCGGCCGCCTGGCGCATCACCTGCGCATCACCGTGGGCACGCGCGACGAGAACGACCTCTTGCTCGAAGCCCTCGCCGCGAGGTTGTAGCTCTACTCCGCGACGAAGGCGCGGTGGGGGGCGGGCTCGTACCGGTGGTCCTCGAAGATCTCGTACAGGTGATCGGCGAGCTCGAGGTCCTCGATGAAGCCGCCGCTCTTGCGCCACCGGAAATTCTCCTCGGTGATGACTTCCTTGATGGGGCATCCGTGCAGCCCGTTGATGACCCGCCACCGCTCGGCGTCCTTGCGTGTGCGGAACACGTACTCCTGCGAGCCCCATGGGCGGCCACGCCACACCACGAACCCGCGATCGAAGTCCACGCCGTCGCGGATTCCGTCGCAGTGGTTGCACACGTAGGAGATGAACAGCGGAATCATCTTCCGCTTGCAGACCGGACAGTGCACGATCCGCTCCTCGACCTGCTTGGGTTACGACTTGCCCTTAAGCTCGGTCGGATTGCGTGCCAGCCGCGTCAGGCTCCGCGTCCTCCGCGGGCTGGTCCTTCGGCGCCACACCCGGGACGTGGTGCTCGCCCGTCGAGCGGCGCTGCGGCGGCGCTGCGTCGACGGGCATCATCGGGATCTCGCTCGTCCGCGTCGGCAGGCGAGAGGCGCGCGGCGGGATGAGATCGCCGAACCAGTCGAAGAACTCGAGCATCTTCGACTTCCGCGACGGGGACAGGTAGTCGAAGTTCACGCCCCGGTCGCTGATCTCCCAGAACTCCTGCGACCGTACGGCGAGCAGCTCGTCCCGGATCGACGCGAGGCGTTCTGCCCGTTCCGACTCCATGTCCCGGTAGACCTGCCTCGCGAGCTTCTGGTCGCCCTTGAGGAGGTAGTAGGTCGCGAGCTTCACCTGCGCCTTGCGCACGCCGCGCAGGCTCGCCTCCTGGACCTCGGTCTCGCTCTCCTTGTCGACCTCGAGGAAGATCCGGAGCAGCTCCCGCTGGGCGGGGCTCTTCGCGTCGAAGGCCATCTCGTTGAGCGTGCACAGGTCGTAGGCGACCGTCTCGAGGATGAAGGCGAGCTTGGCGTTGTAGGCCGTGAGCCCGTAGTACTTGAAGTAGCGCGCGATCTCGATGGCGCGCGTCCCGCCGTCGTACCCGAGCGCGAACTCGCCGAGCCGGCGGTACTGGTTGAGGACGTTGTAGGCCGTCCGCACGTCCTTGGCGTTGATCGTGGCGCGCAGGTACGTGTTGAAGAACTTGAGCGCGAGGTCGATGAGCTCCTGGTTGCCCTGTCGCAGGGCGTCCTCGGCGATGAGGCGCGTGTTGATGGCGATCAGGTAGTTGATGTCGCGCATCCGGTTGAGCGCCTCGTTGTAGATGGTCTGGTACTGGCGCAGCACCTTCATCTCGAACCAGATGCGGCGGCGCGAGACGTCCTCGAGGACCTCGGGCGACATCGAGACGAAGTCCGGGTTGTGCGCGAGGTCACCCTCGACCCGGAACCAGTCCCCCCCGAGCCCCTGCCGGATCCCCTGGTACTCGACCACCATGGACTGGAGCGCGTCCACGCTCGCCATGGAGACGCCCTTGTCGTTGTTCTCCATGGCGTTCAGCCCCACGTCCGCGATCTGCTCCACGCCGCGCACCGCCTCCTGCTGCCGGCCTGCCGTCCCCGTCCCACGCTTCTGGATCGTCCGCAGGGTCTGCGCGCGGATCCGGTCGAGGATCTGGATCGGGTTCAGGAACGCGAACACGAACCCGAAGTACGGGAGCAGGATCAGGAGGCACGCCGCGAGCATGACCATCGAGACGGTCGTCCCGACGCGCGGCACGAACCCGTGCTCGGTGTCGAAGGTGAGCGTGACCCACAAGGACTGGAGCGCCGTCACGACGAAGAAGCCCATCACCAGGAAGTTGATGGGCGCGCTGACGAACAGCTCGGTGATGCGGTGGGTGTACCGGTTCGCCGCGAGCTCGACGACGATGGCCACCACCGTGATCGCGATGGCGAGCACCGCGGCGACGATCTTGCCCGCGTTCGACAGGGTGTTGGCGGCCGAGTCTGGGTTCGGGGAGAAGAAGAGCCGAAGGGCCTCCCAGGGGTGGGTCGTCCCCGCCGCGTCGATCGAGTAGGTGACGACGAAGACGGTCAGCGCCGTGCCGAGGAGCCCGGACAACGGCAGGAACCACACCCGAAAGGTGCTGCTGTGGCGGCCGGTCGGCTCGTCCATCGACGCCAGAGTACAACAGTCGCCCCCTCACGTTACAATGGGCGTCGGACCGTCATGGTGGAGGTCAAGGGCAGCGCGATCACGGCTCGCATCCGATGGGTGCGGGATCACCATGGCGAGGCGTCCTACCGCAGGCTCAAGGACGCTCTGCCCGAGGAGCACCGGCGGATGATCGACGCCCGGATCCTCCCCCACGCCTGGGTGCCGTTCGAGCTGTTCGTCAGCATCCTCGAGGAGGCCGACCGGATGTTCGGCAACGGCGACCTCCGCTTGTGCCGCGAGATGGGCCGCTACAGCGCCGAGGTCAACCTGCCGACCCTCTACCGAATCTTCTACCGGTTCGGCACTCCGTCGTTCATCATCCGCAAGGCGGCGCGGCTCTGGGACGTGCACTACAGCTCGGGCCGGCTCGTCGTTGGAGAGGAAGATCCGGAAGCCGTGTGCCTGCGGATCGAGGAGTTCGCAACGCCGCACCGGGCCCACTGTCTGAGCGTCCTCGGCTGGGCCGAGCGGTCGGTGGAGCTCTCGGGCGCTCAGCTCCTCTACGCCGAGGAGGAGACGTGCCGCACGCGGGGCGAGGAGGCCTGTCGGATCGTGGCGAGGTGGCGCAGGTGACCTCCCGCGCGATCGTCGTGATGCTCGCGTCGTGGGCTCTCGCGGCCGGATCGGCCGCGGCCCAGGCGGCGCCCGGCGCGGAGTTTCCGGACGAGGCCGAGCAGCCGGCCCCGGCGGAGCCCGGCGCCGAGCTCCCCGACGCGGCGGATGAGCCGGCCGAGCCGACCACGGCGATCGCCCTCGCCCTGAGCGTCGGCTTCCCGACCGACGAGACGCTCGACGAAGCGCTCTCCGGGCTCGGCTACGGCGGCACGGTGGCGGTCCCCGGCGGCGACGTCACGGTCCTGTTCGCGCTCGCGCGGTGGTTCTGGATCGGCGGCCGGGTGCTCACGCGCGGGCGCGACTGGCCTCGCCCCGACGCTCCCTCGGCGTCGGCCGTGGGCGTCGGGGCCCTGGTCACGGGCGAGCTCCGCCTGCACGTCAACCGAGCGGCCCTCGTGGCGCTGGTGGCGGCGGCCGGCGGCGGCGGCATCGGCTTCCGGCTGGGCGAGAGCACGGAGACGGGCGTGGGCCCGGCGGCCTTCCTCGGCGTCACGCTCGCGAGCGCGGTCGGCGAGCACGCGGCGCTCTTCGCGCGGCTCGGCTACGAGTACTTCGAGGCGAACGACATCGGGGGCTCGGGCTACGACCTCAACCTCAGCGGCGGCGTCATCGCCATCGGCGCGGAGATCCGACCATGATCGAACGGCGCGCGATGCAGGTCGCGCTCGGCGCGCTCCTCACCCTGCTCGCGTGCGGGGACGACGAGCCGCCCGCGCCGAGACCCCTGTTCGAGGAGGAGCTCGAGGAGCGGTGCGGCGACCTTCCCTGCGGCTGGAGCCAGATCGAGGGCGCCGAGGGGCAGGCGCGGTACGTGACGACCTTCCACTCCGGCGATCACGGGATCCGGCTCGCAGGCAGCGACGTCACGGTGCGCGGTCCGGGCAACGAGCCGGGCGACGTCTCGCTGGCGTTCGGGACGCTGTCGGCGCGCCTGTCCGCGATCTGCGACCCGGGCGCCGAGCTCGTGATCCGGGTCGGTCTGACCGACGTGGCCGACACCGGGACGGGTCCCCGGCTCGACACGCTCGAGGGACGGCCGAGCGTGTCGACCGAGTGGGACGTGCCGGCCACGGCCTCGCTCACGGCCCTGAGCGCCCTCGCCGACGGGGGGTTCGGCAGCTCGCCGTTCGTGTCCGGGAGCTTTCGCGTGACCGGCATCACCCTGTCGAAGCGAGGCACCGGGAGCTGCACGGTGAGCCGGATCGTCGTCGACGACCAGATCGCGGTCCCCGACGAAGGCTGCTGAGGCTCGTTGCTCCGTTGCGCGGCGGGCCCGTCTTGCACACCATCGTCGCCATGAGGGGTCCGTGCGCTCGTCTCGTCCTGTGCGTCCTGGCCGCCTGCGCGGCCGACGATCCCCCGGCCGAGCCGTCCTTCCCGGGGCTCACCGACGAGGTCGAGATCGTCGTCGACCGGCTCGGGATCCCACACGTCTACGGCGCGACCGACGCGGACGTCGTGTACGGCGCAGGCTACGCGATGGCGACCGACCGGCTCTTCCAGATGGACCTCGCGTTGCGGCGCGCGGAGGGCCGGCGCGCCGAGGTGCTCGGCGAGGGCTACCTCGACGACGACAAGATCGCGCGCCTCGTCGACTTCGCGCGCTGGGCCCGCACCGACCTGGAGATCATGCGGCGCGAGCGACCGGACGACTACGGGCTCCTGCTCGCGTGGACGGCGGGCGTGAACGCCCGGATCGAGGAGGTGCGCGCGGGCGCCGCGCCGCTCCCCTACGGCTTCGGCCCCGGAGAGCTCGACTACCTGCCGGAGCCGTGGGAGGTCGGAGACGGGATCACCGTGGGAGTGATGCTGGTCTTCGGCAACGACGAGACGATGCAGAACGAGCTGCTGGCCACGGTGCTGCGGAACCAGCTCCCGGAGCTCCTCGACACGCTCCCCCTGCTCCGCCCGCTCCACGACACCTTCGCCGTCCCGGAGGAGGGCCGCCCGCGGACCACGGCGGCGCCGCTTCCGCCGCGGGTCCCCGCGGACGTCGCCGCACCCCCTCTGCCGATGTCCCGGGAGGAGGCCTCGCGCGCGCTCGCGCGCTTCCGCGATGTCATGCGCGAGTACGACGTCGGCGGCAGCAACAACTGGGCGGTCCACGGGAGCCTCACGGCGAACGGGCGGCCCCTCATCGCGGGCGATCCGCACCAGCCGCTCGACAGCCCCTCTCTCTTCTACGCGCAGCACCTGAACAGCGCCGACCGCGGCGGCTCGCTCGACGTCGTGGGGTGGAGCTTCGTCGGGGCCCCGGCCGTCCACATCGGCCACAACCGCCACGTCGCCTGGACCGCGACGAGCAACTACGGCGACGTGGTGGACATCTGGGAGGTGCGGCGAGAGCCCGACGCCGTCCGTCTCGGCGGCGAGAGCCTGCCCCTCACCGAGCGCAGCGAGATCATCCGAGCACGCCGGCGCGCCGAGGACGGGGGGCTCCTCGACGAGTGGCGGGAGGTGGGCTACCGGGTCGAGGAGGTCGGCGACGGGTACGGGGTGCTCCTCGACGACTCGATCGTGCCCTCGGCCCTCGTCACCACCCGGCCCGGTACGGCGTTGCTCCTCCGGTGGACCGGCTTCGAGGGCACGGGCATGGGCAGCGGCTGGCTCGCCATGAACCGCGCCCGGAGCCTCGACGAGCTCGACGAGGCGGTCTCCTCGCTCCGGTGCGGCTCGTTCAACTTCGTCGCCGCCGACCGCGACGACATCCTGTACCGCGTCGGGCTCGACGTCCCGGACCGCGGCGACCCGACCTCGCGGCCCATGCCGTGGACGGTCGCCGACGGAGACGATCCCGCGACGGTGTGGACGGGCGAGCACCTGTCGCCCGCGCAGATCCCGCACGCGCGCAACCCGGCACGTGGTTGGATCGCCACGGCGAACAACGACCCCTGGGGGTTCACGGCCGACGGCTCGGTCGAGGACGACCCCTGGTACTACGGGGCGTTCTTCGCCGTGGGCTTGCGTGCGCGGCGCATCGAGGACGAGCTCGGGCGGCTCGCCGAGTCGGGCGGCGTCACCGTCGAGGACATGCAGACCCTGCAGCTCGACACCCACAGCCTGCTGGCCGACGATCTGGTCCCGATGGTTCGGGCTGCATGGGAGCACGCGCAGACCGATGAAGCCCTCGTCGAGTACCGCGGCCGGGAGGACCTCGAGGCGCTCGTCGGGGTGCTCACCGACTGGAGCCGCCGCATGGACCGCGGCGAGGCGGGCGCCGTCGTGCTGCACCTGACGGCGCTCTTCGCGGCGTCGCGCGTGCTCAGCGACGACTTCGACTTCGTGTTCGACACGATCCTGGACGCGTCGACCACCTGGATCTTGAAGGCGGCCGTCCTCGCCATGAAGGGTGCCTACCCGGAGAGCGAGCGGATCGTGGACGAGGGGGCCGACGCGGCGCTCCTCGGCGCCCTCGCCTCGACGGCGGAGCTCTTGACCGACCGCTACGGTGGGGTCGACCCTTCGCTCTACACGTGGGGCGAAGTCCACGGGACGAGGTTCGACAACACGTTCGGCGGGCGGCTCGACTACGGCTTCGTCCCGACCGACGGCGGAGAAGACACCGTGAACGTCTCGGGGAGCCGCTTCATCCGCGGGGGCCGCGTGGCCGACCGCTTCGAGTCGGGCAGCGGCGCCATCTACCGGATGGTCGCTTCCTTCGCCGAGGACGGGACTCCCGAGGCGCTCGCCAACTTCCCGATCGGCAACAGCGGCGAGCCCGACAGCCCGCACTGGGACGACATGGTCGAGGACTGGGCGAACGGCGTCTACCACCCGATCCCGTTCCGGCGCGCCGACGTGGACGACGCGGCGGAGAGCCGCACCGTCCTCGCCCCCTGACCGCCCCCGGCGAGGGCGCTTGCGCCTGCCCTGTCCCGTCCCTATCTTCCCCCGCTCTCGGGAGCAGAGTCAGGCTGTATGGGAGAGATTCGGAGCGAACCGGCGGGCGCAG
This sequence comes from Candidatus Neutrinellum sp., assembly GCA_039794305.1. Taxonomy (GTDB): domain Bacteria; phylum Myxococcota_A; class Polyangia; order Polyangiales; family JBDIVX01; genus JBDIVX01. The sequence continues at coordinate 20,911 of JBDIVX010000002.1, forward strand.
CGAGCCCCGAGCGCGGGGTCCGCGTGCTCGAGTGGGCGGCGCGCGTGTCCACCGAGGATCCCACCCTGCTCGACCGGCCGCCCGCCCGGCCCACGCCGGCCGAGCTGCGCGCCGTCCCCGTCGAGACGGTCCGCGCGCACATGGACCGCCTGCTCGTCGGCGAGCACCCCGAGGAGGGGCTCGACGCCCTCCACCAGGGCGGCGTCCTCGACGTGTGGCTGCCCGAGGTGGCCGCGCTGGTCGGCTTCGGCGATGGCGAGTGGCGCCACAAGGACGTCTGGAAGCACACCAAGCAGGTGGTGCGCCAGGCGGTGCCGCGCCTCGCGGTCCGGTGGGGAGCGCTGCTGCACGACATCGCCAAGCCGCGGACCCGCTCCATCGAGCCGAACGGCGAGGTGCACTTCTTCGGCCACGCCGAGCTCGGCGCGGCCATGTTCCGCAAGAGCGTCGCGAAGCGGCTCGCGTTCGAAGGCGAGCTGTACGAGCGTGTCCACTTCCTCATCCTCTACCACCTGCGGGCGAGCCAGTACGACGGGAGCTGGACCGACTCGGCCGTCCGCCGTTTCGCGCGTGAGATGGGCGAAGGGCGCGACGACCTCTTGGCGCTGAGCCGCGCCGACATCACCACCAAGCGCCCGCACCGGCGCAAGCGGGGGCTGCGTCAGATCAGCGAGCTCGCGGCGCGAGTCCGCGCCGTCGAAGCGCAGGACTCCCGCGTCCCGCCGCTCCCGAAGGGCCTCGGCAACGCCATCATGGCGGCCTTCGGGGTCCCGCCCTCGAAGCGCCTCGGCGCGATCCGCGACGAGCTCGAGGCACGCTGCGAAGCCGGCGAGCTCGAGCCCGGCAGGGACGCCGACTACTACATCGCGTACCTCCGCGAGCACGCCGCGGACTTCGGGCTCTGACTCGCGCTACCCCTACCGGGGGCCGCGATCGCGGCGGCGGCCTCCCTCCTGGGCCATCCACCAGTCGCGGTAGAGGCCGACGAGCTCCGCGGCCGCGCCGGTCTCCACGCGGAGCGCACCGAGGTTCAGCTCGATCCGGTCGCCGCGGAACGTCGTCCGTGCGCGCAGCTCGGGCAGGTCCCCGTCCCAGAACGTCACCGTGTCGACCGAGACCTCGACGGCGCCGAGCCGTGCGTCGAACGGAACGGGCAGCGACGCCGCGAGCTGGCGCAGGAGACCGCGCACGCGCTCGTCCGGCGGTTCGCCGTCCGCGAGGGCGGACGCGATCTCCCGGGCGCGCTCCCTGCTCGGCGACGCGGCCGCGATCCGCGCTTTGCGGACCCTTCGGGTCACGTCTGCGAGCAGGCGCGCGCGCCGGCCCTTCTGTCCGAGCGCGGGCGCCTCTCCGAGAGCCAGCAAGAAGTCCTCGAGGTCGCCGAGGTCGCCGCGCAGACGCACCCGGCCGTCGCCCGTCAGCTTGCCGCCGCCGACGACGACGCAGGGCCCATGGATCGCTTCGCGGAGGATCCGGTACTCCTCCTCGGACACGGTCAGCTCGACGTCGTGAGGCTCCGGGTCCTTGCCGGCGACCCAGTCGCGGAGGTTCCAGATGTTGTGCCGCCAGGCCCCGATCGAGCCCTCCTCACCGCATCTCGAACACTGCCAGTGCATCCGATCCGGCACCTCGGTGAGCATCACGCGCATGGTCCCCGGGCAAGGCCGGCGGCCCGGCCGGCGGCGGCACCGGATGGCGGTCTGTCGGAAGAGCCCGGGCGGCTCCAGCGAGGCGGCGCAGAGCAACCACCCCAGGTACTGCGCCTGACGCGGATCCTCCAGATCGACAGCCATCGGCCCGAAGCATAGCGCAAATGGAGGCGTGTCCAGCGCCTCGATCGACGCTTGCGACGCTCCGCACTCGTGCAACGATGGTCCGTGTCGCGTGTCCGAAGCGCTGAAGGGTTATGCTGCGCGCGATGGAGACCGGACACCGCGTCGTGGTGAGGCAGTACGGCGATACGCCGCTCGACGCCCTCGAGCACCACCTCGGGATCGAGGAGCAGCCGCCGCCCGACGTGTCCTCGCTCGCGCCGACCGACGTCGTCGTTCGGGTGCGGAGCGCGCAGGTGGGCTGGGTCGACCTGCTCATGATGAGCGGCCAGTACCAGCACATGCCCGATCCGCCCTACTGCCCCGGCTTGGAGTACGCCGGGGAGGTGGTGTGGTCGGGACCCGAGGCGACCGTCGAGCCCGGCAGCCGCGTGATCGCAGACGGGCTGCGGACGGGGCCTCGGTCGATCGGCGCCCACAGGCGCTGGGGTGGGTTCGCGACGTTCGCGGCGGCTCCGAGCGACGCGCTCTTTCCGCTGCCGGACGGCTACGGCTTCGACGAGGGCTGCAGCATCTTCGGCGGGTACGAGACCGCGTACCACTGCCTGATCCGGCGTGGCGAGCTGCGCGCCGGCGAGACGGTGCTGATCCACGGCGCTTCGGGTACGACCGGCCTGGCGGCGGTGCACATCGCCAAGCGCGTCGGCGCCACCGTCATCGCCACCGGCAGAGACGCCGAGAAGCTCGAGCGCGTACGCGCCGAGGGCGCCGATCACGTCATCCAGACGAGCGACGGCGAGGGAGGCGTCCGCCGGTTCCGGGACGACGTGAAGGCCCTCACGCGAGGTGAGGGGGTCGACGTGGTCTACGACGCCGTCGGCGGGGACGTGTCGCTGGAGAGCCTGCGCGCGGTCCGCTTCGGCGCCCGGTTCCTCGTCGTGGGTTGGGCAGCGACGCCGTACGTGGCCAGGGGGCGGGGCGAGCGCGGGGCGCCCAACGCGAACGTGCTCCCGACCAACCTCATCATGATGAAGAGCCTCGATGTGCGCGGATGCCCGGCCGCGATCAGCGTGCACCGCGACCCGGAGGTGCGGGTCGAGCGCCTCGCGGCCATCCGGAAGTGGCTGGAGGAGGGCTCGATCCGTCCCGTGATCGGCCGGTCGTTTGCTCTCGAGGAGATACGCGACGCGCTGCGCGCGAAGTGGGAGAGCCGATACGTAGGGACGATCGTCGTTCGGCCTTGACCCTCAGTGGAGCGCGACGTCGGCGGCGGCCTCGGCGGCGGGCGCCGCCTGGACGGCGGCCTCCTCGGCGCGGAATCCCTGGCGCCGGACGCGCACGCGGTAGCTGCCGCGCTCGACGTCGCGGAAGCGGTAGCGCCCCGAGCGCGTCGACCGCGTCCGCGCCACCACATGGCCTCGGTCGTCGACGAGCTCGACCTCGGCGTTCTGGGCGACGCCGCCCTCGGCGAGGTTGAGCGTCCCCGCCACCTGCCCGAAGGCCGCGTGGCGTGCCTCGGGTGAATCGTGCACGAACGGCACCTCCACGCGCTGCCGGGTGCGGCCGGTGTCGTCCACGAACCGGAGCTCGGCGATGTACCGGCCGCGATCGCTTCCGTCCCACCGGAGCTCGACCGCACCCTGCGCTCCCGCCTGCTCGGCGCGGTGCACGCGACGTCCGCGCACGTGCCGGTTACCGTCCTCGCGGGTCGCGTACACGTCGAGCACGACACGGTGTCCCATGTCCGCCGGCGCCACGTCGCGGACGGAGATGACGGTCGCGTCGTCCACCCACCTCGTCCCGGCCTCGGTCAGGTAGTGGTCGCCCGTGTAGAGCTCGAAGTGCTTGCTCCCGGTGCGACCCGCGGCGTTCGCCGCGACGACGCGCACGATGTGCCGCCCGGCCTCGAGCCGGCTCGGATCGAGCTGGTAGCTCACCCGCGGCCCACACACGCTCGCGACGCGCACGTCGTCGACGAACACCTCGCTCCGGGCGATGCGCCCGCCCTCGTTGTCGGCGGCGGTCCCGGTCAACGTCACGGCCGAGGCGACGTGCTGGCCGTCGCGCACGCCGGCGATCTCGACCGAGGCGACGTCGATGGACACGAGGCCGAGGACGGCCCACATGGCGGTGCCGCGCGCCGCGCCCCCGTGGCCCCAGCCGCCGTCCGCCGCCTGGTGCTCGACGAGCCACTCGGTGCCGCGCCGCACCGCGGCGTCGTCGTCGGACGCGCCCATCCGGCGCAGCGCATAGAGCGTCTGCCCGGTCTCGAGCGCGCCGCCCCAGCTCCCGTCGGGCGCCTGCCGCTCGCGGAGCTCGCCGGAGAGGCGCTGGAGCGTCGTCTCGCTCTCCCGCGCCCCGGCCGCGAGCAACCCGAGGATGGTGTAGTTGATGTGCTGCAGATCGGCGCCGGGCGCATCGGCGAGCCGCGCCGCGCTCGCCGTGAGGAAGTCCTCGGCGCGCCGGACGGGCCGGAGCCACCGCTCGTCGGCGCTCCGCGCGTACGCCTGCCGCCAGGTCTGGACGGCCTGGGTCGTGCTCTGGATCGTGCCGACGGCTACGGGCCGGTTGTCGTAGTTCCCCGAGAGGGAGCCGTCCTGTTGCTGAAACGTCTCGAGCCGCGCGGCCACCTGCAGGAGGTCGTCGGTGAGCCGGCCGTCGACGTGCTCGTCGTAGTGCGCGAACGCCGCGCCGCCGAAGGCGTTCGAGGGCTCGAGGAGCGAGGTGACGTGGTACGAGAGCCCGCCCTGGGCCCGCGCCCCGCCGGGCAGCTCCAGCATCCCGCGGAGCACCGTCTGCATGTCGGCGTCCGGCACCGTGTAGCCGTGCGCCCTGCCCACCACCAGCGCCTCGAGGCTCACGGCCTGCACGTGGCAGCCGTAGCACTGGTGCTGCTCCTGCCAGCGCGAGACCTCCTGGCCGAGGAACCCGAGCGCCCGCTGTGCCGCCTGGCGCGCCTGGGGGTTGCCGCGGTGGGCCCGGACCCGCGCCGCGGCGCCGCCGCCCTCGGTCCGGCACTCGGCCGACGCCACGCGCGCGAGCCCGTCGCCCGCCTGCGCCGAGGCCCCCGAAACCACGATCATCGTCGAGATCGCCCCTACCGCCGCCGCCCAGATCCGTCGCATCGCGTCCCTCCTCGGTCCGCGGACAGACGGGCGGCGGGCAGGGAAGATCTGATTCCGTCCCATCGGAGTACCGCGCGGCCGCGCTCCGGGTGGCCCGAGCCCCGAGGACGGAAGAAGAAAGCCGGGATCCTCACGAACCCCGGCTTTCCCCATCCTGGGACCTTGGGACCTTGGAGGTTTCACTCCTGGGAAGCTGCGTTTCGGCGGAGGTAGGCGGGGATGTCGAGCACCGCCTCGTCGTGCAGGGCGCTCGCGCCGAAGGCCCGCGCGCTCGCGCGGTGATCGGGCAGCGACACCTGCTGCGGCGCCTCGCTCATCCGGCGTCCGCCCCGCGCGACGACCTCGCGCGGGGTCTCGCCGCGTCCCACGTACGAGGGACGCTCCGACCGCTGCCCGAGCGGCTGGCGCATCGGGATGGTCGTCCGGCTGGCCCGCGGCTGGACCTCCTCGTGGACGCTCGGCTGTGTGTCGAACCCGGTGGCGATGACCGTGACCTTCACGATCTCGCTCATCTCGGGGTCGGTGACGACGCCGAAGATGATGTTCGCGTCCTCGTGCGCCGCCTGCTGGATGAGGCTCGCCGCCTCGTTGATCTCCTTGAGGCGGATGTCCGGGCCCGCGGTGAAGTTGATGAGGATGCCGGTCGCGCCGTCCACCGACACGTCGTCGAGGAGCGGGGAGTTGATGGCCATCTCGGCCGCCTCGAGCGCCCGGCGCTCGCCCTTGGCGAACCCGGTCCCCATGAGCGCCCGGCCCGAGGTGCTCATGATGGTCTTCACGTCCGCGAAGTCCACGTTGATCATGCCGGTGTGCACGATCAGGTCGCTGATGCCCCGGACGGCCTGGACGAGCACGTCGTCGGCCCGCTGGAAGGACTCGAGCAGGCTCAGGTCCTCGTCATCGAGGCTCAGGAGCTTCTGGTTCGGGATCGTGATGATGGTGTCGACCGAGTCGATGAGCTCGGCGACGCCGTTCTCGGCGTTCTTGTTCCGGCGCCGCCCCTCGAACAGGAACGGCCGGGTCACCACGCCCACCGTGAGCGCCCCCTGATCGCGCGCGATCTGCGCGATGATCGGCGCCGCCCCGGTCCCCGTGCCGCCGCCCATGCCGGCGGTCACGAAGACCATGTCGGCACCCTGGATGGCGTCGGCGATGCGCTGCACGTCTTCGAGAGCCGACTTGCGGCCCATGTCCGGGTTGCCGCCCGCGCCGAGCCCCTTGGTGAGCTGCGGCCCGAGCTGGATCTTCACCGGCGCGAGGCTCGTGTCGAGCGACTGCGCGTCCGTGTTCGCCGCGATGAACTCGACCCCCTCGAGCCCACTCGCGATCATCGTGTTGAGCGCGTTGCCGCCGCCGCCGCCGACGCCGACCACCTTGATGCGCGCCTGCAGATCCGCGTCCTCCGCGAACTCGATCGAGATACCCATTCTTCCTCCCGGTGGGACGCCCGGTCCCATCTCAGAGCACACCCTGTCTCGCCGCGCCGGGTCGCCCTCCCGGAGACGGCCGCAAATCCTTCAGAAGACCTCTCGGAACCACTGCCCGATGCGCGACCCGAACCCGGCGCGCACCGCCGACTCGACCATGTCCTCGTCTTCGGCGGGCGCCGCGTCGCGCAGCCGCCCCGCGCCGTACTTGACCAGGCCCACGCCCGTGCTGAACGCGGGGCTCTTGACCACGTCGATGAGGCCGCCGATGCCGAGCGGCGCGCCACGGCGCACCGGCAGCCCCAGCACCTGCTCCGCGAGCTCCGGCGTCCCGTCGAGGAGCGTCGTCCCGCCCGTGATCACCGCGCCCGCCGCCAGCATGTCACCGAAGCCCGTCTCGGCGATCACGTGCCGGCAGGCCGCGAAGATCTCCTCGGCCCGGGGCTCGATGATGTCGCACAGGACCTGGCGGGGCAGCGTCCGCGGAGGCCGGCCGCCCACCGAGGGGACCTCGATGGTCTCGTCCTCGTCCACCATGCGGGTGGCCGCGCAGCCGTACTTGATCTTGATGCGCTCGGCCTCGGCCACCGGCGTGCGCAAGCCGGTCGCGATGTCGTTCGTGAAGTTCATCCCGCCGATGGGGATGACGGTCGTGTGGACCGCCGCGCCGTCCACGTAGACGATGATGTCGGTCGTGCCCCCGCCGATGTCGATGAGCGCGACGCCGATCTCCTTCTCGTCCTCGCTCAGGACCGCCTCTGCGCTGGCGAGCGGCTGCAGGACCACCTCTGCGACGTCGAGGTCGCAGCGCTGAGCGCACTTGATGATGTTCTGGATGCTCGGGGTCGCCGCGGTGACCACGTGGACCCGGGCCTCGAGCCGGACCCCGCTCATCCCGACCGGCTCCTTGATGCCGTCCTGGCCGTCCACGATGTACTCCTGGGGCAGGACGTGGATGACCTGCCGGTCGCCCGGCAGCGGGATGGCCTTGGCCTGCTCGAGGACCCGCTGGACGTCGTCCTGGGAGACCTCCCGGCTGCTGATGGCCGCGACCCCCTCCTGGTTCATCCCCCGGACGTGGCTGCCCGCGATGCCCGCGTACACGGTCCCGATCTGCACCCCGGCCATCGTCTCGGCCTGCTCGATGGCGGCCTTGATGGCCTGGACGGTGGACTCGATGTTGACGACCACGCCGCGCTTGAGGCCCTTGGAGGGGACCGACCCGATCCCGATGATGTCGATGCCCTCGTCGGTCTGCTCGGCGACGATGGCGCACACCTTCGTCGTGCCGAGGTCCAGTCCCGCGATGATCTCGTTGTCGGCCATCCTGCGCGCTCCTGAGCCCAGCAATACACACCCCGATCCGGGGAACCAAATTTCGTGCAAGGTCTCGGACGGCGGCCCCACCGAAGGTCTGGCTTCCGCCCCCCTTTTGCGGCTACAAGCGTCTGCCCCACGATGGCCTCCCGGAAGAACGTCATCACCACCTTCGGCTTCGAGCCCGGACGCGTGCTGGCAGGCAAGTACGAGGTGGTCTCGCGGCTCGGCGCCGGGTGGGAGGGGGAGGTCTACCTGCTCAACGAGCGCCGGACCGGCATCGAGCGGGCGGGAAAGGTGTTCTTCCCCCAGCGGAACGAGCGGGACCGGGCGGCGCTCTTCTACGCCAAGAAGCTCCACAAGCTCCGGCACTGCCCGATCCTGATCCAGTACCACGGGCACGAGACGATCACGTTCCGGCGCCAGCCCATCACCCTGCTCGTCTCCGACTATGTCGAGGGAGAGCTGCTGAGCCGATTCCTGCTGCGCCAACCCGGCAGGCACCTCACCGTGTTCGAGGGCCTGCACCTGCTGCACGGGCTCGTCTCGGGCGTCGAGACGATCCACCACAGCGGCGAGTACCACGGCGATCTCCACACCGACAACATCATCCTCCGGCGTGAAGGGCTCTCGTTCGAGTGCAAGCTGCTCGACGTGTTCCAGTGGCGCGCGCCCAAGCAGGAGAACATGCAGGACGACATCGTCGACCTCGTCCGCATCTTCCACGAGGTCATCGGCGGACCGCGGGCCTACGCGCGCCAGCCTCCGGTCGCCAAGGAGATCATCCGCGGGCTCAAGCGCTCGCTGATCCTCGAGCGGTTCCGGACCGCGAGCCACCTCAGGGAGTGGCTCGAGACGATGGAGTGGGACTGAGAACCGCCGCGCTTCGTCACACGTGCGCCGGTTCGCCACATCTGCTGGGCAGGAAGCAGCTGGCCGACGCGGGCACGCGCGGTGCATCCGACGCCGAGGCATGGACCCCGTCCGCAAAGAAGACATCGACCCGCTGCTGCGCGTCTGCGGCCCGACCTGTATCTCGATCTTCCTCGCCACCCACCGCGGCGCGCGGGAGACGAAGCAGAACCCCATCCGTTTCAGGAACCTGATCAAGCGCGCGGACGACGCGCTCGTGGAGATGGGCGTCTCGCTCGACGAGCAGAGGGCGCTGCTCGGGCCGCTTCACGACCTCGCGAACGACCACGACTTCTGGCAGCACCAGGACGACGGGCTCGCGGTGCTCCGCTCCCCGCACGTGATGCGCCGCTTCCGAGTCCCTGCGGCGCTCGAGGAGCTCGTCGTGGTCGAGGACCGCTTCCACGTGAAGCCGCTCCTGGCGTTCCTGAACGCCGCCGAGCGCTTCTTCGTGCTCGAGCTGCACGTCCATCGCGTGCGGCTCTTCGAAGCGGATCGCTTCGGCATCGCGGAGCGCGACCTCGGCGACGCTCCCCGTAGGCTCGAGGATACGGTCGGCTACGAGGTCCGGCAGCAGATGGTGCAGCAGCACTCGATCCGCTCCGGCACCCCCGCTGGCGGCCTCGGAGCGCAGGGCGCCGGTCCGACCGGGATGATCTTCCACGGGCACGGCGAGGGAGAGCCCGAGGAGGAGAAGCGCGAGATCCGGCAGTGGTTCGGGGCGCTCCACGACGCCGTCGATCGCCTCGTCGGGGACCGTCAGGTGCCGGTCGTCCTGGTGGGCTCCGAGCCGCTGTTCCCCATCTTCCGCGCCATGAGCGCGCTGAACGTGCTCGAGGAGGGGGTGCACGAGAAGAACGAGCCCGTCTCCGAGCGGGAGATCCACGCGCACGCCTGGCCCGTCGCCGAACGGTACCTCACGCGCGAGGTGGACGAGGCCCCGGAGCGGCTGCCCGCGCTCGAGGGCCGCGGTCTCGCATCGACCGATCTCGACGAGGTGCTGCTCGCCGCGTTCGACGGCCGCGTGCGCACGCTCTACGTCGGCCGGGACGAACACGAGTGGGGCCGCTTCGACGTGGACCACCGCGCGGTGCGCCGGTTCGACGGCTGGCGCCCGGGAGCGGACGACCTGCTCGACCTCGCGGCCGCGAACACCTACGCGAAGGGCGGCAAGGTCTGGGTCCTGCCCCACGACCGCCTCCCCGCCGGCACCCGCCTGGCCGCCGAGTTTCGGTACTGAGAGGGCCGCGCTGCGGAAACTGTGGAGGAATCGCCCTCCTCTCGGCATTGCATTCACGCCATGAATGATTATCATTCACGACGTGAATCAAGGAACCCTCCCCCGGGCCCTCACGGGAGCGGTGGCGCGCGTGGCGCGGACCATGCCCGTGGTCGTGGTGACCGGGGCGCGCCAGACGGGCAAGAGCACGCTGGTGCGCGAGCTGCTGCCCGAGGAGCGTCCTTACTACTCCCTGGACGACCTCGACGTGCGGACGCAGGCCGAGCGATCCCCGGACGACCTGCTCGCGCGGGGGGAACGGCTGGTCCTCGACGAGGTCCAGCGCGTCCCCGAGCTCCTCTCGGCCGTCAAGCGGGCGGTGGACGAGCGTCGTTCGCCGGGTCGCTACATCCTGACCGGGTCCGCCAACCTCCTGCTCATGCAGCGCGTGTCCGAGTCCCTGGCAGGCCGCGCCGCCTACATGACGCTGTGGCCGCTCACCCGGCGGGAGGTGCTCGGCCAAGGCCATGCCGGCCGGTGGCACGACCTGTTCGAGCATCCGTTCGAGCAATGGGCGGACGTCCTGGGCGACGACGGGTCCGAGCCTGCGGACTTCCGCGAGGCGGCGAGCCGCGGCGGCTACCCCGTGCCCGCGGTCGAGCTCGGGGATCCCGAAGACCGCGCGATCTGGCTCGACGGATACGTCCGCACCTACCTCGAGCGCGACCTCCAGGACCTGTCGTCGATCGACAACCTGATCGACTTCCGCCGGCTGATGCGCGCCGTCAACCTCCGGCTCGGCAACCTCCTCAACCAGAGCGAGCTCGGCCGAGACGTCGGTCTGCCGCAGCCGACCGTTCGCCGCTGGCTCAACCTGCTCGAGGCGTCGTACCAGCTCGTCCGCCTCCCCGCATACGCCGTCAACCGGACGAAGCGTCTCATCAAGTCGCCCAAGGCCTACTGGTGCGACACGGCCCTGTCGATGCGGCTCGCCGGTGTCTCGCGCCCCGGCGGCTGCCACCTCGAGAACCTCGTATTGTCCGACCTCTTGGTCTTTCGGGACTGCGCCGTCGGCGATCGGCCCGAGCTCTTCTACTGGCGCACCGCGACGGGCGACGAGGTCGACTTCGTCGTCGAGCGCGGCGGTGATCTCTTGGCCGTCGAGGTCAAGACGGGCTCGCGCGCCGCGACCGCCGACGCGGCGCACCTTCGGACCTTCCGCGAGGAGTACGGCGCATCGGTCCGCGGCTGCCTCCTGCTCCACGACGGGAACCGCATCGAGCGGCTCGGCCCCCGTGTGCTCGCCGCCCCCTGGTGGCGGGTCGTGTGACCCGGCACGGCTCGGGCCGTCCGGGTAGGCGCACACTTCCTCCGGCAGGCAGAACGATCTCAGCTCCGGGCTGGCATGACCGCCGCGTGGTGCGTCATCACGTTCCGCCGTGCAGGCGCGCCCGCCGCACCGCACCTTGCGGGAGCGGCGCGCGCACTCGTATCCTCGCTCCAAGGGGTGTTGTTCGAACTGTTGGTCTCGCGGCCGGGCCGAGGGCTCGTCACGGTGCTGTCCGGTGCCGGGGGCCAGCCGCCTCCAGGGGACCCGATCGATGTGCCCTTCTGAGGTCGGCGCCGCGGTTCTGGTTGCGCTCGCGCTCTCGGCCGGCTGCGACGACGGCGTCGACATCATCGGCGAGTGCACGCTCGAGGACGTGAGGCGGGTGACCGAAGAGCCGGCGCTCCCGAGCGTCGGGCTGCTCGACGGGCGGGTGTTCGTGTCGGTCGCCGCCGAGGTCCCCGCCGAGGACCCGACCGTCCGCCGGAGCGAGTGGGAGGGCTTGTGGCTCGACGGCGACCTCGAGCCGGCGAGCGAGCGCCTGTGGCTCGGGAGCGGGCTGATCGGCGCGGTCCGGACACGCTGGCTCAGGCACGGCGACGCGCTCGTCGCACACATCTGGAGCCGGCCCGACCCCCCTCCGCCCTGGTCCGAGGACAGGATCAGCCTGTGGACCGTCACGCCTCCGCCCCGAGCCACGGCCGAGGCGCTGCCGATCCGGATCGAGGTGCCTCCGCCCGACGACGACCCGGCGATCGGGGCATTGTCGCTCGGTTTCCTTCACCATCCGGACGGCGAGCTGGTATTCCCGGCGGCGGAGGCGGCCGGCACTGTCGTGGGCGCCGTCGCCGCCATCCCGCCGGCCTGCAACGAGCGCTTGGCGAGCAACCTCCGCCTGCACGCGTTCGCGCTGAACCGAACGGACGCCTTCCCGGTGACGTGGGCCGAGCAGTGCGGCGATCGGGACCTGATCATCGAAGCGCCGTGGCTCTTCTCCAACGCTGACGGTGGTCTCTCGATGCTATATCGCGCCGGGTCGGACGGGCCATTGCGCCTGCTCCGCCTCGACGAGGACCTGAGCATCCGCGACGGCCCGCGGCGGGTCGGCGGCACGCACGTGACGACCACCGACGACGGCTTCCAGCCCCGCGCCGTCGCGGTGCCCGGAGGCAAGGTGCTCTTCTTCGAGCGAATCTCGAGCAACAACTGCTGTCATGTCCTTCGCATCATGAACGCCGACGGAACGTGCGCCGAGGACGCGCCCTGGCAGCTACCGTGCATGAGGGATGGACCGTTCCGCGGCTGCGGGCGCGATATCATCACCGGCTACCTCGAGCTGGTGCGCGTCCCTGGCGGCGCGGTGGTCGTCTGGGGCGAGCACACCAACCCCCACGAGCTCTGGGTCACCGCGGACATCGACTACCGGGAGGGGATCTACGCCGCCCTGCTCACGCCCGAGGGGAGGCGCGGAAGCGCCGTCGTCGAGATCACCGACGAGGAGGCGACCTTCCTCGATCCCGTCCCGCGCACCGAGACCCTCGGCCCCTACCCGGTGAAGCCGCGCCCGAGCGTCGCGGCCGAGGGCGACTCGCTGGTAGTGGCCTGGCCGGACCGGCGGGCAGACGCCCCCGGCGTCTACGTCCGGAGGCTCACGTGCACCGTCCACGGCGATTGATCGCCGCCGGCGCGGTCGGGGCAGCCGCGGTCGCGACGTGGCTCTACGTGAGAGCCGACGATGGCGCTCGCACCGAAGCTGCCGAGGCGGCGGAGCGGCGAAGCAGCTCGAGGTCGGCGGCGACGTGCGCGCACCCCTTCGTCCCGCTGGCGTCCGGCACCATGTGGCGCTACCGCGTGAGCACGAGCATCGAGCAGCCCGAGGCGACGGTCACCGGGCGCGTGCTCTCCGGTGGTCGCGTCCGGTGGGAGTCCGAAGCGCCGAGCCCGGCGCGCCCGATGCAGTGGACGATCCGCGTTCGATGCGGGCCCGACGGCGTCGAGGAACCGTGGTTCGGCCTGCTCGAGGGCATGCTTGGCGTCTTGTCTCGGTCAACGGATGCCGCGAGCGAACCCACGGCCGTCGACGTCGACGTGCGGCGCTGGCTCGTCCCGCGGGAGCTTGCGGCGGGCACGACCTTCGGCGGGGAGGCTCGCCTGAAGCAGACCTTCGGCGACGAGAGCGTGACGCTTACCATCGAGCGAAACTACCGAATCGAGTCGCGCGAGCTCACGCGGCTCTTCGACGGGCGCGAGGCGATGGCGTGGCGCGCCCGCTTCACCGAGCGTCAGGTCGCCGGTGCGCACGAAGGTTCGTGGGAAGGCGAGGCCTGGCTCGTCGAGGCAGTGGGCCTCGCGCGCCTCGAGGTCTACCTCGCCGACCACCGGATCACCTGGGACCTCGTCGCCCACCGGTCGCCGACGTCGCCGCACGAACCGTAGCCCCGCTCAGCGCAGGCGTACGGTGACGCGGTCGGGGCGGCGGACGTTGTCGAGCAGGACGTAGGCCGGGCTCGCCTCGCGCTCGTCGAGGCGGTCGAGGACGCGGCGGAGCCGGCGGAGCTTCTGGCGGAACGGGCCGCGGCCCAGGCGGATCTGCGTCGCGTCCTCGCCGACGTAGAGCGACAGGCCGTCGTCCGGCCCCACGTGCACCTCGCCGATGGGCTCCCGGCGCCACAGGCCGGCGCCGCGGTAGTCCGACAGGAGCGCGACGATCTCGACCAGCACCGACGCCCGCCAGGCCCGGTCCCGGCTGAAGCGGGCGCGGTCGATGCCGGTGATGACCGGGAGGTCGAGCGGGTCGCCCTCGGTCACGCGCTTGAAGACCGTGCCGTCCTCGCCCACGAGGTAGAGCGCGTCTCCTTCGTCTTCCGCCCGGCCGAGGGCGAGGACGGCGACCGCGCGGTGCTCCCGGACGGAAACCTCGAAGGTGTCCGGCAGCCGCCGGCGCACGACGGCCTCGGCGATCCACGGGTGGGCCACGAGACGCGCCTGCGCGTCCTCCGGCGCCATGTCGAAGACGTTCTGCCCGGGCGCGAGCCCGGCGGCCTCGAGCACCTCCTCACGGCCGAGCCGCTCGGCGCCCTCGAGCGCGATGGTCTTGGTGGCGAACGCGGGCGAGGTCCGTACGTGCCGCTCGACGAGCCGGCCCACGGCGACGGCGCCGGCCACCACGACGAGCACGAGCCCGACCCGCGCGGCCACCCAGAGGGGTCGCCGAGTGCGCGCCCACGCCGAGCGGGCGCGCTCGCGCCACACGAGGGCACGGGCGCGCAGGGGCACCTTCGGCGCGCGGGGGACCGGTTCGGCCGGCGCCGCCTTCGGCTTGGTCCGTCGGTTCTGCTTCGAGGCAGGGGCGGGCGGCGGGCGGCGCTTCTCGCGTCGCGGCTCGACGGCGCGATCGTCGCCGCGCTTGCGCCGTCCGTTCCGCTTCGCCGGTGCTTTCGTCCTCGCCGTCACGCCTTCGCCTGCCGGAGGAGCGAGAGGAGCTCGGCGCCGGTGCGCGTGATGTCGCCTGCGCCGAGCGTGATCACGACGTCGCCCTCCTCGAGGCGCAGCGCGAGCGCGGCGGCCAGCTCGTCGCGGCTCGGCACGTGCGTCACGTCGCGGTGGCCGTGGGCGCGGACGGCCTCGACCAGATGCGCCGAGTCGGCCCCCGCGATGGGGTGCTCGCCGGCCGCGTAGACGTCGGTGACGAGCAGCACGTCGGCCCGGTTGAAGGCGAGCGTCAGCTCCTCGAACAGGTGGTGCGTTCGCGAGTAGCGGTGCGGCTGGAACGCGACCACGAGCCGCCGGTTGTAGGCTCGCTGCGCCGCCTCGAGCGTCGCGACGATCTCGGCCGGGTGGTGGCCGTAGTCGTCGACGACCGTGATCCCGGCGTGCTCGCCGACGATCGTGAACCGCCGGTGCACGCCGCCGAAGGTGCGGAGCCCCTCACGGACCGTGTCGAGCGGCACGCGCAGCTCGTCGGCCACGACGATCGTCGCCAGCGCGTTGAGCACGTTGTGGATGCCCGGCATCCGCACCTCGAACTCGCCGAGGTCCTCGCCGCGGCGGCTCACCGAGAACCGGGCGCTCAGGCCCTCGAGCACGGGCTTGCGCGCCCGGTAGTCCGCCTGGGCGCTCAGGCCGTAGGTGGCCGTCCGCTTCTCGATGCGCGGCAGCACCTCCTGCACGTGCGGGTGGTCGAGGCACGCGACGACCAGGCCGTAGAAGGGCACGCGGTTGGCGAAGTCGACGAACGCGTCCTTGACGCCCGCGAGGTCCCCGTAGTGGTCGAGGTGCTCGGGGTCGATGTTCGTGATGACGGCGATCGCGGGGGTCAGGTGCAGGAAGGACCCGTCCGACTCGTCCGCCTCGGCCACGAGCAGGTCGCCGGCCCCGCGCGTCGCCCCCGTCCCGAGCGCGTTCAGCTTGCCGCCGATGACCACCGTCGGGTCGAGCCCGGCGTGCCGGAGGACCGTCGCCACGAGCGACGTGGTCGTCGTCTTGCCGTGCGAGCCCGCGAGCGCGATGCCGTCCTTCAGCCGCATCAGCTCGCCGAGCATCTCGGCCCGGGGGATGACCGGGATGGCGCGGCGCCGGGCGGCGACCATCTCGGGGTTGTCCCGCGGCACCGCCGACGAGAACACGACCACGTCCGCGTCCCGGACGTTGTCGGCCTCGTGGCCGACGAAGATCCGCGCCCCGCGCTCGGCGAGGTGCCGCGTCGTCTCGCTCTCGCGCAAGTCGGACCCGCTCACCTCGAAGCCGTGCTCGAGCAGCACCTGCGCGATGCCGCTCATCCCGACCCCGCCGATGCCGACGAAGTGGATGGACCGGATCCGGCCGCGGAACATACGGCCCTACACCTACCCCCAAACGGGCGACATGCCCAGTTTAATGGCGCTCATGGACTCGGCGGGCGCGCCCACGGCTCAGCGGACGGTCACCAGCCGCTCGGCGATCGTGCGCCGGTTGCCGTCGGTGTCGGTGGCGACGATCTCGACGAGGTGCGGGCACTCGCGCGGCGCGCCGAAATCGTGGCTGCCCGTGTACCCCACCGCGTCACAGCCCGGGTAACCGGGCCAGGCGACACACACGTCGGGGCGGGAGCCGCCGTAGGCCAGCGGCACGGTCTCGGCCTCGTCGATGCGGGCCTCGACACCGGTCACGCCGCGGTTGTCGAGCGCCCAGCCCGAGAGCGTCACCGCGCCCGGGGACACCTCACCCGCGGGCGCGTCGAGGACGCCGAAGGGCGGCAGCGTCGCGAGGAGCCCCGCGGCCTCGGCCTGGATGGTCGCGAAGGAGCCGAGGAGCAGGTAGGCGCGGGCGTGGACCGCTCCCCGGGCGGGAAGACCGAAGACGATGCGAGAGCGGACGTTGTTGAAGGGCAGGTCCCGCTTCTGCCAGCCCTGGAACTCGCGCAGCCCGTTCTCGTACAGGATCGCGACGCCGTAGCCGAGGTCGTCGTTCTGCAGCGAGACCCAGGGCCCCGATGCCGTGAAGTTCTCGTAGAAGAACCCGTCGCCTCCGCTGGGCGTGTCGATCGGGATCTGCGTGCCGTCCGGGTCCATGAGCCGCCAGAGGTCGGGCCCTTCGTTCCCGTTGGCGGTGTACATGGTGGGCATCTCCTGCAAGGTGGCGGCGTGGGCCACGTCCGCGAGGTTCTCGACCGTGTAGCGGACCTCGGCGATCCGCGGGCCGACGAACCGGACGGTCTGGGTGAGCCGCACGTCGCTCGCCGGCCGGGAGCTCGGACCCGAGCCGCCGCAGCTGTCGGAGGCACAGTCGTGCGCCTCCCAGTCGGGGTTCCACTGGAGCGGGACCGTGCGGGCCACGAGGCTTCCGTCGCCCGTCCGCACGCTCTCGGTGGGCGATCCGATGTTGCAGCGGTTGCCGCCCTGGACCGGATTCCAGCCGAGGTAGCGGATCGACACCGGGCACGTCGGGCCGGAGGCGCACGAGGCGTTCCACGAGCAGCCCTGGACCGAGCGGTCCGGGTCGTAGAGGGCGACCTGCACCTCGCGCCCGGTGTCGTTGGCGTCGATAGTGTTGGTGCCGTTCGCGCCGGGGCTCCCGTCGTCTTGCCCGAAGAAGACGATGCTGCTGCCCCACTCGCGGCGGATGCCGAGCTTCTGGCTGCCGGTCGCGTCGTAGAGGTACTCGTCGGTGAAGCCCCCGACCCGGACGGTCTCGGTGCGGCCGGAGGCGTGGGGCAGCGGCGAGTCGGTCACGGGCGGCCGGTCGCCGTACGGGCAGCCCGGGGGCACCCCGGAGTCGTGGCCGGCGTCTCGACCGGCATCTCGGGCGGCGTCCGCGCGCCCCGCGTCCCGTCCTGCGCCGCCGTCGCCCCCGGGCGTCGCGCCGTCCACCGCCCCTTCCGAGCCGTCGGACCCGCCGCAGGCCGCGAGCAGCACGCACGTCCACACCATCGTCCGCATGGCGCGCGATTGAACCACGTCTTCGGCGGGATGTGCTCCCTCGTCTTCACCGGCGCCCGCTCCCACGCTCGGCTTCGCTCTCGATGACCGCGTAGCTGACGCCGAGCGACAGGATCTGCCCGCCCGGACGGCTCCTCACACCGAGCTCGACCTCGTACCGCAGCCTCACCGCGATCCCGAGGGCCGGGATCCTGACCGCGACCTCGGGCCCGACGCCGTACACGCGGTCGCGCGCTCCGCGGAGCGCGACCGGGAGGTCGTCGCCCCGGTCGTCCTCCACTTGCCACAGGGCGTATGCGGCGAGGCCGATCTCCCACACCGGCGAGGGGCGCGCCCCGACGCCACCCTGGAGCTGCAAGGTGTCACCACGCGTGATGTCGACGCCGCGCTTCTTCTGGTTCATGTCGTAGCTCGCCAGCGCCGCGACGAACCACCGCTCGTCCGGGTCGAGCCCGACCGTGCCGCCGACCGAGAGCTGGTGGGTGACGTGTCCCTGGCTGACGCCGCTCGCGCCCGCCTCGAAGCGGCCGGTGGGGATGTACACGGCGTACTCGGCGAGGACGGCGGCGCCGTCGAAGCGCCAGCCGAGCTGGATCGGCTTGAGCGCGACGTCGCCGAGGCCGAACCGGTCGACGCTCGCCTCGGGCCGATCGCTGCGCAGGCGCACCGACGCGATGGGCGCCGCCGCGGCCGCCCCGTAGCTCGCACCGATCGCAGGCAAGGCGAGGACCGCCGCGACGCCGAGCGCGTTCCCGACCGCGTCGATGTCGAGGCCCGCGATGTCGAGCCGGTCACCGTCGCGGTCGTAGGCGCGGTCCGCTCGGTAGTAGACGAGCCGGTCGGCCAGGTAGAGGCCCGGCGGAGGCTGGGACCCGGCGTCGAGCCCGACGGTCCCCACGAGCTTGTGACCGAGGTCCTGCGCCTGGGCCGCCTGCGACCGTGCGCAGACGAGCCCGATCAGAGCGAGCACGGGCGCGGCGACCGTCGAGCCCCGCCGGACGCCACGGGCGGTGTGCACCCTCGCGCGCACCCATGTACACGACGCCCGGACGGCCGCGCGTCAAGGGGCGTCGCCCCGTCAGTCCCCCGCGTACACGAGCGCTGGACGCCGGTACGCCGGCATGGCGCTCCGGCGGGGCCGGGGGCGCGCCCCGAGCGGGGGGACGTAGGGTCGCTCGCCGCGGAGGATCGCGCGGCGGAGCTCGCCGGCGCCGCCCGCACCCCCGTCGGAGGCGCCGGCCGCGCCGGCTTCCACTTCCTCGCTCGCCGGGGCCTCGGGGCAGCCGAGCCACTCGCAGAGATCGTCCACGATCGACGCGGCGGCGTCCGGGCGTCCGAAGCGGCGGGCGGCCTCGCCCATCGCGCGGCGGCGCTCGGGGTGATCGAGGAGCGACGCGATGCGCAGGCCGAGCGCCTCGGCGTCGAGCTCGTCCTCGGGCACGCAGATCGTCGCGCCGGCGCGCTCGAGGGCCTCGGCGTTCTTCCGTTGGTGGTCGTTCGCGGCGAAGGGGTACGGGACGAGGATGGACGGGCGGCCGATCGCGCAGAGCTCCGCCACGGTAGTCGCCCCGGCGCGCGCGACGACGACGGCCGCCGACCCGTACGCCGCAGCCATGTCGTCGATGAAGGAGACGACCTCGGCCTCGACGCCGAGCGCGCGGTACCGGGCCTGCACCTCGTCTCGCATGGCGGCCCCCGTCTGGTGCACGACCTCGACGCCGCGGCGCGCCACCCCCGCCTTCGCGAGCGCCTCGGGGAGCGTCTCGTTCAGCGCCTTGGCGCCCTGCGAGCCCCCCATCACCAGCACGCGCCGGGCGCGCGCCTCGAAGCCCTCGGGGTCGGTGTGGGCGCGGTGGGCCGCGTCGACGAAGGCGCGGCGGACCGGGTTGCCGCTCACGCGCACGCGCCTCTTCGAGAACCGGTCGGCGGTCTCGGCGAACGTGACGTAGGCGCGGCCGACGACCGGGGCGAGCAACCGGTTCGTCAGGCCCACGTGGGCGTTCTGCTCGAGGACGGCGGTGGGGACCCCGCGGGCGGCGGCGGCCGCGAGCATGGGTCCCGAGGCGTACCCACCCACGCCGATCACCAGGTCGGGGCCGCTCTGCGACAGGATGCGCATCGCCTGTGCCGCCGCGCCGGGCAGCATGGCGAGGCTCCGTGCGAGCTCCGTCGCCGAGCGACCCTTGAGCGGCATCACGTCGATGAGCTCGAGGCGCTCGCCCATCTCCGGAACCAACCGCGCCTCGATGCCCCGCTCGGTCCCGACGAAGAGCACGTCGAGGTCCGGCCTGCGCCGCCGGAGCTCCTCGACGACCGCGATGCCCGGGAAGAGATGCCCGCCGGTGCCACCCCCGGCCACGATGACTCGCCCGATCATGCCGTACCTCCGTCGAGCGCCCGGCCGTGCCGGCGCGGGCGCTTGGCGGACGCCGCGTCGCTCGCCCTCGCGGCCTCCGCGTCCTCTTCCTCGGCGCCCTCCGGGACCTCCCGCGGGCGCGACACGTTGAGCAGGATCCCGACCGCCGCGCAGTTCACGAGCAGCGAGGATCCGCCGTAGCTGATGAAGGGCAGCACCAGGCCCTTGGTGGGCAGCATGCCCATCGCGACGGCCAGGTTCGTGAAGGCTTGGGCGCCGATGAACATGGTGATGCCGACGGCCAGGTAGGAGCCGTAGTCGTCGGCCGCGCGGAACGCGGCACGCAGGCCCCGGATCACCACGAGCACGAAGACGCAGATCAGCACCGAGATGCCGACGAACCCGAGCTCCTCGCCGATGATCGCGCTGATGAAGTCGGTGTGCGCCTCGGGCAGGAAGAAGAGCTTCTGCCGGCTGTCGCCGATGCCCACCCCGGTCGGCCCGCCCGAGCCGAAGCTCATGAGCGACTCCGAGATCTGGTAGCCGACGTCGTAGCGGTGCGCGAAGGGGTCGAGGAACGCCTGGATGCGGCGCATCCGGTAGTCGCTGTTCGCGACGAGCGCGTACGCGATCGGCGCGGCGAGGAGGATGGACCCGATGAGGTAGCCGGTCTTGGCGCCCGCGCTGAAGAGCAGCACGAAGGTGAGCAGGGCGATCATGACCGCGCTCCCGAAGTCCGGCTGCTTCAGGCAGAGGAGCATCAGGATGCCCGCCATGAGCGCGTGCGGGAGGAACCCGACGGTGAACGAGCGGATCTGCAGGCGCTTCTTCGACAGCGAGTAGGCGAGCCACAGGATGATCGCGAGCTTCGCGATCTCCGCCGGCTGGATGTTGACGGGGCCGACCTGGATCCAGCGGGCCGCGCCCCCCGCCGCGCGCCCGAAGCCGAGCGCCACGACGAGCAGGAGGACGACCGCCCCGCCGAGGGCCGGATAGGTGAGCGGGCGGAAGCGGTGGTAGTCGAAGCGGGCGGCCGCGACCATCACGAACAGCCCGACCAGCGCGAAGACGCCCTGCCGGATCAGGAAGTGCTGCCCGTCGCCGTACTCCTGCGAGGAGTACACGGCGCTCGCGCTGTAGACCATGACGACGCCGAAGCTGACCAGGGCGACGATGGCGCCGGTCAACAGGGCGTCGGCGGGCCCGATCACCTTCGGGATCGAGGGTCTGGCGTCCGTGGGCGGGGAGCTGTCGCGGCGGTTGCTCCGGAGCCGGGCGGTGATGCGGCCGATCACGGGGTCACCTCCAGGGCTCGGACGGCACGCTGAAACTCGTCGCCCCGGTGCGCGTAGGAACGGAACATGTCGAAGCTCGCGCAGGCAGGGGCGAGCAGGACCACGTCGCCCCGCTCGGCGAGGGCGCGGGCGCGGCGGACGGCGTCGTCCATGTCCCCGGCACGCTCTATCGGGACGACGCCCGCGAGGGCCTCTTCGATGAGCGCCGCCGCCTCGCCGATGAGCACCGCCGCCCTGCCCTTCGCCTCCATCCGCTCCCGGATGGGCGCGTAGCTCCCGCCCTTGTCGACTCCCCCGGCCAGCAGAACCACAGGCTCCTGCACGCCATCCAGGGCGGCGGCGGTGGCGCCCACGTTGGTCGCCTTGGAGTCGTCGAAGTACGCGACGCCGTCGAGGTCGCGGACGTGCTCCATCCGGTGCGGCAGCCCGGCGAAGCTCTCGAGCACCGCGGTCACGTCCTCGGCCGAAACGCCCGCGAGGCGCGCCGCGAGCGCCGCGGCGCAGGCGTTGTCCGCGTTGTGGCGGCCGCGGATCCGGAGCGCGTCGACCGGAAAGCGCAGGGAAGAGGCGCCGTTCACGATCTGCCCCCCATCGACGCGTACCACGCCGTCCGGCGCGCCGAACGCGTGCACCGTCGCGGCGCCAGCGCGCGCGAGGGAGGCCGAGAGCGCGTCGCCCGACGGAACGACCGCGTGGTCCGAAGCCCGCTGCCCGTGGAAGATGCGGCTCTTCGCGGCGGCGTACCCGGCGAACGAGTCGTAGCGGTCGAGGTGGTCGTCGGTGACGTTGAGGAGGACCGCGACGTGCGCGCGGAACCGGTCGACCCGTTCGAGCTGGAAGCTCGACAGCTCCACCACCACGATCCCGTCGGAGCCGGCGGCGGCGGTGTCCACCACGTCGACGAGCGGCGTGCCCAGGTTTCCCCCGACGAAGGTGGGCCTCCCGGTGCGCCGGCACATCTCGCCGAGCATGGTCGTGACGGTGCTCTTGCCGTTCGTCCCGGTGACGGCGACCACGGTGCCACGCACGAACCAGCTCGCGAGCTCCACCTCGCTCGCGATGGGCACCCCGGCCTGCTCGGCGGCGTCGAGCGCCTCGATCGGCGGCACGCCCGGAGAGACGACGATGCGGTCGACCGAGGTGAACAGCTCCGGATCGTGCCCGCCGAGGGCCAGCTCGGCGCCGGCGGCGCGCGCCTCCTCGGCCACGCCGCCGAGCTCCGCCTCGGTGCGGCGGTCGTTGGCGACGACCTGCGCCCCCCGGCTCCGGAGCAGGCGCACCGCGGCGAGGCCGCTCTTGCCGAGCCCCACCACCAACACGCGTGCGTTCGCGAGGTCCACGGCCGTCACCTGAGCTTGAGCTGCGCCAGGCTGACCAGCGCGAGCATGATGGAGAGGATCCAGAAGCGGACGATGACGCGCGGCTCGGGCCAGCCCTTCTTCTCGAAGTGGTGGTGGATGGGCGCCATCAGGAAGACGCGCTTGCCGGTCGTCTTGAAGACCAGCACCTGCGCCATGACGCTCACCGCCTCGACGACGAAGATGCCGCCGAGGATCACCGAGAGCAGCTCGTTCTTCGTGAGGACCGCGAGGCTCCCGAGCCCGCCCCCGAGGGCGAGCGAGCCCACGTCGCCCATGAAGACCTGCGCGGGGTAGGTGTTGTACCAGAGGAAGCCGATGCCGGCGCCGATCACCGCGCCGCAGTAGATCGAGAGCTCGCTCGCGCTCTGCACCGACGGGATGTCGAGGTAGGCGGCGATGTCCTGCCCGAAGAACGTCACGCCCGCCACGTACGCGAGGAACATGTACGTCCCCGCGTTGATCATGACGGGGCCGATCGCGAGGCCGTCGAGGCCGTCGGTCAGGTTGACCGCGTTCGACGTCCCCACGATCACGACGGCGGCGAAGCCCACGTACGCCCAGGACGGGATGCTGATCGGGTGCTTGTCGAAGGCGACGAAGGGGACGGCCAGCCGGTCGCGGACCTCCATCCAGTCGGAGGGCAGCCCCTGATCGCCGTACCAGAGCCAGCCGCACACCGCGCCGGCGATGAGGAACTGGAGCAAGAGCTTGTGACGGCCGGCCAGGCCTCCCGTGCTCTTCTTGCGGATCTTGGCGGCATCGTCGATGTAGCCGATCGCGCCGTACCCGGCGGTGACGAGCATCACCACCCAGACCATCACGTTGCTCGGGTCGGCCCAGAGCACCGTGGAGGTGCCGAGACAGAGCAGGATGAGGGCGCCCCCCATCGTGGGGGTCCCGGCCTTCGACAGGTGCGACTCGGGCCCGTCCTTTCGGACGACCTGCCCGACCTGCTTCGACTGGAGGCGGCGTATGAACCAGGGGTAGAGCCCGAAGGAGAGGAACATCGCCGTCAGCATGGCGGCGACCACGCGGAACGGGACGTACCGCAACACGTTCAGCCAGCTCAGGGCCGGGTTGTCGTGCAGCGGGTAGAGCAGCTCGTAGATCACGCCGTGCCCTCCAACGCCAGGGCCTCGACCACGCGCTCCATCCGCATCGAGCGCGAGCCCTTGACCAGCACGACGTCGTTTCGGCCGGCCTCCTCGGCCAGGCGCCCCACCATCGCCACGGGGTCGAGGAAGTGGTGCACCTCCATCCCGCCGCGCGCCTGCCGCGCGGCCGCCGCCGCGTACCGCATCTCGGGGCCGCACGCCGCGAGCACGCGCACCCCGGCCCGCGCCGCGTGCCGCCCGATCGCCGCGTGCTCGTCGGCGGAGCGCTCTCCGAGCTCCTTCATGTCGCCGAGGACGGCGAGGACTCCTCCCCCGCGCTGGCGCGCGACCTCGACCGCCGTGTCGAGCGCCAGCGCCATCGAACGCGGGTTGGCGTTGTACGTGTCGTCGAGGACGAGCGCGCCGTTCGCCGCCCAGAGCGGCCGCATCCGCCCCGGCCCCGGCCGCACCCGAGCCATCCCGGCCCCCGCGGCCTCGACGTCCCGCCCGAGCGCCACCACCACCACCCCGAGCGCCGCCGCCGCGTCGAGCGCCGCCGCCTCCCCCACCAGCCCCAGCTCCACACTTGCATTGGGACCTGTCCCCAATGCAACTCCCCCACCTGCATTGGGGACAGGTCCCAATGCAACTCGGGTGTGGAGGGTGTCGGTGATCTGGTGGGAGAGGACGCGGACGTCGGCGCCCTCTGCGCGGCCGAACCAGACGAGGCGGGCGCCTGCGCGGCCGGCGAGGCGGCGGAGGGAGCCGTCGTCCCCGTTGACCACGGCGGCGCCGTCCGGGTGGAGCGCCTCGACGAGCGACCACTTCTCCTCGGCGACCGCCTCGAGGCTGCCGAGCCCCTCGGTGTGCGCCGCGGCGACGAGGGTCACGACGGCGACGTCGGGCCGCGCGATCTCGGCGAGGCGCGCGATCTCGCCGGGCCGGTTCGTCCCGAGCTCGACGACGGCCACGTCGTGGTCGGCGCCGAGCTCGAAGAGCGTCATGGGGACGCCGTAGAGGTTGTTCAGGTTGCCGCGCGTCCGGTGGACCCGCGCGCCGGTGCCCTCGAGCGCCGCAGCCGTCAGCTCCTTGGTCGTCGTCTTGCCCGCCGAGCCGGTGATCGCGACGACCGTTCCTCCCCACGCGTCGCGATGCGCCCGCCCGAGATCGCCGAGCGCCCGGGTCGTGTCCTCCACCTCGACCACCGCTGCCCCGAGATCGGCGGGGATCCGCCCGCGTCGCTCCACCAGCACCGCCGCCGCGCCCGCGCGCGCCGCGTCCTCCACGAACCGATGCGCGTCGTGTCGCTCACCCCGGAGCGCGACGAACAGGCAACCAAGCTCGACCGCCCGCGAGTCGATCACCACGCCGCGCATCGTCGAGCCGGGATCCCCCATCGCGACCGCACCGCCGGTCGCCCGCGCGACCGCCTCGAGCGTGAACGCGGCGTCGTTCTTCGGGATCGGCGTGCTCACCGTCCGCCTCCCCGGGTGATGCGCGCGATGGCCCCGCGCGCCTGGTCGCGGTCGTCGAAAGGCCGCTTCGCGGTCCCGACGATCTGGTAGTCCTCGTGGCCCTTGCCGGCGATGAGGACCGTGTCGCCGGGACGTGCCGCGGCGACGGCGGCGCCGATGGCCTCGGCTCGGTCCTCCAATACCACGTACCCGCGCTCCGCCCCGGCGAGCGCGTCGAGCGCGATGGGCGGCTGCCCGCCCGCCGACACGCCCGGGAGGATCTCCTCGATGATGGCGCCGGGCCGCTCGGTGCGCGGGTTGTCGCTCGTCACGACGCACAGGTCGGCGCCGCGCGCGGCCGCCTCGCCCATCTGCGGGCGCTTGCCGCGGTCGCGATCGCCCCCGCAGCCGAACACCGCCACGAGCCGGCCCGGCGTGACGGGGCGCAGCGCGGCGAGCGCGCGCGAGAGCGCGTCGGGCGTGTGCGCGTAGTCCACGAGCACGGCGACGTCGCGCGGATCGTCCACCCGCTCGAGACGGCCCGGCGCGCCGGGCGCGTCGCGCAGCGCCTCGCAGATCTCCCCGACCGGGAACCCGAGGGCCAGCCCACAGCCCACCGCGACGACCAGGTTCTCGAGGTTGTGCGCACCGAGGAGCGGGCTCAGAAGCGTGCCCTCGCCTTCGGGCGTGACCAGCGTCGCGCGGATGCCGCCCCGGTCCATCGACCACGACCGCACGCGCACCTCGGCGTCGGTGTCCAGCCGCGTCGAGCAGCGGAACAACGGGCCCCTCACCTTCGTCGCGAGCTCGGCACCGAACGGGTCATCGACGTTGATGACCGACACGCCCGGACCGAGCTCCAGAAAGAGCCGCGCCTTGGCGGCGCCGTACCGTTCGAGGTCGCCGTGGAAGTCCAGGTGGTCCTGCGTGAGGTTGGTGAAGACCGCCACGCGGAACCGCACCGCGTCGACGCGTCCGAGGGCGAGCGCGTGGCTCGACACCTCCATCACCAGATGCGTGGCGCCCGCGTCCAGCACCTCGCGGGCGAAGCGCGCGACCTCGTCTCCCTCCGGCGTGGTGTGCGGCGCCGGCCGCACGATGCCCGGACCGCGGAACGTCACCGTCCCCATGAGGGCCGGCGTCCGGCCCGCGCCCTCGATGACCGACTCGACCAGCCAGGCGGTGGTCGTCTTGCCGTTCGTCCCGGTGATGCCGACCACCTCGAGGCGGAACGTCGGCTGCCCGTACACGGCGGCCGCGAGCTTGCCGAGCGCAGCGCGGGCGTCCTCCACCACGAGCTGGGGGACGCCGACGTCGAGCACGCGCTCGGCGGCGACCGCCGCGGCGCCCCGATCCACGGCCGCGGGCGCGAAGGCGGCGCCGTCCACGGTGGCGCCCGGCACCGCGACGAACAGGTCCCCTTCGCCGACGGACCGCGAGTCGTGGTGCACGCCACGCAGGACGGTGCCGGCGTCGCCGTGCACGCGTCCGAGCCCCTCGCGGGCGAGGTCCCCGAGCGTGACCGTCGCGGTCATCTGCGGCGCTCCTCCGGCCCCGCGGGATCGACGGCGGCGGCGATCTGCGAGCCCTCCTCGGGCGAGCGCGCCGCCTCGAACCGCGGCGGCTCGAGCACCACCCTGACCTCCGAGCCGCGCGCGACCACGGCGCCCGGCGGCGGGACCATCGACGCGACGATGCCGCTGCCCGAGATCTCGGGCGCGAGGCTCGCGCCGCGCAGCGCCACGAGCGCCGCCCTCGCCGTGCTCCCGTACAGGTCCGGGACCGTCGTCTCGCCCTCGGACGGCGTGCCCCGCGTCACGGCGGGCTGCGGCGCCTCTTCCCGCTCGGATGCCTCGCGCCGCTCGCGCTGTGCGCGGGCCTCCGCGACGAGCGCCTCCCCCCCGTCCGAAGCGGGTACGCCGAGGTGCCGGAGCGCGGCCTCACCCACGCGCCGGAAGACGGGCCCGGCGACGGTGCCGCCGTAGTGCGCGATGACCGGCTCGTCGACGACCACGGCGATCACGAGCCGCGGATCGTCGGCCGGCACGAAGCCGACGAACGACGCGAGCCAGCGATCCTCGAAGTAGCCGCCTCCGATGTAGTCCGCCTTCTGGGCGGTGCCCGTCTTGCCCGCGACGAGGTAGCCGTCGATGGCCGCCTCGACGCCGGTCCCTCCGGGGCCGGTCACGGCGGTGAGCATGTCGGCGACGAGACGCGCCGTCCCGCGGGGGACCACCCTCCTCCGCACCATCGGCAGCGTCTCTTCCACCGTGTCGCCGTGCGCGTCGCTGACGCGCTGCACCAGGATGGGGCGCACGAGCTGCCCACCGTTCGCGAGCGCGCTCATGGCCACCGCGAGCTGCACGGTCGTGACGCTCACGCCCTGGCCGAAGGAGATGGTCGCGGCGTCCATCTCGTACCAGCGGCGGTAGTGGCGCAGGCTGCCTTCGGTCTCGCCGGGCAAGGGGAGCCCGGTCGACGAGCCGAAGCCGAAGCGGCGGAAGGTCCGGAAGAGCCCGGCCCGGCCCATGCTGTCGCCGATCTTCGCCGTCCCGATGTTGCTCGAGAACGCCAGGACCTGCGCCGGCGTGAGCATGTCGTAGGCGTGCGAGTCGTGGATGGTGTACTCCGCCACCTCCATCGCGCCGTTCTCGCAGTCGATGAGCTGGTCGGACCGTACCGTGCCGGCCGCCAGCGCACCCGCGACGGTGAACGGCTTGACCGTCGAGCCGGGCTCGAACCGGTCGGTGATCGCGCGGTTGCGCCGGGCCCCCGCGGGCGCCGACCCGGGATCGTTCGGGTTGAACGTCGGGTAGCTCGCGAGCGCGAGGATCTCGCCCGTCCGCGGCTCCATCACGACGATGGTGGCCCCGCGCGCCTCGAACGTACGCACCGCGAGCTCGATCTCCCGCTCGGCCACGTGCTGGATCGTCTTGTCGATCGTCAGGTACAGGTCGTCGCCCTGCGCGGCCCGGTCGTCGAGGAGCTGCTCGCTGAAGACCACGTGCCCCCGCCGGTCGCGGATCGCCGGGACGGCGTTTACCGATCCTCGGAGCCGCTCGTCGAACGCGAGCTCGAGCCCCTCGATGCCGGTGCCGTCGACGTTCGCGAAGCCGAGCAGGTGGGCGGCGAGCTCGCGGTTCGGGTAGTACCGCTTCGCCTCGCGCGACATGGACACGCCGGGGATCTCGAGCGCACGAACGGCCGCGGCCTGCGCGGGCGTGACGTGCCGCTCGATCCAGACGAAGTACCGGTCGGACGCGAGCCTGCGCCCGATCACGTCGCGGTCGATGGGGAGCACGGTGGCGAGGCGCTCGGCGGCGAGCCGCGCATCGTAGTCGGCTGCCCGGAGCTCCCGCGGGTTCGCCCAGACGCTGTCGGCGTCCACGCTGACGGCGAGCTCGGCCCCGTGCCGGTCGAAGATGGTCCCGCGCTTCGGCGCGAGGCGGATGTTCCGGAGGTACTGCTCCTCCGCCATCTCCCGCAGTGTGTCGCCACGCTCGATCTGCAGCTCCCACGCGCGGCGCGCGACGGCGCCCGCCCCCGTGAGGAGCAGGAGCGTCAGGATCCCGACGCGCACGCGGACCCAGCGGCGCTGACGAGGAGGCAGGTTCCTCACCGCACCCTCCCGGCGGCGCGCTGCCGCCTCCGACCGTCGACGGGCACGACGCGGTCGGGAGACGGGACGTCCATGTCGAGCGCTCCCCGAGCGACGGCCTCGACCCGCTGCGCCTGGCGCAACGTCGCCGCCTCGACCGCGAGCAGCCGGCGCTGCTCGATGAGCCGTCGCTGCTCGCGGCGCGCCTGGCCCACCTCGTAGCCGAGGCGCACCGTCTCGAACCGGAGCGTCAGGTGCACGACGAACGCGGCGGCAGTGGCGAGCACCGCGGCGGTCCACAGCGCCAGGAAGCGCGCCTTCACGCGAGCGCCTCCTCTCTCCGCGGGACGCGGCGGGCGGCGCGGAGCTTGGCGCTCCGGGCGCGCGGGTTGTCGCGCTTCTCCTCGTCGCTCGGGACGATGGGCTTCTTGGTCAGCCGCTCGAGGCGGGGGTCGTCCCGGAACGCGCGCTTGACGATGCGGTCCTCGAGCGAGTGGAACGAGATGACCGCCGCGACGCCCCCGTCCTCGAGCACGTCGGGCGCGTCGGACACGAGCGTCTCGAGCTGCTCGAGCTCGCGGTTGACGGCGAGCCGCAGCGCCTGGAACGTACGCGTCGCCGGGTCGATCCGGCCGCGCCGCGGCCCCACCGCGCGGGTCACCGCGCGCCGGAGGTCGGCGGTCGTCTCGAGCTCTCCGTCCTCGTAGGCGCGGCGGATGGAGCGCGCGATCGCGCGCGAGCGGCGCTCCTCGCCGAGCTGGTAGATGACGTCCGCCAGCTCCTCGTCCGAGAGCCGGGCGACGAGCTCGAGCGCGGTCTCGCCGCGCGTCGGATCCATGCGCATATCGATCGGCCCGGGCCGCGCGAACGAGAAGCCCCGGCTCGCCTCGTCGAGCTGGGGCGAGCTCACGCCGAGATCCGCCACGAGCCCGTGCACGCGCGCGGTGCCGGCCTCGGCCAGGATGCGCTTCAGCTCGGCCATCTCACCGTGGAACAACGCCGCGCGGGCGCCGAACCGTGCCAGCCTCGCGCGCGCCGCCTCGATGGCGCCCGGATCGCGGTCGATGCCGATGAGCCGGCCGTCGGGCCCGCTGGCCTCGAGGATGGCCTCGGCGTGGCCGCCGCCGCCGAGCGTCGTGTCGGCGTAGATGCCCCCCGCGTGGGGTGCCAGCACCTCGACGGTCTCGCGGAGAAGGACGGTCGTGTGCCCGAGCTGCATGGTCACAGCCCCAGCTCCGCCAGGCGCCGGGCCATCTCGGCGCGCTTGTCTTCGTCGGCCAGCACGGCGTCGCGCATCCCTTCGAAGTGCGGCTTCGCCCACAGCTCGATGTGCCGGCCCATGCCGGCCCAGAGCGCCTCGCGCTCGAGCCTGGCGTGATCGCGAAGCGTCGCCGGGATGAGCAGCCGCCCGAGCTTGTCGAGGTCGCACTCGACCGCGCCCGAGACGTAGATGCGACGGAGCATCGCCACGTTCGGATCGAACTGCGGCAGGTGCGAGAGCCGGTCCTCGAACGCCATCCACTCGCTCATCGGGTAGGCGACGAGGCACGGATCGAGGCCGGTCGTGAGCACGAGCTTCGACTCGCCGCCCGCCGCGAGTACCTCGCGGAAACGTGACGGGAGCGAGGTTCGCCCCTTAGCGTCGATCGCGTGCTCGTAACGTCCCCGGAACACCCACGCCCTACCCGCGGCGATCCACGATCAGGCCCGTGGAAGGCACTCCTTACCACTTCTTGCCACCGCTGGGCCGACCCTAAGAGGATCACGACGGCGGTGTCAAGTTCCACCTGGGGCGCCAAGTACCCGATTCCAAAGGCGTTCATTCGTTCGCGTCCATAGCCTGACCCAAAACACGGATGGGGTCCACGGTCACCGGATTGTTCGTTCAGTGGGTCGGGTATCGAAACGGGGGCACAAGTGGCACTTCTCGGGGCCGTCGTGCCTCCTCCGGTAAGATGCCCGCGGTGCCGGACGAGCCCGATCCGATCGACGAGGCCTGGGCGAGGCTCGAGGAGCAGTGGGACGACGCCGAGGCGCACCGGCGGTTCATCGGGCTGTGCGCGACGCTCGACCGGCTGCCCGAGGCGGGCCGCCGCTACCGGGAGGTGCGTGAGACCGATCCCGAGCGCCGAGAGGTCGCCCGCGCGCAGATCGATCGCCTGCTCACCTACGCGATGCAGTCGCTCGAGGCGGTGCGCACGCCCCCGAGCGCGAGCCGGGGCCGAGCCATCCTGCTCGCGGTCGCGTTCGTCCTGACCGTCGGCATGATCGGCGTCACGAGCTACCTCGTGCTGGGCCGCTGAACCGCGCCGCGTCCGAACGAGAGCGCGACGGCGAAGAGGCAGAGCGGCATCGCCCCGAGGCAGACCGTCCGGAAGCCGTCCTCGAACGCGCCGCGGAACGCGTCGTAGAGCGCCGGGTCGCTGGCGAGGCGCGACATCGTCGCCGGATCGAGGAGCGCCTCGCGTCCGGCCGCGTGCACGAACACCGTCCCGCCGAACGCGATCCCGGAGCTCTGCCCCGAGAAGCGGAAGAGCGCGAGCAGCCCCGACGCGACTCCTCGGTGCTCGGCCGGCACCGAGGACATGACCGCGTTGTTGTTCGGCGCGAGGAACAGCCCGAGGCCCGTCCCGAAGACCGCGAGCCGCCACAGCACGTCGGGGACGGCGGTCGTCGCGCCGATGCGCGACATGAGGAACAGCCCGAGGGCCACGACGCACAGGCCCGTGGTCGCGACTCCGCGCGCGCCGCGGACATCGCTGATGCGCCCGCTGAGCGGCGCCATGAGCATGATCGACAGCGGAACGGGCAGCATGAGCAGGCCCGCGTCCTGCGCCGAGTAGCCGCGCAACCCCTGCCAGTAGAACGGCAAGAGGAATACGAGCGAGACGAGCGAGAGCGTCGCGAACATGCCTGCGAGCTGGCCCGCCACGAACGCGCGGATCCGGAACAGCGAGGGTCTCACGAGCGGATGGTCCACGCGGTGTTCGCGCAAGAGGAAGGCTGCGAAGAAGACCACGCCGGTCGCGAAGGCGAGCCCGGTGCTCCGGCTCGTCCAGCCCCACTCGGGTGCCTTGGTGACCCCGAGGAGCAAGCCCACCAGCGCAACGAGCAGCAGAGCGGCGCCTGCCCAGTCGACGGGCTCGCGGAGGCGATCCGACCGGATCGGCGGGAGGATCAGGAGCGCGACGGTCGCCGCGACCGCGCCGACGGGTAGGTTCACCAGGAAGACGGCCTCCCAGCCGAAGTGCGTCACGAGGAACCCGCCGAGCGTCGGCCCGATCGCGGCCCCCCCGCTGATCAGGATGGACTGAATCCCCATGGCGACGCCGCGCCGGCCCTCCTGGAACGTGTCGGTGAGGATCGCGAACGTGTTGCTGGTGATGAACGCCCCTCCGATCGCCTGCACGATTCGCGCACCGATCAGCAGCTCGATGGACGAGGACGCGGCGGCGAGCGCGCTCCCGAGCGAGAACACGACCAGCCCCGCGACGTACAGCCGCTTCCTGCCGACGACGTCGCTGATCCGCCCGAAGGCGGGGACGAGCCCGACCATCCCGAGCGCGTAGGCCATGACCGCCCACTCGATCCCCGCCATGGAGGCCCCGAGCTCCCGCGCGATCGTGGGCAGCGCGATGTTCAGGATCGTCACGTCCACGACGACCATGAACTGGCCGAGCGCCACGCTGAGCAGGACCGCCCAGGGGTTCTGTCGGTGCGTCACCCGCCCGGCTCCGCCTCGCCCCCCGTGTACCGAATCCGGTAGATCATGCCCGCCTTGTCATCCGACACGAGGAGCGAGCCGTCGTCCAGCACCTCGACGTCCACGGGCCGCCCCCACGCCACCGTCCCAGACAGCCAGCCCCGCGCGAACACGCGCGCCGGTCCCGCGCGGCCGTCCTCGACGGGCACGAACATGACGCGGTAGCCGATGGGATCGGTGCGGTTCCAAGACCCGTGCTCCGCGACGAAGATGCCACCGCGGTAGCGCCTTGGAAACCGGCTTCCGACGTAGAAGCGCATCCCGAGCGCGGCGACGTGCGGCTCGAGCTCCACCACGGGCGGCGTCGTCTCGTCGCAGGACGGGCCCCGGTGCTCGGGATCGCGATTGTCTCGCCCGTGGCAGTAGGGGAAGCCGAAGTGCATCCCCGGACGAGGAGCGCGGTTCAGCTCGTCGGGCGGCCGGTCGTCACCGAGCCAGTCCCGGCCGTTGTCGGTGAACCACAGGACGCCCGTCTCCGGGTGGAAGTCGAAGCCGACCGTGTTGCGCACGCCGTGCGCGAACACCTCGAGGCCGGTCCCGTCCAGGCGCATGCGCATGATCGAGGCGAACCTCTCGTCCTCCGGGTCGCACACGTTGCACGGCGCGCCGACCGGCACGTACAGCATGTCGTCGGGGCCGAAGGCGATGAACTTCCAGCCGTGGTGGGTCTCGGACGGGAACGAGTCGTTCACGACGACCGGCTCGGGCGGGTCGTCGAGGCGCCCGGCGAGATCGTCGAAGCGGATGACGCGCGAGATCTCGGCGACGTAGAGCGAGCCGTCCCGCCAGGCGACCCCGTTCGGCGAGTCCAGGCCGCGGGCGATCACCTTCACCTCATCGGCGCGGCGGTCGCCGTCCCGGTCGACGACCGCGTACACGCGGCCCTCGCCGCGGCTCCCGACGAACAGCACTCCGTCGGGCCCGGACGTCATCGACCGCGCCCCGGGGACGTCCCTGGCATACACGTCGATCTCGAACCCCGGCGGCAGCTCGATCTCCTCGAGCTGCGGCGCCCCCCCTGCGAGCGCGGCCGGGGCGAAACCCGCGAAGTACCCGCACCGGGCCGCGAGCACGATCGTCACGATCGCCACGGCGGCGAGGACGCTCCACGCGAGGATCCGTCGTCGTCGGCGAGGCTCGGCCACGTGGGGACCTAGGACCCCGGGCTCTGGCGTCAAGCCCGGCCGGCCCCGGTTAGCAGGGGAGCCGCGCCGTGGTATGACACGCGCCCCTGCCATGACCGATCGCACGTACGAACGCATCCTCGTGACGGCGGCGCTCCCGTACGCCAACGGTCCCATCCACGTGGGGCACCTGGCGGGGGCCTACCTGCCGGCCGACATCTACTGCCGCTACCAGCGGCTCGCCGGCCGCGACGTCGTCTTCATCTGCGGCTCGGACGAGCACGGAGTGCCGATCATGCTCCGCGCGCGGTCCGAGGGCGTCTCGCCGCAGGAGGTCGTGGACCGCTACCACGCGATGATCGCCGAGGCCTTCCGCGGCTTCGGCATGAGCTTCGATCACTACGGCCGCACCTCGTCGGTGGTCCACCGCGAGACGAGCCAGGGCTTCTTCCGCAAGCTCGCCGAGGACGGCCGGTTCGTGAAGCGTACCGACGAGCAGCTCTACGATCCCGAGGCCAAGCTCTTCCTGGCGGACCGGTTCGTCCGCGGGACCTGCCCCTCCTGCGGGTACGAGGACGCCTACGGCGATCAGTGCGAGCGGTGCGGCCGCTCGCTCAGCCCGAGCGAGCTCATCGCGCCGAGGAGCGCGATCACCAACGCCACGCCCGTGCTCAGGGAGACGACGCACTTCTACCTGCCGCTCGCCGACCACCAGCGGTGGGTCGAGGAGTGGATCGCGCAGCAGAAGGATTGGAAGCCCAACGTGCTCGGGCAGGTGCGGAGCTGGCTCAGCGACGGTCTCGGCGACCGCGCCATGACGCGCGACCTGCCCTGGGGCGTGCCGCTTCCCGCGGACGTCGCCGAGAAGGAGGGCATCGACCCCGAGGGCAAGGTTCTCTACGTCTGGTTCGACGCGCCCATCGGCTACATCTCCACCACGCGCGAGTGGGCCGCGGCGCAGGGCGATCCGGACCGCTGGCGGACATACTGGCAGGACGAGGGGACGAAGCTCGTCCACTTCATCGGCAAGGACAACATCGTCTTCCACTGCATCATCTTCCCGGTGATGCTGAAGCTCCACGGCGGCTACGTCCTGCCGGAGAACGTCCCGGCCAACGAGTTCCTGAACCTGAAGGGGGCGAAGTTCTCGACGAGCCGCGGCGTCGCCGTGTGGCTGCACGAGTACCTCGAGGACTTCCCGCCGGACTACCTCCGCTACACGCTCACCCGCATCATGCCGGAGACGCGCGATGCGGACTTCGGCTGGGAGGACTTCCAGGCGCTGGTCAACAACGAGCTGGCCGATACGCTCGGCAACTTCGTGAACCGCGCGCTGACCTTCGCGAACAAGTACTTCGACGGGAAGCTGCCGCCCCTCGACGAGCCGAACGAGCGGGACCGCGAGGCGCTCGCCGCGATGGAGGGCTACCCGGCCCGGGTCGCCGAGCACATCGAGCGCTTCCGCTTCCGCGAGGCGATCGGCGAGGCGATGGCGCTCGCCCGGCTCGGCAACAAGTACTTCAACGACTCCGAGCCCTGGGCGACGCGCAAGAGCGACATGCGCGCGTGCGGCAACACCATCCACGTGTCGCTCCAACTCTGCGCGTCCCTCGGCATCCTGTTCGAGCCGTTCCTGCCCTTCTCCTGTGCCCGCGTCCGCCGGATGCTGCGCCTCGAGGGCGCCCGTTCGAGCGCGCCGGGCGGCGGCGGCGACGCGCTCGGCTGGGAGGCCGCGGCCCGGCCGCTCTTGTCCGCGGGCCACCAGCTCGGCGAGGCCGAGATCCTGTTCACGAAGCTCGAGGACGAGACCATCCAGGCACAGATCCAGAAGCTCCAACAGAGGGCTGCGCCGCCCGAGCCCGAGCGTCCCTTCGCGCCGCCCGGCGAGCCGATCGAGTACGACGACTTCGCCAAGCTCGACCTGCGCGTCGGCGTGGTCAAGGAGGCGGAGAAGGTCCCCAAGTCGAAGAAGCTCGTCCGCTGCCTCGTGGACCTCGGCTTCGAGGAACGCCAGGTGCTCGCGGGCGTCGCCGAGCACCTCGCGCCGGAGCAGCTCGTCGGGCGGAAGGTCCTCGTGGTGGCCAACCTGAAGCCACGCAAGATGCTCGGGCTCGAGAGCCGGGGCATGCTGTTGATGGCCGAGGACCGCGAAGGCACGCTGGTCCCCGCGACCGCCGACGCCGAGCCGGGCTCGACGGTCAAGTAGGGCTGGGCACTGGCGCGAGGGCCGCGCTAGTCTTCCGGTGCTTTGCAGCTCGACTTCCAGGCGCGTGAGCTGACGGTCAAGCTCGTCTACTACGGGCCGGCGCTCAGCGGCAAGACCACCAACCTCCAGGCCATCCACCGGCTCGTGGCCCCGGAGGCGAGCGGGCGCCTGATGACGCTCGAGACGCGGGACGACCGCACGCTCTTCTTCGACCTCCTGCCGTTGACCTTCAGCACGGGCAAGGGGCTGAGGATCCGCATCAAGCTGTTCACGGTCCCGGGGCAGGTGATCCACAACGCCACACGCCGGCTCGTGCTCCAGGGCGCGGACGGCATCGCCTTCGTAGCGGACTCCCAGGTCTCGGAGACGCGGGCGAACCAGGTCTCCTTCCTCAACATGCAGGAGAACCTGCGGGACAACGGGCTCGACCCGCAGAAGATCCCTCTGGTCATCCAGTTCAACAAGCGTGACCTGCCGGACATCCGCACCGACGCCGAGATCGACGCCCTCGAGAAGAAGGGCCGGGAGCCGGTGTTCAAGGCCGTGGCACTCCGGGGAGCCGGAGTGTTCGAGACGTTCCTCGGGCTGCTCGACCTCACGTGGAAGCACCTCGAAGCCGAGCACCAGCTATGCGGCAAGTTCGGCATCGACCCCGCGCAGGTCCGGCAGGAGCTTCGGGACAAGCTCGCACCGGGCGAAGGCCGGCGGGAGGTGGAGCCGTGAGCGACGTGCTCGACGTCTCGCTCGCCGAGATCGACCGCCTCGAGGACGTCGTCGACCGGGAGGCGCTCGTGGAGGTGTGCCGGTCGTTCCACGAGCTGTTCGGCATCTCCGTCCGGGTCTTCTCGCGCGACGGAACGCTCCTCGCCGACGTGCACGAGGAGCAGACCGTCTGCGGGTACGTGAACGCGCTCTCGAAGGGGCGGCAGGCGTGCGCGTCGACCGTCGGCGAGGTCAAGGGCATCGACCCACGGCAAGGCGAGGTACTGCACCCATGCTTCACGGGCGCCGTGTACCGCGTGGTACCGATCGAGTACCAGGGCCGGCGCGTCGGTCGGTTCGTCATCGGGCCCTACCTGCCCGCCGACAGGCGGGAGGTGCCTCGTTCGCTCCTGTCGGTGGACTCGGCCGTCGAACCGGAGCGGGCGAGGGAGCTGCTCGCGCAGTTGCCGAGGGTCCGCGCCGAGACGGCAGAGCGGCTCGTCGGCCACCTCGCGCGGTTCGTCGACCTCATCCTCTTCAGCAGCCACCGTGCACACCTCACGAGCGAGATGCACGTCGCGAGCATCCGCGAGAGCTACCGTGAGCTGGCGGAGAAGACCGCCCAGCTCCAGCAGGCCTACGAGCGGCTCAAGGAGCTCGACCGGCTCAAGAGCAACTTCCTGGCGACGGTCAGCCACGAGCTCCGAACTCCGCTCACGTCGATCATCGGGTACTCCGAGATGCTCCAGACGGGGATCGCGGGGGACCTGAACGAGGAGCAGCGCGAGTTCGTCCAGACGATCCACTCGAAGGGTGACCACCTGCTGGCGCTCATCACGAACCTGCTCGACCTGAGTAAGCTCGAGCAGGGCGCGGTGAAGATCTCGCGCGAGCCGGTCGACGCGGCGGCCCTCGTCGGCGAGGTCCAGAAGACGGTGGCGCCGCACGCCCACAAGAAGAACGTCACGATTCACGTTGAGGTCGAGCCCGATCTCCCGCGCATCTACGGTGACCCGACGCGCATCCGCCAGGTGCTTTTCAACCTCGCCGACAACGCCGTGAAGTTCACGCCCGAGGGCGGCACGGTCGGCCTGCGCGCGCGCGCGACCGAGCTCGAGGGCGACGGCGCAGGCGGCCTCGGGGCGGTGCTCATGGCCACGCCGCGCCGAGCGATCGAGCTCGCCGTCTCGGATACGGGCATCGGCATTCCTCCGACCGAGCAGCGTCGCGTGTTCGACGCCTTCTATCAGGTCGACGGCAGCTCGACGCGCGAGCACGGGGGAGCGGGGCTGGGCCTGTCGATCGTCAAGCGCCTCGTCGACGCGCACGGCGGAACCGTCCGCGTGGAGAGCGAGGTGGGCCGCGGGACCACGTTCTACGTCACCTTCCCCGAGGACGGGGGGGACGGCCCCTGAGCCATGCCGGTGAGCGACGAGCTCGCACGCGTCGCCGCGATCCGGGAGCGCCTCGCGCGACCCGGTGACGACGTCGTCGTGGGGATCGGCGACGACGCGGCGGTGCTCGCGCCGAGCGGGGCCTCGCAGGTGCTGACCGTGGACGTGGCGGTGGAGGGAGTGCACTTCCGGCGGGAGTGGGCGAGCCTGCGGGAGATCGGACGCCGCGCCTTCGTCTGCGCCGCGAGCGACCTCGCGGCCATGGGCGCGCGGGGGCGGGCGAGCCTCCTCGCGCTGGTCCTTCCCCGCGATCTCGACGACCAGGCCTTGCTCGAGCTCGTCGCCGGAGTCGCGGACGGCGCCGACGAGACCGGCGCGCGCGTCGTCGGCGGGAACCTGTCGGCCGGCGCCGAGCTGTCCATCACGACGACCGTGGTGGGCGAGCTCGACGGAGCGCCTCTCACCCGGGCCGGCGCTCAGCCGGGCGACGGGATCTACCTCACCGGCGACGTGGGCGGCGCGGCGCTCGGCGTCGCTCTCCTCGAGCGCGGCCGCGGAGACGACGAACGCGCCCTGCCCTTCGTCCAGCGGTGGCGCGCCCCCACCGCCCTGCTCCAGATCGGCCAGCGCCTTCGCGGCGTCGCCACCGCGGCCATCGACGTCTCGGACGGCGTGCTCTCGGACCTCGACCACCTCTGCGAGGCCTCGCGGGTCGGCGCGCGCGTCCACGCGGCCGAGCTGCCGCTGCCGGCAGCGCTCCGCGGGGTCGCGAGAGAGGTCGGCCTCGACCCGCTCGATCTCGCGCTGTCGGGGGGCGACGACTACCAGCTCCTGTTCACGGCGCCCGCGGCCAAGGTCGCGAGGGACCTCGCGACGCGCATCGGCGAGATCGTCCCGGCCGAACGAGGACGTACCGTCCTCGACGAGGACGGCCGGCCGCGCCCGGCGGGACGCTCGGGCTACCGGCACTTCGGCTGAGCTCCTGGTTCTCGGTCACGACACACTACCGGCGGGACGCCGGCAGCGGGACGGCCAGCGTGAGGGCGCGCCGGTAGCCACGGCCGACACGGACGATCGTGAAGTCGCGATCGATGGTGAGCACACGGTAGACGGCGAGTCGCTCGGCGAGAGCGACCACGGACGCGTCCACCAACCCGAGCGAAATGGACGCGAACTTCCGATCGATCTGGGCCGCGCGGGCGAGGTCCTTCGCGTCGGGCGCCTCGAGGACGTACCGCCCCTCCTCCACCTCGCGGAGGATCCGATGCATCGCGCTGCGGCGGCCTCTGAGGTGCCAGTCGACCTCCGCCAGGACCAGAGTGGGAACGATGGCAGGGCGGGCCGCTTGGAGTGCTTCCGCGTAGCCTTCGTCACCGGCGAGGGCGCAGAGCCAGCCGCCGGTGTCGAGGATCAGCGGCTCGGGCGTCACCCGTCGTTGTCTCCGAAGCTCTCGGCGGCGATCTCGGCGCGCTCCGAGTCGCTCAGATCGAGCCAGCCGGTCGAGGGTCCTCGCCCGGCGCGATAGGGCGCCGTGACCATGCGGATGCCACGTCGAATCAGCTCCGACTGGGACACGCCCTCACGCTTGCTCGCTTCACGGAGAGCACGCTCGTCCTCCTCGTCCAGGACCACGGTCGTCCTCGTTGCCATATCTGCCATATACCTCGCGCCCCGACCGACGGCAAACCGGCACGCCGGGTCGGTCGCCTCGGGACCGCAGGGGCTCGCCGCCTGTCACGGGGCGGGAGCGGCGTCTCGACGGGCACGCTGCCCGCGGGCATAACGGTGCTAAGTTCCCGGGCCATGGATCCCGGCGAGGTGCGCGGTCTGCTCGAGCGGGTGCGGCGCGGCGAGACATCGGTCGACGAGGCCCTGTCGTCGCTGCGCGACCTGCCCTTCGCCGAGCTCGAGGAGGCGACGGTCGACCACCACCGAGCGCTCCGCAACGGGTTCCCCGAGGTGATCCTGGGGACCGGCAAGACCGCGGCGCAGATCGCGACGATCATGCGCGAGATCGACTCGCACGGGCAGACGGCGCTCGCGACGCGGGTGGACGCCGAGAGCGGCGCTGCGGTCGTCGCCGCGCTCCCGGAGGTGCGGTACGACCCGGCGTCGCGCACGGCGGTGCTGATGCGTAAGCCGCCCAAGCGGATCGGCTCGGGCCCGGTCTGCGTCGTGACCGCGGGCACGAGCGACCTGCCGGTCGCCGAGGAGGCGGCGGTGACGGCCGAGGTGCTCGGCAACGAGGTCGTGCGTGTCCGCGACGTCGGCGTCGCGGGGCTCCACCGGCTGCTCCGGCACCGGCCCACGTTCGACCGCTCCTCGGTGATCGTCGTGATCGCGGGGATGGAGGGCGCGCTCGCGAGCGCCGTCGGCGGCCTGGTGAGCAAGCCGGTCATCGCCGTGCCGACGTCGGTGGGGTATGGGGCGAGCTTCGGGGGGCTCTCGGCCCTGCTCGGGATGCTGACGAGCTGCGCGTCGGGGGTGACGGTGGTGAACATCGACAACGGGTTCGGCGCGGCGTACGCGGCGAGCCTGATCAACCTGAACGCATCTCGATGAGCGGGCATGGGCATGGCGACGGCCACGGGCACGGCCACGGCCACGGCCACGGTCACGGCCACGGAGACGGCCACGGCCACGGCCACGGGCACGGCCACGGCCACGGCCACGGCGATGGACCTGCGCGCGAGCGCGGTGATCTCGCGCGGGGCGCCGGCGGTGGACGGCTCCTCTTCCTCGACGCATTCAGCGGCGTCGCGGGCGACATGCTGGTCGCCGCGCTCGTCGACCTCGGGGTGCCGGCGCGCGTGGTGACCGACGCGCTCGCGGGGCTCGACCTCGAGGGCTTTCGGGTCGAGCTCTCGGCGCGGACGCGATCGGGGATCGTCGCCCGTGCCTTCTCGGTCGTCGTCGAGGACGGGGCGCCCGAGCGCACCTGGCGCGAGGTCCGCGGGCTGGTGGAGCGCACCGGGATCACAGAGGGCGCGCGGGACGTCGCGCTCGCGGCGTTCGAGCGGCTCGCGCGGGCGGAGGCGGACGTGCACGCGATGCCGGTCGAGGACGTGGCCTTCCACGAGGTCGGCGCGGTCGACTCGATCGTGGACGTGGTGGCGGCCGCCGTGGCGCTCGACTACCTCGGCGCGCGCGTCGTGGCCTCGCCCCTCCCCATGGGCCGCGGGACCGTCCGCGCGCGTCACGGGGTGCTCCCGCTTCCTGCGCCGGCGACCGTGAGCTGCCTGCGCGGCGTGCCCACCTACGACGGCGGCGTCGAAGCCGAGCTCGTGACACCGACCGGCGCGTGCCTCGTGGCGACGGCCGCGCGGGAGTTCCACCGCTGGCCGGCGATGCGGCCCGAGCGAGTCGGCTGGGGGGCAGGCGCCCGCGAGCTGCCCGACCGGCCGAACCTCCTGCGCGTCGTCCTCGGCGAGCCCGACGCGCCAGAGCCCGGAGACGACGCGCCCTATGCCGTGATCGAGACGAACGTCGATGACGCGAGCGCCGAGATCACCGCCGTCGCCGTCGAGGCTGCGCTGAGCGCGGGCGCGCTCGACGCCTGGACCACGCCCATCGGCATGAAGAAGGGGCGCCTCGCGACGATGGTGAGCGCGCTCGTGCGCCGCGCCGAGATCGACGCCGTCGCGCGCGTCCTCCTGTCGGAGACCACGAGCCTCGGTCTCCGCGTCCGGCCGGTGCAACGGATCGAGCGGCCCCGGCGCATGATCGAGGTAGAGACGTCCTTCGGGACGATCGCCGTGAAGATCGCGGACGGCGACGGCCTGCCGCGGAACGTGGCGCCGGAGCTCGACGCGTGCCGCGCCGCCGCCATGCGCCACGGCGTGCCCGTCAAAGAGGTGTACGCCGCCGCGCTCCGCGCCGTCTCCGAGCGATGAGCCTCCGCCTCTTCGCCGCGTGCGCGCCGGGGCTCGAGCCGCTGCTCGCGGACGAGCTCGCGGCGCTGGGCGCCGCGCCCGACGTCGTCCGGGGCGGCGTCGAGGTCGACGCCGATCCCACGCGCCTGCACCGCGCCCACCTCGAGACGGGGCTCGCCTCGCACCTGCTCGTCCGCGTGCAAGCCTTCCGCGCCCACTCGTTCGCCGAGCTCGAGCGCGGCGCCACGCGCGTCGACTGGGCGCGCTTCCTCTCGCCCGGAGCGCCCCTCGCCTTCCGCGCCCGCGCCAAGAAGTCCCGGCTCTACCACA
Organism: Candidatus Neutrinellum sp.; assembly: GCA_039794305.1. GTDB lineage: Bacteria > Myxococcota_A > Polyangia > Polyangiales > JBDIVX01 > JBDIVX01. The sequence continues at coordinate 62,975 of JBDIVX010000002.1, forward strand.
CGGGCGCGATCGCCGAGCGCGTCCGAGGCGCCGTCGAGGCGCAGCTCGGCGCCCTCCCCGAGCCGGACGACGGGGCGCCGGCGTTGCTCGCGCGCATCGAGCGCGACCGGTGCACGCTGTCGCTCGACACCAGCGGCGAGCCCCTGCACCGGCGCGGCTACCGGCTCGCGACCGGCAAGGCCCCGCTCCGCGAGGACCTCGCCCGCGCCCTCGTCCGCGTGAGCGGCTGGGATCCGGAGACGCCGCTGGCCGATCCCTTCTGCGGCTCTGGCACGATCGCGATCGAGGCCGCGATCCTCGCGCGGGGCCTTCCACCGGGCCGGCTCCGCGCCTTCGCGCTCGAGCGCACGCCGCTCTTCGACGCCACGCTCTTCGGTCGCCTGCGCGCGGAGGCCGAGGCCCGCGCGCTCGAGCGCGCCCCGGCACCGATCTGGGCGAGCGATCGCGACCCCGGCGCCGTCGAAGCGACGCGCGCCAACGCCGAGCGCGCCGGCGTCCTCGCGGACCTCCGGCTCGACCAAACACCCCTCGGCAAGGCCAGGATCGCCGCCGACGCGCCTCCGCGAGGCGCCCTCGTCACCAACCCTCCGCACGGCGAGCGCGTCGGCGACCCGCGCACCCTGCGCGCGCTCCATCAGACCCTGGGCCGCATCGTCCCGCCCGAGTGGCGCGTCGCCCTCCTCGTCCGCGACCGCCGCCTGGCCCTCGCCACCGGTCTCGACCTGCACACCGCTCTCCTCACCGACAGCGGCGGCAGCAAGGTGCGGATGATGGTGCGGTGATCTCGGTGGCAGCCCTGTTCCCGCTCTGATGAGTCCGGCGTCGGGGCGCCCTATCGAGGCCCGAAGAAGCGATCACCGTTGTAGTGCAGCAAGTGATCGGCGGCACTCGCAATCCATACTTCGGTCTCCCAGGCGATGTCCTGCGCGTACCGCTTGAACGTAGTGAAATCCGCGAAGGCAGACACGTACACTCGTCCTGCGTTGCAGCGTGCAAGCGACTTCTCCAACTCCATGTGGCGCTTCGCGCTCACAGGGCCGTGGGACGTTACCGCCTCGACGAGGAACAGCCATCTGCGCGTCCCGTCATACGCAACGACATCGGGGAGCTTATCGTGCTTCCGTACCGGAATTCCAAGCTTGGCAAGCGCCTCTGCTTCGTGGATCAGCGTCTTGTGGTCAGTATCGCCCAAGTACAGGACGATCGAGCCCGGCGCGAATCTGGGAAGGAACTCGTGGACGACTGCCGCCTGAAGTTCATTGTGCTTCCCCGGTGAGAGTTCGATCACCGAGCCGTCCGCCAGCCTTACGGGAACGTGATGGGCCGTTCGACGCCCGGCGTATCGGGTAGCAAGACCTCCCCCGACCAATGCACGGAACTTCGCGACTTGCTGAGGGAAGCGTCTCGTCCCGTAGGACCGCACCGCAGCGAGCGCCTCCGAAGTCAGCGCGTAGTGGGTGCGCGGTGAGTTGGTCGGCAGGGATGGATCGTCCGGATTGCGCGCCAAGATCCCGCCCTGGACGAACTGGTGAATCGCTTGTCTGCGGATCGTCTCTCGGGTGTTCTCCGCGTACTTCTTTCCATAGGCTAGATCGGCAAAGACGATCACATCGTGCGGGGTCCGACGAACGGGCCGTGCGTCTCTCCACTCTCCTTCCGGTCCGACGTCGGCAAAAGCCAAGAACGTGTAAACCGCGTTCGGGTTCTGCTGTCTCTCGGGCATGCCGAGTGCCGCGAGAATCGTCCGCGCTTCCTCTTCGCGCGTCACGCGTTCGCCTCGCGAACTGGGCGCATCACAGCTTCTTCCTCCGTGCGCAGAGACCTCGCGAATTCGGCGAGCATGGTTGGCGCCGGAAGGGGCATCGCGCGGAGCTCGGTAGCGCTGACCTGTGTGTTCCCACTGGAAATCCGGAAGTAGGCGTCGAAGAGCCGAGAGCTCAGGAGCGTGCTCAGCGCACGGGCTTCTTCCTCCGTTAGCCGTCCACGTGGTCGATGGATGAAGTTCAGGTGGTTCTCGAGTCCCAGGAACTCGCCCGGAAGCTGACCAGCTAGGAGAGGAGCCGCGACGAGACGGCGAGCCTCCTCCTTGGCAGAGAACCTCCGCATGATCACGTACGTCCCGTTGGGAACCAAGAGCTTCTCCGGCGCGTCGACGCGAATGCGCTCAGCCTTGCGAAAGCGCGCGCCAAGGGGCCACTCAACGCCACCGGGCCGGACATGCTGCAGCCACAGCATGGGCCAGCCTGCGGCGTTCTCTTCGCGCACGAGATGCTCGGTCGCCCTGAAAGGAACCACGGGCCCAGTGGAGACCTCCAAGCCGTACGACGCGAGCGTATCGGGCCATGCCCCGAAAACGTCCATCACCCGCAGGTCCTCGGGGCACGTCGGCAGGAACATGATCGAGTGCCGATCGTGGGGAGGCAAGACCCGGTCGCGCGGCACTCGATGGCTGAACAGGCTGTCGAGATCACGCTCGCCCTCCGAGACAGAAATCGTTACGGAACGGGCCCTGCCGTTCCTCGTGTAGAGCGCGATCAGGTTCTCCTGAAGGATGCCTTCGTCCTTGAACGCATCACGCCGCGACTCAAACAGATGGACACGGTCGAGGTTCATTGTGGCGTGCAAGCGCCGCCGGAACTTCCTGAAATAGAAGCCTGATGCGAAGCTCCGCGGAACGATGAAGCAGAGGGTACCGTTTGGCTTCAACAGCGCCGCCGAGACTTCCATGAAGCGAGCATAGATGTTCGGAGCGTCACCACCGCGAGGGTCACTCGGCGAGAGCTTGAAGTACGGAGGATTCGCTATCACGAAGTCGACGGGATCGAGCGGCCGGACTCCAAGGTGCAGTTCGCCGAAATCCAGGAAATCGGCAGGGTGCGCTTCGGCTTTCAACGCCCCTTCCAGCGCTTGCTCCGCGCGGGCGAGCGAATCCTTGAGGTGCTTGTGCGCCCTCGGCTCGGGCTCGATGGCGATGAGATGGACGCGAACACGGTGATGACGGACCAGGTGTTCGGCCGCTGCTATGCCCAGGATCCCCGTTCCCGCCCCTGGGTCGAGCAGGCGGACCTCGTCCGATCTCGGCGGGGGCAGCAACCTGGCCATGAACTGCGCGATCCGCGGTCCGGTGAAGTACTGCCCCCACCGCTTGCGCGTGGAGTCGTTCGTGAGCGTCCTACACCGCTCGGACTCCCCCGAGACACGCGCGACGAGAGTGGTCAATGTCGTTGCTGGATCGAGCATCCGTTCAACTTCTGGTGAGCATGCCTTTGACGCGCCGGCAACCGGCCGACTGACAGCGGCCACATCGGCCCGCAGAGTCTAGCGGATCGCGGCGCTCACGCGCCGACGTCGCGCGCGCCCGCTGGGCCATCCCCAACACCCCGGACAGCGATCGTGCGAGCGATGGCCGCGCTGCGTCCCAACCACCGGAGATTCTTGCCATTCTTTACCCACTGAAGAAGCGGTTCTCCGGCCCGAAGCCGTCTCAGCCCTCTCGCGCGTCGCGTCCGACGGCGTGCGCCGTACCGGCCGTCGTGCGCAGGAAGTACACCAGGCTCGCGACCAAGAGCGCCGCGGCCCCTAGAGAGAACGCGTAGGAGAAGGCGCGGAAGAACTCGAGCCGGGTGGCGCTCGGCTCGCCGAGATCCTTGTAGAGCTGCGTCGCGACCGATCCGGTGTAGCCGAGCGCGTCGGCCACGTAGATGGCGAACACGGCCGTGGCCTGCACCCGGGTCGCCGCGATCATGCGGTCGAAGAGGACCGTGTTGAAGGGGACGTAGACGAAGTAGGAGCCCAGGCCGACGGCGACCATCCAGGCGAGCCCGTCGATCGCGCCGGTGTCGAGCAGGACCGTGGCCCCCCCGAGGATCAGCGTCCCGGCGAGCATGACGACGAACGCGCCGGCGAGCCCCCGGCGGTTGTCGCGCACCAGGTTGAGCGCGGCGAGGGTGGCGAGGACGCCGAGCGCGACCGGCAACTCGGTCCGGGTGAACAGGCCCGGCTCCTGCTCGTAGCCGAGCCGCGCGAAGATCTCGACGCCGTAGTTGTCCCGGAAGTCGCGGTACGCGGCGGACGCGACGTACACGGCCAACAGTGGCAAGAGCCCGCCGGCGAAGCGGCGGACGAAGGCGGCGCGCTCGGCGCCTCCCATCGGGAGACGCTCGACGCGCTCGGCGACGTCGGCGTCGCTCGGCTCCGGGATCTGGTCGAGGAACCAGACCGAGGCCACGAAGAGCGGGAAGAACATCGCGCCGACCGCCGCCGGCATCCACGCCTCGCTCACGCCGAAGTCGTGAAGGAGCATCCACCCCACGTCCTTCACCGCTCCGCTCGAGACGATGAACGACGTGCTCAGGCCCGCGAGCAAGAGCTCGGAGCTCCGGCGCCCCTCGAGGTAGCGGACGACGAGGCCCCAGATCATCCCGAGGCACAAGCCGTTCGCGAGCAGCGCGACCGGCATCGCTGCCGGCGGCAGGACGGCGAAGGCGACCAGCGCCGCCTGCGCGCCGGCGACGAGCAGGACGAGCGACGAGGCGCGCCGCCCCGAGTCGATCTCCGACACGACCTTGATCCCGGCGTACTTGCTGAGCGTGTAGCCTACGATCTGGCTGATGACGAACGCAGTCTTGAGGTCCAGGCCGGTGCCGAGGAAGGAGAGCCCCCCGAAGCTCGCGGCAGCGAAGGGCTTGCGGAACGCGTACATGCAGAAGTACGTCGCGAAGGACGCGCCGATCGCGTAGAGGACGAACACGGCCCGCGGCGCGCGCGAGAGCAGAGGCCGGAGCGGGTGCCGCATCGCCGCTCACCATGGCCGACCCTGGCCCGGACGAGAAGCCCCCTCGAGCCCGCGGAGCTCAGAGCCCGAGCCGCTTCATCATCTTCTGCAGCCCATAGCGCGAGACACCGAGGAGCTTGGCCGCCTGGGTCTGGTTGCCCCCCGACGCTTCGAGCGCGCGGCGGATGAGGCGGCGTTCGAGGGCCTGGATCTGGCCCTTGAGGTCCATGGCGTCCGGCGCGCTGTCCCCCTCGCCGCGCAAGGCCGGCGAGAGATCCTCCTCGCGGACCACGTCGGACGCGAGGACGAGCGCCCGCTGCACCTCGTTCTCGAGCTGGCGCACGTTGCCGGGCCACGGATGGGCCGACAGGCGCGCGAGCGCGCGGCGATCGAGCCGCACCTCCCGGCCTTGCGCGTGCTTCGCCACCAGGTGCGCGACGAGCGGCGCCACGTCCTCGGGGCGCTCCCTGAGCGGCGGGATGCGGACGACCACGACCGCGAGGCGCCAGTAGAGGTCCTCGCGGAACCTCCCCTCGCGCACCATCTCCTCGAGGTCTCGATGCGTGGCCGCCACGACCCGGACGTTCACCCGGCGCACCGTCTCGCTCCCGACGGGTCGGATCTCGCCCTCCTGCACGGCGCGCAGGAGCTTGGTCTGCATCGCCTGGCTCATCTCGCCGATCTCGTCGAGGAAGAGCGTGCCGCCGTCGGCCGCCTCGAACAGGCCGACGCGGGCACGGTCGGCGCCCGTGAAGGCGCCGCGCACGTGCCCGAACAGGGCGCTCTCCAGCAGCGCCTCCGGGATGGCGCCGCAGTTCTCACCGACGAAGGGGGCGCTCTGGCGCGCGCTCCGATCGTGGAGCGCCCGAGCGACGAGCTCCTTGCCGGTCCCGCTCTCCCCCGTCACGAGCACGGGCACGTCGGAGTCCGCGACGCGGGCCACCAGGTCCAGGGCGCGGCGCATCGACGCGCTGTGGGCGACGATGCCGGGGAAGTCCGCCGACAGGTCGGTGGTCGCACGCCTGAGCGACGCGATCTCGAGCGCCTGCGTCTCCACCGTGCGCGCGAGGCGCCTGCGCAGGACCGAGAGGCGGCGCGCGTTCCGCCGCTCCGCACGGAGCAGCTCCGCGCCGTCGAGCGCGATCGAAGCGAGGTCGGCGAGGTCGCCGACCAGCGCCGCGTCGCCTGGCCCGAAGGCGCCGGGCCGCAGCCGGTCCTCGAGGTAGAGGGCCCCGGCGACCTCACCCCGGCGGCGGAGCGGGACCGCGAGGATCGAGCGGAGCGACAGCGCGTGGACGCTCGCGGCCCCGTCCATCCGCTCGTCGCGGACGGCGTCCACGGTCGAGACGGCCAGCCCCCCGTCGATGGCGCGCGCGGCGATGGACCGGGAGAACTCGTCGGGGCGGCCTCCGGCCTCCGCCGGACCCGACAGCCCGCGCGCGACCCGCACGCGCAAGCCCCCGTCGTCCTCGCGGAGGATCAGGAGCCCCCGCTCGGCGCCCGAGAGCTCGACGGCGGCGTCGGCGATCTCCTCGTAGAGCCGCCCGACGCGCCGCTCGGCGGTGAGCCGGCGTGCGAAGAACGCGAGCCGCCGCCACCGCTCGCCGGCATCGGTGCCCGCGCCGCGCTCGTCGGGCACCGTCGACAGCGCCTTCTGGTATGCGGGCACGGCGCGGAGCCGGGCACGGGCGCTCGGCGAGAGGCCGTTCTGCGCCGCGTCGAGGAGCGAGCGCGCCTCGGCGAAGCGCCGCCGCGCCTCGTCGGGCTCGCCGGCGGCGTCCGCCACGTCGCCCGACGCGAGCAGGCTGCGCAGACGCGCCTCCCAGGTCCCCGCGCGCTCGGCCTCGGCGCGGCCTTCGGCCGCGGCGGCTCGGGCGGCGTCGAGGTCACCGGCGAGCAGCGCGACGCGGGCCTCGGCCACGCGCTGCTCGGCCGACACGGCGGGGGTCCGGGCGGCCTCCGCCGCCTCGCGCGCGCTCCGCACAGCCTGCTCCGCGCGCTCACGGTCACCGAGCGCGGCGAGGATCATCGCGCGACGCGCGTCCACGACCGCGCGCACGCGCGGACCGTACGCCGAGCCGCGCTCCTCGGCGCGTTCGGCGGCGGCGCGGGCCGCCGCGAGCGAGCCGGCCCGGAGCGCCATCTCCGCCTCCAGCACCGTCGCGTAGGCCTCGGCCTCGGCGTCGCCGCACCGCTCGCTCGCCCCGCGCGCGTGTCGCATCGCCGAGCGCGCCAGGTCGTCGTCGCCCACCAGCACGGCAGCGAGCCCCAGGTTGTAGAGGGCGCGGGCGAGGTCCTGGTCGCGGCCGAGGAGCGCGAGGCGGCGGGCGCCGTCGCGGAGGGCCGCGATCGCCGGACCGGGCTCACCCGCGTCGAGGCGCGTGAGCCCGACGTTCACGAGGAAGGACGCGGCGGCGTGCGCCTCGCCCGCACCGTCGGCGAGCTCGAACGCGCGCACGTAGCGCCTCACCGCTCCGCGCACCTCGCCACGCACCTGCGCGAGCATCGCCTCGAGCGCGGTCGCTCGCGCCTCGGCCGCGACGTCGCCGGCGCGACGCGCCGCCTCGAGCGCGGTCCCGGCCTGCGCCGTCGCCTCCTCGGTGCGACCCGAGTAGAGCGCGACGAGCGCCGCGACCTCGGCGACCCGCGCCCGCACGCCGTCCGAGCGTCCGCCACCGCCGGCCGAGGAGAGGCGCTCGCGCGCCTCGTCGAGCCGCCCCTCGTCGAGCGCGAGCCGCCCGAGCGCGGCGAGGCAACGCGCTCTGGCGTCGTCGTCGTGCGCTCCCTCGAGCGCGCGCTCGATCTCGAGACGCGCGGCGGACCGGTCGCCGCGAAGCCGGTGGACCTCCGATCGCGCCCAGCCCGCTTCGGCTCCCTCGGTCGCCCCGAGCGCGTCGAGCGCCGCCTCGTAGCGTCCGCAGGCTCGCAGCGCGTCGGCGCGCTCGAGCGCGATGAGGGACGAGCTCTCGATGAGCCACGACGCCTCCTCGGCGAGCTGCGCGGCGCCCTCCGGATCGCCCGCGGCGCGGCGTCCCCGGACGGCGTCACAGAACGCGCGTTCGGCGCGGTCGCGCTCGTCACGAGCGGCGAGAACGTACGCCAGCGCCGCCTCGTCGAGCGGCCGCCCGGCGAGCTTCGCCGCGATCTCCCGACGACGCGCAGGAGCGAGGTCGCGGCGCACGTGCCGCGCGACGTCACGGCGCAACGACAGCCGCCCGTCGGGGTCGATGGACGCGAGCCCTGCACCCGACAGCAGCGCGAACGCCGACCCGAGCGCAGCCCTCTCGGTGGGGTCGACGGCCTCCGGATGCAGCGCACCGCCCGCGACCGCGAGCAGCTCGGCCGCCGCGCGCGCGGGCGCGGGGACGACGGCGACCCGGCCGCCGGGCCGCGCACCGAGCTCATCCAGCGTCTCTGCGCGCGACGGATCGCGGTCGTCGAGGACGGCTTGCGCGAGCAGCCGGCACAGCCGGCCGGGGAGCCCCCCGCTCGCGCGCACGGCCGCGTCCGCGAGCTTCGCCGGCGGCCGGCCGCCGAGCGCCGCACCGAGCAGCGACGCGGCGACTCTGCGATCGATCGGGCCGAGCGCGACGGTCGCGTCGGCGCCCGCGGCGGGCTCGTCACGCTCGAGGATCACGGCGAGCGACACGCCCTCCACCTCGGCGGCTCGGACCGCGGCACGCGCCTCGTCCGACGCGACGCAATCGGCCATCTCGACGTGCAGGACGGCGTCGTGCGACGGCAACGGGTACGGGAGCCCGGCGACGGAGCGTGCGGAGGTCGGCACCGTCTCGCCCGCCGCGGCACGCGCCCGCTGCAGCGTCTGGACGGCCTCGCGTCCGAGACGCGTGCGCCCCGCGCCGGGCGGCCCGACGAGCGCGACGACGCCGCCTCGCCGGACCGCGGCGACGAGCGCGTCGAGCTCCCGGTCGCGCCCGACGAGCGGCAGGACATCGAAGGCCATGGCGCGCTCCGCGGGCGTGGGCGCGTCCTCGATCCCACCGCCGGCCGCCTCTCCCACGCCGAGGTCGGCGGCGATCGCGGCGACGCGCGCGGCGACCTCGCGCGCGGTGCCGGGCCGGCGGGAGGGCTCGGGATCGAGCAGCGACGCGACCAGGCGGCGGAGCGGTGGGGCGACCGACGCAGGGAGGGTCGCCGCGTCGCGCGGGCTCGCGAACGCCTGCTCGACGAGCTCGGCGACGGAGGCCGAGCGGGTCTCCGACAGCGGCGACCGGCCGCCGAGCAAGTGATGGAGCGTCGCGCCGAGCGCGTACAGGTCGGTCGCGAGCGTGCGCTCGCCGTGCCAGGCCTCGGGCGCGAGGTACGCCGGCGTCCCGGAGAGGGACCCACCCGCGCCGGGCGGTCGCGCGAGCCCGAGGTCCACGAGCCGCGCGCTCGCGCCGCCTTCGGTGGAGACGACGTTCGAGGGCTTGACGTCGCCGTGGACGAGGCCCGCCGCGTGCACCGCGCTCAGGCCGCGGGCGACCGCCTCGCCGAGCGCGAGCACCCACCGGACGAGCCGCTCCGGGTCGGCTCGCAGCCGGTCGGCCACGCGGCCCGAGGGCTCACCCTCGACGTGCTCCTCGACCAGGACCGTCGAGCCGGCCTCGAGCCGAAAGGCGCCGCCCACCCGAGCGTCGAGCCGCAACAGCTCGTGCACACGGGCGACGTGCGGGTGCGCGATGCGACGGAGGGTCTCGAACTCCCAGCCGAGCCGCGCCGCGTCGGCCGGCCCCACGACCTTGAGCGCCCGTCCGACCCCGCCGTCCGCCAGGTCCCGCACGAGCACCACCCTCCCCGAGGCCCCCCGACCGAGCTCCCGCACGTAGGCGTACCGCCCTGCCAGCCCCTCCCCACCCGCCAACTCGGTTGCCGCCACCCCCCGAAGTTGCCCCACATCCAGCGCTCGCCGCAACCGTCAACGAGGTTGGCGGGCCGCGCCGCACCTCCTCCGCAGTCCTTCTCAATAGAGCAGCCAGGCCGCGCGCGCCTCTCGGAACGCCTCCGCGCCTCGTGCCTCGTGCGCGAGCACCTCGTCGAGGTCGCGGCCCGTTTCGATGGCTTGCCGGACCTCGGGGCCTCCCGTGAGGAGATCGATCGCGGGCCGGTCGCCGCGCTCCACGAACTCGTAGGGCTCGGTGCGCCAGCCGAAGGCCTCGGGCGCCGCCGCGGCCACCCAGGCGATCATGCGCAGGTAGGCCCGGTACGATCGGAAGCGCGAGGCGTCGGTCACGTGGACCTGGACGCCGCCACAGACCTGCTTCGCGTGCTTGTGGAAGGTCGGCTGGAACGTGCAGGGCCGGAGCACGGCGCCCTCGACCGGAACCTCGCGCGCGAGCCGGGAGCCGTCGACGAAGGGCGCCCCCCACACCTCGAAGGGCCGGGTGAGGCCGCGGCCCTCGGAGAGGTTCGTGCCCTCGAGGAGGCAGCCTCCGGGGTAGACCAACGCCGTGTCGGGCGTAGGCATGTTCGGCGACGGCTGCACCCACGCGAGGCCCGTCGCCGACAGCGGCATCGACCGCTCCCAGCCCTGCATGCGCACGACGCGGAGCGCGCGGTCGTCGAGGCGCTCGACGTCGGCGACCATCGCGCAGATCTCGCCGATGGTCATCCCGTGACGCACGGCGACGTCGTACAGGCCGACGAAGCTCCGGTAGCCGGGCCGCTGCGGCGCGCCCTCGACCACCTCGCCGCCGAGCGGGTTCGGACGGTCGAGCACGATCGTCTCGATCCCGAGCGATGCGCAGGTGCGCAGGACGAGCGCCGCCGTCCACACGAACGTGTAGTAGCGCGCGCCCACGTCCTGGAGGTCCACGACGACGGCGTCGAGCCCCTCGAGCCACTCGGGCCGCGGCGACAGCATGGAGGCGTCGCTCCCATAGAGCGAGTGGATGGGCGCTCCGCTCACCGGATCGGTCGCCGAGGCCACGCCGATCATGTCCTGTGCCTCGCCGCCGTAGCCGTGCTCGGGGCCGAACAGAGCCGCGATCTCGGCGCCCGCCCCGATCAGCACGTCGCGGGCGTGGCGGTAGCGCGCGTCGATGCTCGCGGGGTGGGCGCAGAGCCCGACGCGCCGCCCGCGGACCGCGGAGACGGCGTCCGCGTCGCCGGCCGCGATCCGATCGAGGCCGGTGCGGATCACGCCCCCACCTCGGCCTCCTCGCCCGCCAACAGGTAGAGCACGGCCATGCGCACGGCGACGCCCGCCTCGACCTGGTCGAGGATCACGCTCCGCTCGCCGTCCGCGACGCGCGGATCGATCTCGACGCCGCGGTTCATGGGCCCCGGGTGCATCACGATGGCGTCCGGCTTCGCGAGCGCGAGGCGCGTGGGGTTGATCCCGAAGGTCCGGCTGTACTCGCGCAGGCTCGGTAGGAGCGCGCCGGCCAGCCGCTCCTGCTGGATGCGCAGGATCATCACCACGTCCGCGCCCTCGAGCGCGGGCTCGAGAGTGTGGAAGAGCTTCACGTCGTAGGCGGCCATCTCCGGCGGCAGCAGCGTCCTCGGTCCCACGAGGCGCACCTGTGAGCCCATGGCGCTCAGCAGGAGCGCATTCGATCGCGCGACGCGCGAGTGGGCGACGTCGCCGCAGATCGTGACGGTCAGCCCCTCGAGGCGGCCGCGGGCCCGCCGAATGGTGAACGCGTCGAGCAGCGCCTGGGTGGGGTGCTCGTGCATCCCGTCACCCGCGTTGACCACCGCGAACCGGACCCGGTCGGCGACGTAGTGCGGCGCGCCGGACGCGGAGTGGCGGATGACGACCACGTCGGGCTGCATCGCCTCGAGGGTCTTGCACGTGTCGTACAGCGACTCGCCCTTCTTCACGCTCGACGTCGAGGTGGAGATGTTGACGACGTCGGCGCTCAGGCGCTTGCCGGCGAGCTCGAAGGAGGTGCGCGTGCGCGTCGAGGCCTCGTAGAAGAGGTTGATGACCGTCTTGCCGCGGAGCGGCGGGACCTTGCGGACGGGCCGGCGAGAGACCTCGAAGAAGGCCTCGGCGGTGTCGAGGACGCGCGTGATCGAGTCGACGGTCATGCCTTCGATGCCGAGCAGGTGCTTCGGGCTCGGGCTCCGCCCTCCTTCGTGGGTCGTCGTGGTCACGCGTCTCCCCCGATCCGCACGACGCGGTCCGGTCCGTCGCCGAGCACGGCCTCGAGACGTTCGCCGGGCGCGACCTCGAGGGACGGTCCGGAGAAGTCCGCCGCGATGGGCAGCTCCCGGCCGCCGCGGTCGCACAGGACGGCGAGCCAGACGCGCTTGGGCCGGCCGTAGTCGAGCAGGCAGGTCAGCGCGGCTCTCACCGTGCGGCCGGTCTCGAGCACGTCGTCGACCAGCACCACGTCGCGCCCGTCCACGTCGAACGGGATCTGGCTCGGGCCGATCTTCGGGTCGGGCAGCGCGGTCGCGGCGTCGTCCCGGTAGAGGGCGATGTCGACGGTGCCCACCGGCACCTCGCGCCCCTCGGCCCGGCGGATCTCGTCGGCGATCCGCTCGGCGACCGGAACGCCGCCCCGGCGGATGCCGACGAGCGCGAGCGACTCGGTACCGCGTGTCTGCTCGACGATCTCGAGCGCCATCCGGCGGAGGATGCGCCCGACGGCGTCCGCATCGAGGACCACGTGCTCCGCCGCACCCATCGCCGCCGGGATCTACGCGGGCGGTGGGTCCGGGTCAACCTCGCTCGGCGGCCGCGGCGTGGTCATCTCGTGGGGGACCTCCTCGCCGTTCTGCTGGCGCTGCTCCATCTCGTATTTCGACGGGCAGCGCGGGACGACCTGGTTCGCGACGAAGGAGCCGTCCTCCTGGACCCTCCCCTGGACGACGACCGAGATGCCCATCCCGTCGCGGAAGGTGTCGGGGACGACGCACTGGGGGAAGCGCACGGACATCTGGCGCTCGCTCTGTTGGATCACGAACCGCCACTCGCAGGGGTCTTCGCGAAAGCGGATGGACCCTTGCTGGAGCTCGCCCTCCACGCGGAGCTCGCGCCCGGCGAAGGCCCCCGGATCGGCCACGACCTCGTCCACCATCTTGGAGTAGACGAAGGCCTCGCCGCCGCCGGCGCCGAACAGGAGCCAGGCGATCGCGCCCGAGAGCAGCAGGAACACCGCACCGATCGCGATCCACGCGGGAAACCGCCGCTCCCCCTCGGGGAGCTCCGCGACCTCGACGGGTCCCATTTCCTCCGCTGCCATCCGGGGCTGAGTATGGGGCACCCCCCGGCGAACCGCCAGGTCAGCGGCCGTGGAGCTGCCGGGTCACGAACCGGTCGAAGCTCTCGGCTCCCTTCTCGAAGCCGACGATCCGCAGCCCCATCCCCGGCTGCTCGTCCCCGGAGCCCCTCCGGCTCCACATGACCTCGGCGTCCACGACCACCTCGCCGTCGTCGAGGTCGTTGAACGACACGCGAAAGCGCCCGCCTGGGGGAGGCGGGTTGGCGGTGCGGACGAACAGGCCCCCCAGGCTCACGTTGAGCGCCTGCACGTAGAGCGTGACGTTTTGCCCCTCGCACCAGACGCGCTGGCGGATCGGGATCCGGGGGTGGTGGCGCTTGTCACCCATGATCGGAAAGGCATGGACAGCAAGGGCGCTGCCCTCGGGCCTCAACGACGTGTCCCCATCTAGTTACACCACGCGCCACCGATGGGTCAACGTTCGCACGAAAAGCCGAGGCGAACGCCGGAGCGCATGCGCGCCCGAGCCCGCCCCGGCTCTTCGCCGAAGGTGCGGTTCGCCTCAGGGGATGAGGCTGAACGCGATGACGAGGGCGTAGATGACGAGCGACTCGATGAGCGCCAGGCCGAGGATCATCGGGGTGAAGATCTTGCCGGACGCGTTCGGGTTGCGGGCGATGCCCTCGAGCGCCGCGGCAGCGGCACGCCCCTGGCCGAGGGCGCCGCCGAAGGCCGCGACGCCGATCGCGATGCCGGCCGACAGCAGCGCAGCCATTTGGGCGTCGTACTCGTTCGACGCCGCGTCCTGAGCGAACGCGGTGGAGGCGGCGAGCAGCGGCGCGGTCAGGCCCACCAGACGAAGCAGCATCTTCTTCATTGCGAACAGTCCTCCTATGACTCTTTCAGCAGGCCTGGGCGGCCTCGTCGAAAATCAGTGTTCTTCGTGGGCGATGGCCATCGAGATGTAGACGGTGCTGAGCAAGCAGAACACGAGCGTCTGCACCGTCACGACGATCACGCCGAGCAAATACATGGGAACGGGGACCACGAACGGGAGCAGTCCCAGGAAGATCGTCAGGACCATGTGGTCCGCGAACATGTTGGCGGTCAAACGGACGGCCAGCGTGACGGGCCGGACGATGTGGCTGATGACCTCGATCACGAAGATCAGCAGCATCAGCGGCAGGGCGTACCACTTGATGATCGGCCCGAAGAAGTGCTTGAAGTACGAGAGCCCGTGCTCCTTCACGCCGTAGATGTGCGTGGCGATGAAGATGATGATCGCGTACGCCGCGGTGGTGCTGAGGTTGTCGGTGGGCGGGAGAAAGCCCGGGACGAGCCCCATCGCGTTCGAGAAGAAGATGAGGAACGCGGCCGTCCCGATCAGGGGCAGGAAGTACTTCGCCGCCTTCGGCCCCATCATGTCGCTCATCATCCCGTAGGTCGCCGAGACGATGAGCTCCACGAAGGTGCGGAGGGTGAAACGATCCTCGGGCACCAGGGCGTTCTTCGTGTTCCGGACCTTCCCGAGCACGGCGAGCCCGATCAGCGTGAGCACGATGAGCACGAACGTGGAGGCGACCACGTTCTGCACGCCGATGTGCCCGCCCTCGAGCCAGGTCTTTCCCTCGTCGTTGAAGGGCCAGCCGAGGACGTGCCCGGCGCCTTCCACGTTCTTGTAGAAGGTCCCGAGGAGCAGATCGAACCAGCTGTGTCCGTGCGGCATGGCTCAGCCCTCCTCCCGGGCCATCTCGGCGCGCGTCTCACCGCGCGAAGCACCGAGCAGAACTCCGATGACCAGCGAGCTCATCCCGATCCCGAGCCCGAGCGCGTGGACGTCCCAGCGGACCACCAGCGCCCAGCAGAGGGCGATCAGCGCCGCCATCTTCAGGACGAGCAGCGCCATCAGCCCCGTGCGCGTGCCCGTGGAGCCACGGGCCACGCGGCCGATGACCCAGCGCAGCGCGAGCCAGTTCACGAGCGCGACGACGGATCCGACGAGCGTTCCCACCGCCAGCGCGCCACCCACGACGAGGAACGCACCGCCCGAGAGCAGCGCGCCCGCCGCGGCGACGTGGAGGGTGATCCGGTTCAGGGTACGGGAGTCCATTCAGTTGGGACCGTCGTCTCCAGATCCGAGGTCGGACCGGGTCTGCCGCGCCAGCACGTAGAGGCTCTTGGCGCCCGCGACAAGCCCTAGGACGAAGCCGATCCACTTGAGCCACGGCTCGGTGCCGAGCTCTGCGTCGAGCCAGCGGCCGCCGAAGAAGCCGAGCATGCTCGCGACGACGAGCTCGACTCCGACGGCGCCCACGTGGCCGAGGACGCGAAGCTGCTCGCGGCCTTCGGGACCGAGCAGCGACATGGGTCGGTTTGGACCTGTCACGGGTGTCATCTCCCCGAGGGGCGCGCGGGCCCTTCGGGTGCGCTTCAGGAGCGAAACGCGGCGCCCATTTAGCACGCACCCCAAGAGGGGTCAAGCGACTCCGGGGTCTCCTCACGAGCGAAGATTCGCTCGTGATGACAGCAGGTTACAGAGCGGCGAACGCAGCGTTTGCCGCGCGCTCGGTGCGCTCGAGCGCGTCCTCGTCGTGGGCCAACGATACGAAGCCCGCCTCGTACTGCGCCGGCGGCCAATGGACGCCGTTTTCGAGCATGGCGGCGTGCCAGCGGCCGAACGCTGCGGTGTCGCACCGGGCGGCGTCCTCCCAGCGCCTGACCGGCTCCGATTGGAAGAACGGCGTCAGCATCGATCCGACGCGCTGCACGACCGAGGGCGCGCCGGCGGCGCGGGCCGCCGACTCGAAGATGGCCTGCACCCGCGCCCCGAGCGTCTCGAGGCGCTCGTAGGTCCCGGGCTCGCGCAAGAGCTCGAGCGTCGTGACGCCGGCGGCGACCGCCAGCGGGTTTCCGCTGAGCGTCCCGGCTTGGTAGACCGGTCCGAGCGGCGCGACCGTCTCCATGATCTCACGGCGACCGCCGTACGCCCCCACCGGCAGCCCGCCCCCCACGATCTTGCCGAGGCAGGTGAGATCCGGCGTCACCCCGAAGCGCTCCTGTGCGCCGCCGAGCGCGACGCGGAAGCCTGTCATGACCTCGTCGAACACGAGCAGCGCGCCGTGCTCGCGCGTCAGCTCGCGCAGCGTCTCGAGCCAGCCGGGCTCGGGAGGGACGCACCCCATGTTGCCGGCCACCGGCTCGACGATGACCGCTGCGATCTCGCCTCCGCGTTCGGTGAAGAGCGCGCGGGCCGCGTCCGGATCGTTGTACGGGATCAGGGTCGTGGTCCGGGCGATCGACGCGGGCACCCCGGCGCTGTCGGGCACGCCGAAGGTCGCCGCCCCGCTCCCGGCCTTCACGAGCAGGTAGTCGGCCCCACCGTGGTAGCAGCCCGCGCACTTGACCACGAGGTCGCGGCCGGTGAAGCCGCGCGCGACTCGGAGCGCCCCCATGACGGCCTCGGTCCCGCTCGAGGCGAGCCGGCTCATCTGCATCGACGGCACGAGCTCGGCGATGAGCTCCGCCATCCGGACCTCGCCCTCCGTCGGAGCGCCGTAGCTGGTCCCGCGGGCGGCCGCCTCCTGGACCGCCCGGACGACGTCCGGGTGGGCGTGCCCGAGGACCATGGGGCCCCAGGAGCCGACGTAGTCGACGTACTCGGTGCCGTCGGCGCCGACGAGGGTCGGGCCGTGCGCTTCCTTGATGAAGACGGGCTCGCCGCCCACGGCCCGGAACGCCCGGACGGGCGAGTTCACCCCCCCGGGCAGGACCTTCTGGGCTCGCCGAAAGAGGTCCTTCGAGATCGCATCCGCCATGGCAGCGGAAAGAACCACGTCCCCAGCCCCCCGGCAACCCGCGAGAACGAAGCTCTCTCACGAATAACGCCTGTTGCAGCGGCGTTGGGGGACTGGTAGCCCCACCCGCACCGAGGGGAGGAGATCCGCCCATGGACGTACGCGCCATCAACGAGCTGGTTCAGCGCGAAAGCGCCTTCACCGACGACCTCCTGCACGAGGTGCGCAAGGTCATCGTGGGCCAGGACCACATGGTCGAGCGCATCCTCATCGGCCTGCTCACGGGCGGGCACGTCCTGCTCGAGGGCGTCCCGGGCCTCGCCAAGACGCTGACCGTCAAGACGGTCGCCTCGACGCTGGCCGCCAAGTTCGCCCGGGTCCAGTTCACGCCCGACCTGCTCCCCGCCGACGTGGTGGGGACGGTCATCTACAACCAGCGGACGGGCGAATTCTCCGCGAAGCGCGGCCCGATCTTCGCGAACCTGGTCCTGGCCGACGAGATCAACCGGGCCCCGGCCAAGGTCCAGAGCGCCCTGCTCGAGGCCATGCAGGAGCTCCAGGTCACGATCGGGGACACGACCTTCCAGCTCGATCGTCCGTTCATGGTGATGGCGACCCAGAACCCCATCGAGCAGGAGGGCACCTACCCGCTGCCCGAGGCGCAGGTCGACCGCTTCATGATGCACGTCAAGGTCGGCTACCCGACGCGCGAGGAGGAGCGGAGGGTGATGGAGCGCATGGCCGACCACATGCTGGTCGGCAAGCCCGAGGGCGTACCCGATCCGCTCGAGGTCAAGCAGGTCGTCACCCCCGCGCAGATCCTCGAGGCCCGCTCGGTCGTCGGACAGGTCTACGTGGACGAGAAGATCAAGGACTACATCGTCGACATCGTGGCCGCCACGCGCGACCCCCGGAAGGCCGGGATGAAGGATCTGGCGGACATGGTGGCCCACGGGGCCTCCCCCCGCGCGTCGATCGCGCTCAACGTGGCGGCCCGCGCCCACGCCTTCATGCGACACCGCGGCTACGTCACGCCGGAGGACATCAAGGCCGTCGGGCCGGACGTGCTGCGCCACCGGATCATCCGCACCTACGAGGCCGAGGCGGAGGAGATCTCGGGCGAGCACATCGTCCGGCGGATCTTCGAGACGGTCGAGGTCCCGTAGGGGAGCGCCATGATCCCGCGCGAGCTCGTCAAGAAGCTTCGGAAGATCGAGATCCACACCTCGCGTCTGGCCAACGATCAGCTCGCCGGGAGCTACCACTCCGTCTTCAAGGGCCGCGGGATGGCCTTCAGCGAGGTCCGCCAGTACCAGCCCGGCGACGACGTGCGCTTCATCGACTGGAACGTCAGCGCACGGATGAGCGACGTCTACGTGAAGGTCTTCACCGAGGAGCGCGAGATGACCGTCATGCTCCTCGTGGACCTCTCGGCGAGCGAGCAGTTCGGCTCGGTCGCGCGCCCGAAGATCGAGACCGTCGCCGAGATCTCGGCGCTCCTCGCGTTCAGCGCCATCAAGAACAACGACCGCGTCGGCCTCATCCTGTTCACCGACCGGATCGAGCGGTTCGTGCCGCCCAAGAAGGGCCGCGGGCACGTCATGCGCGTCGTGACCGAAATCCTGAACGCGCGGCCGCAAGGCATCGGGACCGACCTCCGGGTCGCGCTCGACATGCTCGGCAGTGTGACCAAGCGGCGCTCGGTGGCGTTCCTGGTGAGCGACTTCATCGCAGACGGTTTCGAGCACCAGGTCAAAGTCGCCGCCAAGCGCCACGACCTGATCCCGATCCAGGTCCGCGATCCGCGCGAGGAGGAGCTGCCGGACGTGGGGATCGCGCTCCTCGAGGACCTCGAGACGGGCGCGCTCGTGGAGGTGGACACGAGCGATCCGCGCGTGCGGGAGGAGTACCGCCGCCAGGTCACCCGCCACCGCAACAAGCGCGAGCAGCTCTTCCGGCGGCTGCGGATCGATCACGTCGGCGTCGAGACGCACCGGGACTACGTGCGGCCGATCTCGGATCTGTTCCGGATGCGGCAGAAGCGGATGAAGGGGTACCGGTGAGGGGCGCGGCCGCGGGCGTGATCGTGTTCCTGTGGGCGGCGGTCGTCTCGGCGGCCGCCGCACAGGATGCGGGAGCGCCTGCGGACGCCGGTCGGGTCGCGGGCCCGGTCGCGGACTCGGGTGCGGTCGCGGACTCGGGCTCGGGCTCCGGTACGAGCACGGGCTCGGGCTCGGGCGGCGGCGAGGTCGCCGCGGAGATGTTGCCGCGGGACCTGTGGCCCGACCTCTCGGTGACGATGGCGCCCGAGAGCGGCCTGATGGTCGGCGATCTGCTGACCCTGACGATCACCGCGGACGCGCGCACCGACGACGACGTGGCCGTGCCGCGGCAGGCCTTCGATCCCTTCGAGGTGCACTCGACCGACGTGCAGGTCGCCGATCGGGACGGCCGCAAGCGGTTCACGTTCGCCGTCGAGCTGCTGGCCTTCGAGCCGGGCGTGCACACGGTCGGCCCGGTACGGCTGCGCGTGGTCACGGGGGACGGCACGATCGGCCGCGTGGAGACCGAGGCGCTCACCGTGGAGGTCGGCTCGCTGCTCGGCAACGAGCCGAACGCCGAGCCGAAGCCGGACACGGAGCCCGTCCAGGTGATGGAGGAGGACTACACGCTGGCGTGGATCGGCGGAGGGCTCGCCGCCGTGGTCCTGCTCGCGTTGATCATGCTCCTGGTCGCCCGATGGTGGATGCGGCGCGAGAGGCCTGCTCCGCCGCCGCCGCCGCCGAGGCCGGCCTGGGACGTGGCCTCCGAGAAGCTCGAGGCGCTCCGCCGCGTGCTGCCCGACCACCTCGCCGCGGGCACCGTGGAGAAGTGGGCCGACGGGTTGAGCGACGCGGTCCGCGAGTACCTCGGCGCGCGCTTCGAGTTCGAGGGGCTCGAGAGCACGACCGACGAGGTCGTCGCCCGGCTCCGCCGCATCCGCCCGCCCGGCGTCACGACCGAGGAGGTCGCCTCGCTCCTCGGCGACTGCGATCTCGTGAAGTTCGCCAAGGCGACCGCCGATCAGGGGCAGTGCGAGCAGATGCTGGAGGCGGCCACCCGCGTCGTGCACCGGACGAAGCCGAGCTTCGCCCCGGCCGAGCCGCCCGCCGCCCCGACCACCGCGGCGCCGGCTCCTCCGGGAGGCCCCGCGTGAGGCGCGCCTACGAGATCCTCGCGCCGGTCATCTGGAGCGTGGCCTTCGCGCTGCCGGCGACCTACGTCGTGCTCTGGGCGGTGGATTCGCTCTACGGCGTGCCCCTGCGCACCGAGAGCTTCCGGTTCGAGCGACCGTGGGCGCTCCTGCTCCTGCCGGCCGCCCCCCTGGTCCTCGTCGCGCGCGGGTGGCTCCTGCGCGTCACGGCGCCGCGCCTCCGCATCAGCCGCGGCCACGACGTGTCGCTGGGAGGGCGCGGGTGGCGCGTCTGGCTCAAGGAGAGCACGACCGGGATGCGCGTGACCGCCGTCGCGCTGATGGCGCTCGCGCTGATGGGACCACAGAGCATCCACGCCCGCGACCGGACCGAGCTCGAGGGCATCGACATCGTGCTCACGCTCGACCTGTCGCTCTCCATGCAGGCCGGCGACATCCGGCCCAACCGGTTCGAGGCGACGAAGCAGGTCGTCGACCAGTTCATCACCCGCCGGCCGAACGACCGCATCGCCACCGTGATCTTCGGGCGTGACGCCTACACGCTGCTTCCGCTCACGACCGACAAGCAGGCGCTCCGGACGATGATCCGAGAGCTCGAGCTCGGGATGATCGACGGCCGCGGGACCGCAATTGGGAACGCGGTCGCCACCTCGCTCAACCGGCTCCGCACTTCGGAGGCCGAGAGCAAGGTCGTCATCCTGCTGACGGATGGCGACTCGAACGCCGGCAACATCTCGCCCGAGCAGGCCGCTCAGTTCGCCGGCACCATGGGCGTGAAGGTCTTCACCATCCTGATGGGTGAGACCGAGGAGACCCGCGTGCAGCGCGGCGTCGACCTCTTCGGGCGGCCGCTCTTCGACCGCGGGAGCTTCCCGGTCAACCCGGAGCTCCTCGAGCGGATGGCCACCACCACGGGCGGCGAGCACTTCCGCGTCAGCGACCGCGAGGGGCTCGAGCGGAGCTTCCACGCGATCCTCGACCGGCTCGAGAAGTCGGAGATCGAGGACGCGGGCACCGTGTACGGCGAGCTGTTCCCGGCGTTCCTCTGGCCCGCCTTCGGGCTGCTCGGGATCGAGCTGCTCCTCGGCGCCCTGCTCTTCCGGAGGTGGCCGTGAGCTGGCGCGACCCGGACCTCCTGTGGCTGCTGCTCCTGGTGCCCGTCTTCGCGGGGCTCGCGGTGCTCGCCTGGTGGCTCCGGCGGCGGGCGACGCGCCGCTTCGGCGACCCGGCGACGACGCGGGGTCTCGTCGTCGGGCGCTCGGGCCCGTGGCGGGCGACGCGCGGCGTGCTGGGCGTGCTCGGCGTCGCCTTCCTGATCGTCACCCTCGCGGGCCCACAATACGGCAGCCGCGAACGGACGCTGCGCAAGCGCGGCATCGACGTGGTGATCGCGCTCGACTTCTCGAAGAGCATGCTGGCCCGCGACGTCCGCCCCAACCGCATCGACCGAGCCAAGGCCGAGATCACCCGCTTCATCGAAGACCTGGGGGGCGATCGGGTGGGCATCGTGGCCTTCGCGGGAGAGACCATGGAGTTTCCCATGACCGTCGACTACGCGTCGGTCGAGCTCTTCTTCCGCGACCTCGGGCCCTACGACATGCCGGTCGGCGGGACGGCCATCGGCCGGGCGCTGACCGCGGCCAAGCGGCTGCTCGACCGCTCCCAACCCGAGCCCGTGCCCGGCGAACAGGCGTCCCAGGAGCGGGCGCGCGTCGTCATCCTGATGACCGACGGGGAGGACCACGAGGGCGACCCGGTCGCCGCAGCGCAGGAGCTCGCGGACGCGGGGGTGCGGGTGTACGTGGTCGGCATCGGATCGAGGACGGGCGAGCCGATCCCCACGTACTCTCCGGACGGCACCTGGACCGGCTACATGAGGGACGAACAGGGCGAGGTCGTGACGACCGCGCTGACCGCGGACAACGAGCAGCAGCTCGAGCGCATCGCGGAGGCCACGGGCGGCAAGTACTTCCGTGCGAGGCAGGGGAGCGTCGGGATCGACCAGATCCGGCGCGAGATGCGACGCATGAAGCAGGCCGAGATCGAGGCCCGGCGCGTGACGGTGCACGAGGACCGCTACGCGCTGGCGCTCCTGCCGGCGTTCCTCCTGCTCGTTCTCGAGTCGTTGTTGCCGGAGGCGTGGGTGGGACGCCGGAGGAGGAAGCCATGAGGTTGTTGGTCGGGGCAGTCGGGGTGGGCGTGCTCCTGTTCGCGGGCGCTACCGAGGCGCACGCGTGGGATCCTTTTGTGCGGGCGAACCCGGATGTGGAGGAGGGGAACCAGGCCATGCGCGAGGGCGACCACGCGGGCGCTCTCGAGGCGTACGAACGGGCGGCGCGGGCCCTGCCCGGCGAGCCGGGCGTGCACCTGAACCGCGGCCTGTCGCTCCTCGCACAGGGCGAGCTCGGGCGGGCGCGCGAAGCGTTCCTCGCCGCCACCGAGCCACCGGCGAGCGACGAGGTCCGCGCCGACGCCTATTACGACATGGGCAACGCCTTCTACCGCGAGGCCGACCAGCTCGCCGTCCAGGAGGATCACCAGAACGCAAAGCGCCTCTTCCGCGAAGCCGCCGATGCCTATCGCCGGAGCCTGCGCGCGCGCCCCGGAAACCGGGACGCCGCATGGAACCTCGAGCTCGCGCTGCGGCGTCTCCGCGAGCAGGAAGAGGAGCAGCGCCGACAGGAGCAGGAGCAGCAGGCGCAGAACGATCAGCAGCAGCAGGACCAGCAGCAGCAGGACCAGCAGCAGCAGGACCAGCAGCAGGCGCAGAACGACCAGCAGCAGCAGGACCAGCAGCAGCAGGACCAGCAGCAGCAGGACCAGCAGCAGGCGCAGAACGACCAGCAGCAGCAGGACCAGCAGCAGCAGGACCAGCAACAACCGGGCGACCAAGAGGGCCAGGAGGAGCACGCGGAGAGCCAAGAGGACCGCCAGGACCCGTCCGAGGATCCGCAGCAACGGGAGGGCGGCGCACAGGGCGACTCTCAGCAGCAACCGGAGCAGGCGTCCGCGGGCGGCAGCGAGCAGCTCCCCGACCACGTGGCCCGCGTCCTCGACTCCTTGCAGGAGAGCGAGGAGAACCTCGAGCGCTACCGAGCACGCGCGCGCGCGCGGCGGGAGAACCGACAGCCGACCAAGGACTGGTGACCTCCATGCGACACCGACTCGCCGCCGCGACGCTCGTCGTCGCGGGCCTCTTCGCGGGCCCGCCGGGAGCCGTGCGCGCGCAGTCGGCGACCGTGGAGATGACCGCCGACCGGACAGAGGTGGGCGTCGGCGAGACTTTCCAGGTCCAGGTCCGGGCCGAGGCGAACGGCGCCGAGCCCGAGCTCGTGGTGCCGCGCTTCGATGCCTTCCAGGTCCTCAGCCGGCGCATGGCGCGTCCCATGCAGTTCCGTTTCGGGTTCGGCAACCGGCAGCAGGTCGTCCAGTCCACTACGGTCTACGACTTCACCCTCCGCGCCCTGAGCGAGGGAAGCCATCGGATCGAGCCCGCGAAGGCGACGGTGGGCGGCCGGACCTTTCAGAGCCAGCCGCTGACGATCGTCGTCGGGGGCGGCGGCGCTCCGGCGGGCGTGCCGCCCACGGACCCGGCGCCGCCGGGCAACACCGTCGACGCCGCCGAGTGGGACCCGACCGCCTTCGTCCGCACGGTGGTCGACGACGACGAGGTCTACGTCGGCGAACAGCTCACGGTCACGCTGTACCTCTATTCGCGCGGCGGGATCCGGAGCTCTCCCACGGTGCACGAGGAGCCGACGACGGACGGCTTCTGGGTCCACGACCTGTTGCCGCCCAACCGCACGCTCGACCCGCACCGTCAGGTCGTCGACGGAGTCGCGTTCAACGTCTACGTGCTGCGCCGCTTCGCCGCGTTCCCTCTGCAGGCGGGCGAGCTCCGGGTGGGGGGCATGGAGATCTCGCTCTCGCAGGGCTCGCTCTTCGACATCTTCAATCAGCAGGTGACGGAGGTCCGGCGGCGGGGCGACCCCGTGAAGGTGCGCGTGCGCGAGCTTCCGGCGCAGGGCCGCCCGCAGGACCCGGTGGTCGTCGGGGACTTCACGCTCGAGGCATCCCTCGACCGCTCGCAGGTCGCCACCGGGGACGCCGTCACCCTGACGGCGGTCGTCCGAGGCAGCGGCAACGTGCACGACGCGCGGCTCACGCTCCCGGCGGTCCCCGGCCTGCGCATCCTGCAGCCGCAGGTGAGCGAGGAGGTCGTCGCCCCGGGCGATCGAGTCGGCGGCTCGCGGACCTACGAGTGGCTGATCGTGCCCGAGCAGCCCGGTACGCACCGGATTCCGCCGCTCGCGCTCACCGCGTTTCACCCCGACGGGGAGCGATACGAGCGCATCGCCAGCGACGCCCTGACACTGCTCGCCGCCGGCAACTCCGTCCAGGGGCCGGACGAGCCCGGGGGCGAGACGGACCCGTCGCCGGAGCCGGCGGAGGACCAGGCGGTGCGCTTTGGCCCGGTCCGGACGCGGAGCGACCTCGAACGGGGCGTGACCTCGATCGCGTCGTCGCTCTGGTTCCTCGCGCTGCTCGCGATCCCGCCGCTCACCTGGCTCGGCCTCCTGCTCGCGGGCGTGACGCGCAGGCGTCTCGCCGAGCGCGGTCTGGCCGGCGCGCCCGACCGCGCGGTCAAGCGAGCCCGGCGTCGCCTCGGCGCGGCCGAGGAGCACGCGGAGCGCGGCGATCCGCGAGCCTTCTACGCAGAGATCTTCCAGGTGCTCAAGGACGTGCTCGAGGCGCGCCTGGGCGAGCCGGTCGGCGGCTTCACCCACGACGAGCTCCGGCGCCACCTTGTCGTACGCGGCATGCAGCAGGATCTCGCGTTGCGGGTGGTCGACGAGCTCGAAGGGCTCGAGTTCGCGCGCTTCAGCTCGACCGGGACCGCGCCCGACGAGATGCGCGCCTGCGTCGAACGCGTGCAGGCGCTCCTCGCGCGCCTCGACGGCTTCACGCCCGCTCGGGAGGTGGACGAATGAGGACGCTCGCCCCGTGCCTGATGGGTGTGCTCGCGCTCTTCGCTCCGGGGACCGCGGCGGCCCAGAGAGCCGACGCCGTCTTCCAGCAGGCCAACGAGGCGTACTTCCAGGGCGACTACGAAGGCGCCATTCGGGGCTACGAGCTGCTCGTCGAGTCGGGCATCGAGGATCCGGACGTCGCCTACAACCTGGGCACTGCGCACGCCCGGCTCGGCCGGTGGGGACACGCGATCCGCTGGTTCGAGACGGCGCTGCGTCTGCGCCCCGGAGACGAGGGCACGGAGCAGGCGCTCGCCGCTGCGCGGGCGGCGCTCGGCCGGAGGCAGGCGGACGCGCACGGGGAAGCGGTCGTGCAGACGCGGCCGCCGTTCTACGAGGCCGTGGTCCGCCCGTTCAGCGAGAACGCGCTCGCCTGGACCGTGCTGCTGCTCGACCTCGCCTTCTTCGGCGTCCTGGTGGCGCGCCGCCTGACCCGGGGCGAGACCGTGCGCCTCGCGCTCGGGATCGCGATCCCGCTGGTCGGCGTCCTGCTCGTGCTCGGCGGTCTCGGGCTCGCGGTCAAGGCCGGCGCCTTCCGAGAGGGGGATCCCGGTGTCGTCCTCGTCCAGGACGCGACCGTGCGGGAGGGCCCCGACCCCCGCGCGCAGCCGCGCGGCCGCGCCGACGAGGGCGAGCCGGCGCGCATCCTCGATGCGCACGGCGACTTCTACCGAGTGGAGCTCCCCGGGGGGCGCGCCGGCTGGATGGAGCAGGCGCAGGTCGGGAGGATCTGAGATTGACATCCGCGGGCGGGGTCGACGACCATCGGCCCGCATCAGGAGAACACGATTCGATGGCGGACGGGATTCAGCCCGGGACGAAGATCCTGGTCGCGGACGACGACCTGGAGATCCTCGCGCTCGTGAAGCGACACCTGAAGAAGTTGCTGGTCGAGGTGGTGGAGGCCTCCGACGGCGAGGAGGCGCTGCGCGCCGCGCGACGCGAGAAGCCGAGCCTGGTCATCCTCGACGTGATGATGCCGGGGATGAGCGGCTGGGAGGTGTGCCGCGCCATCCGCGAAGACGAGTCGCTCGCGGGGACCGGGGTCATCATGCTGACGGGCATCGGTGAGCGCCTGAACGAGATGACCTCGCCGCTCTACGGTGCGGACGACTACCTGGACAAGCCGTTCGACTTCGAGGATCTCGACGACAAGATCGCGACGGTCCTCGAGAGCCGCACGAAGTAGCTCACTCGTCCTCGTCGACTCCGCTCCGGCGAGCCAGGTTGTTGAGCCGCTGGTAGGCCTGCGTGTAGTGGGGCGAGCCGCGCGGGACCATCGTCAGAACCTGGCGGTAGAGCTGGATGGCCTCGTTGCGGTTCTGGCGCTCGAGGCCCTGCGCCCGGCGGAACATCTGGGCGGCCCTCTCGTCGCAGCTTCGCGCCATGCTCCGGGCCGCCGAGCTGCCCGAGTCGATGGCGAGGGCCTGGCGAACGGACTGGCAGCCGCTCGACGCGTCGCCGCGTCCGAGGGCGCTCCGGCCCTGGGCGAGGTAGGCCTCGACGAGGCGGGGCCTGATGCGCCTGGCGTAGTGCCCTCCGCTGATCCGTTCGTCGAGCGTGACCGCGGACTGCATCTGGCGCACCGCCGACGCCCCGAACCCCGCGGACTCGGCGCGCTGGTAGGCGCTCGCGAACTGCTCGATGCGCCGCGCGAGGCCGAGCAGCTCCCGCCGGTCGGCGTCGCTCGCCGAGTCCGCCGCGGTGCGGGCGGCCTGCGCCGCGCCGCTGAAGTTGCCCTGCCGGTAGGCGGTGAGGGCACGGGCCTCGCCCTGGCCCTGCGCCGAACGCTGCTCGCGCCGGGCGGGCCGGCTCTCCCGGCGCGTCGCGCGCCGCTGGACCGGCCGCGTTCGCTCCGCGCGTTCCTCACGACGGTCCGTGCCCTCCGCGCGGCCCGCGCTCCCCCTGGCGTCCTCGATGGCGGCCCCGAGCTCGCGCACGCCGTCCGCGTCGGCCGAGATGGTGGTGGCGTCGGCCAGCCGCCGTGCAGCGGTCTCGAGGTCTTCTTCGGCGACCGCGGCCATGCCCTGGCGGACGAGCTCGTCCACGCGGCTCGACTGCGCCTCTCGCCGGAGCGCCTCGGCCCGGGAGGAGACGGGGCTCGAGTCGGGGATGGAGGCGATGCGGCTCAGCGCGGCCTCGGCGTCGCCGCCCTCGAGAGCCGCTCGCGCGCTCGCGAGGGCCTGCGAGTGCTCTCGGGCCTCCGCGACGCGCTGCAGCCGCTGCTGAGCCTCTTCGTGGTCCGGCTCGGCGGCGAGCACCTGCTCGAAGGCCTGCTGCGCCTCGTCCCACCGGCCGGACTCGTACGCCTCGACGCCGACCGAGAACACCTCCTCCGGATCGCCGGCCACCGGCGGGGTCCCGGCGGGCGCGGTCGAGTCGGAGCGCAGGAGCAGCGCGGTCATGCTCGCCCCGAGCAAGGCCACGAGGAGGCCGCCGACGATGACTCCGGCCAGGAGCCAGCCGCGCGGCACGATCACGCCGGGGCCGCTCCCGTACGCCGGCGGCGACGTGATGTAGTCGGTCGAGATGTTGCGCGCGCCTCCCTCGGGCACGAAGCCGGTCGGCTCGCTCCGTGCGCCGGGTTGGTTGGGCATCCCCATCGTCGCCGGCGGCGGCAACGAAGGGACCGCCTCCTCGTCGGTGGTCGAGCGCTCCCCGTGATCGGGCCACTCCTCGAGCACCGCGAGATCGCTCGGGATGCGCACGATCAGCACGGTCTCGCCGAGCTCGATTCGGTCGCCGTCCGTGAGCGGGTTGTCGTACACGCGCCGCCCGTTGAGCTGCGTCCCGTTCCCGCTGCCGAGGTCGTGCAGACGGAGCGACCCGTCGTCGTTCAGCGTGACGCTGAGGTGCCGGCGCGAGACCGCGATGTCGGTGAGGATGACGTCGTTGTCGATGCTGCGGCCGATGGACGTCTCGCCCGGGTTCAGGATGAACTGCTTCCCCTGGTCCTTGCCCGACTCGACCTCGAGGAACGGCGGATCCGGCGACTCCTCGAGGATGTTCGTCGTCTGCTCGGCGATGAGGTGCTGCGTGTCGATGCGCGTGGACTCGCCCTCGAGCTCGTCCTCGAACTGCGCGAACGGGTCTTGCGCGCCCTCGGGGTGCTCCACGTAGGGGACCGCGCCGTCGAGCAGGTCGTCGCCGCTGCTCGCGGGCGGCAGCTCGTGGACGTCGCTCCGATGATCCTCCGTGTACGTCGGCTCGTCGCCGTCGAAGGCGGTCTCGGACGCGGACATCGGCGGCGCCGCAGGCGGAGGCGGGAATGCGTCCGAAGGCGGAACCTGCGCCTGCTCGCCGCTCGGTGACCTCGGCTTGGCGGCATCCGGACGGCGCAGGGGCAGCACCTTCCGGCCGCCATCGGCCGATAGCCTATCCCCGAGCTGCTCGACGAAGCTGTCGTTGCCCGGAGCGCCTCCGCCGCGAGACTGGCTTCCCATCAGGAGAGAATCCGAGCAATTAGGTTACTCGGCTCTGTCTCAAAATCCACTCCCGCGCCGAGCACGCCCCTTTGCGCCGCCCACACCCCGCCCACACCCCGCCCACGTCGGGGTCCGATCCACGGTACGCGTGGTAGACTCTGTGCGCCCCGCAATGGTTGAGGATTTCGGCCCGTACCGGATCGTCCGGAAGATCGCCGTCGGCGGGATGGCGGAGATCTACCTCGCCCGGCAGCGCGCCATCGAGGGGCTCGAGCGGACCGTGGTGCTCAAGCGGATCCTGCCCACCTACATCGACAACCCCGAGTTCGTCACGATGTTCCTCGACGAGGCGCGCCTGCTCGCCGCCCTGTCCCACCCGAACATCGCGCAGGTGCTCGACCTCGGGAAGATCGAGGACAGCTACTACCTCGTGATGGAGCTCGTGCGCGGGCCCACGCTGGGCGCCCTGTTGCAGGCGGCTCGGCGCTCGGGCCAGGCCGGCCTCCCCGAGCCCGCGGCCCTCGCCATCGCGCTGAACATCGCCGAGGCGCTCGCATACGTGCACACGCGGCGCGACGAGCTCGGCCGGCCGTTGAACATCGTCCACCGCGACCTCAACCCGGCGAACGTGATGGTGAGCTACGACGGCGCGGTCAAGCTCATCGACTTCGGCATCGCCAAGGCCGCGACGAAGGTCTACGAGACGCGCACCGGCGTCATCAAGGGGACCTACGGGTACATCGCGCCCGAACAGCTCACGCGCACCGCACCGGTCGATCACCGTGCCGACGTATTCGCGCTCGGCGTGCTCCTCTACGAGATGTGCGTCGGCGAGCACCCTTTCGACGTCAGTGACGAGCCGAACCTGATCGACCGCATCCTCAACGCGAGCTACAAGCGGCCGCGTCAGGTCGTGCCGAGCTTCCCGAAGGTGCTCGACCGGCTGATCGCGAGCTGCCTGTCCCCACACCCCGAGGGCCGCCCCGACGACGTCCCCGCCCTGATAGGGTCGATTACGCGCTACATGGGCGAGCGCCAGCTCGTGCCGACCATGAGCGAGATCGGCCGCATCACGCACGCGCTGGTCCCGGACAAGGAAGGACCGGCGCCGCTCCGGCCCCTCAGCGCATCACAGGCCCGGCGGCCGTTCGGTGCCGATCCGTCGCGCACCATGAAGCTCCCGCAGGCAGAGGACGAGCCGACGAGGACGGAGGCGCCCAACCTCGCCGACCTCCTCAACCAGGAGCTCACGGTCCGCGTCGGCAACCCCGGAGGCGGGCTCGGCGAGGATCCGGACGACGGCGCCGAGACCGTGGTGGCGCCGCTCTCCCACGCGGACCGACGCCGCATGCGCGACGTCCGTAGTGAAGAGGAGAGGACGCGCTCGGACGCCGCCGCCGATCTGTCGGGCGCCTACACGAACAAGCTGCCGCCCATCCCAGGCGAGCCGACGGACCCGGGGCCGGGGCGCTACCGCGTCTCGTCCGGCAAGCACGACGCGCAGAAGGGTTCCACGGCGGCCGTGCGCAAGGTCGCGCTCTTCGCGGCGAGCGGCCTCCTCATCGGAGGCGTCGGAGCGCTCGCGTTCGTCACCGCGCGCGCCATCGGCGACCGGGAGCCACGGGGGCCGAGCCCCGGATCCGACCCGCACGAGGTCGTCGCGGCGCCGCCCGACGAGATCGAGCCGGACGCCGCCGAGCCGGCACCGGTCATGAGAACGCTCGACGTCCTCTCGGAGCCCCCGGGCGCCGCCGTGTCCGTCGGCGGCATCGAGACCGGACAGGCGACGCCGGCCACGCTGTCGCTCCCGGCGGGGACCGACAGCGTCTGGATCCGGGTGACGATGAGCGGGTACGTCACCCAGGAGCGCGAGGTCGTCTCCGGTGCCGGTGAGGCACGGTTCGTCCTGACGCCGCTCGCCCCCCTCGACTCGGGCCCGGCCCAGGTGGAGGAGCAGGAAGCGCGGCCGTCTCGCCGCCTTCCCCGCCGCCGGAGATGGCGCAGGTAGGCTCCTGCCCACCCACGCGGCCGGCCCCTCGATTGCCGCCGACGGCGGAAAGTGCTACGAGCGCAGGGACTTATGCTGCGCAACACCATCTGGGCAGCCGCCCTCGTCGCGGCCGCGGCGGCGGGCTGTGGCGACGACGAAGAGGCGCGCGACACCGGACCGGCCGAGCAGGCCCGACACGGCCTGACGCCCGAGCAGGCAGGCCAGGTCCTCGTGAAGATCGGCGACCAGACCATCACGGTCGGGGAGTTCGCCGACCGGCTGGCGGACCAGTCGCCCTACCTGCGGGCCCGCTACAACAGCCCCGAGCGGCGTCGGGAGTTCCTCGACAACATGATCCGCTTCGAGCTGATGGCGCTCGAGGCGGAGCGACGCGGGCTCCACGAGCTGCCCGAGGTCGAGCGCACGCGCAAGCAGGTGATGATCCAGCAGATGATGAAGGACCGCTTCGACGACGAGATCCAGCTGTCCGACATCACCGAGGACCAGATCCGCCGGTACTACGAGGAGCACGCCGACGAGTTCCACAAGCCCGAGCAGGTCCGCGCGAGCCACATCCTCGTGAAGAACCGCGCCCAGGCGCAGCGTCTTCTCCGCGAGGTGCTGCGGAACGAGGCCGACGTGAACTTCTTCCGCCGGACCGCCGAGCAGCACAACGAGGATCCGGTGACCCGAGAACGGTTCGGCGACCTGCGGTTCTTCTCCCGGCCGGGCGAGGGCGAGGACCAGGCGGAGGTCCCCGACGCCGTGGCCGAGGCCGCGTTCGCCATCGAGCAGATCGGCAAGGTCCACCGGGGGCTGGTGGAGACCGACCAGGGCTTCCACATCGTCAAGCTGACCGGGCGGCGCGCCGCGCTCCACCGGTCGCTCGACGAGGCGCGCCGGCCCATCCAGAACCGCCTGTTCCGGGAACGGCGCGAGCAGCGCATCCAGGAGTTCATCGACCGTCTCCGCAGGGAAGCGAACGTGCAGGAGAACCTGGACCTGCTCGCCGAGGTGCGCATCGACGTGCCGGAAGGCGACGTGCCCACGGAAGACGGGCCGCACGAGGGCGCGGCGGACACGGCGCCCGGCGGCGCCGAGGACACGGGGTCCGGAGGCGAGGGCGAATGACGCGCCTGGCCGCTCTCGCGGGGGTCGTCCTGGTCCTGTCGGCCGCGACCGCCCGGGCGCAGGACCGTCAGGTGATCGAGCGCGTGGTGGCCGTCGTCAACGACGACGCCATCTGGCTGTCCGAGCTGCGTCGCCGCGCCGTGCCCTTCCTGGAGCAGGCGCTCGAGGCCCCGACCGAGCTCGAGCGGCAGGCGCGGATGGAGCAGCTCTACGGCCAGCTCCTCGATCACCTCGTCGACGAGTCGCTGATCCAGCAGGCGGCCGACGAGATGCAGGTTCGCGTGACCTCCGAGGACGTCCAGCGCGCGATCGACAACGTCCGCAGGCAGAGCGGTCTGTCCGACGACGAGTTCTGGAACGCGGTACGCGGCCAGGGTTTCACCGAGCGGCAGTACCGCGACGACGTCCGGAGGCAGCTCCTGCGCCTGAAGGTGCTCAACACCCGCGCACGCGGGCGCGTGAACATCACCGAGGACGACGTCCGGCAGCGCTACCAACAGCTCGTGCGCGAGTCCAACACCGGCTCCTGCGCCGAGGTCGCCATGATCAAGGTGGACGTCCCGCCGGGAGCGTCGGCGACCGAGGTCGCCGGTGCGCGCTCGCGCGCCGCGGAGCTGCGCGACGAGCTCACCCGCGACAACTTCGCCGACCACGGCGGCATCGAGCTCGGCGAGGTGTGCGGCGGCTTGCAGCCCGCCTTCCAGCAGGCGATCGCGGGGCTCTCGCCCGGCCAGATCAGCCAGCCCGTCCAGTCCGAGGGCGGCCTGTTCATCTTCCTGCTGCGCCGGCGAACCGAGGGCAGCTCGAACGTCCCTCCGTACGACCAGGTCAAGCAGGACATCTACCGCCAGATGCTCGAGCAGGCGATGGCCCGCCAGGAGCAGATCTTCATCCAAGAGCTGCGCCGCACGGCGGTCGTCGACCGCAGGCTCTGACGCTGCGCCGGCGGGCCGGACGGCGTGTCGGCGGCCCCCCCTGGCAAAGCTCGCCGAAGAAGTCCACCATCGACGGCGGAGGGTGGTCATGCGATCTCGGTTCCTGGTTCTCACGATCGTCGTCTTGGTGATCGCCGGATGCGGCGGCGACGACGGCGGCGGCGGCACCGACGCAGGCGGCACCGACGCAGGGGGGCGCGTCGACGCCGGCGGGCCCGACGCCGGCGGGATGGACTCCGGCCCGGGCGTCGACGCCGGGGGAACCGACTCCGGTCTCGAGGAAGACTCCGGGACGACGGGCGACGACGCCGGATCGACGACGGCGGACGCGGGCGTCGACGCCGGCGCGGCGTGCATCCCCGCGGGCGGGAACGACTGCGCCGCGTCCGGGGCCCTCCCGTGCTGCGAGGGGTCGATGTGCTGTTCGGGGGTCCCGCTGCCCGAGAGCGGCCGCTGCCTGGCGGCGAGCTCGTGCCCGGTCAGCGATCGGAACGTCAAGCACACGGTCGCGCCGGTCGACCCCGAGGCGGTGCTCGAGACGCTCGCGTCGGTGCCGGTGTCGACGTGGTCCTACGACTTCGAGCCCGGCAACGTCCGGCACATGGGGCCCATGGCCCAGGACTTCCACGCGGCCTTCGGGCTCGGGGCCAGCGACCGCGTCATCCCGGTGATCGACTCGGCCGGCGTCTCGTTCGCCGCCATCCAGGCGCTGCGCGAGCGCACCGAGCGGCTCGGACGCGAGAACGAGGCGCTCCGCGACGAGAACGCCCGGCTTCGCTCCCGGCTCGACGCGCTCGACGCCCGCCTCGACTCGCTCGAGCGCGGGCACTGACGAGCTTCACGCTCTCGGTCGGCCGCCGACGCGGCCGGGCCCCTGCACCGAGCTCCGGCCGGAGTATCTCACATCGACACCATCCCATTTCGGTGCGATCGCCCGAAAGCCGACGGATGTCGGGGCGTTAGAGGAGCCCCCACACCATGTTGGGAGGGACGAGGACCCGCGTGCCGTCGTTCGTGATCGACCCGTAGCGACGTGATCTCGGGCCGTTGGGGATCCGGGCGGCCTTGGCCCGCTTTCTGCGATGGGGCCGGGCATCCGCGAATGAAGCGGAGCTTCCCCGAGGTGATCCCCATGCATACGACACCGTTTCGACGTCTCCTGCCCCTGCTGGTCCTGGGCCTCGTGCTCGCCCTGCCGACCGCCGCCCTCGCCCATGGCGGCCACGGCTCGAACCCGCGCGGCATCGACCTGCACGTCGGCGACGCATACGACGACTGCTACTTCGATCTGCACCCCGAGCTCACCGCGGAAGAGCTCCGGGAGTTCGCGAACGAGGGCGGGCTCATGGCCCGCTTCCGCCAGACCACGTCCGCCGACACCCTCGGCGCCGGCACCTTCGATCTGAGCCTCGTCTACGCCTACTACTTCCTCGACGACTCGAAGGGCGCCTGGAACAACACCATGAGCCACCCGCACGAGAACCACTACCTTGGCGAGGAGCTCGCCATCCCCGCGCTCGCGCTGGGCCTCGGCGTCACCGACGACGTCGACGTGGAGCTCTACGGCACCGCGAACCCCAACTCCAACTACGGCGTGGTGGGGGTGGCCACCAAGGTCCGCCTCTTCGAGCAGAGCGGCGACATGCCCGTGTCGCTGTCGGTGCGGCAGAGCTTCGGCGGGCTCGTCGGCCCCGCCGAGATCCTCGCCATCAACTCCTCGACCGACATCGCCGTGAGCCGCAGCTTCTACGGCCTCGCCCCGTTCGTCGGGGTCTCGGTCAGCTCGACCCTCGTCATCGAATCCTCCGACGACACCGCGGTGGGGCACCAGGCGGCCAGCACCGGCGTCGCCTTCGCCGGCCTCGACTACCGGTGGCGCTTCCTCAGCGTGGGCGCCGAGGCAGAGATCTCCGAGCTGCCCTCCTTCGCCTTCCGCGCGAGCGGCCGCTTCTAGCAGCGCCTCCACCGACTCGACGTCCCCCCACTACCCGCACAGACACCCGAGGTACATCATGCGCACGAACATCGACCTCCGATTGGCAGCTCTTCTCCTCGCCTCCTCGTCCGTGGCCCTCACGGCCTGCGGCGGCCACGATCACCCCGACGACACGGCCGAGATCCAGGCCGCTCTCGAAGGCATCGCCGAGAGCGAGGTGACCGAGAACGAGTTCCTCAGCACCGGCATCACCGTGCGTCTCGCCGACGGCCGCCTGTTCGCCGCCAACGCCGGCCACGTCGCCCCGGACCACGCCGTGCCGGACCACGCCGCCGCCTACGACGTGACCTCGACGGAGCAGGTCATCGGCAGCACGTCCAAGCTCTACACCGCCGTGCTCGTCATGCAGCTCGTGGAGGAGGGCGCGATCTCCCTCGACGACACCGTCGACCGCTGGGTCACCTTCGAGGGCGCAGACGCCATCACCGTCCGCATGCTCCTCAACCACACCAGCGGCCTCGCGGACTACCTCGAGCAGCTCGCCCCCGAACAGTACGGCCAGGCCTGGACTCCCGAGGAGCTCCTGCAGATCGCCCTCGATGCCGGACCCATCGGCGAGCCGGGCCTCGAGCAGGGCGTCTACACCAACACCAACTTCCTCATCCTGGGCATGATCGTCGAGGAGGCCAGCGGCAGTAGCTGGGTCTCGAACCTCCACGCACGCATCACCGAGCCCCTCGGCCTCGGGCACACCTACTTCGCGGGCGAGGCCGACCGTGCCGAGCACCTCGCCGGCGGCTGGTTCCGCACGGACGACGGTTGGCTCGACTCGATGGCCTTCCTCGACCCGTCGATCGGCTGGGCCGTTGGTGGCATGGTCTCCACGAACGAGGAGCTGATGCGCTTCACCGAGGCCCTCTTCGACGGTGAGCTCTTCGAGAGCCCCGACACCCTGGCCCAGATGCTCGCCTTCGAGACGGTCATGGACCCGGACTACCTGGGCATGAACCCGCCCTCCGCCGTGGGCCTGTGCATCTGGCGCATGGAGGTCGACGGAGTGCGCCTCGACGGTCACCTGGGCTACATCTTGGGCTACAACT
This sequence comes from Candidatus Neutrinellum sp., assembly GCA_039794305.1. GTDB lineage: Bacteria > Myxococcota_A > Polyangia > Polyangiales > JBDIVX01 > JBDIVX01. The sequence goes on from JBDIVX010000002.1 coordinate 98,457, forward strand.
CCGCCGCCCTCCGCGACCCCGACACCGGGGCTCTCATCGTGGTCACCTCCAACGACGACCGGGCCTTCTCGGGTTTCACCGCCCTGAAGGTTGCCGAGTACATCCGCGGCCTCTAGTACCCTCGACCGGCCAGCACCATGCGAACCCGAGAGCCCGGCGTCGTGCGAAGACATCCACACCGGTGGATCGCCTTCGCCGTCGCCGGGCTCGCGCTCGTGGTGCTCGGTCTGCTTCCGCCGCCGGCGGTGGCGGCCCCCATCGTCCTCGACGGCCGCACCGACAGCCACTCCCTCGGGCTCGAGTTGGACGCCCTCGTCGACCCCTCCGGCGAGCTGACCATCGACGAGGTGGCGGCTGCCGATCTCGTCCCCATCGACCAGGTCGACTTCGGCGCGGGCGACACGATGTGGGCGCGCTTCACGATCCGCGTCCCCGAAGCCCGATCCGACGATGCGGCTGAGCGCTGGTACCTGATCCTCGGTCACCCGCACGACCCGGGCGCGCTCTACATCGAGGACGGGAACACCTTCCGCCGGGTCCCGGTCACGCTCGACGGCACGGGCACCTCCTTCGTCTGCGGGCTCCCCGGCGAGCCCGGCACCCACCGCGTCTTCCTCGAGACGCCCACCCCGTTCACCCTGCCTTCCTTCCTGCACGTGGCCACGTCGACCGGGATCGAGCGCCTCGAGCAGCGGCTCCTCACCGAGCAGGGCCTGTACCTGGGCGTCATCTCGGCGATGCTCCTGTTGAACCTGCTCATGGGCATCCTGCTCCGGGACCGGGTGCACCTGTGGTACGTGGCGTTCGTCTCGGTCTCGGCCGCCTATTTCTCCCTCGTGATGGGCACCGTCGGCCGATTCCTCCTGCCCACCGTCTCGGCCAGCGACCTCTTCCGGCCAGGGGCCACCTTCCTGGCACTCGTGGTGGTCACGGGCGTGCAGTTCAGCCGCCTGTTCCTCGACACGCCGCGCATGGCGCCCCGCTGGGACCGCGTCATGCGCGTCTACATCGCCCTCGCCCTGGCCACGCTCCCCGTGGTCTGGCTCGCCGCCCCCCCGACCGTGCTCGGCATCCTCGCCCTCTCGGGGACGCTCCTTCCGTTCGTGGTGCTGCCGGCCGGCGTGGCCTCCTGGCGCGCCGGCTCGCGCTACGCCCGCTTCTACCTGCTCGGCTGGTCATTCTTCGCGGTGGGCGCCTTCCTGCTCGCCGTCCCCCTCGGCCTGCCCTTCAGGCTCGCGCCCAGCCTCTTCCAGCTCGGCTCGACGCTCGAGGCGGCCATGCTCTCCGTTGCCCTCGTCGACCGCATGCGGATGCTCCGCGAGGAACGCATGCACATGGCCACCGCGCGCGAGCAGGCCGAGCAAGGGGCCGCCCGCTCCGAGAAGCTCGCCGCCCTCGGGCAGCTCGTGGCCGGGGTGGCCCACGAGGTGAACAACCCCAACAACTTCCTCACATTCAACCTGCCCATCCTCCGGGACTACCTCGACGCCATCCGCCCCCACGTGGAGGCCGCTCAGAAGGACGACCCGGACCTGCGGATCTACGGTCTCACCGTCGACGAGCTCTTCGAGGACGCGGCGGCCCTCATCGGCAACATGCAGCACGGCACCGAGCGCATCGCCGGCATCGTCTCCCAGCTCAAGACCTACGCGCGCAAGGAGGACGAGACCCTCTGGGAGGAGACCGACGTGAACGTCGTGGTGAAGGCCGCCGCCACGCTGGTGCGCAACCAGCTCCAGAAGATGGTCGCCCACTTCGACGTCGACCTCGCCGAGGGCCTCCCCGAGATCCGCGCGAACCCGGGCCGCATGGAGCAGGTGATCGTCAACTTGCTGCTCAACGCCGGCCAGGCCGCCCAGGCCGTGGAAGGAGGGAGGGTCGCCCTCGCCACGGCCCGCGACGGCGGCTCGGTCACCATCACCGTCGAGGACAACGGCCCCGGGGTGCCCGAGGAGCTCCGCGAGCGGATCTTCGAGCCGTTCTTCACCACGAAGGAGCGCGAGCAGGGCACGGGCATGGGCCTCGCCATCTCCCAGCGGATCGTGGACGAGCACGGCGGCACCCTCGAGCTCGCGAGCGGCCCGGGTCCGCGCACACGTTTCACCATCCGCCTGCCCCTGCTTCCGGAGGAGCCATGAACCCCTCGATCCTGATCGTCGACGACGAGGTCACCTTCCTCGAGAGCGCCCGCCGGAAGCTGCGCATGGCGGGCCACACCGCGGTCACCACCGAGGCTGACCCCACCCAGGTCCCCGCGCTGGTCGACCAGCAGTCCTTCGACGTCGCCTTCCTCGACATCACCATGCCCGGCATGAGCGGCATCGAGCTGCTCGAGCGCATCCTCGAGCGCTCCCCGACGACCACCTGCGTCATGGTGACCGCGGTCGACAACATCGACTCGGTCATGCGCGCGAGCCGCCTCGGGGCCTTCGACTACCTGGTCAAGCCCCTGCTCCCCGAGCAGCTCGTGGACGCCCTCGACCGCGCCATGTCGCACCGGCAGATGGTGGCCCTCCTCGACGTCCGGAGGCAGGAGCTGGCCGAGCGCAGGCTCGACCACCCCGAGGCCTTCGAGGAGATCCTCACCTGCGACGACCGCATGTTGCGCCTGCTCCACGAAGCGGAGCTGCACGCGCGCTCCAAGGTGCCCGTGCTCGTCACCGGCGAGACCGGGGTGGGCAAGGAGCTCATGGCCCGCGCCATCCACCGCGCGAGTGACCGGCGCAGCGGCCCCTTCGTCCCGGTGAACATGCTGTCCCTGTCGGCCAACCTCTTCGAGTCCGAGTTCTTCGGACACAGGAAGGGCTCCTTCACCGGCGCGATCTCGGACAAGGAGGGGTACCTCGCCCGGGCGCGCGGCGGCACCTTGTTCCTCGACGAGATCGGCGACCTGCCCATGGAGCTGCAGGGCAAGCTGCTCCGGATCCTGCAGGAGGGGGAGTACACGCCCGTGGGCGACACCCGCCCGCGACAGGCGGACGTGCGCTTCATCGCCGCGACCCACCAGGACTTGGAGAAGGGGAGCTTCCGCAAGGATCTCTACTACCGGCTGCGGTTCGCCCATATCGCCATCCCGCCCTTGCGCCAGCGCCGGGACGACGTGCGCCTGTTGGCCGCGCGGTTCATCGAGGGCTCGGCACGGCCCGAGGTGCGCCTGAGCGAAGAGGCCGCAGAGGCCCTGGTGGCCCACGACTGGCCCGGCAACGTCCGGGAGCTCGAGGGCGCCGTCGAGGCGGCGGCCAACCTGGCAGAGCAAGGGGAGATCCTCCCCCGCCACCTCAACATCCCCGTCCGCAGGCGCCCCTCGGGCGCCGGCCCGGTCGACCCCGACTCCATGCTCCCCCTCGCGGAGGTCGAGCGCCGGCACATCCTTCGCGTCTACGAGGCGACCGGCGCCAACAAGGCCCGGACCGCGAAGATCCTGGGCATCGGGGCCCAGACTCTCCACCGCAAGCTCAAGGGCTACCGCGTCAAGTGAGGACGCGGACCGCCGTAAACCGATCGGAACCGGACGGTCACGGCACTACCGGCAGTCGGGGTCGGACTCCGGGCAGACGAACCGGACGTGGTAGTGGTCGTCGTGCTGGGGGAAGTGGCGGATGATGCCGAGCGGGTAGTCCCTGCCGCGTGGGTACTGGAACCACCGGTGCAGCTCGGCTTGCGTGGCGCCGCGCTCGCGGGCGTGCCGGTAGAGCACCGCCTGCAGGCGGTAGTCGACGAAGATGGCCTCGACCCAGTCCTTGTCCAGCCAGTACCGAAAGAGCGTCCACTGCCGCTCGGCGTCGAGCTGCTCGGGCGGCAGGCGCCACATCGGGCAGGGGCGCCCGCCGCAGCCTCGCTGGTAGTAGCTCGCGTCGACGTCGCGCCCCGTCTGGTGGCTCCGGTGACCGTGCATCGAGCCGCCCTCGCGCAGGCTGATGTCGTGCACGCGCACGCGCGGGGCGTCCGGGTGGGCCGAGAGGACGGCGTCGAAGCCCTCGACGATCCACCGCGCCGTCTCCGCGGTCGCCCACGCGCGGTCGCGGTCACGGATGACGTAGGCCCGGTGGCCGTCCAGGCGCACGGCGCTGTCGAGGCGCCCCGCATAGGGCGCGCCGATCGACTGCGAGGCGCTCTCGGGCTCGTCGGTGAACACCACGAGCGCGCGGCCGGCGCGGATCCGGTCGATGTTCGCCCGCGGGTTCCACTCGCCGAGGTCCGCGAGCGTGACGCCGTAGCGCGCGGCGATGCCGCTCGCGGTCTCGCCCGCCTGGACCTGGTGCTCGACGCGCCTTCGCGCCGGGCCCACCCGGATCTCGTCGCCCACGCGGATGCGGTCCGGGTCGAGGCCGTCGTTCCACTCCACGATCTGCTCGACCGTCACCCCGAAGCGCAGGGCGATCGCGCTCGCGGTGTCGCCCGGGGCGATCGTGTAGCTCTGGAGCGCCGCGGCGTCCCCCCGGACCCGGAGCTCCTGGCCCACGAAGATGCGGTCACCGTCGATCTCGTTCCACTCGCGGAGCTGCTCGACCGTCACCCCGAAGCGCTCGGCGATCACGCTGAGCGCGTCACCCGCCCGGACCCGCCAGGTGCGCTGGGCGCTGGCCACGCCGCCCCGGCCGAGGAGCGACACGGCGAGGGCGCCCGCGACGAGGGCGCTCCGGTACAGGGGGAGACGCATCGGTCGACCCCCTCGTGTACCGGCGCGGCCGGCCGGCGATCAAGAAATCGGCGAGACGAGGAAGCGCGCGAGGGCCTGCGTGCGGCGGAGCAGGCTCGAGAGGCTCGCGTGCTCTTCGACCTGGTGGAAGCACCTCCCCCACGGCCCGAGCCCGTCGATGCAGGGGACGCCCGCGGCCGAGAGCAGGTTCGCGTCCGAGCCGCCACCCTGGAGCGGGGCCTCGCCGGTCCCGAGGCCCACGGCGAGCGCCTGCGACTCGTAGCGGACGCGCAGCCGCTGGCTCGCGTCGGTCGGCTCCATGGGCGGCCTCGTGATCCCGCCGTCCAGCGCGGCGCGAACCGAGGCGAGCCGCTCGGGCAGCTCGGGCACGGCCACGATCTCGTGGACCGCGCCGGCGAGGCGGTCGCCGTCCTCGCCGTGCACGAACCGGCCGTCGATCTCGCACCACGCCCGCTCGGGCACCGTGTTCTTCGCGGTGCCCCCCTCGAAGAGCCCGACGTTGACCGTCACGCCGCGCCCGTAGTCGGTGAGCGCCTCGAGCCGCGGCACGAGCAGCGCGAGCGCGTGGATCGCGCTCACCCCCTGCTCGTGGTGGTTGCCGGCGTGCGCCGCGCGCCCCGTGACCGTGATCCGGAACACCGCCCCGCCCTTGCGGCGCGTCACGATCCGGTCCTGCTCGCGCCCGGCCTCGAACACCAGCGCCTCGGTCGTTCGAGGCGCGAGCGACTCGAACAGCGAGCGGCTGCTCGGCGAGCCCACCTCCTCGTCCGTGTTGCACACGAAGCGGACCGCCAGGGAACGGAAGGCCTCGGGCGACGCCCGTCGGACCGCGTCGAGCGCGAAGAGGATCGCCGTGAGGCCGCTCTTCATGTCGAGGACGCCGGGCCCGCGGACGACGTCGCCCTCGCGCCGGAACCCCACGAACCCGAGGCTCCGCGGGAACACCGTGTCGACGTGACCGACCAGCGCGACGGCGCGGTCGTCGCTCGAGACGGCCCGGGCCCGGTACACGCGGTGGTCGGCGTAGCGCCCGTCGGGGTCCGTGACGAGCTCGCGGGCGAGCCCGAGCGCCTCGGCCCGCGCATCGACGAGCCGCGCCGCCGCCTCCACGTCCTCGGGCTCTCGGGTGCAGCTCGGCTGCTCGACGAGGGCCTTCAGGAACGGCACCTGCTCCTGCTCGAACCGTTCCTCTACCGCGCGCGTCACCGCCGCGAGCAGCGCGTCGTCCGTCATGACGTCGTCGCCTACCAGGCGCGGGCAGCCAGAGCAAGGTCAGGGGTCGAACGGCGCCAGGTCGCCCGACGGGGAGAGGTCGGGCACCGCCACGGTCTCCACGACGGCGCCGGAGGTCGTGTCGATCCGCGCGAGCACCCCCTCGGCCGTGGACGAGGGGCTGTAGACGGCGACGCGCCGGCTTCGCCACTCGTCGGCGGTGTAGGTGCGCACCACCTCCGGGTGGGCGAACAGCGACGAGTCGGCGGTGTCCGGATCGGCCACGCGGACGTGGACGGTCGGGCTCGCGGGCGGGGAGAACCCCGAGTCCACCGCCATCGACAGGGTCTGACGGTAGCTCTCCGCGGCGACGGCGCGGAAGCGCGCTCCGGCTGCGATCTCGACGCGGTAGACACCTTCGTAGGTCCCCACGCAGACGATGGCGTCCGGGTTCGAGGTGGCGACGCGAACGGTGGCCTCCGCCGCGGCGTCGTCGCCGTAGGCGCGCAGGACCACGAGCTCCGGGCCGCTCGTGCGCGTGCTCGACACCTCGACCGATCCGCCGGGTGGCGGCTCGGTCACGACGGTGACGGTCGCCGTCTCGTAGTCCTCGCCGAAGAGGCCTCGAGCCGCCGTGCGACAGCCGCGCGCTGCCAGCTCCTCCGTGGTCGGACGGTGCCGGCCGAGCGCCCACAGCTCCCCGGAAGCCGTGACGGCGAGGCCCACGTCGTAGCCCGACTCGATCGGCCACGAAGGCGTCAGGGTCCCCTCGCTCGCCCCGGTGTCGGCGTCGTACACGAGGATCGAGCTCGACACGTACGAAGCGAACAGCCGGTCCGAGGCGCCGTCGTAGGCAGCGTCGCCGGCCCAGGCCGGCCCGGTCCCCGACACCGCGACCGAGCTGCCGGTCGTCGGGTCGAGCCGGTACGTGCCGCTCGATCCCGTCAACAGCAGCACGCCGCGCGTCGTGTCGAACGTGAAGGCTCGGTGGCTCGGCGCGGCGACCGGCGACCCGGTCGTGCCCGCCGCGAGGTCGACGGGCGCGATGCCCCCGGAGGCGCCGGTGTAGAGCACGCCCGAGCCCGGGTCCCAGGCGAGCCCCGAGACGCTCATGGAACGCAGCCCGAAGACGTCGCCGTCCGAGGGATCGATCGCCACGACGGCGCTCTCGCCGCGCCAGGTGCCGTGCGCGATCAGCACGTGCCCGGCAGGGGGGGCGCCGACGCACGCGCCCGAGCCGTCCATCGTGAAGCCCGCGTCGCACGTCGCGCAGTCGGCGCCCGCGTACCCGATGTGGCACAGGCACTCGGGACCGGACGGCCCCTCCCAGCACCGCTGGCCGGTGCCGCACGAGAACGCGCCCGACCCGCAGCCGGGCGTGCACGGTCCGTCCCCGACGCGTGCCCAGCCGGACTGACAGATCTCGCAATCGTCCCCGTAATGCCCGGGCGCACACGTGTCGCAGTGCGCGCCCGCCCAGCCCGGATCGCAGGCGCACTGTGCGATCCCGCTCGAGTCGTCGCACGCGCCGCGGTCGTTGCACTCGAGCTCGGCCACGTCACACCCGGGCCGGCAGTCGCCGGGCAGCGCGTTGTCCTGGTATCCGTCGGCGCACTCGAGACAACCCTCGCCCGCATACCCTTCGATGCACACGCACTCCGGCTCGCCGCGCGCGTCGCTGCATCGCTCGCGCTCGGCGCAGTCGAGCCCCACGGTGCTGCAGGTCGGCGTGCACTCGCCCGAGCCGAGCGGGTCGTGGTAGCCGCGCGCACACTGGGTGCACTCGTCGCCGGCGTAGCCGGTCGGGCACGCGCAGCGGGCGACGCCCTCGGCGTCGCTGCAGACGAACGGCTCCTCGCACGTGAGGCCTGCCATGGCACACGTCGGCAGGCATAGGCCATCGCCGTCGTTGTCCTGCCAGCCCGAGTCGCATCGCTGACAGACGTGCCCCGCCCACCCCTCCTCGCACTCGCACTGGTGGACCTTGTTGCCGGCGATCAGCGTGACGGTGCACGCGCCGTAGTCCCCACAGATCATCGGATCGGCGTCGCAGTCGATCGGCACCGGCTCGCACGTCCCGTCTGCGGCCGGACGGTAGCCGAACGCGCACGCCGCGCACTCGTCACCGGTGTACGCCTCGCGGCAGACGCAGGCGGGCGGCATCGCCTCCGTGTCGCACTGCTCGCGCGGGCCGCACGTCTCGGTGCCGCACTTCGCGGCCTCCTCGTCGTCGCCGCACCCCGAGAGGGCGAGCATCCCGAGCAACAACCACCTCACGGCGCCCCCCCGTACCCGGTGAGCCCGCCCGCGAACGACCGCACGCCGACCGCGCGCTCGAAGACCGCGCCGCTGTCCCAGTCGACCGCCACCACCGACGGCCGTAGCCACCCCGTGGACGACGACCACGGGTCGCTGCGCACTCCGAGCTCGCTCCAAGCGGCCCCGTCGTAGAAGCGCACGAGCTCGGGCGGCCCGAGCAGCGACGGATCGACCGGCGCGTCGCTCACGCGCACGCGGATCGGCGGCACGCCCTCGATCTTCGGCTGGAAGTCGTCCTCCACCTGCAGGGTGAGGTTCGGCTCGTAGCTGACGAGGATGAGGTAGTGGAGCTGCGCCGCCGCCTCCACCAGCACGTGCAGCGGCTCCTCGTAGGTGACGATACAAACGACGGCGTCCGGATGCGCCGTCGAGACACGCACGACCCGCGGCGCGGCGGTCCGATCGCCGTAGGAACCGTACATCACCAGCGGCGGGTCGACGGCGTCGTACGAGAGCGTGATGGGCGCGCCCGGCATCTCCGGGTCGGGCTCGCCGTAGCCGCCGACGGCGACCGAGCCCGGGATCGCGTACCCCATCGCCGCCGCGATCTCGCGGCAGACCGCGTCGAGGCGCTCGGTCTCGGAGGGCGTCCCGTCGGCCACCGCCCACGGCAGCCCGCTCGCACCGTCGAGCGCGATCGCGAGCCGCTCGACCGGGTGATCGATCGCGAGCGGGGTCAGCATCTGCACCGCCGGCGTCGAGAGGTCCACCACGAAGCGGCTGCTCGTCGAACGCGCGCCGAGGAGAAGATCGTCGGCGGCGTCGTAGGTCAGCGTGGCGTCGTAGGGCCGGAAAGAGCCGCCGAGCGACAGCGTGCTCACGGTGCCGGTCGTCGGATCGACCGAGACCAGCTCACCGCCCGCATCCGTCGTGTACAGCAGCTCACGCGCGGAGTCCCACGCGAGGCCCGAACGGAAGGACGTCCCCGCGGTGGTCGCTAGGTCGGTCACCGTCCCGTAGCGGCGATCGATCTCGACGAGCGTGCCGGAAGAGACGCCGAACAACCGATCGGAGGCGGCGTCGTACGCGATGGACGACACGGTCCGCTCGAGCATGGCGAGCGGCACGAAGACGCCGCCCACCGGGTCGACGGCCCCGAGGACCGGCTCGCCGCGCTCGCCGCCGGCGGTCGCCAGCAAGCCGTGCCCCTCGGGCGGGTCGCCGATGCAACCGCCCATGCCGTCGTCCCGGTGCGTCTCGGCACACTCGGCGCAACCGTCTCCCGCGTAGCCCACGTCGCACACGCAGACGGGGGGCCCGTCCAGATCGGCGCACGCGCCGTGGGCGCCGCAGTCGAGCCCGGCCACGTCGCAGGTCGGCAGGCACCCTCCGACGCCGGTCGCGCGGTAGCCCGGCGCGCAGGTGTCGCAGCTCTCGCCGGCGTAGCCCTCGATGCAGACGCATTCGGCCTCGCCGCTCTCGTCCGAGCACTCCCGCCGCCCCGGGCAGCGCAGGCCGGCGGTGCCGCAGCTCGGCTCGCACGTCCCGTCCCCGTCGTGATCCTGGAACCCCGACGCGCACCGCGAGCACACCCGCCCGCCGTAGCCGCGCTGGCAGTCGCACACGTGGACGCCGCGCACCTCTTTGCACTCACCGCCGGGCTCGCACACGCCCGGGTTGCGGCGGCAGTCGATGGGCACGGGGTCGCAGTAGACGCCACCGTCGTCGAGGCTCTCCTCCCGCCAGCCGCGCTCGCATTCGGCGCACCCGATCCCGGAGTATCCCTCTTCGCACACACATCGTGCTTCCCGCCCCGACGTGTCGCACGTCTGGTGCTCGGGGCAGCCCTCGACCACCCCGGCCTCGGGGCCCGCCTCGGGACCGGCGTCCACGAAGTACGCGCACAGACCCGCCGATCCGGCGTCGCCGCCGACGTCGTCGTTTCCACCGCACGCGGCGAGCCCGAGCAGAAGCGCCGCCGCGAGGCGCATGCGAGGCGTCATCCCGTCCCGATCTCCTCTTTGCCGCCAGGAGCCACCGACGATGGTATCGTGATCCGGATTCAATCGGAATGAAGATCCGGTTCGGAGCGGACGTCTGACGGTGTTGCGGGAGCGAAGGATGACCACGATGCGTCGGGCGCTCGCCTTGTCGATCGTCGCCGTGTGCGTCGCGGCCGCGTGGGGCTGCGGGCGGGACCGGCGCGGACGCGGGGGGAGCACGCGCCGCGACGGCGGCCCGACGGGCTGCGAGGCGGTCGTCGACGTGGGCGCCTCGTCGGACGGCAGCTTCCACTACCTCGGCGAGACCGGAGGGGCCGCGGACGAGGGCGAGTGTGGAGGGCGCGGCTCCGAGGCGATCCTGCGGTACGAGGCGACGCGAGACGGCACGCTGATGGTCACCACGCAGAACCCGCGGACGGAGTTCGACACGGTCCTCTACGTGCGGACCGACTGCGACGACCCCGAAGGCGAGCTCGCGTGCGACGACGACGGGGGCGGCGGGACGAGATCGAGGCTCGAGGTCGAGGTCTACGCGGGCGAGACCCTGTACATCTACGTCGACTCGTTCGAGAGCGACGGAGGCGGCGAATTCGAGGTCACGGGGGTGATCCTCGAGACGCTCGACGGCGGGCTCGACGGCGGTGGGCTCGACGCGGGCCCGAACCTCGTCTGCTCGAGCCCCGCGGACCTTCGGAGCATGGCGACGGTCGAGGCGGACGGCTCGCTGCGCGTCTCGTCACGGGTGCCGTCGGGTGCGTCCGCCGAGCGGGGAAGCTGCGGCGGGACCGGCTCCGAGGTGGTGTACCGCTACGTGCCCACCGTGAGCGGCATGCTCACCGCGAGCACCGACGACGGCGGGACGACGTTCGACACCGTGGTCCACGTGCGGACGACTTGCGACGACGCGACCTCGGAGGTCGCCTGCGACGACGACGGCGGCAGCGGGACGCGGTCGGTCGCCCGTGGGGCCGTGACCGCGGGCGTCCCCGTCTACATCTTCGTCGACTCCTACTCGTCGGGCACCGGCGCCTTCGTTCTTCTCGTGCGCGTCGACGAGGGGATGGACGCGGGCTTCGACGCCGGCTCCGACGCCGGGTTCGACGCGGGCTCCGACGCCGGGTTCGACGCGGGCTTCGACGCCGGCTCCGACGCCGGGTTCGACGCCGGGTTCGACGCCGGGTTCGACGCGGGCTCCGACGCCGGGTTCGACGCGGGGTTCGACGCGGGCTCCGACGCCGGGTTCGACGCGGGCTGCCCGAGCGGGTTCGCCGACTGCAACGGGCTCGCCGCCGACGGCTGCGAGGCCGATCTCTCGACCGACGTGGACACGTGCGGGGCGTGCACCATGAGCTGTCCCTCGCCGCCGAGCTCCTCGCGCACCTGCTCGTCCGGCATCTGCGGCTTCAGCTGCGATACCGGCTACGACGACTGCAACACGGTGTCGTCCGACGGGTGCGAGACGGCCACGAGCTCCGACCCCGACGCCTGCGGATCGTGCACGACCACCTGCCCCGCGCGCCCGAACGCTTCCCGCACGTGCAGCTCGAGCGTGTGCGGCTTCACCTGCAACGGCGGGTTCGACGACTGCAACGGGATCGCGAGCGACGGCTGCGAGGCGGATCTCTCGACCGACGTCGACGCTTGCGGGTCGTGCACGACCCCCTGCCCCGCGCGGGACAACGCCTCGCGCACGTGCGCGTCGAGCACGTGCGGCTTCACCTGCAACAGCGGGTTCGACGACTGCAACGGGATCGCGAGCGATGGCTGCGAGATCGACCTCATGAACGACCGGGGCAACTGCAGCGCGTGCGGAAGCAGCTGCCCCGGAAGCCAGGTGTGCTGCGCGGGAGACTGCCGCCCGAGCTGCTGACCCGAGATCCGGGCGAGGCCCTCAGAACGGCCCGACGGGCGCGAGGGTGGTCACGCCGGCGCCCCAGAACTGGTCGGTCCCGGTGGCGGTCGACACCGTCGATCCGGTGCCGGTCTCGATGTCGATCTCGATCAGGCTGCCGTCGGCGGCGAAGGCGAAGAGGCGCGAGCGCCAGTAGCCGAGCCCGAACAAGCGGCGGAAGCCGATCCCCTCGCCGACGCGCGTGGCCGTGCCGGTCTCGGGATCGAGGCGGACGAGCACGTCGGTGTCGAGATCGTCGCGCTTGACCGTCGCGTAGGTGCCGGCGCCCTCGACGCTCACGATGTCGCCGCTCGACACGTAGCCGTGGCTGTAGGTGCCGAGCAGTGTGGCGTCCCCCGTGGCGGGATCGATGCGGTAGTAGTCCCCGGAGTCCGTGGCGCCGACCAGCGTCTCCGCGGCCGGGTCGATCGTCCCGACCGGCAGGAACGTGAGGCCGTTCAGCTCGACCCCGTCGGGCAGCGTGTAGTCGACCACGTGGGTCGCCTGGGCGGTCGCGGCGTCCACGCGCCACAGCGCCGTGCGGCTGCAGGTGTAGAGCGTGCCCGCCTCGTCCACCGCGAGATCGGTCATCTCCGGCGCTGAGGCGCCGTCGGAGAGGGTGAAGTCGCCCACCGACGTGACGACGAGCTCGCGCGGATCGAACGCGAAGAGGGTGTCGGCCGAGTGGGCCCACACGATGACGTCGTCGTCGGGCGTGCCCGCGTCCGGGCGCGGGCCCGCGTCCACCGGGACGCCGGCGTCGGTGGTGCCGGCGTCGTGCCGGCCGCCGTCCCCGTCGAGGCCCCCCGGGCCGCGCGTGCCCCCCCGCGAGCTGCACCCGGCGGCCACCGCCAGCACGGCCAACGAGGCCACCGTTCCCCTTCCAACGATTCGATTGGGCACTACGTAGCTCCGGCACGGGGCTACGCCGCGCGCGGCCTCGTGTCAAACGGACCGGGCGGGGGAGCGATGGGTGAGACGTTCGAGCTGTACTACTGGCCGGGGATTCCGGGGCGCGGGGAGTACCCGAGGCTGGCGCTCGAGGCGGCGGGGGCGCCGTACGTCGACGTGGCGCGCGAGCCTGGCGGGATGAAGCGGATGACGGCGTTCCTGCGGGGAGCGCACGACGGGCTCCTGCCCTTCGCGCCGCCCTTCCTCAGGGTCGGTGATCTCGTCGTCTCGCAGACGGCCCTCGCCTGCGACGTCGTCGCGCGCCGCGTGGGGCTCGTGCCCGAGGACGAGCCGAGCCGGCTCGAGGCCCTGTCGCTCGCGCTGACGGTCGCAGACCTCGTCGCCGAGGTGCACGACACCCACCACCCGGTCGGGAGCGGGCTCTACTACGAGGACCAGCGGCCCGAGGCCGCGCGCCGCGCCGAGCAGCTCCGCGACGCCCGGCTCCCCAAGTTCCTCGGCTACTTCGAGCGCGTCCTGGATGGCCACCGGAGCGTCCACCTGGTCGGAGACGCGCTCTCCTACGTGGACCTCTCCGTGTTCCACACCATCGAGGGCCTGCGCTACGCGTTCCCGAACGCCATGGGCGCGCTCGAGCCGCGTATCCCGCGCCTGTGCGCGCTCCGCGACGAGGTCGCCGCGCACCCGCGCGTCGCCGGGTACCTCGGTTCCGGCCGCCGGCTGGCCTTCAACGAGGAGGGCATCTTCCGGCACTACCCCGAGCTCGACCCGGCGTAGCCGCGCACGATCCGCGCATCGTCCGGGACGCGCTCCTCGGCCAGGCCGCGGAGCAGCTCCCAGGCGGGTCCGCGGACCCTGAGCTCGGTGCGCCGTCCGAAGACGAGGCGGACCGCGACGCGCTCCTGGTTGCTCGACACCTCCTCGATCCAGGCGCGGAGCGACGCGAGGGGGACCCGGACCGCGACGCCGGAGGCCGACGCGTAGAGGTGCTCGTCGCCCACGACGACGGCGTCGGGATCGGCCACGTAGTGGGCGTTGGGCCGCGGGCCGCGCCCGAAGAGCCACCGCATCAGGGGAGGCAGGTCGAGCTGCCAGACGCGCACGACGCGCTCCATCGGGACGGCGCGCGTGCGGAACGGGCTGAGCACGGGCTCGGCGCGGTCGCGGTGCGGCATCGTGTGGACCTGCTCCCACGGCACGTCGGCCGCGGCGGTCCACCCGCGCGCCTCGCCGGGGCCGAGCCCATGACGCCCGGCGTCGGCGAGGAACGCGTCTGCGTGCTGGGCGATCTGATCGAGCGAGAGCCCCTTGTGCCCCGTCCCTCCGCCGAGCAGGCGCCAGAGGCGCGTGAGGTAGTCCACCGGCCCGACGCTCCGCTCGCGCGCCCGGATGACGAAGTCGGGCCAGAGCGCGAAGTCGCGCACGTGGACCAGGTTCGTCCAGCGCAGCGCCACGGTCGACATGCCCTGCCGGCCCCACGCGTCGCCCCGCGCGACCGCCCGCCGGGACGCGTTGAGGAGCACGCCCCGGTCGTCCCAGTAGAGGAAGGTCCGGAGCAGGATGTCGTCCTCGGTCACCGCGCGCCCCCCGATCAGGATAGCGCCCGCGGCGGAGCGCGCAGATCGGGCGCGTGGTAGCCTTCCCGGCACGCATGGACGCATGAACGATTTCGCGCGCACGACGGTCGCCGCGGCCTCCGAGGAAGCCGCCGGACAGACCCGACTCGTGGTGGCCGATCCGTGCCGCCTCGTCGAGCGACACGTGCGGCCCGGGCAGTACTGCCACCTCCGCGTGCCCGGAGGACGGTCGGCGTTCTTCGCGCTCCTGTCCACGCCCGCCGAGCGTGAGCTCGCGTTCCTGGTCAAGGCGGCCGGAACGGCCGGGACCGAGATCGCCGGGCTGCGTCCGGGCGACGCGATCGAGGTGACGCCGCCGGAGGGGCCCGGGTTCGACATCGACGCGGCCGGCGGGCGCGACGTCGTGTTCGTGGCCACGGGCACCGGCATCGCGCCCATCCGCGCCGTGATCGAGGAGGTGCTCGCGCGCAGGACCGACTTCGGCACCCTGACGCTGTACTACGGGGTGCGCGACGCGCGCTTCGTGGCGCTGGCCTCCGACCTCGAGCGGTGGCGCCGCGCCGGGATCGACGTCCGCGTGACCTTCTCGCGGGCCGAAGAGCCGGGCGACGGCACGCGCGGGTACGTCCAGGAGCTCATCGTGGCCGACCGGCCGGACATGGGGAACGCGGCGGTGTTCGCCGCCGGGCAAGAGGCTCTGCTCGAGGACCTGGCGGAGTCCGTGGCCGCCCTCGGCGGCACGCGGGACTGGATCCTCCACAACATCTGATGGTACGTACCCCATCCGCGATGCGGGTGAGTCCGTGGAGGTAGCCGGCCGTCAGGCGCAGTGTCCGAGCTGCGGGGGCCCCATCGAGTGGAAGCTCGGCACCTCCGCCGCGGTCGTGTGCCCGTGGTGCCGGTTCTCGGTCGTGCGGAGCGATCGCGATCTGCGCGCCATCGGCAGGGTGGCCGACCTCGTCCCGACCGCGCCGGTGATGACGGTCGGCGACCTCGGACGCATCTCCGGCCGCGGGTTCCTCGTCGGCGGCCGCCTCCAGCTCGACCACGGCGCCGGGCCCTGGGACGAGTGGTACGTGGGGTTCGAAGGGGGTCAGTGGGGCTGGCTCGCGAAGGCGCAAGGCCGCTGGTACGTCACCATGCCGGTCGAGGCCGCCGGCCTGCCGGCGTGGGAGCAGATGGCACCGGGGCAGAGCGGGCGGCTGCCGGGGGGCGGCGAGCGGCAGTGGACGGTGACCGAGCGCGGGCAGTCGCTCCTCGTGAGCGCCGAGGGCGAGCTGCCCGAGCCCGCGATCCCCGGCGAGCGCGGCCGCTACGTGGACCTGCACGCGCCGGGCGGCGGCTTCGCCACGATCGACTACGGAGACGGCAGCGAGCCCCCCCGCATGTACGTGGGCGAGGAGGTCCCGCCCGACCGGATCGAGTGGCGCGACGGGGGCGGCGCGCCCCGTCCGAAGGAGGTGGTCGACGTCGAACGGCTGCGCTGCCCGCAGTGCGGCGGGCCCGTGCCGATCCACGTCCCGGACCAGACGCAGCGCGCCGCCTGCCCGAGCTGCAGCTCGCTCCTCGACTTCCAGGCGGGCGCCTTCCAGCTCCTCGGCCAACTGAACCAGCCGCAGGTCGAGCCGCTGATCCCCCTCGGGACCGAGGGCAGCCTCCGCGGCGAGCAGGTGATGTGCATCGGGTTCATGGAGCGATGCACGGTGGTCGACGGCGTCACCTACGCGTGGCGCGAGTACCTGCTCCACACCGACCGCGGCTACCGCTGGCTGCTCGAGGACAGCGGGCACTGGACGCTCGTCCGCTCCATCAACCCCGCCGACGTGACGATCAGCGGCACGACGGCCTCGTTCGAGGGGCGCAGGCACCGGCTCTTCTCGACCGCCGGGACCACGGTACGGTTCGTCGTCGGGGAGTTCCACTGGAAGGTGCAGGTCGGCGAGCGCGCCGACGCGGTCGACTACATCGCGCCGCCGTTCATCTTGAGCGAGGAGCGGAGCGGGGGCGAGGTGCAGTGGTCGGCCGGCACCTACGTGGAGGGCAAGGAGGTGTGGACGGCGTTCGGCCTGCCGGGCTCGCCGCCCAAGCCGTACGACGTCGCTCCCTCCCAGCCGAACCCGGTCAAGGTGTCGGTCCCGCTTGCGTTCGGCCTCGTCTTCACGGTGCTCCTGCTCGGGCTGTGGTTCGTCACGAAGAAGGACGTGCCGATCCAGACGTACGTCGACGGGCCGATCCAGATGCCGGCGCAGCCCGAGCAGGCCATGGTGCAGGCGGGCTCGGCCACGGGAGGACGCGGCCTCGCGGCTGCGCCGAATCCGTCCACGTCCGGGCCCTCGGTGAACGTCAGCTACACGCCGCCGTTCCAGGTGCCCGAGGGGATCGACACGCTGAAGGTCGCCATGACCAGCGACCTCGGCCACGGCTGGCTCGGCGTGGCCTTCGCGCTCGTGAACCAGGCCACCGGCGTCATGACCGAGTTCACGCTGGAGCAGGACCAATTCCACGCGGCCGGGGGGGCACGCGGCAGCGGCGCGACGGCGACCGCCAACGTGGGCAACCTCGGCCCGGGCACCTACGTGCTGCGGATCGACCCGCGGTGGGCGCGCAAGACCGGGAGCGCCGACGCCCTCACCCCTCCCGCGGCCAACATCCGGATCTCGAGCACGAACGCCGACAGCGGAACCGGGTGCTGCTGCATCAGCTGGGGCTTAATCGTGCTGCCGGTTCCCCTCACCTTCCTCCGCAAGCGACTCTTCGAGAGCCGCCGCTGGCGCAACTCGAACCTCGTATGAACCGACCGACCCAGTCATGCTGAAGTACATCTTCTACCCAGTGTTCGGGTTCGGAGTGCTCGGCGCCTACGGGCTCTCGGCGGCGACCGCGACGGACATGACGTCGGTCCAGGCGCAGCGAAGCACGGTGCCGACCGAGTACCGCGGCAGCTACGCGACGGCGCCCATCATCTGGCGCACCGGGTTCCACGGGCCCGCCGCCTACCAGCCGACCTATTCGAGCGGCAGCAGCGGCTCGGGCGGCGGCTACTACGGCGGCAGCAGTGGCGGCTACTACGGCGGCTTTGGCGGCGGGAAGTAGCCGCCGACCGATCCGGCTGCGGTTTCACCTGCTGGTGGCCGGCGGCCTGATGTCCGCCCTGGTCGTGCTCTACCTCGTCCTCGAGCGTCGGCCCGAGAAGGTTCTGATCGACGGGCCGCTCGCGATGCCGGCCGAGCCCGCCTCCGAGACGGCCGAGGACGCGAGCGGCGTCCGCTTCACGCCGGACTTCGCGGTGGACGGCCCCACGACGCTCGTCGTCGAGCTCGAGCGTGACGCCGTCGCGGGCTTCGTGGGCGTCGGGGTCGCGCTCGTGCACCGATCCTCCGGGGACGTGCGACAGCTCGCGCTCGGCACCGAGTGGATGCCGGGCGCCGAAGGCGCGTCTCGGGGCTCGCTCCGCGCCTCGGCGCGGATCGACCGGGTGGAGGGCGGGACGTGGCTCGCGAGGCTCGAGCCGGCGTGGGAGCCCGCGCGCGCGCCGCTCCCCGCCCGCGAGACCGGGGCAGAGGTCCCCGCGGCGCCCTCCGCCACGATCCGGATCCGGCAGGAGCGACGGAGCCCCGTGCACTTCTGGGTGGCGGCCGGCCTGATCGCGCTCCCCGCCCTGGTACAGATCGGGCGCCGGCTGTGGTACACACGGCGCCACGGAGGAGGAGACGATCGATGACGCTCGACTGGATGACGCTGTTGAACCAGGTGATCGCCGCCGTGATCTTCACGCTGATCGGCGTCGTCTTCTTCGGCGTCGCCTTCCTGGTCATCACCAAGATGGTCCCGTTCTCGATCCGCAAGGAGATCGAGGAGGACCAGAACACCTCCCTCGGGATCATCCTGGGCTCGGTCATCATCGGGCTGGCCCTGATCATCGCCGCCGCCGTCGGCTGACCGCGCCGGCCCGGGGGCTCACGGAGTCCGCAGCACCGTGCGTCACCGCGCCCCCCTGCTCTTCGTCACCGTCCTCGTCATCGCCACCGCCGGGCTCGTCTACGAGCTGATCGCGGCGACGCTCGCGAGCTACGTGCTGGGCGACTCGGTCACCCAGTTCTCCACCACCATCGGCGTGTACCTCTTCGCGATGGGGATCGGGTCGTACCTGTCCAAGTTCGTCGAGGATACGAGCGTGCGGTTCGTGGAGATCGAGCTCGGCGCCGCGCTCGTCGGGGGCTTCAGCGCGCCCTTCCTCTTCGTCGCCTTCGCGCACGCGAGCTTCTTCCCGGTGGTGCTCTACGCGACGATCCTCGTCGTCGGCGTCCTCGTGGGGCTCGAGATTCCGCTGGTGATCCGCATCCTCCGCGAGGAGCTCGACTTCAAGGAGCTCATCGCGAAGGTCCTGACGGTGGACTACCTGGGAGCTCTCGCCGGCTCGCTGCTCTTCGCGGTCCTGTTCGTCCCCGCGCTCGGGCTCAACCGCACCTCGCTGCTGTTCGGCATGCTGAGCTGCGCCGTCGCGCTGATGAGCACGTGGGTGCTCGAAGACCTGTTGTCGGCACGCACGAGGCTGCGCCTCCGGATCAAGGGAGCGCTGCTCGCCGGGCTGCTCGTCGCCGGGTTCGTTTGGTCGGACGACTTGACGAGGCTCGGCGAGCAGGCGTTCTACGCGGACCCGATCGTGTACGCGAGGCAGACGCCCTACCAGCGCATCGTGCTCACGCGCGGCCGGAGGAGCCTGCAGCTCTTTCTGAACGGCAACCTCCAGTTCAGCTCCACCGACGAGTATCGCTACCACGAGGCGCTGGTGCACCCGGCGTTCGCGACCGCCGACCGGCACGCGCGGGTGCTCGTCCTCGGCGGCGGCGACGGGCTCGCGCTGCGCGAGGTCTTCCGGTACCCGGACGTAGAGTCCGTGACGCTCGTCGACCTCGACGAGGGCGTGACCCGGATGGCGCGGGAGGTCGGGTTGGTGCGCGACCTCAACGGCGGCGCCCTCGACGACCCGCGCGTCACGCTGGTGCACGACGACGCGATGGTGTGGCTCGACGAGAACGGGGCCGACCTCGAGCCCTTCGACGTGGTCCTCGTCGACTTCCCGGACCCGAACAACTTCTCGCTCGGCAAGCTCTACACGACCCGCTTCTACCATCTCGTCCAGCGCGTCATGCACGACGGCTCGGCGCTGGCCGTGCAGAGCACCTCGCCCATGTACGCGCGGCGCAGCTTCTGGTGCATCGAGCGCACCATGGCCGAGAGCGGGCTCGCGACCGCGCCCTACCACGCGACGGTCCCCTCCTTCGGCGAGTGGGGCTACGTGCTCGCGATGAGGCGCGCCTTCGACCCGCCGCGCGGGCTGCACGTGGACGGCCTCCGCTACCTGAACGACCAGACCCTGCGCGCCCTGTTCGTCTTCGGCGACGACACGGGGCCCGTCGAGGTCGAGACGAACCACCTCGACGACCAGCGGTTGGTGCACTACTACGAGCAGGAGTGGTCGCGCTGGAACTGACGCCGGGCGGGCTCAGGGCTCGGCTTCGGCGGCGCTGCGGCCCGGCAGCGACGCGCCGGCCTCCGCTTCGGCGCGCCGGCGGCGGAGCCTCGCGAGCGCGCGCTCGCGCCAGCGGGCGAGGATGTCCCAGAACGTCGGGATGACGAGGAGCGTGAGCAGGGTGGAGGTGATCACCCCGCCGATGACCGCACGGCCAAGAGGTGCGCGGAAGTCGCCGCCCTCCCCGCCCCCGATGGCGACCGGGAGCATGCCGGCGATGATGGCGAGGCTCGTCATCAGGATGGGGCGGAGCCGCGTGCCCCCGGCGCGCACGATGGCGGTCTGCCGCTCCACGCCCTCCTCGTGCGCCCACTTCGCGAAGTCGATGAGGAGGATCGCGTTCTTCGCGACGATGCCCATGAGCAGGATCACGCCGATCATGCTCATGAGGTTCAGCGTCGTGCCCGTGACGAGCAACGCGAGCATCACGCCGATGAGGGACAGCGGCAGTGAGGCCATGATCGGGATCGGGTCGAGGAAGGACCCGAACTGGATCACGAGGATGAAGTACATGAGCCCCACGGCGACCGCGAGCGCGGTGAGGATGCGCCCGAACACCTCGCGCTGGTTCTCGGTCTCGCCGCCCTGGGTGATCTCGTAGCCGGGCGGCAGCTCCAGGGCCCGGAGCCGCTGCTCGATCCCCTGCACCACCTCGCTGAGCGGCGCGCCCTCGGTGTTGGCGCCGACCGTGATCACGCGCTCCCGATCGAGGTGCTCGATCTGCGCGGGGCCGAGCCCCGCCTTCACCTCGGCGATCTGCCCGAGCTCCACGACCACCGTCCCGTCGGGGCCCGGGACGGTGAGCGGGATCGACTCGACGTCCTCGGCGCGCCGCCGCGCCTCGGGCGCGAGACGGACCTCGACGTCGCGCGTCTCGCCGGTCGGGTCGACCCAGTCGCCCGCGTCGATGCCCGCGAAGGCCGGCCGGAGCGCCTGCGCGACGTCGGACACCCCGAGCCCGAGCCGGGACGCCGTGTTCCGGTCCACGACCACCTCGAGCTCCGGCTTCTGACCGCGGGTCGACAGGCCCACGTCGACCGCGCCCGGCACGCGCTCGACCTCGCGCCGCACCCGGTCGGCGAGCTGGTTCAGGGTGTCGAGGTCCGGCCCGGCGATCTGCACCTGGATCTCCTTCTCGGCGCCGAACAGGCTGGTGAGCACGTAGGCCGTGGTGCCGGCCACCCGCGAGACCTCGTCGCGGATGTGCTCGGCGAGCTCCGTCTGGCCGACGTCGCGCTCCGACGACGGGACGAGCCGGACGTAGATCGTCGCCTCGTCGACCGCGCCGCCCTCCCCCCCGACGGTCGTGTAGGTGTACGCGACGGCCGGGTGCTCGCGCGCGATGCCCGATGCCACCCTCGCCTTCTGCTCGGTGTAGTCGAGGCTCGAGCCTGGCGGCGTCTCGAGCCGGATCGAGAACTCGGAGCGGTCCTCCTCCGGGAGGAACTCGCTCCCGAGGATCCCGAGGGCGGGCATGGCGAGCGCCGCGGCGAAGCTGACGACCGCGATGAGCACCATCGCGATCGGGTGCCTGAGCGCCCAGGCGATGAGCCGTTCGTAGCGGCCCGTCTGCCGGTCGAACCAGGCGTTGAAGCGCCCGAGCCGGCGGGAGAGCCAGGAGGGCCGCTCGCCCGTCGCCTCCGGATCGGGCCAGTGCGCCGAGAGCATGGGGTCGAGCGAGAAGGAGACGAACAACGAGACGAGCACGGCGCAGGCGATCGTCAGCGCGAAGGGCGCGAACCACTGCTCGGCGATGCCGCCCATGAAAGCGATCGGCACGAAGACGACGACGATGGAGAACGTCGTCGCCGCCACGGCCAACCCGATCTCGGCCGTCCCTTCCCGCGCCGCGGTCGTGTGGTCCTTGCCCATCTCCATGTGCCGGATGATGTTCTCGCGGACGACGATCGCGTCGTCGACGAGGATGCCGATGGCGAGCGTGAGCCCGAGCAGCGACATCGTGTTCAGTGTGAAGCCGAAGGCCCACACGGCGATGAACGACGCCAGCATCGAGACGGGCAGCGCCAGCCCCGTGATGACGGTCGAGCGCCACGACCGGAGGAAGAGCAGGACCACGGCCACGGTGAGCAGCGCGCCCTCGAAGAGGTGCGTTCGCACGTCACTCACCGAGCGGGAGACCCGCTCGCCGGCGTTCCGCACGACCTCGATCCGCACGTTCGCCGGCAGCGTCCGGCGCAGGTCGTCCACCTCGACGAGGACCTGATCGGCGACCGCCGTGGTGCTGTAGCCGATGGACTTCACCACGTCGACGCCGACCGCCGGCCGGCCGTCGAACATCGCTCCGGACCGCGGCTCCTCCGCGCCGATCTCGGCGTCCGCCACGTCTCCGAGACGGACGACCCGGCCACCCGACCGGCCGACCACGATCGCCTCGAAGTCCTCGGGCGTGACCAGCCGCCCGCGCAACCGGATGGTGCGCTCGTCCCAGTCCGCCTCGACGCGGCCGACCGGGGCCGCCAGGTTCTCCGCCTCGAGAGCCGCCACGACCTCGGCGACGCCCACGTTGGCCGCCTGCATGGCCCGCGGCGAGAGCTCGATGGTCATCTCGCGCTCGACGCCGCCCACGACGTCGACCGTGGCCACGCCGGGCACGCTACGGAGCTCGCCCCCGATCACCTCGTCCGCGAGCCAGGTCAGCTCGGCGGGCGGGACCGTGTCGGAGACGAGGGTGAGCGACACGATGGGCAGCTCGTTGGGATCGAAGCGCGTGATCACGGGCTCCTCGATCTCGGGCGGCAGCTCGTCGCGGATCTCGGAGATCTCGTCGCGGATGTCCTGCGAGGCCTGCTCGAGGTCCTTGTCGAAGAGGAACGTGACCGTGACCATGCCGTAGCCGTCGAAGGCGCGGGACGTCATCTCGTCGACCCCGCTGATCGACGAGAAGGCCTCCTCGAGGGGGACCACGACCTCGCTCTCCACGTTCTCGGGCGAGGCGCCGGGGTAGGCCACGGCCACGTTGATCACGGGCGGCTGGACCTCGGGGAACTCGTCCGTGTCGAGCGACACGAGCGCGATGAGCCCGAAGACGACCAGGGCCAGGACCACGACCGTCGTGATCACGGGTCGGCGGATCGCGAAGTCGGAGATCCACATTCGTGCTACTTCGTGGCGGCCACGGCGTCCGCGTCCTCCCCTTCGAGCCGTTCGGGGACCCGCACGGGCGTGCCCGGCGGCAGGTTCGCGGCGCCGCGGACCAGGAGCACCTCCCCGGGCTCGACGCCCGCGCGCACCTCGATCTGCTCGGTGCTCGGGTCGC
This sequence comes from Candidatus Neutrinellum sp., assembly GCA_039794305.1. GTDB lineage: Bacteria > Myxococcota_A > Polyangia > Polyangiales > JBDIVX01 > JBDIVX01. The sequence continues at coordinate 121,781 of JBDIVX010000002.1, forward strand.
GCATCCCGAGCGTCACCGGGACGCGCTCGACCCTTCCGTCGCGGACCAGGGTCACGGTCGGGCGCTGTCCCGACAGGTCGACGGCCTGCGCCGGCACGACGAGCGCCTCGCGCGACCGCGTCGCCACGCGCCCCTCGGCGAACAGCCGTGCCACGAGCTGTCGATCCTGGTTCGGGATCTCGACGAGCAGCGGGACCTGGCGGGTGTCCGGGTCGGCCGCCGGCGCGATCCAGGCGATGGTCCCGAAGAAGTGCTGGTCGGGATAGCCGCGCACCTCGAAGCGGACGGGGGCGCCCACCGAGACGGCCGGGAGCTCTTCGGCGGGGACGCTGCCTTCGAGCCGCATCGTGGACGGATCGATGACGGTGAAGAGCGCGGTCCCCTCCTGCACGACGTCCCCGGCGTTCACCGCGCGCTCGGCGATCACGCCGGCGATGGAGGCGCGTACGGTCGAGTCGCCCAGCTCCTCTTGCGCGCTCGTCACGCGGGACCGCGCCTCTTCGACCTTCGATTGGGCGACCACGACCGCGCTCTCGGCCGTGTCGAGGTCGCGCTCGGGGAGCGCGCCGACGTCGACGAGGTGCTCCGTCCGCTCCATGTCGCGCTCGGCCACCACCAGCTCCTGGCGTGCGGCCTCGACCGCAGCGCGTGCCGACGCGACCGCGTCCTCGAGCGCGTCGCTCTCGATCGTGGCGAGCACTTCGCCCCGCCGGACGGCCTGGCCGAGCTCCGGGCCGACCGAGAGCACCGTCCCGGCGACCTCCGCCCGCACCACGGCCTCTTCGCGGGGCTCGAGCGACCCCGAGATGCGCGGGCCGGTCGTGATCTCCGCGCGCCGGGCCACCACCACGTCCTCGGGCCCGAGCACCGTGGGCTCCTCCTCGGGCGGCGCGTCCCGTCGCGCTTCGCCCCGCCCGCACCCGAGTGCCCCGGTGCAAAGGACCCCCGCGACCACGACCGCGCGCGCTCTCGAGACGGAGGGGCTCCTCATCTCGCAGCCAATAGGTGCAGGCCAATCAACGGCAACGCGCGCCCGCCGCCCTGGGCAGGTGCTGTCGCCCGACGAGGCTCGGTGAGGTCAGGATCAGCGGCGGCGCAGGGCAGCTCGGTAGGCGCGGATGGCGGCGCTCGTGGGCGTGCGATCGATGAAGGCCGCGAGCTGGTCGAGGTCGATGCCGGGCAGCACCTCGCTCGCCTCGACCGACCGGTAACGCTCGCCGCGCAGCACGTAGGGCTCGATGCGTTCGTCGCGCCAGTACCACACCTCTCGTACGCCGAGCTTGCGGTAGACCTCGAGCTTGTCGATCCGCCCCGACGTCCACTCGACCTCGATCGCGAGATCGGGCCGCCGAGGCCGCCGCCCGGTGCCGAACACGTAGCACTCGTCGGGCTCTGCCCCGCGCCTGGCTGTCTTCTTCTTCAGCGTCCACGATCCATAGGGACTGAACTCGACGCCGTGCTCGGTGCACCAGGCCTCGACCAGACGACCGATGCTCGACTTGATCGCCTCGTGGTTCCGTGACGGGCTCATTATCTCGAGCATCCCCTCCAGATACGTGACGCGCGGCGCCGAGTGGTCGCCACGGAGGAGCAGGATGCGCTCGTAGTCGGCCCATGTCGCGCCGTCCAGCACGACGACGTGGTCCTCCTGCTGGATGTCCTCGCCGGCTCCCCGATCGGTCCGTGCGCTCACCCCACGAGCTTAGCGCACTCCACGCGGCCCGCGAACCGCGCGAGAGGGCATGAACAGACCGTGCCCGTGGTGAAACCGAAGCAGTGGAACTGCAAGACGGCGTTTCCGGACGACAACTACGGTACCCGCAGCAGGCCTCCTCGACCTCCGGGGGGATGACCCCGCAATCGGAGTCGCAGCAGACGCGCCGAGATCGGCCGCGAGCCGACCGAGGAGATCATGCGCTGTGCTCTAGGGTCCCTGCGCGCGCTCTCGCCCGCTCAGCCGGCCGCGAGCTGCGGCTTCGCCACGTCCTGCTGCACGATCTTGTTGAGCTGGTCCTGCTGGATCGCGCTCGTGACGTAGTTGGTGAACATGCCGGTGAGGTACGCTGCGATGTCGAGGACGACGGCCAGCGTGGTCGAGTCGGTCGCGCCGGTCATGCCGCGCTGCTGCTGCAGGACGTTCAGGCGCTCGGAGATCTTGTAGTCGACCCAGATGCCGAACAGGCCGCAGCTCACGATGTACAGCACGAAGTCGAGCCAGAAGTTGTTCCCGGTCGGCGTCTCGCCGACGAGCTGCTCGATCTCCTCGTACATCCGCAAGTACCAGTAGACGAGGTAGAACCCGCACGTGAAGAGCGCGAGCACGAGCACGATCCCGGGATCCCGCTTCTCGATGTGCATGGCCGGCCGATGGTAGCCGCCCCCCGGCTCGGGATGAAAGGCCCCGCCCGGGGGCGCCGGTCGCGGCGGCTTGAACCGTCCCCGCCCCATTTGTCAGGGTAGCGCCGCATGGCCAGCCGCCGCGACGTGCTCGTGTCCCTCCTCGGCGCCCCGCTCTGCGCACGCGTGCTCGCTGGGTGCGACGACCGGCCCAAGGCGCCCGAGGTCGAGGGCGGGTTCTCGGGTCCGAGCATGGAGCGCGGCCACCGCCTGCGGGACCGGGACCTCCCCGCGCTCGGCGCCTGGGACGCGGCCCCGGAGCGCCGGGTCGGCGTCGCGATCCTCGGAGGCGGTCCCGCCGGGCTGAGCGCGGCGTGGCGCCTGTCGCGGCGCGGAGTCGAGGACTACGTGCTCCTCGAGCTCGAGCCCGAGGTCGGGGGCACGAGCGCGGCCGGCGAGAGCACGGTCACGCGGTACCCCTGGGGCGCGCACTACCTGCCGGTGCCGATGCCGCACAACGAGGACCTCCTCGCGCTCCTCCGAGAGATGGGTGCCGTCGTGGGCACCGACGATCGCGGGCTGCCCGCCGGCGCCGAGGAGCTGCTCGTTCGCGAGCCCGAAGAGCGAGTGTTCTTCGACGGCTTCTGGTACCGGGGGCTCTACCTCCACGCCGGCGCCACGGCCGACGACCTCGCCGAGCTGCGGCGCTTCCGGGCCACGATCGACCGGCTGGTCGCGATGCGCGACGGGCAGGGGCGGCGCGCATTCGCGATCCCGCTCGCCACAGGATCGGACGATCCCGAGGTGACCGCGCTCGATCGCCTCTCGGTCGCCGACTGGCTCGCGCGCGAGGGCTTCCGGAGCGCGCGCCTGCGGTGGCTCCTCGACTACGCTTGCCGCGACGACTACGGGCTCGGCCTCGAGTCGACGAGCGCGTTCGCCGCGCTCTGGTACTACGCGGCGCGCACCCACGCGCCGGGCGAGGACACGATGGACCTCCTCACCTGGCCCGAGGGCAACGCCGCGCCGGTCCGCCACATGGCCCGCGTCGCCGGCCGGCGCGTCGAGACCGACCGCATGGTCGTCGACGTCGAGCCCCGCGACGCCGACGTCGTCGTGCGCGTCTCGAACGGACGGACCGGCCGGCCCGAGACGATCGTCGCCGAGCGCGTGGTGGCCGCGATGCCGCGCTTCGTCGCGCGCCGCGTCGTCCGACCGCTGCGCGAGCAGCCGGACGAGGGCTTCCGCTACGGCGCCTTCATGGTCGCCAACCTGCACCTCGGGGGGCGCCCGGACGGGCGGGGCTACCCACCCTGCTGGGACAACGTGCTCTACGACAGCCCGTCCCTCGGGTACGTCACCGCGACGCACCAGCGGGGGCGCGACTTCGGACCGACGGTGTGGACGTACTACCTGCCCATGACCGACGACGACCCGGCGGCGGCCCGGCGCCGGCTCGTCGAGCCCGGCTGGGAGGACTGGAAGGACGCCGTCGTGCGCGACCTCTCACGCGCCCATCCGGACCTCGAGCGCCACCTGCGCCGCCTCGACGTGTGCCGGTGGGGGCACGCCATGGTCCAGCCGAGGGTGGGGTTCCTCTTCGGCGGCGCGCGGCGGCGCGCGGCCGAGCCGATCGGGCGCGTCCACTTCGCGCACAGCGATCTCTCCGGCCTCGCGCTCTTCGAGGAGGCCTTCTTCCACGGCGTGCGGGCCGCGGACGAGGTCGTGGGCGCCCGGAGCGACGGCGGCGAGGTGCCGGCGTGAGGAGCTTCTTTCGGCGCCTCGGCCGGACGAGCCCGCCGAGCGGGGGCGCCGCCGCGAGCGACCTGCTACACATGGGCCCGCCATGAGCCTCGTGGTCTTCGAGAACGTCTCCCTGAGCTTCGGGACGAAGACGATCGTCCACGACCTGAGCCTGCGGCTCGCCTCGGGCGATCGGGTGGGCCTGGTCGGGCCGAACGGCTCGGGCAAGACGTCGCTCCTCCGGATGATCGTGGGCGAGCAGGCCCCGGACGTCGGGGAGATCCGAAAGGCGAACGGCGTCCGCGTGGGCTACTTGCCGCAGGACCTCGCGGTCGAGGGCGGCAAGTCTCTCCTCGACTTCGTCGTCCAGAGCGTCCCCGGACGCGCCGAGCTCGACCGTACGATCGCCGAGGCCGAGGCCCGGCTCGCGCGCGCCACCGAGGCGGGCGACGACGAGGCCACCATGGAGGCCGCCGAGCGGCTCGCGTCGCTCCACGATCGGCAGACGCACTTCGAGATGTGCTTCTCGGAGCACACGGCGATGCGCATCCTGGCGGGCCTCGGGTTCGAGGTGACCGATCACGGGCGCGATCTGTCAGAGCTGTCGGGCGGCTGGAAGATGCGCGCGGTGCTCGCGGGGCTCCTCTACCAGCGCCCCGACGTGCTCCTCCTCGACGAGCCGACGAACCACCTCGACATGCCGTCGGTCGCCTGGTTCGGAGCGTTCCTGAAGCAGTACGGCGGCGCCTTCGTGCTCATCTGCCACGACCGGGAGTTCCTGAACGAGCAGATCGGGCGCGTGGTGAGCTTCGAGCCCGAGGGCGTCCGGCAGTACGTGGGGGACTACGACTCGTACGAGCGCCAGCGCGCCGAGGAGGAGGTCATCCTCGAGAACCAGGCGCGCAACCTGCAAAAGAAGCGCGAGAAGGCCGAGCAGTTCATCGAGCGCTTCCGCGCCAAGGCGTCGAAGGCGTCGGTCGTCCAGAGCCGCGTCAAGCAGCTCGAGAAGATGGAGACCGTCGAGACGCACGACAGGCACAGGACCCTGCGCTTCACGTTCCCGCCGGCCGCGCGGGCCGGCAACGAGGTGATCCGCGCCGAGGGGCTCGGCAAGCGGTACGGCGATCACCGGGTGCTCGCGGGCGTCGACCTGTCGATCGCGCGCGGCGAGAAGATCGGGATCATCGGAGTCAACGGCGCCGGCAAGACGACGCTGCTCCGGGTCCTGGCGGGCGAGCTCGAGGCGTCGGAGGGACGGGTCACGCTCGGGCACAACGTCAAGCTCGGCTACTACGCCCAGCACCACGCCGACGTGCTCCACCGGGACAAGACGATCTTCGAGGAGGTCTACGGCCACTCGAAGGACGCGGGCAACACGCGCGTGCGCACGCTGCTCGGGGCGTTCCTGTTCAGCGGCGACGACGCCGACAAGCCCATCAAGGTGCTCTCGGGCGGGGAGCGGGCGCGGGTCGCGCTCGCGAAGATGCTCATCGACCCCGGCAACGTGATGCTGATGGACGAGCCGACGAACCACCTCGACCTCGACTCGAGCGAGGCGCTCGCCGAGGCGCTCGGTACGTACGACGGCACGCTCGTCTTCGTCAGCCACAACCGGAGCTTCGTCCGCCGGCTCGCCACGAAGATCTGGGACGTGGCCGACGGCACCGTGCGCGTCTACCCGGGGACGCTCGACGAGTACATGCAAAGCGCCCAGCGCCGGTTCGCGGAGCCCGAGCCGCGGCCCTCCGCGGAGCCCGGCGACGGCGGCAAGCGCGGCCGCGCCGAAGAGAAGGAACGCAAGCGCCGCGAGGCCGAAGAGCGCCAGCGCCGCGCCAAGGTGATCGGTCCGCTCCAGAAGCGCGTGGCCGAGCTCGAGGCACGCATCGCAGACCTCGAGCGAGAGCAGCGCGAGCGGAACGATCTCCTGGAGGAGCCGGAGGTCTACTCGGACGACGAGCGCCGGTTCCGGATCCTCGCCGAGATGCAGACCGCGCAGGAGAAGCTCGAGGAGCTGACGGCGCGCTGGATGGGCGTGCAAGAGGAGCTCGAGGAAGCCGAGGGGGGGCTCTGACCCGTGGGCCGCGCGCGCGTACGGCCGCTGCGCGTCCGACCCGGTACCGAGTTCGAGTGCCGCGGGGACGGGCTGTGCTGCGCCGACGTGCACCTCTGGGGTCCGCTCACCCGCCGCGAGGCCGCCATGCTCCGGATGATCGCGCCCGAGACCGTCGTGCGGCGCCCGCAGGACGGCTCGCCGGTGCTCGCCCCCACACCGGCGGGCCGATGCGTGCTCTTCGACGACGGCTGCCGCCTGCACGCGACGCTGGGCCCCATGGGCAAGCCGGCCACGTGCCGGAGGTTCCCTCTCGCGCTGACCGCGACGCCGGCGGGCGGGAGGGTCGGCACGTCCCATCGCTGCTCGTGCCGGCTCATGCCGTCGGCCCGCGTCCTCACCGCGGAGGACGCCGAGCCCTCCCTCCTCGATCCGTCCGGTCGCCTCCGCGCCGACCGTCGCGTCGACCGGGGGGTGCCGCTCGACGACCGCCGGTCGGTCTCCTTCGCGCAGTGGGAGCGGCTCGAGGCGGACGTGCTCGCGCGGCTCGGCCGCGAGGAGCCGGAGGAAGTGCTCGCGCGCGAGCCCTTCGCCGCCGGCACGGAGCCGGTGTGGCGCGAGCTCGGTGAGGCGCTGATCCGTGACGAGCCGGCGACCCGCTACCACGCGGCGCTGCACTGGTTCGGCGACGCTCTGCTCGCACGGTTCGCCGGGCGCGAGCCCCCGCCGCGCGCGCGCCCGTGGGCCGACGCGTTCGACCGCGCCGAGGAGCACGCGCCGGTCCGCACCCCGCGGGAAGTCCTCGCCGACTGGGTCGCGGACGACATCTGGGGCCTCGAGTGGCTGGACGGCGGCAACTACGCCCAGCTCCGCCGCGTGCTCGCCGTGCGCGTCGCCGTGGCCCGCGACGTCGCCCGCCGGATGGCGGCCGAAGGCCTGCGCGGCGACCGCGCCATGGCCGAGGCCGTGCTCGTCGCCGACCTGACCGGCACGAGCGACGAGTGGGGCCGCGCGGTGGCGAGGATCTGCCCGTGACCGAGCCCCCCGACGACTTCGAGCCGGAGCCGGTCGAGCTCCCGATCGACGGCGTCCTCGACCTGCACACGTTCCAGCCGCGGGAGGCTCGGGAGCTCGTGGGCGACTACCTCGACGAGTGCCGCCGCCGCGGGATCCTCGAGGTGCGCATCATCCACGGCAAGGGCCAGGGCGTCCTGCGCCGCACCGTCCACTCGGTCCTCGAGAAGCGCGACGACGTCGCCGCCTTCGGCCTCGCTCCGCCCGAGCGCGGCGGCTGGGGCGCGACGGTCGTGACGCTCCGTCCGGCGTAGAAGACAGGCGGTACCACGCCTGCGCAGGCCGCACGGCCGGCGCGCTACAGCCCCATCTGCTTCGCGATGATCACCTTCATGATCTCGTTGGTGCCGGCGAAGATGCGCTGGACGCGCGCGTCCATGAAGGCCCGGGTGACGGGGTACTCGAGCATGTAGCCGTAGCCCCCGAAGAACTGCAGGCAGGTGTCGACGACCTCGCCCAGCATCTCGGTCTGCCAGAGCTTGGCCATCGAGCACTCCTTGACGAGGTGCTTGCCGGCGACGTGCTCGGCGGTGACCTTGTCGAGGAAGGCGCGCCCCACCTCGACCTTCGCCGCACACTCGGCCAGCTTGAACTGGGTGTTCTGGAACTTGGCGATGGGCCGGCCGAAGGCCTCGCGCTCGCGGCAGTACTCGATCGTGTCGGCGAGCACCTGCTCGGCCGCCGCCTGCGCCCCGATCGCGACGACGAGCCGCTCCTGCTGGAGCTTGCGCATCAGCATGAAGAAGCCCATCCCCAGCTCGCCGAGCAGGTTCTCCTTCGGGACCCGGCAATCCTCGAACGACAGCTCGGACGTGTCCTGGGAGGCGAGGCCCATCTTCTCGAGCTTCTTGCCCTTGACGAAGCCAGGCCGGTCCGCCTCGACGACGAAGAGCGAGATGGCGCGGTGGGGGTCGTCGCCTCCGGTGTTGGCCGCGACGATGCAGAGGTCGCACAGGATGCCGTTCGAGATGAACGTCTTGGCGCCGTTGATGACGTAGTCGTCGTCGTCCTCGCGGGCGGTGGTCTGGATGGCCGCGAGGTCCGACCCGGTGCCCGGCTCGGTCATGGCGATGGCCGTGATCAGCTCGCCCGACGCGCACCCGGGCAGCCACCTCTTCTTCTGCTCGGCGTTGCCGAACTCGTGGATGTACGGGACGACCACGTCCGAGTGCAGCGGCGCGGCGAACCCCGACTCGTACACCTTCGTGAGCTCCTCCATCACGACGACGGAGTGCAGGAAGTCACCGCCAGGCCCGCCGAGCCCCTCCTCGAGCCACGGACAGAGGAACCCGCCCTCCCCGGCTGCGCGCCACGCCTCGCGGCTCACGATGCCGTCGCGCCGCCAGGTGTCCTGGTGCGGGGTGACGTGCTGCTGGACGAACTTCCGGACGGCGTTGCGGAAGAGCTCGTGCTCCTCCGAGAACAGGGTGCGATCCACGGCGGTCTCCTCGGGATGAGCTGACTGAACGTGCATTCATTACCGCGCTCCGCCCGTGCGGGCAATGGTCGGCCCGCAACACGTTTCCCCGGACCTTGGGTCGTGCTAGACAGCGCACGCCGATGAGCCGTGGACGCCGCCCCCCGTCGCTGAAGCGCTACTTCCTGATGTGGCTCGTCCTCTTGGCGATCCACCCGGCGACCGCGGCCGCCTCCGAGGGTCACGGGCCCTCCCCCGCGATCTGGCTGAGCCTCGCGGGCATCCTCCTCATCGCCAAGCTCGGGGCGGAGGGCGCGATTCGGCTGAAGCAGCCGCCGGTGCTGGGCGAGCTGCTCGCGGGGATCGTCCTCGGCAACCTGAGCCTCGTCGGCGTCGACGTCTTCGCGCACATCGCAGAAGACTCGACGATCGAGTTCCTGGCCGAGTTCGGCGTGGTGCTCCTCTTGTTCGAAGTCGGCCTCGAGTCGACGCTGACCGAGATGCGCAAGGTGGCGCCGCAGTCCGGCCTGGTCGCCATCATCGGTGTGGTCGCGCCCATGATCCTCGGCTACGGCACCAGCTACGCCGTCATGCCCGAGGCGAGCGCGTCGCTGCACCTGTTCGTCGGCGCGACGCTTTGCGCCACCAGCGTGGGCATCACCGCCCGCGTGCTCAAGGACCTGAACGCCATGGGGCGCGTCGAGACGCGCGTGATCCTCGGCGCCGCGGTCATCGACGACGTGCTCGGGCTCATCGTGCTGGCCATCGTGTCGGCCATCGCGGCCCAGGGGGCGATGCCCGACGCGCTCGGGCTCACCAAGATCATCGGGCTCGCGTCGGGCTTCCTGATCGGCGCCCTCGTGCTCGGCGCCTACGTGATGCCGGGCTTCTTCCGCGCGTCGGCGAGGCTCCGGACCCCCGGCGTCCTCGGGGCGGTCAGCATCGGGCTGTGCCTTCTCCTCGCCGGACTCGCAGCCCTGAGCGGCCTCGCCGCCATCGTCGGCGCGTTCGCCGCCGGCCTGATCCTGGACGAGGTCCACGTCCAGCCCTTCGGAAAGAAGTCGAAGCACGATCTCTCGGAGATCGTCGCCCCCATCGTGGCCGTCGTCGCGCCCATCTTCTTCGTCCGCACCGGCATGCTGGTGGAGCTCGGCGGCGTCACCGTCGACGCGCTCCTCCTCTCGCTCGGCCTGTCGGTCGTGGCCGTCTTCGGCAAGCTGGTCGCGGGCCTCGGGGTCCGCGGGGGCCAGGGCGACCGGCTGACGGTGGGTGTCGGGATGGTGCCGCGGGGCGAGGTGGGCCTGATCTTCGCCAACGTGGGGGTCGGCATCCAGGTCGACGGCCACCCGCTCATCGAGCCCGGCGTCTACATGGCGGTCGTGCTGATGGTGATGGCGACGACCGTGGTGACCCCGCCCTGGCTCGCGCAGCGGCTCCGGAACGTGCAGGCCAGCGAGCCACCGGCTGCCTGATCTGGCCAACGATCGGCATCGATCGGTAGACTGCGCCCGTGGGCCTTCGACTTCTCTTGCTCGTCGCGGCGCAGGCGGTGGCGGTCGCCCCCGCGGCGGCCCAGGAGCCTTCGGACGAGGCGGCGCTCACGGACGAGCAGGTCCAGCGCGCGCGCAGCCACTTCATGGCCGGCAGCGCCTACTACGAGGACGGCCGCTACGAGGACGCGGCGCGGGAATTCCGGGAGGCGTACCGCATCACCGCGCACCCCGACGTGCTCTACAACCTCGCGCAGTCCTACGACCGGCTCGACCGCCGGCAGGAGGCGGTCGACGCCTACCGCGGCTACCTCGAAGGCAGCGAGGACGCGCCCGACCGCGGACGGGTGGAGCGGCGAATCGGCGAGATCGAGGAGCTGATCGCGGCGGCCGAGCGCGAGAGCGGCCCCCCCGTGTCCGCCGAGCCGACGCCGGCCGGACCGGCGCAGCCCTCCGAGGAGGGCGGAGTCGGCCTGCTGCCGTGGATCGCGCTCGGCGTGGCCGGCGCGATGGCCGTCGGCGCCGCGGTCACCGGCGCGATGGCCCTGTCGATCCACGAAGACCTCGAGGACGACTGCGACGCGAGCAAGGTCTGCCCGCCCGACCGCCGGGACGACATCGACACCGGGAGCGCGCTCGCGATCTGGTCCACCGTGCTGACGGTCGGCGCGGCGCTCGCGGCCGGCGCGGGCGTCACCCTGCTCGTGCTCGGCGGATCGCGCGAGGCCGCGCCCACGACCGCGCGCCTCGAGCTCACCCCGGGCCCGGCGCCGCTCGGCGCGGGCGCTCGGCTCCGGTTCTGACCATGCGACCCATCCCGAGCCTCCTGTTGCTCTCGCTCTCCGGATGCAGCTTCGCCCTGGACTTCGGTGAATTCACGACGGCGGAGCGCGACGCGGGCGGGGCCGACGCGGCAGACGCCGGCGACACGCCCGACGGCGGCGACGGCGGGTCGGCCGTGCCGGACGGCTGCGTCGAGTCCGACGAGGTCTGCAACGGCGTCGACGACGACTGCGACGGAGAGACGGATGAGGCCGGGTTCGGCACGGACGACCCGCGCCACTGCGGCGGGTGCGGGATCGCCTGCGCGAGCGGATACGCGTGCCTCGACGGCACCTGCGAGAACCAGGTGGTGGAGCTCGCGGGCGGCGGCGACTTCACCTGCGCCCGCAACGTGCGAGGCGAGGTCTGGTGCTGGGGCGACAACGCTCAGGGGCAGATCGGCACGGGCATGACCGGAGGCACCGTCGCGATGCCGCGCCTCGTCACCGGCGTCGCGACCGATCGCAGCATCGGCGCCGGCGGCTCGCACACCTGCGCCGCGACGGCGGACAGGACCCACTGCTGGGGAGACGGATCGAGCGGGCAGCTCGGCAACGGCGGAAGCTCCTCCGCCGTCCCCACCGGAGAGGTCGGCACGGCTGCGCTACAGGTCGCCCTGGGTGACTCGCACACGTGCATTCTGACGGGCACCGCGCGCGTCACCTGCGCGGGCGCCAACACCCACGGTGCCACGGGCACCGACGACGCGACGCACAACTGGTTCGACACGGGCGTCGATCTGCCCACCGCCGCCGCCGACGTCACGGCCGGCGCCGCGCACTCCTGCGCCGTGCTGACGGACGACAGGGTCTATTGCTGGGGGCTGAACGCCAACCGTCAGCTCGGCGTGGTCGCGACGGGCGGCTACGTGCCACAGCTCGTGACCGGCGCCGTCGACGTGAAAGACGTGGAGGCGGGCTTCGCGCACACGTGCGGCATCGTGTCGGGGGGCGGGGTCCTGTGCTGGGGCGGGAACTCGGTCCGCCAGCTCGGCCTCGGAGCCACGAGCCCGAGCGAGCTTCCGACGGCGGTGCCCGCGCTGGCCGGCCAGGAGGTGGTCCAGCTCGCGCTCGGCCGGCTGCACTCCTGCGCGCTCCTCGCGAACGGCGAGGTCTGGTGCTGGGGCTTCAACGAGGACGGCCAGCTCGGCGTGGGCGACGCGGACTCGGTCCACGATCCGGGCCGCGTCGACTCGCTGCCCCCGGCGCGTGCGATCGCGGCGGGCGAGTCGCACACCTGCGCCGCGCTCGTCACGCCGGAGGTGCGCTGCTGGGGCGCCAACGGCGAGGGCCAGCTCGGCACCGGCAGCCCGAGCGCCTCTCGTTCGCTGCCCCAGCGGACCGAGCTCCCCTGAAGCCGGGGGATTGCGCCCCGGCGGGGGATGCCATAGACCCCAGCCCCCCGTGGACCGGCCGGACGCATCGCTGTACTCGCTCGAGGCGGGGCTCGCCCGTGCGACGGCGCGGGTGCCCGAGGCGCTCGCCGCGCTCGAGTCGCGACGGCGGACGGATCTGTCCGGCCTGCCGCCCGGCGCGCTCGCGCTCCTGTTGAGCCGGCGTCCGGCGGATCGGCCTCCCGTCGTGGTCGTGACGGCCGACGCCGAGGCGGCACGGCGCACGGCGGCGGACCTGTCCTTCTTCCTCGCCGAGGCGAAGGAAGACGAGGATGCGGTGGGAGAGGTCCTCCACTACCCCGCCTCGGACATCACGCCGTACCTGGACGTGGCGCCCGATCGCCGGGCGGCGATGGACCGGCTCGCGGTCCTCTTCCACCTCGCCCGGGAGCTCCCGTGGCGATTCCT
>JBDIVX010000003.1:0-117372 GCA_039794305.1 Candidatus Neutrinellum sp.
GGTCGGCGAACTTGGCGGCGGCCTCGCCGAGGGCGAGGCGGGCGCGGCCGATGCCGCGCGCGAGCTGAAAGAGCAGCTCGTCCTCGGCGCGTAGGCGCGCGGATGCCTCCCGCCCTGACGACATCACGAACCTACCTATCACGACCTAAACTAATGTCAAGATAAATTTCACAAAACATAGGCGAATCAAGCATGATTCGCGCCGGCCCTCGGCAGGCCGATGGGTGCCGTCGGGCCCCCCACCGGACGCCCTTCCGCCGAAAGACGACAGGCGTCCTGGAGGTCTGACGGTCCCCTTGCTGGCGTTCGTGCGGCGAGGAAGACGCTCTCCCGTGCCGCCGGACACCGCCACGCGCGTCTCGTTGGCGGAAAACCACGGTCGATCGAGGTCCAGGATCGCAACCGTGGCCGAGCGCAGCCGATAAGCGGCTCTCACGAAGGAGGGAACGGTGCACGTACGATCGTCGGACTGGAAGTTCGGGCCCCTGCGCCCGTCGTCGGAATCAGAAGCGGCGTGGTGGGCGATGCACGAGCCCGTGGTCGACGAGTGGCTCCGTGAGATGGAGGCCACTCGGGATCCGTGGTGGCAGTCAGCACAGCATGCAGCCTACTGCCTCGTCTCACACCAGGAGTACCGGGCCGAGGAGAAGCGTGCGGAGCGGAGCTGGGACGAGCTGTCCGTGCCCGACTTCCTGTTCCACGACCTTCACGAGGGCGGCACGGTCGGGCTCTTCGGATCCGTCGAGATCTTCTTCGACCAGTTGGTGGAGGCGCTGAGACGGTTCGGCGCAGCGGGAATCGTCGACCCGGACAAGGCCGGGGTCTGGCTCGACGAGCTCGCGGCCGCCCGGGACGACTTCATCCGCTACTACGCCGAGGACACATCGGACGAAGAGGCGGACGCCATTCGGAGCCGGCATCGGCTTCCGACCTGATCGGTCCGGCCGATCCGTCCTGGTGGCCCTAGAGCCCTTCGCTCCCCCGGCGGGGCCACCGCGAGCTGCTCGAGCGCAGCGACGTCGCGTCGGGAGTACCAACCGTTCCCTCGCCATCGGCCCATTCCAGGGAAGAACCGCCGCGGACGATCGTACACCGGAGCAGTGGCCCGCCCCACCGCGCGATGGATCCTCCTCGCCTCGGCCCTGCTCGTCGGGACCGGTGGCTGTGGCTGCGAGGAGGACGCGGCGGCCGAGATCGAGCCGGTTGGAGCCGAGAGCACGGACACGGCTGCCCCGGCGGAGCCCGCGGCCCGGGCCACGGCCGAAGCCGACGAGGCCCGTTGGGCACCGCGCTTCGTGCGCAAGTGCTCCGAGTGGGCGATGGACGTCCTGTTCGTGGAGGAGGGTCAGCTCATCGCCTGCAACGGCGCGGTCTACGACCCCGAGACCGGCGAGCTCGTCGACGTGCGCGAGGGCGTGGAGCACCCGGGACCGGCGGGCGACGACACGCAGGCCGAGGACGGCGCGCGGCTCGAGATCGCCGAGGGCGAGGCGCGCTGGCTCGACGGCGACGGACGCGTCCTCGCCACGCGCTCCGCCCCCGGCCACCCGTTCGTCCTCGACACGTCGGGCGACGGCGCGAGGCTCGTCAGCGGGGACGAGGGGACCGAGCTCTGGCGGCTCGAGGACGGTGCGATCCGGACCGAGACCGTTCACCCGCGGCGCGCCGACGACGGGGTGTTCGCGGGCCCGCACATCGTCCTTTCGCTGCCTCCGCGCACCGCCGTCTGGCTGCACCGGGGCGAGCCGGGCTCGCTCGCGGAGCTGCCCCCGCCCGAGGCACCCGAGCGCTTCGACCGGCTCGAGCCCGACGTCGACGGCGACATGCCGAGCTTCGAGGGCAACGGCTCGATCTTCGGTCGCGACTCGGTCGACGTCGCGGCCTTCGACCGCCGCGGCTCGCGCTTCACCATGATCACCGTCTCCCGGAGCGACGCCGGGGAGCTCGCACGCTTCGAGGACGACGCCGCGTGGGCGCGCATGGCCGCGGCCCGGTACGTGGAGCCCGGCGCGCGGCGCTGGGCACGGCGCTGGCGCGACGAGGCGGGCCACAGGGTCGTCCGCGGCCACTCCTACATCGGCGGCTGCGAGCGGGTGCACATCGACGTGCGCGTGGTCGAGCGCGACGGGGTCCTCGAGCGCTGGATGATCTACACCGCCGACGGCGAGGTCGACGACGTCGTGGGCCCCATCCCCGAGGACGCGGTCGAGATCGTCGAGGCGCGCTCGGACGACTACCCGGGCGACCCGTCCATCGGCCCGCGCTGAGGCGCCGGGCGGGCGCCGTCACCGAGGCCGCTCCGGCTGGTCACACGCCCCCGGCGCTACAAGTCCACCTGCTCGACGTGCAGGCCGTCGAGCTTCTGGCCGAGGAAGCGGGAGGCGACGTCGCCGAAGCGGCCGGGGAGGTCGGTGACGAGGAGGCGCAGGGTGCCGCCGGCGTCGCGCCCGCTCTCGGCCTCACGGTCGCAGAGCAGCGCGGCGAGCTCCGCGGCGGTGGCGCGCGCGCTGTCGACGACGGGGACGGGCCCGCCGGCCAGGGCCGCGAGCTCGGCGCGGATCACGTCGCCGAGGAGCGGGTAGTGCGTGCAGCCGAGGACGAGCGTGTCGATCTGCGCCGCGACGAGCGGCTCGAGGTACCGCCGGACGGCGAGCCGGGGGACCTCGCCCTCGAGCCACCCCTCCTCGACGAGCGGCACCAAGAGGGGCGCGGGCTGCGCAAACACCTCGCCGCGTGAGCTCGCCGCCGCCACCGCGCGCACGTAGGCGCCGGAGGCCACGGTGCCCGAGGTCGCGATCACGCCGATCCGCCCGTTCCGGCTCGCCTCGACGCCCGCCCGCGCGCCCGGCTCGATGACGCCGAGGACCGGGACGTCGAGCTCGACGCGGAGCATCTCGAGCGCCACGGCGCTGACCGTGTTGCAGGCCACGACGAGGACCTTCACCTCGTCGTGCTCGACCAGCCGCTTCGCGCACGCGCGTGCGTACCGGATCACCGTCTCGGCGCTGCGCGTCCCGTAGGGGACGCGGGCCGTGTCGCCGAGGTAGACGATGTCCTCGCCCGGCAAGGCCTCCACGATCGCGCGCGCCACCGTCAGCCCCCCGAGGCCCGAGTCGAACACGCCGACCGGCGCGTGGGCCTTCATACCTCTTCCTGGAAGAGGCAGAGCCGGAGCGTCGCGTGGCACTCGTAGAGCCACGTCCGGCGATCTGTGCCCTCGTTGCAGTCCTCGTCGGCCTCACACGACTTGGTGCACAGGTGCACCTCGGTGGGCCGGAGCTGCCGGCACTCGAGCCCGCTCGCGCACTCGTAGGCGCTGCCGGGCTCCGTCGTGCAGCTCGGGTAGTTCGTCTTGTACCGGACGACGCACAGCCCGCTCCCGTCGTCGCTCGGCGCCGTGGGGTCGCACTCGAGCTGCGCGAACAGCCCCTCGAGCGAATAGTCGTCGATCAGGCTCTCGCACCCGCGGGCGAGCCTCGACGCCTCGTTGCATGTGAGCGTGCAGATTCGGCCCTGCGCCGAGCCGGTGTCGAGGCAGCTCCCGACGAAGCAGTTCGTGTCGTCCTGACAGGACAGGCCGTAGTTCCCGAGGACACAGGAAGGCCCGTCGATGCCGTCGATGAAAGGCGCGAGCTGGTGGAGCTGAGTCAGGCACGCCATGGCCGGTGGACACCTCGGATCGGTGATGCTGCAGGTGGGGTAGCACACCGAGACCGCGTCGGCGGGCAGGAAGGGCTGGGGCGCCGAGCCGGCCGGGCACTCACCCTCCGCGTCCTGCTTCGGCACGCAGTAGAGGTTGTCGAAGGGCCAGGGAGAGTCCGGCGGGTTGAGGTCGCGCAGGAGCTGGGTGAGACAGAGCTCGTCCGGACCGCAGTCTTCGTCCGAGTCGCAGGACTGGATCGGGTAGCAGACGCCGTCGTTGCGCTCGATGCTCGTGCGTATGCACGAGAAGTCGTCGCTCTGGCACTTCCCGGGCACGCCGCTCTCGGAGATGATGCACCCGCGCAGGCACAGGGGCTGCTCGCCGCCGGTACAGGTGCCGTCGCAGGACGCGTCGCAGTCGGGCGCGCAGAAGTTGTCGGTGTACGGGGTCGCGCGGAGGCAGCCCCACCCGTCACCGCACGTGCTCGGCCCGTCGCACACGAAGAGCTCGCGGTCGAGGAAGTCGTCGTCAACCGTGCAGGCCGCGACGAGGACGGCGCAGGCCGCCACCCACGCACCGCGAGATCGCGCTCCCATCAGAACTGCCCCTCGACGGTCAGGATGGTCCCTTCGGCGACCGGCGTCACCCCCACGCGCGCGCGGTTTGGCGGCTCGCCATCGAAGTCGCTCAGGAGCAGACCGATCCCCGCGGTGATCGCCCCGGCGGCCGCGGCTCCCATGGCGAGGTTCGCGATGAGCGCGTCGCGCCGGCGCGCGTCCACGAACTCCGCCGCGTCCGCGCGGTTGTCGCGGCCGTCCCACGTGCGCCTGGACGACAGCCCGAACCAGACCGCCGCGCCCGCGCCGGTGACGGCGAGCGCGCCGCCGATCCACAGGAGCGGCGAAACGTAGGGCTCCCCCGGCACGTCGAGGGGGACGAGCGATGCCTCGACCTCGAGCGCAACGCCCTCGGCCACGCTCACCGCGCGGGTCCACGGCTCGTAGCCGAGCACCTGGACCGACACCTCGTGGCGCCCCGGCTGCACTTCGCCTACCTGCACCGGCTCGCCCCGGTACACACCGACGAGGAGGCCGTCGACGAGGACCTCCGCCCCCTCGACGCTCGCCGACACGAGGAGCGTGGCCGTCCGGCTGGGCTCCTCGTAGAGCTGCGGGACGGCGGCCTCGACCGCGTCGGCGAGCGCCCCGAGGTCGCCCTCCACCTCGCGGAAAGCGCGACCGGCAAGCCGCCCGGTGTCGATGTCGATGCGGTTGATGTTGAAGATCCAGGTCTCGCCCCGTCGGCCGATCGTGCCGGCGACCACCTCCTCGACGTTCAGCTCGACCCCGACGCGGCCGAGGCACGCCGCCGAGCTGATGCACTCCATCGAGCGCGCCTCTCCCTGGCCGAGCTGCGACTGGAACTCCTCTTTGCCGATGATCGTGACGCCACCCCGCGCCGCCACCGCGCCGATGCAGAGCTCCGTGAGCGAGTCGGCCGTCTCGGGGTCGACGCCGCTCGACGCGACCAGCAGCACGGCGACTCGCCGCTGCGGCTCGGCCTCGGGCTCGACGCGCGGGCTCTCGAGCTCGGAGCCCGCCTCCGGCTCCGCCGGCTCGCCGGCCTCGGGCTCGCCCTCCGTCTCTGCCTCGACCTCGGGCTCCTGGGCGAAGACCCATGGCGACGGGCCGAGCACCGCGACCGCTGCGAAAACGCCGGCGAACCACCTCCGGGGCATGAGGCGCGCATGATACGACGCGCCCCCGTCCCCGGCCAGACAGGCGCCTACCGGAGGAGGTGTGCCCTCTGCTACGCTGGTGCCCTGGCATCCCCGGGAGAGCGGGTCTCCCCGCACCGATGGAATCCGAACGCAGAGTCCTGGTCGTCGACGCCGACGCGGAGAGCCGTCGGACCCTCCGGACCATCCTCGCCGAAGCAGGGCTCGAGGCGGTCTTCGCCGCCGGCACCGCCGAGGCGCACGAGCACCTCCGGGAGGGGCGGCCCACGGTCGTGCTGCTCGATCCGGACCTGCCGGGCGGCGACGGCTTCGGGCTGCTCGAGGCCGTGCGCGCGCAGGGCCGCGACGTCCCGGTGCTGATCCTCACCTCTGCCGGGAGCGAGGGCGACGTGACCCACGCGTTCGAGGCGGGCGCCGACGACTACCTCAGCAAGCCGATCCGAGGAGCCGAGCTGCTCGCTCGGATCCGGAGCCAGCTCCGCATGCGGGTCTACGTCGAGGAGCTCGCGCGCAAGGAGCACGACGCGCAGGCGATGCTCGAGCTGACGCAGGCGCTGGCCTCGTCCCTCGACTTCCGCGAGATCCTCTTCACCGTCGTGCGCCGGATCGCCGACGTGGTGAACGTCGACCGCGTCTCCATCGTGCTCGCCCCCGAGCCCGAGCAGGAGACGGTCGGCTACGTGGTCGTCGCCTCGGACGACGAGCAGCTCTCGAACCTGAAGATCGACCTCGCCAAGTATCCGGAGATCCAGCAGGTGCTCCGGACCCGCGAGCCGCTCACCATCACCGACGTCGCCACGCACCCGGTGCTCGACGGGGTCCGCGAGGACGTCAAGAACGTGCTGGCCGGCTCGATGACGCTCCTGCCGATCCTCTGGCAGGACCAGGTGCTCGGCGTCGTCTTCCTGCGCGCGGAGGCCAGCCGGGGCTCGCTGTCGGACCGCGACATCGGGTTCTGCCGGATCGTCGCAAACGCGACCGCCGTCGCGCTCCGGAACGCGCGCGTGATGCAGTCGCTCCGAGATCACACGCAGCAGGTCACCTTCGCGCGCTTCGAGGCGGAGCGGCGTCTCCGATCGCTCAAGCGCTACGCCGACCTGTTCGCCTCGTCGGCCGACGGGATCGCCGTGGTCGACGCCGACGGCAGGCTCCTTTTCGCGAACCCGCGGGCCTACGAGATCCTGGGGCACCCGCCCGACTCGTGGCGCGGCGACAAGATCCGGGACCTCATCCATCCCGACGACCGCGGCCGTTCCCGGGAGATCTGGGCGGGCTTCAAGAATGGCGTGTTCCCGAGGGACGTGGACCTGCGGGTGGTGCGCGCCGACGGCGGGACGGTGATCCTGAGCGTCTCCTTCTCGACCCTCCTCCACGGCGAGGGCGCGGTCCTGTTCACCTTCCGGGACGTGACGGATAACCGGCGCATCGAGACGGAGCTCGTCAAGACCAAGGAGTTCCTGGAGTCGATGATCGAGGCGAGCGTCGACGGCATCGTGGCCGCCGACATGAAGGGGCGGATCATCCTCTTCAACAAGGGGGCCGAGCGCATCTACGGCTACACGGCCCCCGAGGTCGTCGGCAAGAAGAACGTGCGGGATCTCTACCCGGACGACGGCGCGCGCTCGATCATGCGCATGATCCGTTCTCCGCAGCACGGCGGGCCCGGCCGGCTCGAGAGCACGCGAATCGACGCCCTGGACAGGCACGGCGCGAGAGTGCCGATCTCGCTGTCGGCGGCGATGATCCACGAAGGCGGAACACCGGTCGCCACGTTCGGGTTCTTCACCGATCTGCGCGACCGGCTGCGCGTCGAAGAGCGCCTGGCGCAGGCCCAGCAGAAGCTGGCGATGACCGAAAAGCAGGCGCTCATCGCCGAGCTCGCCGGGACGGCCGCGCACGAGCTGAACCAGCCGCTCACGAGCGTGATGGGCTACGCGGAGCTGCTCAAGCGGAAGCTCGGCCGTGACACGACCGAGCACCACGCCGCCGACATCATCGTGCGCGAGGCCGAGCGCATGGCGGACATCGTCCGGAAGATCGGGAAGATCACCAAGTACGAGACCAAGTCCTACGTCGGCCAGCAGAAGATCCTCGACCTCGACAAGGCCGCCGGGGGCGAGGACGTGACGGAGAAGCAAGGGTGAAGCGCGGGACCAAGGACGAGCCCGACTCGGATCCGGAGGCGCCCCCGGAGCGGCGGAGCCGGCCGCAGCCGAAGGCGGACGCGCTCGGGCGCGGCCTGCGCGACTCGGCGCGGACCTCCGACGTCCGCGAGGCGATCGACCGCACCGGCGAAGTCGCGCCGGGTTTCGACACGGGCGAGCGCGACAGACCCCTCGACAGCCCGGGCCCCGACCGCGTGCTCGCGACGGTGCTCGAGCTCGCCCGCAGGGTGAGCCTCGAGATGCACGACGAGGAGATCGTCAGCGCGTACGTGGCGGCCCTCTCCGAGCTGTTCCCCGGGCGGCGTTTCGCCGTCCGCCTGGTCTCGCCGGAGACGGGGCGGCTGTCGCTCGCGCACGCGACCGGCAAGCTCATCGACGAGCGGCGGACGCGGCCGGAGGTCACGCGGGAGGCCCTCGTACGGCACGGCATCGACGCACCGAAGGACGGATCGGGCGTGGGCGTCGCCGATTCGTGGCGACCTCTGTTCGAGCCGGGGGCCACGGGCTTCGACGTCCCGATGGTCGACGGCGACCGCGTGGTCGGCGTCCTCGGCGTCGAGTATCCGCCCGGCCGCGTCGAGCCGCCGGGAGACCGCCACGTCGCGGTGCCCATCGGGCTGCAGCTCGGGGCGGCCCTGCGCAACGCGCGGCTCTTGCGCGAGTCGCGCTACCTGCGCGACTACCTCGGCAAGCTGCTCGACCACGCGAACGCGCCCATCGTCGTCATCGGCCGCCACCGCGAGATCCGGGTCGCGAACCGGGCGTTCCTCGCGGTCACGGGGATGGAGCGCGAGCACCTGCTCGGCCGGGACTTCGTGGAGTTCATGCCCGAGCAGGACCGGGCCCGGCTGCTGCCCGTGTTCATCAGCGCGCTCCGGGGCGAGAGCGCCACGAACTTCGAGGTGCGGCTGCCCCGTCACAAGGCGGGCTACGCGCGCGTCGCGTTCAACACGGCGTCCATGCTGAACCCTGCCGGCGAGGTCGAGGCCGTCATCGCCATCGGTCGTGACTTGACCGAGGTCCGGGAGCTCGAGGAGCAGATCATCCAGGCGGAGAAGCTCGCGACGCTGGGCCAGCTCGCCGCCGGCGTCGTGCACGAGCTGAACAACCCCCTGACGAGCATCTCCGTGTACAGCGACTACCTGCTGCGGAAGCTCGACGGCCAGGGCGCCGACGATCGCGATCTCGAGAAGCTGCGCCGGATCGCGCAGAGCGCCGAGCGCATCCTGAACTTCACGCGCGACCTCGTCACCTACGCGCGGCCGAACACCGAGCAGCCGCGCCTCGTGTCGATGCACGCCGTGCTCGAGCAGTCGATCGTGTTCTGCGAGCACGTCCTCGAGGAAGCCGGCGCGCGGGTCGTGAGGACCTACGGCGACCGGATCCCGCTGGTGTACGCGGTCGAGGGCCAGCTTCACCAGGTCTTCATCAACCTCATCACCAACGCCTGCCACGCGATGCCCGACGGAGCCGGCGTGCTGCGCATCGACGCCGAGCCCGTCGCGGAGGCGCACGTGGCGATCCGGCTCGGCGACAACGGCTCGGGGATCCCGACCGACCAGCTCGACAAGGTGTTCGAGCCCTTCTTCTCCACCAAGGGCGAGGGCAAGGGGACCGGGCTCGGGCTGTCGATCGTGCGCAACATCGTGCAGCAGCACAACGGCTCCATCCGGGTCGACAGCCAGATCGGGACGGGCACCACCTTCGAGATCCTGCTCCCGTGCCAGCCGCAACGGCGGTCGGAGCATCCGCGGTCGGGATGACGGCCCGGGCACGGGTCGGGCTCGTGCTCCGAGTCAGAACCAGCCGACGGTCAGCGCGACGCCCAGGTCGAAGACGTTGCCGCCGAACTCGTAGTCGTTGAGGACCTCTTGCACGTCGCCACCCGTTCGCACGACGCGGTGGCTGCCCATGGCGTGAAGGCGCAGGTAGGCGTCGACGCGACCGTTGATGCCCCCTTCGTCCGAGCCGGCCGCCAACGCGTCGCCCCCCCGCTCTCCGGCCATCGGACCGAACGCCGATCCGTGCGGGCGCCCGCGCGTCGCGCCGAACCGGTAGCCGCCTCCGACGGCGACCGTGTTCGTGCCCGCGTCGAGGAGGTTCGAGCGGCGCCGCGGGAGCGGCGCGGGAGAGGGCCGGTGGGCGAAGCCGCCGCGGACCGCGACGCCGATGTCCTCGAACCGGTACTCGACGCCGATCCGCGGCACCCAGACGTCGTGGAAGCCGTAGTCCTCGCGCGGCGCGTAGCGGAGGGCGGCGGCCACCGACGTGGCGTCGCCGCCCGGCGACGCGACCACGAACGGCCCCGGGTGCGCGCTCCAGTCGTACCAGGTGACGTCGGCGGTGATCGTGAGCTCGGGGACGACGTTCACCGCGCCGCCGAGCGCGACCTGCTGGGGCGAGTACCACGCCGCCGACTCGAGGAGCAGATCCACCGTCAAAGGCACACTGGCGACCTCGACCTCCACGGGCGCGCGGGCGTCGAGGTCGTGGAAGAGCGCGGAGCGGTAGGTGGCCGCGAGCTGGAGCTGCTCGATGGGCTGGTATCGCACGCCGACGTAGCCGGCGTTCGTCGGCTTCAGCTCCCAGTGGAGCCTCGCCGCCACCTCGTCGTCGTCGATGACCGGCACGGTCGCGTCCACGGTGAGCAGGCTGTTCACGAGGATCGCCGCGCCGACGCCGATGGAGAGCTCGTCGAAGATCCGCCAGGCGAGCCCGACCATGATGCTGAGCTGCTCGAGCGGCTCGCCGTAGAACAGGTACTGCGGCTCGGGATCGAGCGTCGTCTGGTCGAGGGTCATCGGGTTCTGGAGCCCGGTCCCGAGCGCCATGCCGAAGGCGAGCCCATAGGGCAGCTCGGTGCAGAAGCCGATGTACACGCGCGTCTGGTCGCGCAGCTCCTCGAGCGCCGGATCGCCCGGCTGCGCGTCCATGGTGAGCGCGTACGCGGTGTGCGAGATGTCCACGGTGAACGAGCGGTTCGGACAAGAGGCGAGGCTCGAGGGGTTGTAGTAGACGCTCGAGAAGTCGTCGGTGGCAGCGGTGCCGGCGCCGCCGAGGCCCCGCGCGCGGGCGCCGAGGCCCAGGATGTCCTCGGGCGTGTTGGCCCGAACGGTGACGGGACAGAGGAGCGGGAGGACGAGCGGCAGCGCGCGAAAGAAATGCCTGGACATCGGGTCAGCCGAGTCTACCGCTATCTACCCACGCTCTCTCCGTCTACTTCGGTGGAGCGTCGTCCGACGAGGTCGTAGACGGCGCCGAGCCCGGTCTCCTCGTCCTGCATGAACTCGACGACCGACCGCAACAGGTCCTCGGCGTCCGCCGCGTCGTACTCGAACCCGTCGCCCGGCAGGCACATGTCGTCGGGCCGGATCGAGCCGACGTCGGACAAGACGCCCCCGAAGGTGCTCATCGGCGCCTCTCCGCCCGGGAGCGGGCCGGGCGAGAAGAGGGTCCGGCCGATGGTGAGGGCGACGTCGTTCTCGTCCGAGGCGAGCATGTCGTCGACGATGCGGATGAGCTCGGGGCCGTCGGCGGACCGCTGGCCGGCGACCGTGCCCACCCAGCGGAGCACGCCGTCGAGGTGCGTCGTGTCGAGGTCGCTCTGCGCGAAGGCCGCCACGACCTGCAGGAGCATCCCGAGGACCTCCTCGTCGGGCGCGTCGGGACGGGGCTCGAAGAGGCCGAGCAGCCAGCTCTCGAGGAGCGGGCCGTGCTCCGACCTCGACAGGACGCGGAGCAGACGGACGGCCGTGGCGAACTCACGCTCCGTCAGCAGCTCCTCGGACCCCGTCTGCAGCTCGTCCACCCAGCAAACGAAGTCGTCCCGCGGCAGGTCGACCGTCTGGCCCGCCACGTCGAGGCCCTCGGCCAGCATGGGGATCAGGTTCGGGTCGGCGAGCCGCCGCTCTTCACCGACCGTTCGCGTGCGCGTGAGGTAGCCGCGGAGGAAGTCGACGATGGCGTCCACGTGCTCGCCGCCGCCGGCCGCGTCCACGCGCGCGACCATGTCTCGCATCGGCCGCAGCATCTCGACGGCCACCGACGTGCCGGTCACCGTGCCCTGGCGCGTCCGGACGTCCTCGTCGTCGCGGAGCGCGTAGTCCGCCGCGTCGATCGTCACGTCCGCGAGCGTCCCGTCCCCGTCGACCGCCTCGATCGTGACGAGCAGATCGAGCACGTCGAAGAGCACCTGCGCCGCCTCGGTGTCGAGCAGATCCTGGATGACGGGGAGGAGGCGCCGGATGGCGCTCCGGGTCGCCGGATCCGCGTCCTCGTCCTTGCGCAGGTCGTCGCCGAGGTAGTGGAAGATCTCGAGGACGAGCGGGAGCTGCCCCCGCTCCTTGAACACGCGGAGCACGGGGACGTAGAAGTCGAGGGCGCCGCTCTTCGCCAGGTCGTCGAGCGCTTGCAGGTGGTCGTAGACGACCTCCCCGTCGCACCCGATGAGGTCGAGGGCCTCGACCGTGACCCAGCGGCCGGCGCTCGGGATCACGTCGATGGCGCCGAGGAACAGGTCGACCAGGTTGCAGACCGTGCCCGGCTCCTGGTCGGCCATGATGTCGAGGAGCACGTAGGCGACGCTCTTGCCGCCGGTGAACGGGACCTCGCCGCAGTCGGCGTGATCGAGCAGCTCGACGCTCTGCTCGAGGCTGCTGCGGTTGTCGACCCGGCTCGCTCCGGACCCCACGAAGCGAGGCTGGTCGTAGTCGACGGGGGTGGACATCGAGAGGTCGGGCGGGTCGGCGGAGCACTCGTCCGCCTTGTGGAGCCGGGCGTAGTCCACCGTCGTCTCGAGCTGTTCCGGGAACTCCCGCGCCGTGTCGCCGAGCTCGTGCACGACGTCGAGGAGCAGGCGCGCGGTCGACTCTCCGGTCGTGTTGTCGGCGGCGAAGATGTCGGCGAGGAGCGGGGCGAGGTCGATCACGACGTCGAGCAGCTCGGGGTCGGCGATGTCGAGCCCGCTGTCCTCGAGAGCCTGCATGAGGTCGCCCATGGCGACGAGCAGCCGCTCGGCGACGTCGGGGTTGTCGCGGACCAGGGCGGCGATCGTCTGGAGGAGAACCGCGGCCCGCTCGTAGCGTGCGAGCTCGAGGCCCATCCACGCGGCGTCCGCGAGCGGGTGGTGCGTCGAGGGGTAGCGGTAGCAGGTGCCGGTCCCGTCCGAGCACGGGAGCTGCTCGCCGAGCGCCGCCTCGACCAGGGCGGAGAAGTCGTGGTGGATGCCCGCCTCCCCCGCCTCTCGCACCCGCGCGACGAGGTGCGCGAGCAGCGTCTGCTTGACGTCGTAGTACTCGTAGAGGTGGCCGCCGTCGTGCCCGAGCGCCCTGCCCTGCGAGTCCCGCGCCCCCACGGTGCCGAGGACCGGGATGTCGATGGCCTGGCCGGCTTCGTCGACGGGGCGCCCGCGGTCATCCACGTCCGCCACGCCGTCGCCGTCCGCATCGACGAAGGGCTCGTAGAGCCGGCCCGTCGTCGGGTCGACGCGGACGAGCGGGTTGCCGTTCGCGTCGACGCGCGCGCTCCAGGCGGGCGCGCCCAGGGCCGGGTCGGGGGTGAAGCCCTCGGTCTGGAGCAACCGCTCGGCGAGGCCTTCCGTCTCGATGCCCGTGCAGGCGCTCGGTTCGTCGGGCTCGGCGAGCAGACGGCGCGCGAGGTCGAGCATGGAGCTCGCCGCGAGGTCGGCGCCGTCGTCCTCGAGCGCGAGCCCGGCGAGCGCGTGGATCTCGTCCTCGATCGTCGGATCGGCGAGCACGCGTCCGACGAGCTCGATGGCCTGGCTCTCGGCCAGCACCGTGCGCACCTTGCTCATCGCGACGATCCCGCGGAGCGCCTTGCGGTCGCGGTCGAGCTCGTCGTCGATCAGGAGCGCGAGCGCCTGCGCGACGGCGTCGGTCAACCGGGGCATCTCGCCGCTGTCGACGAGCGGCAGGATCGTCCCGCCGAGCAGGTCCGGCAGGTCGTTCACGATGTCGTTCGAGATCGTGTAGTCGAACGTCTCTACGAAGCGGTCGCGGTTCGCCTCGAGCTCCGCGACCATCTCGGGCGAGCACTCGTCGGCGCGCTCGAGGTTCGCGTGGAGGATCTCGTAGACGAGCTCGCCGAGCGTCCAGCGGTCCTCTTCGCCCGGAGGGTCCGCGAAGTCGGCGGTCGACGATTGGCAAGACGATGCGCAGGTTGCCAGGACCGCCGCGGCAACCGACGCGAACGCTGAACGTCGCTTCATTCTGCTGTCCCAGAGTGCCACAGGGGACCAGCCCTGGTTAAGCGCGCGGTGGAAGAACGCCGCGGCTCGTTTGTTCAGGACGATAGCGAGGAGAAACAGGAGCAATCACGTGATGTCGCAGACGAAGAGGCGCTTGGCGCTCGGGCTCGTGACCGCCGGGCTCGCAGCGGGGGTCGGGGCGGCCGTCGCCCCCGCGCTGCCGCTCCGCGCCCAGGAGGCGGAGCAGCGACAGTCCCCGGCGGGTGACCGTACCGTCACCGCACCCCGCACCGAGGCGGTCGCCGACGCGCAGCGGCTCGGCGAGGCCGTGGCGACGGTGGCGGAGTCGGTGTCGCCCGCCGTCGTGAGCATCCGGGTCGAGGCCGTGCAGGAGCAGGCGCAGACGCCGTTCGGCGGCAACGGCTTCGGGCTCCCCTTCCCGTTCCGGTTCCAGCTCCCCGACGACGGCCAGCCGAACGTCGTCCGCGGCGGCGGCTCGGGAGTCATCATCCGGTCCGACGGGTACGTCCTCACCAACAACCACGTCGTCCAGAACGCGCGCCGCATCGAGGTGGTGCTCCAGGACGGGCGCAACCTGCGAGGTGAGGTCGTCGGCACGGACGCGGCGACGGACCTCGCGGTCCTGAAGGTCGAGGCCTCGGGTCTGCCGACCGCTCGCTTCGCGCGGTCCGACCGGGCGAGGGTCGGCGAGTGGGTCGTCGCCATCGGCTCACCCTTCGGGCTCGACTACACCGTCACCACCGGCGTGCTCAGCGGCAAGGGCCGCGGGGGCCTCGGCATGAACGAGATCGAGGACTACCTGCAGACCGACGCCAGCATCAACCCCGGCAACTCCGGCGGGCCGCTCGTGAACCTCCGCGGCGAGGTCCTCGGCATCAACACGATGATCGTCGGGCGCGGGACGGGCATCGGGTTCGCCGTCCCGTCGGACATCGCGAGCAGCGTGAGCCGGCAGCTCATCGAAGACGGCCGCGTGCAGCGAGCCTGGCTCGGCGTGGGCTTCCAGGAGCTGACGCCGGAGCTGGCGAGCCAGTTCGGCACCTCGCACCGCAACGGCGCGCTGATCAGCAACGTGGTCCCGGACGGCCCGGGCGCGCGCGCAGGGGTGCGGGCCGGAGACATCGTCGTGTCCATCGCGGGCGAGCCCGTGCGGGAGGGACGCGATCTGCTGCGGCTCGTCCTCCGGCAGCGCGTCGGGGCGCGGGTGCCGGTCGAGGTGCTGCGAAACGGGAACACGCGGACGTTGAACGTCGTGCTGACGGAGCGTCCCGGTGAGGAGACGCAAGAGGAGCAGGGCGGCTCGTCCTCGAGCGGGCGAGGCCAGCAGCAGCGACACGACGGCTACGGGCTCGACCTCCGGCCCATGACCTCGCAGATCAAGCAGCAGCTCCGCTACTCGGGCAACGGGGCCGTCGTCGTCGCCGGCGTGGCGAACGGGTCGGCCGCGGAGCGGGCGGGGCTCCGGCGCGGCGACGTGATCATCGAGGCCGACCGGCGCGCGGTGCAAAGCACCGACCAGGTGGCGCAGGCGCTGAACGACGGCACCGCCCTCTTGCGCGTCGAGCGCGGAGACAACGCGTTCTTCACGGTGCTGTCCCGAGAGTGACAGAGCTCGCACCCCTTGCCGGGGTCGGTGAGCGCCTTTAAGCCTGCCGTGCGGATGCGTGGCGGGCTTCTCGGCTTCGTCGCTCTCGTCATGGCGTCGGGCTGTGGCGCGGAGCTGCGGCAATTTCCCCTCGAGGAGCCCGTCTGGGACGACCCCGACCGCAACGCGTTCCGGGGGCCGCCCGAGCCATACGAGTCGCCGTTCGCGTGGGACGCGGCCGACCAGACGATCTTCCGCCCGGTCTCGCGGTTCTTCGCGGTCGACCCGGCGGGTGAAGCGGTGAACGTCAACGCGCTCGACGAGGTGCCCGACTCGAGCTGGTTCGAGAACCGCGCGGGCGCCCGTCGCCTGTCCGCCGAGGAGCTCGCGCGGGGACCCTGCCCCGAGGACGTCCTCGATCCCTCGCGCGGACCGTGGACGGTCACCGACGCCAAGCAGGAGGGAGCGAACCCGGGGTTCCTCGTCGAGGATCCGGCCGGACGGACGTGGCTCCTCAAGCTCGACGGACACGAGCAGCCCGAGCGCGCGACGTCGGCCGACGTGATCGGGTCACGGTTGTACTGGGCAGCCGGATATCACGCGCCGTGCAACATCATCGTGTTCTTCGGCCGGGACGTGCTGTCCATCGACCCCGAGGCGACCGCGGAGGACGACCGCGGCCGAGAGATCCCCATGCGATCGGACCACGTCGAGCGCGTCCTCGCGGCGGGCGTGCGCACCGCGGAGGGCCGCTACCGGGCGAGCGCGAGCCTCTTCCTCGAAGGGCGGCCCATCGGTCCGTGGCGCTATCAGGGCACGCGCGGCGACGACCCCAACGACGTCGTCGCGCACGAGGACCGGCGCGACCTCCGCGGCATGTACGTGCTCGCGTCGTGGATCAACCACTTCGACAGCCGCGAGCAGAACACGCTCGCCACCTGGATCGAGACCGGAGACGGGGTCGGCTACGTGCGCCACAACGTGATCGACTTCGGCGACTCCTTCGGCAGCATCTGGGAGTACGAGGGGATCACGCGGCGCCTCGGGCACGCGTACTACCTCGACTTCCCCTACCTCGGAGAGGACTTCGTCACGCTCGGGCTGATCGGGCGGCCCTGGGACGACCCCGACTACGGCCGCGCGGGGCCCGCGCTGGGGTACTTCGGCGTGGCGCGCTTCGAGCCGGACCTCTGGCGGCCGGGCTACCCCAACCCGGCCTTCGGCCGGATGAGCGAGCGCGACGCCGCGTGGATGGCGCGCATCGTGGCGCAGATCGACGACGAGATGCTCGACACGCTCATCGCGCAGGCGCGCATCGAGAACGAGGTCGTGCGGGAGGAGCTGACGCGGATCCTCCGTGGGCGGCGGGAGAAGATCCTGCGGCGGTGGCTCCGCGAGCTGTCGCCGCTCACCCGGCCGCGCATCTCGGAGCGCGACGGAGAGGCGGAGCTGTGCATGACGGACCTGGCCGTCTCGACCGGGCTCGTGGAGGCGCGGGAGCGCGGCTACCTCGCGCGCGCGTTCCTCGGCCAATCGCTCCGGCAGGCGGCGGTGGGTGGGCTGCACAGGGCCGCGGACGGCACGGTGTGCGCGGAGCTGCCGCCGGTGCCTGGCGCGAGGGAGGGCTCGCCGCGCTACCTGATCGTCGACCTCACGGGCGTCGGCGGCCCCGACCGCGGCGCGCTGCCCGCGCGCGTGCATCTCTATCACCGGGGCGGCGAGACGTACCGGGTCGTCGGCCTCGAGCGTCCGTACCAATCCGACCCGCCGGGTTGAGCGGCGCCGCGTCACAGCGCCACGAGCGTGACCGGGGCGCGCCCGTCGGGGCTCCGATCCCGTGGGCAGACGTGCGCTGGTACGGGCAGTGCCTCCGGCGTAGGCATGCGCATCCGGCTGCTCAGGTTGTTCCGAACGGTGGCGCGGTGGGCGGGGCGGTGGCTGCCCCGGCGCTCGCCCCCAGCGGAGCGCCGTCCGCCTCCGAGCGGCGAGCGGGAGCCCCTCCGCCCACCCGGTTTCGCCGACGAGGAGCGCGCGAGCGAGGACGGTTACCGTCCCATCTGAACTAAGAAACTAAGGTCCGTCCCCTATCGTGCAGGTTTCGTACGGGGGTTAGCGCTGGGCGATGAGGACTTCGATGGCGGAGCCGCGGGCCGAGACGCGGTAGGTGGGGGTGCGGCCCTCGACGAAGCGGATGGTGAGCTCGGCGTGGTCGCCGCGGTTGAGGATCATCGAGCGCTCGACGAAGGGGTGCGAGGAGGCGATGGGGCCGGCGCGGTCGAGCGAGAGGCTGCCCGGGATGCGGACGCGGAACCCGTCGGTGAGCCGCGTGCCCTCGATCGCCTCGACGGGGCGGCTCATCCGGATGAGGAAGCTGCGGCCGTCGGGCACCGAGCCCGAGCCGAAGCTGGTCGGGCTGGTCGTGGTCTCGGTCTGGACGGTGCCGCCCTCGCGCACGTCGACGGCATAGGGCGAGCCCTCCGGCAGGCCCTCTGGCGCCTGCGGGCGGGCGCCCTCACGGAGCGACGGGAAGGTCGGCGGAGGCATGGGGCCCGCCTCACGCGAGGGATCGCGCATCGCGGTCGGCATGGTCGGCTCGACGGGCGCGGGTGCGGCCGCGGGCGCCGCGGGCGCCGAAGCGGGGACGTCGGTCGCCTGCGTGTCACCCTGCTCCGGGTCCACCGTCGCCGGCTCGGGCGCGATCTCGCGGTGCACCTCGATGCGCCCCTCCGCGGCCGGCTCGCCGGCCGGCAGGAACGCGTAGACCGCGAAGGCCACCGCCGCGGCGGCGACGAGCGCGACCGCGAGGGTTCGGCCGCGGCTCCGAGCGGCCACCGTGACGGCCGCGTCGCGCTTCTGTTTCCGGAGCGGCCGCGTGACGTTCGACGCGCGCGGCGGCGGAGAGGTCGTGCGCCGGCGCGCTTCGGCGGGGGCGAGCCGGGGGAAGCGCCTGCCGATCCGCTCGCGCACGACGTAGAGGGAGCGGCCGCCGGTCCGGCGGACGGCGCTCCACGCCGAGAGCGCCCACGGGCCGCTCCGCCCGGCGACGGCCTTCGCGGCGCGCTTCGACCACGCGACGAGCGCGACCCACCACGGGCCGAGCTTGGCGAGGAGCGCCACGCTCTTCGCGCGGATCTTGCCGACCGCGGGCGCGACGCGCGAGGCGGCCGGCGCGAGCGAAGATCGCACGCGTGCGATCGCACCCGTCGAACGCGCGGTCTCGGGCTCGGCCTCGGCCTCGGCCTCGGCCCGGGCGGACGCTCGCGCCGCGAGCTCGCGCTCGTGCTCCTCGCGTGAGGTCGTGACGAAGACCTGCGACGGCTCGCGCGCCTCGGGGGCCGCCTGCGCCACCACGACCCGGGGCTCGGGCTCGTGCTCCGGTGCGGGCTCGGCGCCCGCGTCGATCCCCTCGTCCGGGGTGTCGGGGGACGAGGTCGGGAAGAAGTCCGGGATCGTGGCGTCGGCCTCGGGGACCACGAACGAGCGCTCGTCGTAGGACACGTCGAGGAGGAGCTTTGGGGTGTCGCCGTCGACCGCGAGGTCCACGGCCTCGATGCGCCCGCGCCGGCCGTCCGGGGTCGTGATCCCCGTGCGCAGCCGCAGGAACGGCAGCTCCTGCTCGACCGCCATGCCCTCCCCGTCCGAGTGGATGACCCGGGCGACGATGGGGCTCCCGACGCCGTCGAGCTGGAGCTCGACGGTGCTCGGAGGCTGCTCGTCGATCGTGTCCTCGGCCGACGGCGGGGGCGGCAGGTAGGCTGTGCCCACCATGCGCCGGATGGTGCGCTCGGCCCCCTCGCCGAGCTCGACGAACCGGAGCCCGAACTCGCCCGTGTGGGTCCCGGTGTCCTGCGCCCAGACCACCTCGGCGTCGGCTTCGACGCGCTCACCGGAGGGTGGGTGCTCGAACCGGCACCTGAGCCGCGCGCCCACGTCGGGGAGGTACGGCGCCCGCATCGACAGGCCGCCCACGCTCAGGTTCACGCCGTCGGCCTCGAAGGCCTCCTCGTAGTCCTCGTGCGTCAGCTCCACCAGGACGTCGAGCGGGATCCGTGACCCCTTCGCCGAACGCCTCTCGACAGCAGCTTCCATGACTCCCTCCAAGCCGGGGCAGGACACCCCGGCCCTCTCTCAGTCACAGAAGCGGCGCCAGACGTCCAATTTTCTGCGTACCCCTTTCCGGCGCGCCGGCTCCAACGGGCATGGCACCGCATGACGCGCGGTTGCGCCTCGCCGGCCGAGCGACCTGGGCGTGGGCGATCCTCTGGATGATCGCCGGGCCGGGCTCCGCGCACGCCGCTCCGCTCTCGTTGTCCGAGGCCGTGACCCGTGCGGTCGATCACAACGCGTCGCTCCGGGCGAGCGCGGCCGCGGTGGACGCGGCCGGCGCAAGGGTCGGGATGGCGCGCTCGGCGCTGCTTCCCCGGATCGACTTCAGCGAATCCGCCGAGTACACCGATCAGCCGGTCGCCGCGTTCGGCGCGTTGCTCGGGCAGGAACGCCTCCAGCCCGAGGACCTCGCGATCGACGCCCTGAACGACCCGGACCCGCTCACGGACTTCGTCTCTCGCCTGGACCTCCGCGCCAGCCTGATCGACGTGAGCGCGTGGTACGCCCTGCGCGCGGCGGCCCGCCACGAAGACGCCGCCAAGGCCGCGCGGCGGAGCGCCGAGGCGCAGGTGGTCGCCGCGACCGTCCAGCTCTACTATCGCGTCCAGCTCGCGGACGCGGCCCTCGCCGTCGCGCGCGACGCCGCCGAGGCTGCGCGGGCGGACGTCGAACGGGCCCGCGCGCGCCGCGACGGCGGCATGGGCAGCGAGGCGGCGGTCCTCGGTCTCGAGACCGAGCTCGCGTCCCTCGAGGAGGTGGTGATCACCGCGACCGGCGAGACCGAGGTCTCCCGCGCGGAGCTCGCGCGCGTGCTCGGCGCGCCTGCCGGCGCGCGCTTCGAGCTGACCACACCGCTCGACGCCCCCCTCGCCGAGGTCCCGGACGGAACGACGCTCCGCCCGGACCACCCAGCCCTCGCGCGCGCCGAGGCCGATCTCGCCGCCGCCGAGGCCCGACGCGCGAGCGCGCTCTGGGCGTTCGCGCCCACGCTCGGCCTCGGTGCAGGCGTCGAGCGGCACCGCGAGGACTTCCTCGGGGACGGAGCGACGCACTTCTACGCCGGCGTGACGCTGCGGCTCAACCTGTTCAACGGCCTCGGCGACCTCGCCCGGCTGCACGCGGCCGAAGCGGACGAGGCCCGGGCGGCGGCGCTCCGGGACGACGCCCGCGTGATCCGGGAGGTGGCCCTCGGGCGCGCGCGGCGCGCCGTCAGCGAGGCGCGGGCCCGGCGCGAGGTCGCGACGCGCGCGGTCGCCCACGCGCGCGAGAGCCACCGCATCGAACGCGCGCGGCTCGAGAGCGGAATGACGGGAGCCGCCGACGTGCTTCGCGCACGCGCCGCGCTCCTCGACGCCGAGCGCAGGCACCTCGCCGCGTCCTACGCCCAGCACGTCGCGGCCGTCGACCTCGCCGCGGCGCTGGGGATCCTCGATCGGACCTTCGTGGAGTCAGCCGAATGATGAAGAGCACTCGTCTCGCCTCGATCACGATGCTGTTGCTTTGGGGGTGCGGCTCCTCGGAGGCACGACCGGCGCCCGCGCCCCGGGAGCCGGTCGCCGTGCAGGTCGCCGAAGCACGCGTCGGGCCGGTGGACGTCGAGTACGTGGCGACGGCCACGGTCCGCGGCCAGAACACGGCCGTCCTCACCAGCAAGGTGATGGGCTACGTGCGGGCCCTGCACGTGCGCCCCGGCGACCGCGTCCGAGCCGGCCAGGTGCTCGTCGAGCTCGACGCGCAGGACGCTCGCGCGCACCTCGCCCAGGCGCGCGCCGGCATCGGTGAGGCGGACGCGGCGCTCGCGCAGGCCGAGAGCGACGTCGCCGCCGCGACCTCGGCGCGCCGCATCGCCGAGCTGACCTGGCAACGCACCCAGCGCCTGCACGAGCAGGGCGCCGCGACCGCGCACGAGCTCGACCAGGCCGACACGACCCACGAGTCCGCCCGGGCACGGGAGCGGCTGGCGGAGGCGAGGCTGCGCGCCGCCCGGGCACGGATCGGGCAGGCCCGCGCGGGCGCCCAGGTCGCCTCGGCCCTCCTCGACCACCGCCGAGTGGTCGCGCCCTTCGAAGGACAGGTGATCGCGCGCACCGTCGACGTCGGCGACCTGGCGTCGCCGGGCACGCCTCTGTTGACCGTCGAGGAGCAGGGAGCCCTTCGCGCGGAGGCCGTCGTCGACGAGTCGCAGGCGTCGCGCATCGCGCTCGGGGACGGGGCGAGCGTCGAGGTGGAGGCGGCCGGGGTCGTGCTCGAGGGGACCGTGAGCGAGATCGTGCCCGCCGTCGACGTCACCTCCCGCGCCTTCACCGTGAAGCTCGACCTCCCGGCCGACGAGGCGTCGGCGGCGCTCCGGCACGGCATGTTCGGCCGGGTGCGCTTCCGCGTGAGCACGGCCGAGCGGCTGCTGGTCCCGGAGGCCGCCCTCTGCCCCCGCGGCCAGCTCGACCGCGTGTTCGTCGCCGAGGAGGGACGCGCGCGCGTCCGCCTCGTGAGCCTCGGGCAGGTCCACGAGGGCGGAGTCGAGGTGCTCGCCGGCCTGTCGCCCGGGGAAGAGGTCGTGATCGACGCGCCGGCTGGACTGCCGGACGCGGCGCCGATCGAGGTGCGGCGGTGACCGGGCCGCGCACCGGCACCGCGGGACGCCTCGCGGCCGCGTTCATGCACTCCAAGCTGACGCCGCTCTTGATGGCCGCGGCGGTCGGTCTCGGCGCGCTCGCAGTGCAGTTGCTCCCGCGGGAGGAGGAGCCGCAGATCGTCGTCCCGATGATCGACGTCTTCGTGACGATGCCCGGCGCCTCGGCGAGCGACGTCGAAGAGCGGGTCACGAGCCCGATGGAGTCGCTCATCTACGACATCCCCGGCGTCGAGTACGTGTACTCCACGTCGAGCCCCGGGATGAGCACGATCATCGTCCGCTTCGAGGTGGGACGGAACGAGGAGGACAGCATCCTGCGCCTCCGGGACAAGCTCGAGGCCCACTCCGACCGCATCCCCGAGGGTGCCTCCGAGCCGCTCATCGTACCGCGGAGCATCGACGACGTGCCGGTGCTGTCGCTCACGCTGTGGAGCGAACGCTACGACGGCTATCAGCTCCGCCGCGTCGCCGCCGAGCTCGCCGAGGCGATCGAGGAGGTGCCCGACGTCAGCGAGGTCACCGTCACGGGCGGAGAGCGCCGCCAGCTCCGGGTGCTGCTCGACCCCGAGCGCATGGCCGGCCGGGACGTCACCCCCACCTCGGTGGTGCGGGCGCTCGCGGCGCACAACCGGCGGCTCCCGGCGGGGGCCGTGGCTCAGGGCAACCAGGAGCTCCTGATCGAGACCGGGACCTTGCTCCGGAACGCCGACGACGTGCGCAACGTGGTCGTCGGAGCGGCAGGACGCCGGCCCGTGTTCCTCCGGGACGTGGCGCGGGTCGCGGATGGCGGAGAGGAGCCCTCGAGCTATGTGCGGTACGGCGCGGGTGCGGCGGCGACCGGCGAGGCGGCGGAGGCCGGCGAGGGCTCGTGGCCGGCGGTGACGCTCTCGGTGGCCAAGCGCAAGGGCACCAACGCGGTCGACGTGGTCGACGCGGTCCTCGCCCGGACCGAGGCGGCCAAGGGCGCGGTCATCCCGGGCGACGTCACCGTCAGCGTGACCCGGGACTACGGGGAGACGGCGAGCGAGAAGAGCAACGAGCTGCTCCTGCACATGGCGATCGCGGTCGTCAGCGTCGCGCTCCTCGTGCTGGTCACGCTCGGACGCCGCGAGGCGTTCATCGTGTTCCTGGCGATCCCGGTGACGCTCGCCCTCACGCTCACCGTCTTCTTCCTGTACGGCTACACGCTCAACCGCATCACGCTCTTCGCCCTGATCTTCTCGATCGGCATCCTCGTGGACGACGCGATCGTCGTCGTGGAGAACATCGCGCGCCACTACCGGTTACCCGAGAACCGCGGGAGGAGCTTGCGCGACATCGCCGTCCGCGCCGTCGACGAGGTCGGCAACCCCACCATCCTGGCCACGATGACGGTCATCGCTGCGATCCTGCCGATGGCCTTCGTCAGCGGGCTGATGGGCCCGTACATGCGCCCCATCCCCATCGGCGCGTCGGCCGCCATGCTCTTCTCGCTCCTCGTCGCCTTCGCGGTCACCCCGTGGGCGACGGTCCGGCTGCTCCGGGGTGGCGCGGCCCACGGCCACGAGCCCGAAGGACGATCGACGCGGTTCTACCGGCGCATCATGCGGGCGCTCCTCGCCACCCCGGTGCGCCGGTGGGGCTTCCTCGGCGCAGTGGTGGCGCTCCTCGTCGCGTCGATGGTGACGGTCCCCACCGGGTGGGTGCAGGTCAAGATGCTCCCCTTCGACAACAAGAGTGAGCTGCAGCTCGTCGTCGACATGCCCGAGGGGACGCCGCTCGAAGAGACGGCCCGGGTCACGCAGGCCGTGGCCGACGTGGTGCGCGCCCAGCCGGAGGTGACCGCCTATCAGTCCTACGTGGGCACCTCCGGCCCCTACTCCTTCAACGGCCTCGTGCGACACTACTTCCTGCGCCGCGGCTCGAACGTGGCCGACGTCGCCGTGCAGCTCCTGCCGAAGCACGCGCGCGACGCGCAGAGCCACGACGTGGCCAAGCGGGTGCGCGAGCGCATCGCACCGGTGGCCGAGCGCTTCGGCGCGCGGGTCGCGGTGGTCGAGCTGCCGCCCGGACCCCCGGTCCTCCAGACGCTCGTGGCGGAGGTCTACGGGCCGGAGCACGGGCGTCAGATCGAGATCGCCCGTACGGTGATGGACGAGATGGAGGCGCTGCCAGGGGTCGTCGACGTGGACTGGTACGTCGAGGCCGAGCAGCCCCAGGTCCGCTTCGAGGTGGACGAGGTCAAGGCCGCGCTCCACGGCGTGAGCGAGGCGGAGATCGCCCGCACCGTGCGGCTCGCACTCTCCGGCGAGCAGGCCGGGCTCCTCGAGGCCGGGCGCGAGCGCGAGGACGTCCCGCTGCTCGTCCGGCTCGACCGC
Organism: Candidatus Neutrinellum sp.; assembly: GCA_039794305.1. Lineage (GTDB taxonomy): Bacteria > Myxococcota_A > Polyangia > Polyangiales > JBDIVX01 > JBDIVX01. Next base: position 24,454 of record JBDIVX010000003.1, read on the forward strand.
GCGACGCGCTCGGACCTCGGCCGGCTCGTGGGTCTGCACGTCGCGGGCGCCGACGGCCGCATGGTGAGCCTCTCGGAGCTCGTCCGGCCGGTGCGGTCGGTGCAGGAGCGGAGCATCTACCACAAGAACCTCAAGCGGGTGGTCTACGTGACCGCCGACCTCGCGGGCGAGATCGAGAGCCCGGTCTACGCGGTGACCGAGCTCGGCCCGACGCTCGCGGCCATGGAGCTCCCCGAAGGCTACGCGATGGAGCAGCACACGGCCGCGCAGCCCTTCCTCACGGACCGCTACTCGCTGAAGTGGGACGGCGAGTGGCACATCACCTACGAGGTCTTCCGCGACCTCGGCCTCGCGTTCGCGGCCGTGCTGGTCCTCATCTACCTGCTGGTCGTCGGCTGGTTCCAGTCGTTCGTCACGCCGCTCGTCATCATGAGCGCGATCCCCTTCTCGCTCGTCGGGATCCTGCCGGCGCACGGCGCGATGGGCGCGTTCTTCACCGCGACGTCCATGATCGGGTTCATCGCAGGCGCGGGCATCGTGGTCCGGAACTCGATTATCCTCGTGGACTTCATCGAGCTGCGCCTGCGGGAAGGGATGCCGCTCGAGGAGGCGGTGGTCGACGCGGGCGCGGTGCGCTTCCGCCCGATGCTCCTGACCGCCGCCGCGGTGGTCGTGGGCGCCGGGGTCATCCTCTTCGACCCGATCTTCCAGGGGCTCGCGATCTCGCTCATGGCGGGCGAGGTGGCGTCGCTCCTGTTGTCCCGAATGACCGTCCCGGTCGTCTACTACGTGGTCAACCGCCGGCGCGACCGCCGCGAGCGGGCCCGCAGAGCGGCCGAGACCGAACCCGCGGTGACGGGGTTGCCGCGGCACCTGCCCCAGCAGGGGTGAGCAAGGAGTACGCACCGATGACCGTCAACCGCTACCTACGCCTGATCGCGGGCACCTTCGTGCTGGCTTCGCTCGCGCTGGGCTGGCTCGTGTCCCCGTGGTTCTTGCTGTTCACCGCCTTCGTGGGGCTCAACCAGGTTCAGTCGGCGTTCACCAACACGTGCCTGATGATGAAGCTCCTCAAGCGCGCCGGCGTGAGGGACGACACGGTGTGCGGGCCGGCAGCCTGACGACGATCACTGCGCCGCCCTCGCTCCCGCGCTACCGTCCGTCGATGGCGAACGACCGGACGGATCACGAGCTGCTCGAGGCCGCCCGCCGCGACGACCGAGAGGCGCTCGAGTCGCTGCTCCAGCGACACGAGCGTCTCATCTACGGCCTGGGTATGCGCCTGTGTCGTCACTCGGACGACGCTCAGGAGGTGCTGCAGGACACCATGCTGGCGGTCGCCCGACACGTGAAGGGCTTCCGGAGGGAGTCGTCGCTGTCGACCTGGCTCTACGCGATCGCCCGCAGCGCCTGCATCAAGCGCCGCACCCGAGGCCGCAGCGTCCCCGCGGCGATGACCGCCGGCGGGCGCGAGGGCCTGTCCCTCGCCGACCGAATGCCCGATCCGGCGCCGGACCCGTCCGAGAGCGCCGCTGCGCGCGAGCTCGTCGTTCGGCTGCGGTCGGCCTTCGACTGCCTCACCCCGGCGCAGCGGGAGGTGATCGTGCTGCGCGACGGCGAGGGGATGAGCTCCGCCGAGGTGGCCGATGCCCTCGGGATCGACTTGGGCGCGGTCAAGGCGCGGCTGCACCGCGCGCGCGAGAGGCTCCAGAGCTGCCTCGGGGCGATGTGACCGGCGGGCGGGACGACCGGGGCCGCTGCGCTCGCGGTCCGGTTGCTTGACCGACGATCGCGCGCCGATCACCGTACGGGTCGCATGGGCGTCCGGTTGACCGTGAAGTCGTCCTGGTCCGAGGCCACGGGGTCGGTCCCGTGCGTGTTCGAGTTCGACCAGGAGCGTGTCACCGTCGGCCGGAGCGCGGGCTCGGACGTGCTGCTCCCGCACCAGGCCGTGAGCGGGCAGCACGCGACGTTCCGCGCCCAGGGCGCGGGTTGGGTGGTGCAGGACGAGGGCTCGACCAACGGCACGCGCGTGAACGGCAGCGCGATCCCGCCGGGCCGACCGAAGCCGCTGCGCACCGGCGACATCGTGGACGTCGGCGGGTTCGCGGTGCGAGTGGAGGTCGGCGTCGCGGTCACGGCGGCGACGAGCGTGGACCGGACGAGTGCGCTCGCACGCCGGCTCGTGCGCGAGCTCGTCGATCCCGAGGGGACCGCTCCGCCTCCGCGCCTGCTCGTGTTGAACGGGCCGGACGAGGGCAAGGCGCTGGACGTCCCGGAGCCTCCGGCGCGGCTGCTCGTCGGCCGCGGCGAGAGCTGCGACCTCGCGCTGAAGGACGCCGACGCGTCGCGCGAGCACGCAGAGATCGTGCGCGACCTCGACGGGGTGATCGTGCGCGACCTCGGGAGCAAGAACGGTGTGCTGGTGAACGACCGGCGCGTCACCGAGCGCCGCCTGCGCGATCGCGACGAGGTGCTCGTCGGCGCGACGGTCCTCGTCTACGAGGACGTGGCCGAGACGATGCTCCGCGAGATCGCGGCCGAGCCGGATCGGAAGTTGGACACGCCTCCGCCCCCGGCGCCCGAGCCCGCGGCCGACGACGCGCCCCCGGACGAGCCCGCGCCCACCGACTCGAAGGTCGACACCGCCGCCGTCGCCGACGAGACGCCCGAGCCGACGGCACCGCGCGCGCGCGGAGCCGGCGCCGACGTCCTCATCTACCTCCTGGCCGCGGCGGTGCTCGCGCTGAGCATCGCCGGGCTGGTGATCCTCCTGTCCGCAGGCTGATCGCGCCGGTCAGGGCAGGCTCACATCCACGCGTAGCCGAGGGAGAGCACGACGCGTGGAAACAGCGACCAGCGTCCCTGGCCGGAGGTGTGGGCCGCCGTGACGCCGGCGCCGGCGCCGAGGACGAGACCGTCCCAGACGTGCTGGTAGCCGACCTCGAGCGACGCGGTCGTCGTGAGGACGCGCCCGGTCGTGACGTAGGCCCCGAAGGCCGCCCCGGCGAACAAGCCGCTCAGGCCGGCCCCGAGAGGCCACAGGTGATAGCCGCCTTCGATGCCGATGGCGTGGGTCTGGTCGGCATACAGGTAGGCGGGCTCGACGAAGAGGCTGTGCGCGGCTCCGACGGTGCCCTCGAACCGGACACCGTACTCCCCGAAGAAGACGGCCAGCGGGTCGGCCGAGACCCCCAGGCGGTGGTACGGGATCTCCGGGTCCGTCCGGACCTCCAGGCTCGGGGCCGGAGCGTCCTGGGCGGCGGCGGGCGCGGCGACGGCCGCGACGCAAAGGGCGAGGAGCGGGGCTCGGAGCGTCATCACGGGGCCCTTATCGAACGCGGGACTCCGGAGTTGCGGCCCAACGCGGGCTCATGGTCAGATACGCGCGAATTTGAAGCGCCCGGGCGGTCCCTGCGTCCCTCAGGAGACGCGGGGCGAGGCCCGCGTAGGCAGGGAGACCCGATGCTTCGACACTTGGGAATCATTGCGTTCGTCGCGATCCTCGGCGCCTGCGGCGCCTCGCCGCGCCGCCAGCTCTACGCGGGCCAGACCTACGGGCCGGGCCAGCAGGGCACCGGCACGGGCCCGGCGACGGGTGGACAGGCCTCGGCGCAGCTCAGCGACGATCCACGGGCCGCGCTGAACCAGATCGACCAGTACCTGCAACAGCAGGGGTACACCCGGGTCGGCCCGGCGGTGCGCAACCAGAACCTGGCGGTCGACGGAGTCATCGCGTACGGCGTCGATGCGCAGCAGCACCTCTGCTACACGATCGTGGCGCTCGCGCAGCCGAACGCCGATCTGAACCTGGTCGTGCTCGACCCGGCGGGGCGCACCATCGGGTACAACGTGGATCCGGATCCACACCCGTGGGCGACCGTGTGCCCGGGGCAGCAAGGCCGCGCCATCGCGCGTCTCCAGATGGCGAGCGGCGGCGGCGAGTACTACTACGCGGTCTACCAGGGGTCCCCCCAGGTGCGGCCGAGCCTCGCGGGGCTCTGGGGCGGCGCCGCGGCACAGCAGGGCCCCGAGCAGGCGCAGCTCGACCAGACGACGGCGCAGCGGCTCTCGGCGCTCGACCAGCAGATGGGCCAGCAGCAGTTCCAGCGGCTCAGCGACCCGCAGGGCCTCGTGTACCGGTCGCAGGAGGACCGCAACTTCCAGCTCAACCTGGAGCAGGGCTACTGCTACGCGTTCGCGACGCTCGGCGGCCCGGGCGCCCGCGACACCGACGTCTTCCTGGTGGACGGCAGCGGCAACGAGATCGAACGGGACGTGAGCACGAACCTCGACGCGCTCGTGCGGTACTGCCCCGATCAGAGCGGCCAGTACACGCTGCGGACGCGGCTCTACAACGGCGCGGGGCCCGTCTTCACCGCGGCGTACGTCCAGGCGCGGGGAGGACAGCAGCCGCCGCAGCAGGCCACTGAGGTCATCGCGACGACCTCGACGGCAGGCGCGGGCGTCGAGGAGAACTTCCGGCTCCTCGACGCCGACATGCGCGCGCGTGGCTACGAGAGCCACGCCGAGCCGAGCCGCGGGAGCCTCGAGCAGGGGTCGACGCAGGACTTCCAGATCAGCCTCGAGGGTGGCAAGTGCTACGCCATCCTCGCCGTCGGCGACAACGGGGTCCGCGACCTCGATCTGATCCTGCTCGACTCCCGCGGCCGGCAGGTCGACCGGGACGTCGAGACCGACCCGCGGCCCGTGGTGCGCGTGTGCGCCGACCGCACCGGCGACTTCACCATGCAGGTGCGCATGTACAGCGGCTCGGGGAGCTTCGTGTACGCGCCCTACCGCTGGCCGCGCGGGACACGCGGGCCGTTCGGCCTCGAGGGGCTGATCTACGTCCGGCTCGCCGAGGTGACCTCGCTCCTGGCCGTCGAGGGCTACGAGCCCGACGTGGACGCCGCTCCGGGCCGCGGCCGGCTCGCGCGCGAAGGCGCCTCCCGCACGCACGACCTCCAGCTCACGGGCGGCCAGTGCTACTCGGTCCTGGTCGTGGGCGGCGACGGCGTGAACAACCTCGACGTCACGCTCCAGCAGGGCAACACCCCGCTCGCCACCGACGGCTCGCGGACGGCCTTCCCCAACGTCCGCTACTGCCCGCAACAGAGCGGGGAGCACACCCTCAAGGTCGAGGCCGGGACGGGCTCGGGCGACTACTTCTATCAGATTTTCCGGCGCGGCCAGGGTTCGTAACTACCTGGACTTGGGGCGCTTCACGCCCTGCGCAGATCCGGTACACTGCGGTGTGGGGCGACTCGACCCGGATCGTCCTCGCGGAGGTGTGCGATGCGGCGGATCTTGGCTTTGCTCGCGGCGGCGGCGGTGCTGTCGACGGTGGTGGGTTGCAGCCCGAAGGGACGGGGCGTCCCGCGACGTGACGGCGGCGCGGACGACTCCGGAGGCGGCCCGGCGGCTCCGGACGAGGACTCCGACGGGTGCAGCGACACGTGGGAGGGCCGCGAGGAGGGGGTCGACAGCGACGGCGACGGGACGCCGGACTACCTCGACGACGACAGCGACGGCGACGGCATCCCGGACTCGGTCGAGTGCAACACGGTCCGGAGCGGCGACGAGCCCGCCGACACCGACGGCGACGGCACGCACGACTTCCGCGACGACGAGAGCGACGGCAACGGGATCCCGGACGCGACCGAAGGCGGGGGCGACGCCGACGGGGACGGCGATCCGGACTTCCGCGACACGGACAACGACGGCGACCGCGTCCCGGACACCGACGAGATCGGCGGCGATCCCTCGGCCCCGCGGGACTTCGACGGCGACGGCACGCCGGACCACATGGACATCGACAGCGACGGCGACGGCATCGGCGACTTCTACGAGTCGGTGGTCGACACGGACCGCGACGGAACGCCCGACCGCCACGACGACGACAGCGACAACGACGGGTGGACCGACGCCGAGGAGTCGGGCGACGGCGACCCCTCGACGCCGCCCGCCGACAGCGACGACGACGGCGTCCCCGACTTCCAGGACCCGGACAGCGACAACGACGGCCTCGGGGACCGGGAGGAGCGCGAGCACGGCACCAGCCGGACCAGCGCCGACAGCGACGGCGACGGGGTGACGGACCTCGTCGAGGTGGCGGCCTGCGCCGGCGATCCGGAGTGCGAGGGCGACGCCCTCGACGGGAGCTCGAGCCCGCGCACGCGCGGCGACTTCGTGTTCTTCGAGCCGTACATGATGCCGCCCATGCCGGAGCGCGACACCCTCGCGTTCGCGACGGACCTGCGCGTGGCCGACGTGTACTTCCTCATCGACACGACGGGCTCCATGGGAGGCACCATCACCAACGTGCGCACGTCGCTCTCCACGGCGGGCACGGGCATCATCGACCGGGTGCGCGCCGAGATCGCCGACACCTGGTTCGGCGTCGGCGGGTTCGACGACTACCCCGTCGGGGGATACGGCTCGGCAGGCTCCGGTGACCGGGCGTACTACCACCGCCAGGACCTGACGGGCGACGCCGCGACGGCGCAGGCGGCCGTCAACACGCTCACCACCCACTACGGTGCGGACGGCGCCGAGAGCGGCATCGCAGCGCTCTGGGCCGTGGCCACGGGCAACGGCCTGCCTGGCTCGAGCGGGTGGACCGGGGATCGATCGGCCGGATACGGGGGATTCGCCGCCTGCCCGGCGGGCATGTCGGTCGGCTGGCCGTGCTTCCGCGAGGGCGCGGTGCCGATCGTCGTCCTGATCAGCGACATCTACCAGCACAACGGGCCGGGCGGCGAGTACGCCTACAGCGACGGGACCATCGGGGGTCACGCCCCGACCTACGCGGAGGCGGTCGCGGCCGCCACGGCCTCGCGGATCCGCGTCATCGGCGTCGCCGTGAGCGGAGGCGGTCGGAGCCAGATGGAGCAGCTCGCGACCGATACGGGCGCGGTCGACGGCGCAGGCGCGCCGCTGGTGAGCACGGCCTCGAGCGGCGCGGTGAGCGACGCGGTCGTGAACCAGATCCGCACGCTGGCGAACCAGACGCCCATCGACATCTCCATCGTGTACGAGGACGACCCGAGCGACACGGTGGAGACCTGGGCGGCCTTCGTCGACTACATCGAGGCGAACGAGACCGGCGACCTGGCGCGCGGCTGCGAGGCGAGACCGGCCGAGGACACCGACGGCGACGGGCACCCGGACACCTTCCGGGACGTCACGCCGGGCTCGCCGGTCTGCTTCGACATCGTGGTGAAGCAGAATGACACGGTCATGCCCACGGCGATGCCGCAGCTCTTCATGGCCACGCTGCGCGTGCTCGGCGACGGATTCACCGAGCTCGACAGCCGGGACATCTTCTTCCTCGTGCCGCCCGTGGTAGAAGTCCCCGAGGGCCCCATGTGATCGACCGGGGCCCCCCGGCCCAGCATGAGCGACATCGTCCTAGGCATCGACCTCGGCACCACCAACTCGGTGGTCGCCGTGGCCGACGGCGGTCAGGCGCGCGTCCTCGCGGACGCCGACGGCAAGCGCCTCATACCGTCGGTCGTCTCCTTCCCCGAGAGCGGGCCCGTGGTGGTCGGCGAGATCGCCCGGGAGCGGCGGCTGGTGGACGCGGAGCACACGATCTACGCCATCAAGCGCCTCATCGGGCGGCCGTTCGACAGCCCGGAGGTCGAGCGAGCCAAGTCGCGGTTCGCGTTCCCGCTGGTCGAGGGCGAGAACCGCGGCGTCCGCGTCGAGGTCCGGGGCGAGACCTACTCGCTCGCCGAGATCAGCGCCTACGTGCTCCGCGAGTGCCGGCGCGTGGCCGAGCAGATGCTCGGGGCGAGCGTGGACAAGGCGGTCATCACGGTGCCCGCGAACTTCAACGAGCTGCAACGAAGCGCGACCAAGGCGGCGGGCAAGGTCGCGGGCCTCGAGGTCCTGCGGATCCTCAACGAGCCGACGGCCGCGGCCGTGGCCTACGGCGCCGGGACCAGCGGGTCCGAGCGGATCGCCGTCTACGACTTCGGCGGCGGCACGTTCGACATCACGATCCTCGACCTCGACGACGACGTGTTCGAGGTCGTCGCGACGGCGGGCGACACCTTCCTCGGCGGTGACGACATCGACCTGCTCGTGGCGGAGGCCATGAGCGACGCCTTCCACGGACGGCACGGCATCGACCCGCGGCAGGACCGGCAGGCGTTCGAGCGCCTGCGAGCGGCGGGCGAGTGGGTGAAGTGCTCTCTCTCCGGCGACGAGAAGGCCGAGTGCCGGGTCTCGGAGCTCGCGGTCGGCTCGGCGGGCGAGCCCCTCGACCTCGAGCACTCGATGACGCGCGCAGAGCTCGAAGAGCGAATCCTGCCGCTCGTGAACCAGTCGCTACGCGTCTGCGCGGAGGCTCTGCGGCTCGGTGACGTGGAGCGCGAGTCCATCGACGCGGTGGTGCTCGTGGGCGGCTCGACGCGCATCCCGCTCGTCCGCCGCATGGTGCGCAACTTCTTCGAGAAAGAGCCGCGGACGGACATCGATCCCGACATGGTCGTCGCGCTCGGCGCTGCGATCCAGGGCTACGCGCTGTCGGCCCGGACCCCCCGGGACACGCTCTCGATCGTCTCGGGTCCGAGTCCCGAGGCAGCCGCCGAGCTCCGGAAGAAGAAGGAGGAGGCCCGCGCGGCGCGCCCGGCGCAGCCCGCGTTCGCGCCGGACGTCGCGGACGGGCCCGTGGGCGAGCTGCCCGAGAGCAGGCCGCCCGCGAGGCCGCGTCCTCTGACGCTGCCCAGGCTGCCGGTCCCGGTGCCGCACGACGGCGGCGCCGCACAGCCCTACCGCCCGCCCGCGCCCCCCGACGCTCCTCGACCGCTGCCGGAAGCTCCCGAGCCGGACCCGTTCGAGGCCGCGTCGTCCATCGAGCTCGACCCCGAGTACGAAGCACACGTGAAGTCGATCGCGCCCGGGGCCTTCCGCGAGGAGTCCACCGAGGAGCTGGCGCTCGACCTCGACCTCGACGACCTCGCGCTCGAGGAGCTCGCTCCGCCGGAGCCCGACGCGCCCTCCCCGCCGGCGCGGCCGGAGGGAACGACTCCGTTCGACGACATGCTCGCGGGGCCACCCCCGCCCGCGCCTCCCCCGCCGGCCGTCGCGAAGCTGCCGCCCGCTCGGCCGGTGGGGCTGCCCGCCGCCGAGGCGCAGAGGCAGCCCGCTCGGCCGATGGAGCTGCTCGCACCCGAGCCACCGAGACCGCCGCCGCCCGAGCCGGTCTCGGTGCCGCCGCCGCCCCAGCCGGTCGTTCGGATGCCCGAGCGGCCTCCGCCGCTGTTGATGGACGTGACGCCGCACTCGCTCGGGATCGAGACGGTGGGCGGATACTGCGAACGCGTCATCCGCCGCAACGCCCCCATCCCGATCGAGCAGACGCGCGTCTTCAGCACTGCGCAGGACGACCAGGACACGGTGCGCGTGACGGTCTGCCAGGGCGACTCGCGCATGTTCGCCGACAACCAGCCTCTCGGGGAGATCGAGCTGACGGAGCTCCGGCGGGCGCGCCGCGGAGAAGTCCGCATCGAGGTCACGTTCATGCTCGACGCCAACGGGATCCTGGACGTCAAGGCCGTGGATCTGGCCACCGGGCGTGTGCAGACGATCCGCGTCAACCTCCTCGGCGGCTTCGACGAGGACGAGATGGCCGCGATGCGGGCGCGACAGGAAGCCTCGTTGGGTTGAATGGACGACCGATGTCCGACCGCCTCGACCAGCTCGACTACTACACGCTCCTCGGCATCCAGCCGGACGCGAGCGAGGCAGACGTGCGCCGGGCGTTTCGGAAGTTCGCCCGCAAGTACCACCCCGACCGGTATTCCGGCGCCCCCGCGGACAAGCGCGAGCGAGCGAACGCGATCTACCGGCGCGGCAGCGAGGGCGTCCAGGTGCTGTGCGATCCCGACGCGCGACGGCTCTACGACGCCGCCCTCGTCAAGGGGATCCGCCGCCTGACCGCCGCGCAGCGCGACGGCGCGGCGCGCATCCTCGCCCGGCGCGAGGGGACGGCGAAGAAGGAGCCCACCATCCGCTCTCTGCAGGCGCGGGCGTTCTACGACCGCGCCATGCGCGCGCTCGAGGCGAAGGACTACCGGGCCGCGTGGAAGGCGCTCCGCGCCGCCGCGCAGGAAGAGCCCGACAATCCCCTGATCACCCGCCGCCTCGCCAAGGTGGACGCGGCGCTCCGCCGGAGCTCGTGAGCGGCCCGTGAAGGCACTCGAGCGGAGGCTGACGTTGGTCAACGTGACCGCGATCAGCATCAGCGCGATGGTGGGGAGCGGCATCTTCGTGCTGCCGGGCCTCGCCTCGGCGCACACGGGCCCTTCGGTGTGGCTGGCCTACGTGCTCGCCGGGCTCGTCGCCCTGCCGGCGGTGCTGTCGAAGGCCGAGCTGGCGACCGCGATGCCCACGTCGGGCGGAACGTACGTGTACCTCGAGCGGAGCCTCGGCCCGTTGGGCGGCACCGTCGCCGGGCTCGGCCTGTGGCTGTCGATGCTCCTCAAGGCCGCCTTCGCGCTCGTCGGGTTCGGCGCGTACTTGATCGTGGTCGCCGACGTGCCTCTGGTGCCGACCTCGCTCCTGCTCCTCGGCGTGATCGTCGGGCTGAACGTGATCGGCGTCCGCAAGGTCGGCCAGGCGCAGGTCGTGGTCGTGACCGTGAGCCTGGCGTGCCTCGCGGGCCTCGTGGCGGTCGCGTTCGTCGAGCTCGACGGCTCGCGGCTAGACCACTCGTTCACCGGAGGCGCCGGTGGACTCTTCGCGGCGACCGGCTTCGTCTTCGTCAGCTACGCCGGCGTGACGAAGGTGGCCGCGGTCGCCGAGGAGGTGAAGAACCCGAGCCGGAACCTGCCCCTCGGCATGCTGTTGTCGCTGGTGGTCGTCATGGCGCTCTACGCCTGCGTGGCCCTCGCGCTCGTGGGCAACGTGCCGGGCGAGGTCCTCGCCACGGACCTCCGCCCCGTCCACACCCTGGCGGAGCTCCTCGGAGGACCGCTCGTGGGGATCGGGGCCGCGGTGCTCGGCGTCGCCACCATGACCTCCATGGCGAACTCGGGGCTGCTCGCTGCGTCGCGCTTCCCGTTCGCGATGAGCCGGGACGACCTGCTGCCGCCCGTGTTCCGTCACGTCAGCACGCGCTTCGACACGCCGGTCGTGAGCATCCTGGTCACCGGCGGCGCGATCGCGTTCGCCATCCTGTTCTTCGACGTGGAGGGGATGGCGAAGCTCGCGTCCGCCACGGTCATCCTGCTCTACCTCGCGAACAACGCGGCAGTGCTCATCTTCCGCGAGGCGCGCGTGCAGTGGTACGCCCCGACGTTCCGGTCGCCCTGGTACCCGACCATGCAGATCGCGGGGATCGTCGGCGCGATCGTGCTGCTCGCGACCATGGGCCTGGTCCCGATCGCAGCGACGGCGGCGGTCCTCGCCGCGGGAGTCGTGCTGTACCTGCCCTGGGGGCGGCGCAAGGCGCAGCGGCTCGGCGTGCTGCGCAAGATCGGCAAGCGGAGCGCCCTCTTGGCGGAGCCGCTCGGTCTCGAAGAGGAGCTCGGAGGCCGCGCCGCGGTCGTGGTCCCGTTGTTCGGCCGCGAGCGCTCGCCGGAGACGCTCGTCGAGCTCGGCGGCGCGATCGCGCACGGCCGCCACGTGGACGTCGTGCACCTCACCGAGGTCCCCGAGCAGATGACGATCGAGGCGGCCCTCGAGGAGGACCCGAAGGTCCGATCGCTCGAGCGGCGCGTCGAGGCCATGGCCGAGGAGGGGCTGGACGTGAAGTTCCACGCGATCGTGTCGCGCGATCTCGTGCGGACCGTCCACCACGTCACGAGCCACGTGCGGTGCGAGTGGCTGGTCATGCAGTGGAAGGGCGCCTCGCGCAGCCAGATCCTGCCGTACAACCCGCTCGGCTGGCTGATCAACCACCTGTCGACGAACCTGGTGCTCTTCCAGGACGCCGGGATCCGCCGCTTCCGCGCCATCCTCGTCCACCCCGAGCCCGGCCCACACGACGCCCTCGTGGCCGGCACCGCCGATCACCTCGCCCGGCGGAACAACGCCCGCCTGACCTTCGTCCGCTTCGTCCGCGACGGCGCGCCGGACGAGGCGGTGCGGCGAGAGGAGCAGTACCTGGACCAGGTTCGGGCGCTCTGCGAGGCGCCGGCGACGATCGAGATCCTGCGCGGACGCAACGAGGTCGACGCGCTCGTCGGCGCCACGTCCGCGTACGACCTGCTCGTGATGGGCATCCCCGACTTCACGTTCTTCGGCATGCTCCCGGGCAGGGGGCGCGAGAAGCTGACCGCGAAGGCGGCGTGCTCGGTCCTCTCGCTCAAGACGCCGCGCCAGAAGACGCACGAGGCGTTCGACCGTTCGCGGAGCGGGCGCGAAGGCTCGGAATTCGACCTGCTCGACCGGCTCGAGCCGAGCTGCGTGGCCGCGCGCGTCGCCGCCAAGCGCAAGGACGCGCTCTTCGAGCAGATCGCCGAGGTCCTCGGGGCGGCCGTCCCCGGCGCGACGCCGAAGGAGGTGCTCGACGCGCTCCATGAGCGCGAGCGCTCGCAGAACACCTCGGTCGGAGAGGGCGTGGCGATGCCGCACGCGTCGGTCGAGTCGTCCCGCTCGCTCTTCGGCGTGTTCACGACGGCGACGCCCGTGGACTACGGCGCGCCGGACGGCCGGGGAGTCGACGTGGTCTTCGCGATCCTCGGCCCGCCGCGCGAGCGGCAGGTCCACCTGCACATCCTCTCGAGCCTCGCCGACCTCTCCCTGAACACGCCGCTCCTCGAACGCCTCCGCGAGGCCGAGACCTCCGAGCAGATCGTGCAGGCCCTCGGCGCTCTTGCATCGGGACCTGTCCCCGATGCAAGTCGCTGAGCGGGGTCAGCGGTTGCGGTCGTAGAGGATGCGCAAGCCCTCGAGGGTGAGGAACTCGTCGACCTCTTCGATGGTCCGGCTCTCGGGCTCGATGAGGGGAGCGAGCCCGCCTGTCGCGATGACTACGGCCTCGGGCTCTTCCATCTCCTGGCGGATGCGATCGACCAAGCCGTCGACGAGCCCGACGTAGCCGAACACGATGCCCGACTGCATGGAGTGCACGGTGTTCTTGCCGATGGCCTTCGGCGGGCGGGCGATCTCGGCGCGGGGCAGCTTGGCGGCGCGGGCGAAGAGCGCGTTGGCGGCGATCTCGACGCCGGGCGCGATCGCTCCGCCGACGTACTCGCCCTTGTTCGAGATGCAGTCGAAGGTCGTCGCCGTCCCGAGGTCGACGACGACGCAGGCGGCACGCACGCGCTCGTAGGCCGCGACCGCGTTCACGATGCGGTCGGCGCCGACCTCACGGGGGTTCTCGTACAGGATCGGCATGCCGGTCCGGATGCCCGGCCCCACGACGAGCATCCGGTGATCGAACGCTCGGTCGACGGCCTCGACCATCACCTCCGTCAGCGCGGGCACGACGGACGCGAGGATGCTCGCAGTGACGTCGCCGGGCTCGAGCCCCGCCACCTGGAGGAGGTTGTGGAGCAGAACGTGGTACTCGTCCACCGTGCGGTGGACCGAGGATCCGATCCGGAAGTCGTGAACGAGCCGGTCGGCCTCGTAGAGCCCGAGCTTGGTGTGCGTGTTGCTGACGTCGACCGCGAGGAGCATCGGGCGACTCCCTACGCCCAGCTCAGCGAGGCCGCAAGCGCAGGGTGCGCTCGAGCAGCCGCCCGAAGGTGGCCGGGGCGTCCTCGGCGGACGCGGCCCCGGTCGTGCGCACGATGGGCGCGCTCGGCGGCGCCACGCTCGCCGGTTGGACGGGCGCGGGCTCGAGCGCACGAGCAGCCGGTGGGGGCTCGGGGGCGATCGCGGGAGCCGCGGGCTCGGGGGCGATCGCGGGAGGAGGGGCGGCCACCGGAGCCGGTCGCGTCGCGGCGGGCGCCGGCGCGGCGGGCAGGGGCTCGATCACGGGCGCCGGTGCGGGAGGCAGGGGCTCGACCACGGGCGCCGGCGGCTCCGCGGGCGCGGGCGGCTTGGTCGCGAGCTGTCCCTCCACCGCCAGCTCGAGCGGGGTGCGGCCGGCCTTTGCCCGCGGGCGGGCGGCGGCAAGGGTCGTTGCCGGGGCCTCCTCGACGGGCCCGGACGCTCCGGGCCGGCTCGTGCGGTTGCGCTGGACTCGCTCGAGCAGCGCCTCGAGCTTCTGGAGCCGCGAGCTCATCATGCGCCCTCCGCCGTCAGCTTGCCCAGGATCGCGGGCAGGTCGTCGCCGCCCTTCGACCAGGACCAGACCTGCTCGGCCACGGTCGGGTCCACGAGCACGAACCGGCCCTGCCGATCGGTCGGGACGCACGCGACCTCCCGGCCTGCGAGCTCCGAGAAGATCCCTCCGAGCAGGGCCGCGACGCCCAGGTTGTCGTCGTCGAGGTCGGGCGGCTCGCCGAGCGAGGCGACGAGCGCGTCGCCCCAGCGCTCGAGCCCGAGGCGGCCCCAGCCGAAGAGCGCGAGCACGCTCGCCGCGTGGCCGAGCACGGCCTCGGGCGGCCGGTCGAGGGCCCCGCCACCCAGGGACTCGGCCACCATATGCCCGATCTGCCGCCCGAGCCGGCGCACCGGGGTGAGGTCGCCCGCCTTGACCGCCGCCGAAACAAGCGGGGCCACCACGGTGTCCGACAGGATGAGAACGCGAGAGCCGTCGCGCGACCGGACCGCCCCCTGCGCGAGGTTGAACTCGTAGAACCCGCCCGGGTCGAAGCGTGCCTCCACCATGAAACGACGATGTAGAAGGGTTCCCGGGATCGTGTCAAATGGTTGAAATGTTCCGGGCTCTTCTGATCGCCGCCGGCCTGTGCCTCCTGCCGGCCGCCGCCCGGGCGCAGATCCCGGGCCTCGAGGAGTGGTCCGAGGCCATCGTGATGGGCATGAATTCCCGGTGGGAAGGCCCGCGTGTGGACCCGCCGGCCCCCTCCCCCCGGCCCGCGCTGCCGGTCGCCGCCGAGTCCCTCATCGCCCCGATCTCGGTCCACGCCGGCCCCGGGGTCGACCCCGAGCTCGTCGCCGGTGCGCTCTCGGCCCTCGAGGGGACCTTCGCGGCGCTCGAGCGCGAGGGGTGGGGGCAGCCCGTCTCGGACGGAGGCCGCGGCGGGACCGGCGGGTTCGACCTGTACCTGGTCTCGGGGCGCGCCGAGCGCGCGAGCGGCGAGCCCGATCCGTCCGTGGCGTGGTCGTTCCTGGACGCGGTCTCGTCCTTCGCGGTCGTCGATCCCACCGTCGAGCCGGACGCGCTCGAGGCGTGCGTCGCGGACGCCTACGCCCAGGCGCTCCTGCTCGCCACCGACCCGGCCGAGGCGCGCGCCTGGCGCCGCGCGACGGCGTCGTTCCTGGCCTGGCGGTTGACGGGGCGATGGGGTTGCGAGGAGCGCGTGATCGACCAGCAACGCGAGCCGTGGCGGTCCTGGATCGGCGGCGCTGCGGGCGACGGGGCCGGCGGCGCCCTGTTCCTCGCCATGCTCTCCTCCCGGCACGACCGCGACACCGGCAGCTTCGTCCGCGACGTCTGGCAGCTCGCGCGCCAGCGCACGTGGGAGGGCGACGGCCTTCGTGCCAGCCCCGACCTCTGGGAGGCGATCGAGGCGGCCGTCGAGAAGGCGGGCGACGATCTGATCGAGACGATCGAAGACTTCGCGGTCGCGCGCTGGTTCGGCGGCGACCCGTCGCGCGAGGGCCACGCGGCGCTCCCCCCGTTGCGCGCGCTGCCGCCCGAGGCGACGGCGCCGGCGCACGTCGAGCTGTCCTGGGACGACCTGCCCGAGCACACCCGCCCGGTCGATCCGCCGATCGAGCCCTTCGGCACGGCATACGCGCGCGTCGACACGTCCGAGGCGCCGCCGGGCAGCGTGCTGCGGATCTGGATGCGGGGGGAGTACGGCGTGCGGTGGTCGGTCGTGGCGGTGCGGCGGGGACGGGAGGGGCGTGAGCTGACGCGCCTGAGCGCGCCGCCGCGAAACGAGCCGCGAAGCTACCTCGTCCTCGAGCTCCTCGACGACACGGACGAGGTGTTGGTGGCGGTCACCAACCTGAGCAGCCGCCTGCCCGACGCGGACGAGCCGGACGAGAACGTGCGGAGCTTCCACCTGATCCTGTCCGAGCACGCGGGCGAGTAGCCCCGAGAGCCGGCATCGGCTCAGAGAACCGGGAGCTTCCTGCGGACGGGCTGCGCGCAGGCGCGCGCCGGGCGGGCGGGCGTCGGCGCGCCGGGGCGGATACCGGCGGGACGTGCGTGCCAGGCGGCGAGGACTTCTCGGTCGAGCAGGTGCGTCGGGCGGACGTTGCGCAGGGCGTTCGTCATGATGGCGCGGACGTTCGGGTTGGTGCGCTCGAGGCCGTCGAGGAGCGCCTTCATGGCGTCGCGCTGAAGCCCGGGCTGCGATCCGCAGAGGTTGCACGGGAGGATCGGGAAGCCCTGCTCGCCGGCGAAGGCGGCGATGTCGTCCTCGGCGCACTCGACGAGCGGTCGGATGACCTCGAACCGGCCGTCGTCGGTGGTGTAGCGCGCGGGCATCGCCTGCATCTTGCCCGCATGGAAGAGGTTCAAGAGGAACGTCTCGAGGGCGTCGTCGCGGTGATGCCCGAGCGCGATCTTGGTACAGCCGAGCCGCTCGGCGGCGGTGTACAGGATGCCGCGGCGGAGGCGGGAGCAGAGGGAGCAGTAGGTCTGGCCGTCGGACAGATGGTCCGTCACGACCGAGTAGGTGTCCTCGCGCAGGATCTCGTAGTCGGCGCCGCTCGCCTCGAGCCAGCGCGCGAGCGGCTCGCCGTCGTAGCCGGGCTGCGCCTGGTCGAGGTGCACGGCGACGAGCCGGACCTCGAAGGGGAGGCGCTCGACCAGCGTGCGGAGCAGGACGAGCAGCGAGTAGCTGTCCTTTCCGCCGCTGACGGCCACGAGCACGCGGTCGCCCGGCGCGAGCAGCTCGTGCTCGCGGCACGTGCGGCTCATCTGGCGGTAGAGGCGGCGCTCGACGTTCGCGGGCGGCATGGCGGCGAAGCATGCCTCACAGGCGACGGCGGCGCACGAGGACGAGCAGCACCGGCACGAGCCACGCGAAGCGTCCGGACGCCGAGCTCGCGCTGCAGCCACCGCCCCGGGCCCGGATCCCCCACGCGTCGCGGGCGTCGTCGGCGTGGAGGCGGACGCGGACGGGTTCGAGGGCGAGGTCGCCGGCGCGCGCCTCGTACACGAGGACGTCGCCGGCGCGGCCGCCGGGGGGAGGCAGCGGAGCGCTCGCGATGCCGGCCACGACGGGGACGTCGAGCGACTCTCCGGTGGGCAGGCGGACCGTCAGCGCGCCGTCGTACGCCGGCTCTCCGTGGCGGCCCGCGAGCCGCGCGAAGAGCCAGAGGTCGCGCGCGCCGGGGTGCACCGAGGAGCGGGTGGTGAGGAAGGAGCTCGTCCACGGGTGCGCGGCGGCGCAGCCCTCGGCGCACCGCGCGCGCGCTGCGACGAACGCCTCGACGTCGAGGACGCCGGCGCCCGACTCGGGGCTCCAGGCCGCGTCGACTACGCGGCGGGCGGTCGCGAGGAGCAGGTGGCGGTCGGCGGTGCCGCGCGAGGGCTCGAGGGACAGCGCCAGCGCGACGGCGCCGCCGACGAGCGGCGCGGCGAAGCTCGTTCCCGCGACCGCGACGCGATCGGAGCCGGCGCGCAGGGACGCGAGCCGCGCGGCCGACCCGCCGACGAGGTTGTGGGGATCGCCCGGGTCCAGGTCCGCCGACAGCGCGGTGAGGAGCGGGCCGCCGGGTGCGACCAGGTCGGGCTTGGGCTCGCCGCGGAACGAGGGGCCGCGGGCGGAGAAGGGAGCGACGCCGCCCTCGAGCGCGCCGTCGAGCGCGAGCTCGCCGCGATCGGTGGGTACGCGCACGCGGGGCGTGGTGGCGCCGACGGCGATGGCGGATCGCGCGGTGGCCGGGATGGTGACGGCGCGCGTCGGATCCACGAAGGGCCCGCCGAGGCGCGGGCGGAGAAGCGTCGCACCGACGTCCCAGTCGACGAGCCAGGCGTCGAACCGACCGGGGCCGTGGATCGAGAGCACGTAGCGACCGCCTGCGAGGGGCGCCGCGCCGTCCGAGCCCCCGGCGAGGACGACGTAGAGGACGCGGCTTCGGCCGGGGCGCTCGCCGCGCTGCCCGTCGATGGCGACGCGGCCGCCGGAGTGATCGACCATGTGGACGAACCCGGGGAGGACCGCCGCCGTCCGCGTGCCGTCGGGGGCGGCGACCGAGACCGAGACGGGGCCGGGCGCGAGCGTCTCGACGGCGAGGGCGACGTGGCGCTCGCCCGGCTCGGGCGCGGGCACCTCCACGTGCACCTCGGCGATCTCGTCCGCGGCGAGCCACCCCGCGGCGTGCACGGGCGCTCCGCCGTCGTTGCCCGCGGCGACCACGACCGGCGCTCCGCGGCGCACGGCGGATTCCACGGCGAGCTCGAGGGGCTCGGTCCCGTCGTGCGCGCCGTCGTGCCCGCCGAGCCCGAGCACGATCACGGTGCGCGCCGGGTCGCCGGCGGCGAGGCAGAAGTCGAGGCCGGCGATCACGTCGGCGTCGGCGAAGCCCGGCGCGTCCTCGCGCCAGGCGTCCACGACCACGAGCGCCGCCTCCGGCGCGACCCCCGCGAGCGGACCCGGAGCGGCGTCCTCGGCGTCGTCGCCCGCCGCCACCGCCGCGACCGCGGTGCCGTGCCCGTGCGTGTCGCGCGGGAGGGCCGGGTCGGCCGCGGCGAGGGCGGCGTCGACGGCCGCCGCGTCCCAGACGGCGCCCCCGAGCCTCGCTTCGAGGTCGGGGGCGCCCCCGCGGGGCTCGGCCCCCAGCTCGAGCAGCCACGCGACGCGCGTCCGCCCCGCGCGATCCCGGAAGTCCCGGTGCGCCAGGTCGATCCCCGTGTCGATCACGCACACCGTCGCCCCCGCCCCGGTGACCGAGAACCGCGCCCGCGCCGCCGGCGCCCCCACGGCCCCGGTGGCGACGTCGAGGAGCGGCCGGCGCGGCCAGCGCACGGGCCCTCGCGCCGGGCGCGCGAGCGCCCGCGACAGCACCCCGACTTGCATTGGGACCTGTCCCGAATGCAACTGGACTTGCATTGGGACCTGTCCCGAATGCAACTGGGCGTGCGTGGGGGCGGGGAGGGCGAGGAGCAGGAGGAAGAGGGCGCCGCGCATCAGCGGGGGCGGCGGCGGCGGCGGCCGCGGCGGCTGGGCTGGCCCTCGGCGCGGTCGGGCTCGAGGGCCCAGTCGGGGACTCCCTCGCCGCGGGCCTCGCGGTCGATGGCGTAGAGGGTGGCGGCGTCGGCGAAGAAGTCGCGTCGTGGAAGCGAGCCCAGCCTGCCGGCCGCGAGCCGGCGCTCGGCCAGCGTGATGGCGCGGATGCGATCCTTCATGCGGCGGGGGACCGTGAGCCTGCGCTGCACGTCCTCGAAGAAGTCCTCGAAGGCCGCCGACGGATCGCGTGCTCCCTCGAGCGCTTCTCGGAGGGGCCCGCCGAGGAGCGTCGCGAGCAGCACGGGGTCGGTCGGGAGCCGATGGGCGTGCAGCCGCCGGTCGATCGCGTCGAGCCGGCCCCACAGGTGCTGCGTGCCGGGCGCGTCGTCGTCGAGCCAGCTCCCGAGCTCGGGCAACAGCACCGACAGCACGCCCGTGTCCCACGCGATGTAGATGGAGCGGTGGGCCGCGCCGCCCCGGAGCAGGCGCAGGACCTCCTCGAGCACCCGCGGCTTGGCAGCGCGCCCGAGGTCGTCCCGGTGACTGACCATCGCGTCGTACAGCTCGGGGTCGATCCCGAGGTCGAGCCGCGCGCTGAACTTGATCGCGCGCAGGATCCGGACCGGATCCTCGCGGATGCGCACGTCGGGATCGCCGATGGTGCGCACGACGCGGCGCTCGAGATCCGGCACGCCGCCGACGTAGTCGATCACCTCGGCCGCCTCGATGTCGTAGAAGAGGCCGTTGATCGTGAAGTCTCGCCGGATGGCGTCCTCGTGCGGCTCACCGAAGACGTTGTCGTGGCGGATCAGGAGGTCCACGCCGTCGCCGCGGTCCTTCTTGGGCGGCACGAGGTGGCCCTCCTCGTCCTGCTGGGCCTCCATCTCCTCGCGGAACTCGCCCTCCGCCTCGTCGAAGGCCTGCATCGGGTCGCGCCGGAAGGTGGCCGTCTCGATGACCTTGCCGCCCGCGAACAGGATGTGCGCGAGCCGGAAGCGACGCCCGATGACCCGGCAGTTGCGGAACAGGCGCCGCACCTCTTCGGGGCGGGCGCTCGTCGCGACGTCGAAGTCCTTGGGGCGGCGGCCGA
Organism: Candidatus Neutrinellum sp.; assembly: GCA_039794305.1. Classification (GTDB taxonomy): domain Bacteria; phylum Myxococcota_A; class Polyangia; order Polyangiales; family JBDIVX01; genus JBDIVX01. The sequence goes on from JBDIVX010000003.1 coordinate 44,761, forward strand.
GCAGCAGATCGCGCACCCCGCCGCCCACGAGGTAGGCGGTGTGGCCGTGACGCGTGAGGCGGCGGATCACCTTCACCGCGTCGATGTCCATGTTCTCCGCCGGGAACTGCTGCTTGTAGACGTTGGGCTCGGGCACGGACGGACCTGCGCCCCACGCCTCCTCGACTTCCTTGTCCGCGGAGGACGAACTGTCTATATCCGGAACCACGGAATCCATGGTGGGGATCGAGACCCGACCACCCTTCCGGTCTCGCCCTGACGTTTAGCAACACGCCGCGCACGCTGCAATCGCCTATCCGAGGGGAAACGGAGACATGTCGGGGAGGGAGCTCACCATCGAGGAGGCCGCCGGACAGGTCCTGGTGGCGGGGTTCCCCGGCACCGCCCCCCCCGAGGCGCTGATCGAGGCGACGCGCCGAGGCGAGCTGGGGGGCATCGTCCTGTTCAAGAGGAACCTGGGCGCCATGGACGAGGTGGCGGCGCTCGTCGCGGCCTTCGCCGGGGCCGCCCCGGCAGCCCTGCCGCCGCTCGTGGCGGTCGACCAGGAGGGGGGCCGGGTGGCGCGGCTCGGCGCCCCGCTCGTCCGGCTCCCGCCGATGCGGAGGCTCGGCGAGGTCGACGACCCGGCCCTCACGCGCCGCGCCGGGCGCGTCCTCGGGGCGCAGCTCGGGGCGCTGGGGTTCAACTGCGACTTCGCGCCGGTGCTCGACGTGGACACGAACCCCGACAACCCGGTCATCGGGGACCGCGCCTTCGGGCGCGAGCCCGGGCGCGTCATCCGGCACGGGCTCGCCTTCGCGGACGGCCTGGCCGACGCCGGCCTGCTCGCGTGCGGCAAGCACTTCCCCGGGCACGGTGACACCGATCTCGACAGCCACCTCGCCCTGCCCCGGCTGAGCCACGGCCCAGAGCGGCTCGACCGCGTGGAGCTCGCACCGTTCCGCGCGGCCGTCGGCCGCGTCCCGATGTTGATGACCGCCCACGTGGTCTTCGACACGCTGGACCCGACCATGCCCGCCACGCTCTCGCCGCGGGTCGTGTCCGGCTTGCTCCGGGAGGAGATCGGCTACGCCGGCGTCGTCGTGAGCGACGACCTCGAGATGCGCGCCGTGAGCGACGGCTGGGGTGTCCCGGGCTCGGCGGTGCTCGCGATCGACGCCGGCTGCGACGCGCTCCTCGTCTGCTCGGACGTGGAGGCGCTGTTCGAGGCGCACCGCGCGCTCGCGGCGCGCGCGGCGAGGGACGAGGCCTTCGCCGAGCGGCTCCGCGCCGCCGCCGCCCGGTTCGTCGGGCTCCGCGCCGGGAGCCCGCCCCTGCCCGTCACCGATCCGGATGCGTTGCGCGCCCGTCTCGAGACCGAAGCGGCGCGCGCCCTGGCCGAGGAGCTCGCACGGGTCGGAGCGCCGTGAGGGTTTCGGGGGCGGTCCTGGTCGTCTCGCTGCTCGCGGCGCCGGCCGCGGCGCAGGAGCCGCTCGAGCAGAACGACTACGCGATCGACGTGGTGCAGACGCCGGTGCTCGGCTCGGGTCGCATCGTGGGGCTCGGCGGAGCGTACACGGCCCTCGCGGAGGGCATCGACGGCGCGCCTTGGAACCCGGCGGCGTACGGCTCGCGCACCCTGTGGGAGCTCGACTTCTTCGAGTGGGAGCTGACGGCGGGCGTGCTCTTCCCCGGGTCCTTCTCGGAGAACGACTTCTTCAACCGCGGCGAGGACGGCTTCCTCTTCGACCAGTTCTATTTCCTCACCTTCGGGCTTCGCCTGCAGTTCGGCGACATCGGCGTCGGCACCATCCCGCGGCTCCAGCACTACCAGCTCACGGCGCCGGACGGCCAGGGTGTCAGCGCCACCTTCATCGTCGGAAACTACGGCCTCGCCTGGCAGATGCTCGACGGGCAGATCGTCCTCGGCGTGGGCGCGCGCACCGCCGACCTGGCGCTCGTGGCGGCCGAGGGCCGCGAGGGCCTCGTCTCGTTCACGGGCACCGGGCCGGAGGTCGGGATCCTGGTGAAGCTCGCGGACCAGCCGTGGCGGCTCGGCGCCGCGCTGCGGAGCGTCGTGCGCTCGGAGCGGATCGAGTGCCCGGGCAAGGAGTCGTGCGACCCGGACGGCACGGACGGCCCGCTCCCCGCGCAGGTCGCGGGCTTCGTGCTGCCGAACGACGTACACATGCCCTGGGAGCTGCAGGTGGGCTTCGCGCTCCAGGTCGGCGCGAGGCCGCTCAACCGCCGCTGGGTCGACCCGGCCGTGGAGGAGGGCGCCATCGAGCGCGAGGTGACGCTCCGCCGCTCGGAGCGCGAGCGCGAGCAGGTGCAGGACGAGATGCGGCGGCGCGGCGAGCCCGAGCCGCCGGCCGACCCGTTCCGGTGGCTCCCGCGGCGGCCGGCCGATCCGTCGTTCTGGCAGGCGGAGGACGCGCGGCGCGCGGAGGAGGACGAGGAGATCGAGCGGCGCATCGACGCCGCCGAGGACGCGCGGGACCTCGGGGTCGAGGAGCTGTCACGGAGCTACGTCCTGATCACCGCGGACCTGCTGGTCACGGGCCGGACGCCGCACGGGGTGGGCGTCGAAGGGTTCCTCGCCCAGGAACGGCAGGGGTCGGGCGACGAAATCACGTACTCGGTCCGGCTCGGCGTCGAGGCCGAGCCCTGGCAGGGCCGCCTCAAGCTCCGGGCCGGGAGCTACCTCGAGCCGAGCCGCTTCCCCACGGGCAGCTACCGCCTGCACGGGACGGCGGGCTTCGATCTGCGCCTGTTCCGCTGGGACCTCTTCGGCCTGCTCGACGACTTCGACATACGGGTCGGCGCCACCGGCGACGTCGCGGTCCGGTACTTCGACTGGGGCGTCGGCGTCGGCTTCTGGCACTGAGCTCGTCTCCGAACCGCCGGGAGGAGCTTGCTTTCTCAGTGTCCGCCCCGGACGGCCTCGAGCAGGCGCTTGATGCCCACGGGCTTGACGAGGTGATCGGCGAACCCCGCGTCCGTGGAGCGCCGGACGTCCTCGTCCATGCCGTAGCCGCTCAGGGCGATCGCGCGGGCCTCGACGCCCGCGTCGCGGACGCCGCGCAGGAGATCGATGCCCGTCCCGTCGGGCAGGCCGAGATCGCTCACGATGAGGTCGGGGTCGATCTCCGTCGCCCGGTCGACGCCCTCGCGCACCGTCGCCGCGGTGGTGACGTCGTAGCCACGGCGCTCGAGGAGCCCCTTCAGGAGCAAGGCCGTGTCCTCGTGATCCTCGACCAGCAGGATCCGGAGCCGCTTGTCGGGCTCCTCCGCCTGCGGCGTCGTCCGTTCGGGCTTCGGCGCCGGCCTCTGTCCGTCGGCGGAGGGCAGCCGGACGGTGAACGCCGCTCCCTTGCCGCGCCCCTCGCTCCGGGCCTCGATGGAGCCGCGGTGGAGCTGGACGAGCGACTGGCAGATGGCGAGGCCGAGCCCGAGCCCCTGGGATCGCCCGCCGTCCTCGGTGTGCCCCTGCTCGAACGCGCCGAAGATGGTGGGCAGGCGGGCCGGGTCGATGCCGGCGCCCTGATCCTCGACCTCGAGCACGACGTCCCCGCCGGATCGGCAGCAGCGCACGGTGATCTCGCCTTGGGCCGGCGTGAACTTCGCGGCGTTCTGGAGCAGGTTCCAGAGCACCTGCCGGAGGCGGGCGGCGTCGGCCCGGACGACGTGCGGGCCCGGCCCGATCTCCATGCGGACGCCCAGCCTCTTGGCCCGGAGCGTCTCGTCGCAGATCTCCACCGCGTCCCGGAGGAGCGCCGCGGCGTCCGAGGGCTCGATCTCCAGCGTCAGCTTGCCTCGGCTGATGCGCGTGAGGTCCAGGAGGTCGTCGATGAGCCGAGACTCGAGCTCCACGTTGCGCTTCACGATCCCGAGCGTCCGGCGGACGTCGTCCGGGACGTCGTCACGCGCCGAGAGCGCCTGCGCCGCCGCCAGCACGGGAGTGAGCGGAGTGCGGAGCTCGTGTGACAGGACCGCGAGGAATCGGTCCTTGGCCTGGTTGGCGAGCTCGGCGGCGTCCTTGGCACGCCGGAGCTCCCGCTCGATCACCCGGTGGCTCGTGATGTCGCGCGCGATGGTCCACGCGCCGATCACGGTGCCGCTCGCGTCGGTCACCGGCGAGATCGTCACCGAGACCCACCGGCGCGCCCCGTCCTTCCGCAGGCGCACCGTCTCGAACGGCTCGACGGCCTCGCCACGCCGCAGGCGCGCGAAGATCGGCTCGAGCTCGCTGCGCCGGTCCTCGGGGACGATCATCTCGACCGATCGGCCGAGGGCTTCGCCCGGACCGTAGCCGTACAGCCGCTCGGCCCCGACGCTCCACATCCGGATCGTGCCGTCGAGGGACTTGCCGATGATGGCGTTGTCCACCGACTGCATGAGGGACTCGAGCCACGCGCGCTGCTCGTCGGGACGGAGGAGCGGCACGGCGCTGCGCTTGGTGCCGGGCATCGCGGGGAGCATAGCGCGCGAGACGGAGGCTGGCTTTTCGGCGCGCTCCTGGGTCATCATGACCCCATGGGCACGAGGATGGTGACGTGGTTGGCCTCCGCCGTGCTGCTCGCGGCCTGTGGCGGCGGCGCGGCGAGCGAGACGCGGGAACCGACGGCGGCGGCGGCGCCCGTAGGCGGGGCGGCCGCCGCGCCGGTCGCCGAGGAGACGGGCGGCGTCGCGCGGCAGGGCGAGCGGTGCGACTACGGCGGCGCCGAGCGCACCACGTGCGTGGGCGGGCTCGAGTGCTGCTATGGAGAGCACGAGACGCCGGACGGCTACGGCACGTGCCAGCCGGAGTGCAACTGGGATTGATCACCCGCGACCGCGCGCCGCGCGGTCGAAGGCCAACACGGACGAAGCGTGCCGTGCTCGCCCGTCAGGGTGCGACCCGCTGGAAGTCGAGGATCTCGATCACAGTGCCGGTCCGGCGGAACGTGAAGCGCACGTCCTCCGGTCCGATGGAGAGCGCCGTGACATCGAGCTGGATGGTGATGTCCGTGTCGGCCGGCAGGTCGACCACTCGGTTGTAGAGGACCCCGGCAGACTCGACCGTCCCGTGCGTAGTGCTCCGGAACGGAAGCGGAGGGTCGTTCTCCGTGTAGAAGGTGAATCCTCCGGTCGTCCGGTCGTAGAACGTGCCGATCCACTTCGCGAGGCTGCATCCCTCGCGGTGCCGCATCCCGCAGACCATGCTCGTCCCGTCGTAGCAGAGGCTCACGCGCGACGTGCTCGACAGCGCGAGGTCGGCGGTCGGCGGCAGGCACTCCCCCGCCGCCGGGGCCGCTTCGAGGTGTGAGGCCGGGATGCGCACGAAGCGTCCGGTCATCACGGGTACGGACCGGCCGGGGAAGAGCGTCTCGTTTTCGACGAAGCGAACCGGGCCTACGACGATGGTGTCGAGCGTCAGGCCGCGCGCCGCGAGCTCGGCGATGGTCGCGTCGTCGAACAGGGGCGCGGTGCGCTCCGTCCCGGACGTGTCGAGCGTCATCGAGGCCGCGGGCACGAGCCGCATCACGCCGGCCTCGCCCGCCATCGTCGAGCCGCTGGCCGTGGCGTGGACGTACATCGCGTCGAAGGCGCCCTCCCGCCCGCGCATCGACGTCCGGAGGCCGTCCGGATCGCGCAGCACCCCGGCGACGTAGGCGTCGGCGGGGTCGACCGCGGGCACCGAGACGCTGGCCTCGGAGCCGCCCGGCGGCGTCCCGGTGACGACCAGATCGTCGGGGAAGCCGAGGACCGGTCCGGTGCCGAGCCCGGTGATCGCGTAGCCGGTCCCGTCGTGGGTCGCGGTGACGGCCTGCAGGCTGCTCGCGAGCTCGAGCGTCGGCGGCCCCGCCACGCTCTGCCAGGTCTCGACCCCCTCGAACACCACCGTGCTGGCACCGACCGAGGAGAGGTGCGACTCGGTCGCCGTGGTCGGCACGATCACGTTGGCGATCGCGCCGGACGCGGCGCCGATGCAGGAGAACCCGGACGACGTGCGCTCGGCGTCGCAGAAGTCGGCGGCGAGGACGGCCGCCCTGGGCTCGGGGCCGGTGCGCGCGAGGCAGCCCGGGTAGCCCGCCGGGATGATCACCTCCGCGACCTCGCCGCCTCCCATCATCGTGAAGCCTGCGCTCACGAACGGGACGTTGCCCGTGTCGCCGACCGACTCGCACCACCAGCCAGGAAGGGGATCGGACAGGACGAAGGCGGTGTCGGGCGAGAGAGTCACGTCCCCGTGATAGGTCCCGGCGCGCGCCTCGGCCCCGAAGGGCCGACCGAAGAAGATGTTGGTGAGCGTGCTGAAGGTCCCGTCCGCGGTGACGAGCGTGTCTGCGCCGGGCGTCTCGAAGACGGGCGCGAGGTATCGGGGGCTCGAGTAGAACACCTGCGAGGCGCTGGACACCCCGTACCACGTGCCCTCGCTGGAGCTGCGGGCTTCGAAACGAGTCGCTCGCCAGACGTCGCCCACGTGGTGATCGGACGCGTCGTCGACGTCGAACCGCACGGTGAGGGTCGTGCCACGCACCATCGCGGTGGCCCACTGCGCGCTCAGGTGCTCGAGCTCGGCGACCACGGCCACCCCGTCCTCGAGGAACCAGGTCGCGGTCTTCGGCGCGGCCTCCAGCGTTCCGTCGGCCGCGCGCGAGAGGTGGCTCGCCACCACGTACTCGCCCTCGGCCGTCCGAAGGGCGTCCGGCACTGCCACGTACCTGTGGACCCCGATGGCCGGCGCGAGGAACTCGAGCCCGTCCGGCTGGACGTCGTAGACCTCGCCCAGAGGCTCGTTGGCCGCGACCTCGGCGGGCCACTCGGCGCGGGGGACGATCGTGATCGCGACGTCCGTGTCCTCGGCGAGGGCGTCGGGCGGCACGATCAGCGTGAAGACCCCGTCCGGGCTCGCCACGGTACCGCCCTCGCCGGCGACGATGCGCACCGACGACGGCGTTCCCGCGTCGCCCGCCCCGCCGTCGCCCGCCCCGCCGTCGGGCGATCCGCCGTCGCGCTCCCCTGCGTCCACCCTCGAGTCGCCGTCGTCCCCCCCGCAGCCGGCGATCAGGACCACCAGCGCCAATCCGAGGATCCGGTTCCCGATCATCGCCTTTCCCCTTTCGATGTGGCTCCATCCTTTCCGCGGCAGGGCACGCGGTCTATCCCCCTGCCGGGGGAGGATTGGGCTTGACGAGGGTCGCGCCCCGAGGCGTGATCGCGACGCATGCCAACACGCCGTCGAGGGGGCGTACCGGAGCGGAGCGCCGCTCGGCGATCGCTCGCCGCCCTCCTCGCGCGTGGCGTGCTGTCGGGCGGCGACGTGGACGAGCTGGTCACTCTCTGGCGCGACGCTTTCGGGCTCGATGCCCTGAGCATCGGTCAGGGCTTCGGGTTCGCCGCGACCGCGCGCGTCGTCGACGTGCCCGAGGCCTGGATCGGCACCCACCGGCGGCTCGTCCACCTCGACCCCTCCGCCGAGTATCTGCGCCGATCGCCGCGCGACGTCTTCCACGTGGCCGAGCATCACGTCCCGGGCGAGCTCATGAGCGCGTTCTCGGGCAAGTGGTCGGATGCCATGATAGGGATCCTGCACAGCCCCTTCGGGCAGCCGATCTACTACGCGCTCTACCGCAAGGACGGGCTGTTCGACGCCGACGAGGTGGAGGCGCTGCGGTTCCTGCAGCCCTCGTTCGAGCGCGCGCTCGCCGCGTGGAGCGCCCTCGTGGCGATCGAGTCGCCGCCCGACGAGTCGACCGAGCGCGCGCTCGGTCGCCTGGTCACCCACGCACGCGTCGAGCTTCCGCAGGGCACCTTCACCTGGGCCCCCCGCGCGGTCGAGGCGCTCTCGGCGGTGGCCGAGACGACCCTGACGACCGCCGCCGTCCGCCGGATCGAGCGCGCGCTGCTCGCGATCCTGCGGGCCGGAGGCGGCCGCTCCCACCGTTTCGCCTTCGGGCTGCGGGCCGAGACCGTGTGGCTGCCCAGGGTGTCGCGAAACGAGCAGCGCGCGCTCGTCCTGTTGCTCGACGACCCGCAGCCCGCGGTCGACGCGGACGCGCCCCTCCTGGCCATGCTCTCCGCGCGACAGCGGACGGTGGCGCTGGCGACGGCCCAGGGGGCGTCGAGCCGGGAGATCGCCGCGAGGCTCGGCGTCACGCCCGAGACGGTCCGAACCCACCTGCGTTCCGTCTACCGCGCGCTGGGGGTCCGCACCCGTCTCGAGCTGGCCAACCTGCTCGCGCCGAGATGATCGTGCCCGCCGCCGGATTGCAGCTCGGGATCGATCACCCGCGACCGCGCGCCGCGCGGTCGAAGGCCAGGCCGATGAGCGCGAGGATCATCCGGACGGGCTCCTCGTCGACGTTGCTGGCGAGGTAGCCCGAGAGCGCGGGCTGCAGGTCGTGCAGCCGCACGGGCGCGTCGCCGTCGGCGCTCGCGGCGGCGTCGAGCGTCGCGAAGTCGACGGGCGGCAGGTCGCGGCCGAGGTGCTGCCGGAAGCACTCGGCCATCACCTCGGCGTGGAAGACGACGTGGATGACCCCCTCGCCGCCGAGCGTCTCGGTGTTGGCCGTGACGTAGCGGCTGACGTCGGGGTGCGCCTGGACGAAGGAGCCCACCGCGAGCTGCGTGAAGGTGGGGTCGGACGCCATCCGCTCCGACGTCCGGGTCACCACCCGGGCGACCACGTCCTCCGGGACCGGTTGCATCGGTGGATCCTAGCACCGATGCCGCTGGCCCGACGCGCCGATTGGGCCATACTGGGCGGGTCGGGGGAGGGTCCACATGGACAGACGGTGGTGGGGGGTGGCGGCCGCGGCGCTCGGCGCCTTGTCGGCGGGCTGTGGGGACGATGCGGCCTCTTCGGGAGGACCGACCCTCGAGTACGAGCTGTTCGACAACACGGTCGAGCTCGACGAGGAGACGCTGGACGCCCTGTCGGACGTCGGCGAGGACCAGGCGACGCTCACGTTCACGGCGAGCACCCCACAGCTCGAGCGGCTCGCGCCGCCCAACGTGCTCCTCGCCGGCGCGACGGCGAAGACCCCACGGGGGCTGCTCCGGCGGGTGACCTCGGTGGACCGCTCCGGATCGGGCGTCGTCGTCGAGACCACGCCCGCGACCGTATTCCACGCGTTCCGGCGCCTCGACGTCGACATGGAGGTGCCGATCGGAGAGGGGGCCGGCGACTTCGTGGACGCTCCTCCCGAGCGCGGCCCGGGCGCCGCCGCCGAGGCGCTCACCGTCTCGCTGCCCATCGGCGTGACCGACTTCCCGCTCGAGCTGTTCGACGGGGACGAAAACGAGGCGACGCAGGACGACCGCGTCGCGGGCACCGCGACCCTGATGGCGACCGTCGGGGTCCACTTCTGGCTGCACTTCGACTGGGAGACCAAGACGGTGGAGGAGGCCTTCGACGCGCTCGGCGACCTGCTCGAGGAGATCGGAAGCACGCTCATCGGCGACTCGCCCAGTCTGGGCGAGCTGTTGAACTTGCGGACCGGCCTCACGGTGACGGGCGACCTCGAAGCCGCGCTCGACCTGCACGGCAAGTCGTCGCTCGGCTACGAGACGCCCATGCCCCTCGGCGGATACCCGCTCGCAGAGATCCCCATCGGACCACTCGTCTTCATCCCGTCGCTCAGCTTCGAGGCCCACTTCTCCGGGGGCGTGACGGGCGAGATGACGATGGGGTTCGGCGTCGAGGCGCACACGGGCCTCGGGTACTCGTACGACGCCGACGAGGGCTCGGACCCCTTCGTCATCCCGCCCACCTTCACGTTCCAGGAGCCCAGCCCGATCGTCACCATCGACGCCGAGGTCCGGGCCGAGCTCGAGATGAAGCTGCACTTCGACCTCTACGGTCTGATGGGGCCGTACGTGTCGCTGAAGAGCTTCGCGCACGTGGACGTGGACCGCTCGCGCATGCCCTGCTGGCGACTGACCGCGGGGCTCGAGGGCGACAGCGGCGCGTCGATCCGTATCTTCGGGGAGGAGCTGGCGGACTTCGACGGCCCGTCGTTCCCGCTCGGCGACCCGCTCGAGCTCGCAGAGGGCGCCTGCGAGCCGCTGCCCGAGCCGGCCCCGACGGACGCCGTGATCACGCCCTGGTCCAGGAGCTACGGCGACACGATCTGGAGCGCAGGGACCGACGAAGGGTGGACCGACCTCGAGCTGGCCCACGACGGACGGCTCCTGCTCACGGGCTCGGGGGGGCTCGAGGTCGTCAAGGTGAAGGAGGACGGCTCGGTCGTCTGGGCCCGCACGTTCGACGAGCCGAGCCGCCCGTCCACGACCCAGCTCTGGCCCCAGCACGCGACGCCGACCCTCGACGCGGCGATCCTGGTCGCGACGCGGCAGAACGTGATCGTGAAGCTGGACCAGGCCGGCCACGGGATCTGGGCCGCCCACGTCGAGACGGACAACCTCGAGCCGGGCTGGTGGACGGCGCGCCAGGTGACCGGCGACGTCTGGCTGGCGGGCACCTACCGGCCCGAGGGGACCGACGACCGGCAGGCCTGGCTCCTCGTCCTCGGACCGGACGGTCACCCGAAGTCGTCGTGGACCTGGGGTGTCGCCGACCACCACGAGGCCGTCCGCGGCATCCTCCCGCTCGAGGACGGCGGGCTCCTCGTGGGCCAGGCAGTCGACTTCACGGGGGACACCCGGGGCTTCGTGATGCGCGTCGCGAGCGACGGGTCGGTCCGTTGGGCGAAGAGCGTCGACTCGTGCACCGACGAGGAGCCCATCCTCGTGGACGCGCAGCTCTCGATCGAAGGCAACCTGCTAATCGCCGGCTACTTCTACGAGACGAACGGGCGCGCGCTCCTGTTCCGCATGGCACCCGACGGCTCGGACGACGCCCCCGCCTGGGCCACGGCGACGTCCATTCCGCTCATCCTCGGCCTCGAGCCGCGTTCCATCCTGCAGCTCTCCACCGGCGAGCTCCGCGTGACGGGGCGGTGGGCGCGCGCCAGCGGGGCCGACGCGGTGTTCGTCGCCGGCACCGACTCGATCGGCCGGTTCGCCTGGCTGCGTTGGTACGGCGGCGACTCGGCGCAGGGTCCGGCGACGGCGCGCATCACGACGCAGGGCGGCCTCCTGGTGGCCGCGACGACCGCCACCCCGGAGCCGGACCCGGGAGGGTTCTGGCTGTTCGAGGTCCCGATGGCCGACGGCGCGATCGGGTTCGACGCGGCGAGCGGGCTCACGAGCGAGCCCCTGACCTTCACCTCCGCCGCGTCCTGCCTGGTCACGCCGGACGCCTCGACGGCGACGACCCCGCTGCCGGTCGGGATGACGTCGGCGGTCGTCGACGTGATCGACGCGGCGCCTCCGGTTCGAGCTCACTGACGCCGACCACGGCTTGCACACGGATGGACGGCGGGTCATCACTCCCCGCCGCCTGGCCTCTAGACGGCAGCATCCGACCGTCTTAAGATCCACACGGACTTTGCAGATCTACGGGAACACGAGCGGGCTCAGCCCCTCCGAGACCAAGTCGCTCCAGCGCCTGTACCGCCGAAGGGTCTCCTTCGACCGCCTGACGACACCGGAGCTCACCAAGTCGCTCGTCGAAGTCTCGCAGTCGACCGGACGCCAGGTGGGCGTGCTCGTCGACCGCGCGGGCACCATCCACTGGGTGGTCATCGGCGACGCGTCGAAGCTCGACCTGCCGGACATCGGCCGGCTGCGCGGCGCGCAGGGTCGCTTCCGCGGCCTGCGCCTGATCCACACGCACTTCGGGAACGAGCCGCTGACCCGCGACGACCTCGTGGACCTGACGCGGCTCCGGCTCGACCTGGTCGCCGCCATCTGCATCGCGGACGGGGGCCTGCCCATGTGGGTCTACTACGGGCACAACGCCCCGGTGGAGGAGGGCCAGAAGAGCGAGCCCTTCCAGACCTACGGCCCGATCCCCTACTCGCAGGTCGACGTGGACCCCCGCGCGCTGGTGCTGGCGCTGGAGGAGGAGTTCGCCCGCATCGCGAGGACGCGCGCCGTCGTCGCGAAGGACGGCCGCGCCATCCTCGTGCACGTCTGCGCGAAGCGGCAGGCGCACCAGGCGGAGGACTCGCTGCGCGAGCTGCACGAGCTGGCGCGGACGGCGGGCGTCGACGTGGCGGACACGGTCCTCCAGGTCCGCGACCACGTGGACCCGAAGTACGTGCTCGGCAAGGGCAAGCTCGAGCAGGTCGTGATCCGCGCGATGCAGCTCGACGTCGAGGTGCTGATCTTCGACCAGAACCTCAGCCCGGCCCAGGCGGCGGCGATCTCGCGGGTGACGGACCTCAAGGTCATCGACCGGACGCAGCTCATCCTGGACATCTTCGCGCAGCGGGCGCAGAGCCGCGACGGCAAGCTCCAGGTCGAGCTCGCCCAGATGCGCTACCTCCTTCCGCGGCTCGGCACCAAGGACGACGCGCTGTCGCGTCTGACGGGCGGCATCGGGGGGCGCGGGCCCGGCGAGACGAAGCTCGAGATCGGCAAGCGCCGGGCGCGCGAGCGGATCTCCCGGCTGAGCGATCAGCTCAAGCAGTCGGCGAAGCAGCGGCGCCAGCGGCGCTCGCGACGCAACCGGCAGGGCGTACCCGTCGTGGCCATCGTCGGCTACACCAACGCGGGCAAGAGCACCCTCCTGAACGCGCTCACCGAGAGCGACGTGTTGGCGGAGGACAAGCTCTTCGCGACGCTCGACACCCGCTCGCGGAGGATCCGGTTCCCCGAGGAGCGAGAGGTGGTGATCACCGACACCGTGGGCTTCATCCGGAGCTTGCCGAAGGACCTGTTCAACGCCTTCCGAGCCACGTTCGAGGAGGCCGAGGACGCCGACCTGCTCCTGCAGGTCGTGGACATCAGCGACCCGTCCTACGACGAGCACATGCGGACGACCGAGTCGCTGCTCGTGGAGCTGGGGCTCGAGCGCGTGCCGCAGCTCGTGGTGTGCAACAAGGCCGATCGGCTCGAGCCGAGGCACGCGGCCGCGATCGCGCGGGGGCTCGGCGGAGTCGCCGTGAGCGCGCTCGACGAGAGGACCTTCCTCCCGCTCATGCAGCGCATGGAGTCGATGCTGTTCCGCCCCGGGCAGGATCCGTTCGGCAAGCTCGTCGCCGCGAACGCCGCGGCGGAGTAGTCAGCCCAGCTCGCCCCGGCCGGTGTCTTCCGGATCGTCGACGACGGCGCGCATGCGCGTGCCGGAGCTGCGGCGGCTCGGGATCATGCGGATGCAGAGCGCGACGGCCTTGCACAGGTCCTCGGCCGTGAAGGGCTTCGACAGGAGCTTCGTGAACAGGCGCTGCTGGGAAGGCAGGACGAGGTCGACGGCGCCCGAGATCAGGACGCTCGGCGGGACGCGACCGTCGCGCTCGAGCAGCGCCGCGACCAACTCGGCGCCGTTCATCTGCGGCATCTCGAAGTCGGTGACCAGCACGTCGACGCGTTGCTCGGCGGCCACGGCGAGCGCCTCGGCGGGGTGGGCCGCGCCCCTCACCTCGTAGCCCGCCTCCGAGAGCACACGGGCGCCGAGGCACCGGAGCGCCGCATCGTCGTCCACGAGGAGGATCGCGTATCCCATCCCCCCCTGGAATACGACCACGCAGCCGCGTTGTGTAGGGGGGGCAGGCTCTTTTCTGCTGCCGACCTCTCCGGTCTGGAGGCTCGCCGTCGCTACTTGGGAACAGGTTTCAGGCCGACCTTGCCGTCCTTGACCACGACCTCGAAGTCGATCCGCTTGCCGCGGTGCTTCTCCTCGAGCTTCGGGAGCATCTGCTTGATGCTCTTCTCGATGGCCTCGTAGCGCACGTTGTCGACGCGCTCGTTGTTGCGTCGCCGTGCCTCGACGTAGCGGTCGTAGACGTTCCGGATGTCGAGCCCCCCGGCCTCGCGGGTGGCGCGCGACTGCCCCTTGGGCTGCGGAGGAGGGACGGCCGCCGGGGGCCGCGGGTCGGGCGGCGGCGCGAAGGAGCGGCGCTGGCCGTCGGGGCGCGCGGCGAGCGGGTCCCGTGGCTTGCCGAACGTGGCCGAGGGCGGTGACGAGGCCCGGCCCGTCTCGCTCGGCGGGTGCGACGCGCCGCGGGCCCGCGGCAGGGCGAACGGCGACAGCGAGGCGCGAGCCGGACGGGCGCTCGTGGGCGGCGCCGGCCGCGCCGGCGGCGCGCTGCCGCTCGGCGGAGCGACCGGGCTCTTCGGGGGCGGCACCTGCGCTCCCTCGTCGAGGGCCGCGAGCGCGGCGTGCACCTCCGAGTCGACGTCGATCTCGGCGACGTCGATGTCGATCTCCCACGCCTCCGGAGCTGCGCTCTCGCGCTCGGCCCGACGCGCATCGCGCGCCTCCTCGCGGCGCTGGCGCGCCTTGATGACGTCACGCCGGAAGGTGCCCTCCTCGATCTGCCGTGCGACGCGAGACCAGTACGTGAGGTAGGTCGTGTACTTCTGGATGACCTGCTGCGTCCGGAAGCGGAGCGCCGTGTTCCGGGGCTGGGACTTGCGCAGGAGCTGGATGCGCCGCTCGACCTCCTTCTTCGGGACCGCCGGTTCGAGCCGTTCGATGCCCTGGAAGTACTGCTCGTAGAGCGCGCGCAGGCGGTCGAGCCGTACCTCGACGTCGTGCAACAGCGCCTCGTACTCCTTCAGGTCCATCTCGGGCTCGTGTTGCGCCCTCTCGTCAGAGCGGCTCGATCCGCAGGTTGTCGAACCAGAGATCGGTCTCCCAGTTGTTGAACGCGAAGTACTCGTGACCCCGCCCCTCGAGGGGCTCGGGATCGGTCATGGAAGCGAGCTGCTGATCGTCGGCCCAGGCGGTGATGGTGTCGCCGCGCCGCTCGATCTTCATGTGGTACACGTGCCCGGGCTCGACGGGCCGCCGGGGGCCGACCGCGCGGTCGTCCGCGTGCTCGTCCATGCGCGCGATGATGTTCAGCGAGTTGCCCCAGCCGCCGAAGATCACGACGTAGCTCGTCGCCGTGTAGCTCTCGGCCGTGGCGCGCGAGGTCCCGTCGCCGAAGAGCTCGACCTTGATGTCCCCCTCGGGCGACTCGCTCTTCACGTCGAACGTGACGCGCACGTCCCGGGGCAGCCGGCGGCGCAGCCACAGCGGCCGGTTGCGCGCGCCGCGCACGTTGAGCCAGCCGTCGCGGAGCCGGTAGGGCCCGCCGGTGTTGTGCCAGGCGTCCCCGAGGCTCGAGCGCTCGAAGTCGTCCGTGAAGCCGTCGGGCCCGATGGCGGGGTCGCCCTGGGGCGTGCAGCCGTAGAGGGACCCGAGCAGGATGGCAAGAATCGCGGCCCTCGGCGGGAAGCGGACGGACACCGCTCGGGCGCGGACGATCGCGGACGCAGACACGACCGCATGTGTAGCAGAGTTTCCTCGATCTTCCGATGGCCCGCTTCAGCGGTGCGCGGCGCGCTGGAGCGCGGTCTGCACGTTGCTCATCGCGCTGCGGACGGCGCCCTCGAGGGCCTGGGCGGCGAGGCGTTGCTCCTGATCGCGGCGGGCGCGGCGGCGGGGCTCGCTGCCGGAGGCGGCGCCGCGGAGCTCGCCCCGAAGGGCCTGCTCGGGGTGGTCCATCAGGACGAGGGAGACCTCGCAGCGAACGGCGAGGTCCCCGCCCCGCATCCGGCGCTGGACGGAGACCACGTTGCCGTCCACGCGGAGCCGGGGGATGCGCCTGCGGCGGATCTCGCGCTCCGCCCGGGGCTCGACGGAGGACGGATTCGGCATGACCGCGACCTGCCGCATCAGGGTCAGGTTGCGGCCGACCTCCGAGCGCAGGAGCCGCGCCATGTGGTCGCCTCCGAACCGGCTCTGGTTGTTCATCTCGCCGAGGAAGACGACGTAGCGGATGCGCGGCCAGCGGATCTGGTCCTCGGTCGGGATGACCGTGATCGCCGGGAAGCGCGTCGCCGTGGCGCGCGGCGTGCGGGCCGCCGGCAGGTCCGGCTCGCGCGCGCCGCCCTCTTCGATGACGCGGAGCGAGGCCGACGCCTGCAGCCGCACCGCCGCCGACGAGTCACGCTGCGCCTGGCGCAGGGCGGGGAGCGCGCGGGCCGAGCCGATGCGCCCGAGGGCGGTGGCGGCCGCGGCGCGCACCGCCGGGTTCGAGTCGGAGAGCGCGCGCGTCAGGTGCGGCACCGCGGACTCGTCGCGCGTGTTGCCGAGCGCGAACGCCGCCTGCACACGCACGCGGAAGTCTCCGTCGCCGTTCAGGACCCGGATGAGCCTCGCCTTGTCTTGCGCGTGCGTCGAGACGGCCACCGGCAGCGTGCTCGCGACCAAGAGGCCGACCACGACGGCGAGCGACCGCCGATGACGTCTGTGGGGCACTCGGTGCATCGTGCGAAGGAGCAGGGCTCGGACATCCATCTTGCGAAGTGGGGCACGATGGGTCAATGCCCCACGGCGGATCTCTTCCGGGACGCTCGGCGGCGCGTGCTATTCACTCGGACGGCTCGTCCGCCTCGTCTCCGCGCTGTGTGTCACCGTCGCCCACCGGAGCACGTGTGACCACCACGGACGCACCTCGGAGCGACGGATCGGCTGCGATCTCGATCCGTTCCGCCGGCACGCCGCGGTCTTTCAACGCCTCGCTCAGGGCCGCATGCCGCGCCTGCTCGTCGGTGCCCAGCGCGATCCGGAAGCGATCGGGCCAGCGGGCGGTCAGCAGCATCGCGAGCTGATCGACGGCGCGCATCGCACCCTGTGTGAGCGTGTGGTCGCGGGCGAAGCGCAAGCTCCCGCGGAGGGTGTAATCCGCCGAAGACGGATCGCCTTCGGTCCGCCAGAGCGCCCTCCCACCGCGGTCGGCGCACCCGTCGTCGTCCTGTACGCCGTTGACGGTCTCGGCCTCCTCCGGACACCGATCGTTCGCGTCGAGCACGCCGTCCCGGTCGTTGTCGGGGTCGGGGCAGCCGTCGCCGTCCTCGAAGCCGTCCGCGTCCTCCGCCTCGGTCGGGCAGCGGTCCTCGGCGTCCGCCACTCCGTCGCCGTCGTTGTCGAGGTCCGGGCAGCCGTCGTCGTCCTCGAAGCCGTCCACGTCCTCGGGCTCGCCGGGGCACTCGTCGCCGGCGTCGGGCACCCCGTCGCCGTCGTTGTCCGGGTCGGGGCAGCCGTCGTCGTCCTCGTGCTGGTCGGCGTCCTCGGGCTCGGTCGGGCAGGAGTCCTCGTGGTCCGGCACGCCGTCGCGGTCGGCGTCGCTGAGCGGGTCGGTGCACCCGTCCTCGTCCTCGTCCCGGAACTCCTCGGCCGCCTCGTCCGGGCACCGGTCGTCGGCGTCCGGGATGAGGTCGTTGTCGTTGTCCGGGTCGAGACAGCCGTCGGAGTCCTCGAACCCGTCGAAGTCCTCCGGAAGGAACGGGCACTCGTCGCGGTCGTCCGGGATCTGGTCCCCGTCGGCGTCGCGCACCCGAGGCGCCCAGGACACCGACCCCAGCGCCCGGAATTCGGGCGAGCCCACCCCGCCCGTGAGCCCCCGGCCGACGCCCGCCGTCACCGTCAGGTCGCCACGCCGGATCTGGAGCGCGAAGTCGCCCTCCACCGCGGTGGTCGGCCCGTCGAACGGCTCTCCCGGGTCGGTGATCGCCCGCACCTCGACGATGCCGAAGAAGTCCCGCGTCACGGGGATCGGGAGCTTGAGCGCGGCGCCGGCCTCGATCTCGTCCCGGAACCGGACGTCGAGGAGGTCGCGCGGCTCGAACCGGTGCTTCCACCCGAGGACGGCGCCGACCCCCGCGCCGAGGACGTGGAAGTCGCCGAGCAGGCGCAGGTCCGCCGTGAACCCGTCCTCGGACACGAGCGCCTGCTCGTCTCCGATGGGAAGCGTGAACGCGCCCGACAGGGCCAGGCCCGGGCCCTCGTTCCGCTCGCGGAAGACGCGGGCGTCCTCACCGACGAAACGCCACCGGACCGAGAAGCGCGGATCGCCGAGGCCGGTCGCGGCGATCTCACCGAGCCCGTCGCCGAGCACGTCTCCGCTCGCGTCCTGGTACAAGAGGAGCGGCACATCGAGGCCGAGAGCGAAACGGCCGCCGAGGCCGACCTGCATCTGGAAGTCGCCGACCACCCGGTGATCGATGACGTCGGTCTCGGAGTCGTCGACGTCGCGCAGGACGAGCGGATCGGTCGTCCAGGTCGTGAACAGGCCGACGTTCCAGCGCCCCGGTCCGGGCGTGACGGTCCCCTGGATGCCGACGAACCCCTCGCCGTCGAGCGCCGGCGTCAGCCGATCGATGTCGACACCGCGCTGCGCCAGAGCGGGGGAGGAGTGGAAGAAGATGATCGCGACCGCGAGCAGATTCCCAATTCTTCTCACTTGGATGGCCTCGTCGGCGCGAGGGTACCCCAACCCGCCGTGCCGTGGGCGAGGCGACGGTGCTATCGTTGGCACGCATGGGCGATCCGCCGCATTTTCGGCGCTGTCGGCGGCAGCCGATCACGCTGCGCGTGCAGTTCCGCAGGGACGATCCGGCCGCCGCGCTCGAGCACGCCGGGACCCTCTCGGACGTGGGCATCGGTGGCGCGTTCGTGGCCACCGACGTGCCCCCGCCCGTGCCCGTGGGGGCACGCGTGCGGCTCTCGCTCTCACCTCCGACCTCCTGGGATCCCATCGAGATCTCGGCGACGGTGCGGTGGATCTCGGACGGCCGCGGCGAGCCGGCCGGCTTCGGTGTACGCTTCGAGGCCCTGAGCGGAAAGGAAGCCGCGGCCCTCTACGAGCTCGTGCACGCGAGCGCCTACGCAGAGTCGGCGGAGTCGGAGTCGGAGTGAACGCGCAGACGCCGAGGAACGTCCCGGCCACCGAGCCGGAGGAGCCCGCCTGGATCGGTCGCGTCATCGACGACCGGTACCGCGTCGTCGAGCACCTCGGCGAGGGGGGGATGGGATCGGTCTGGGTCGCCGAGCACTTGAAGCTCCGCAAGGAGGTCGCCCTCAAGGTGATCCACCCGGAGTTCGCGGGGGACGGCGAGGTGGCGGCGCGGTTCGCCCGGGAGGCGATGGCGAGCGCGCAGCTCGATCACCCGCACGTCGCGAGCGCGCTCGACTACGGGACGCTCCCCGAGGGCGGCGCCTACCTCGTGATGCAGCTCGTGCGCGGCCGGAGCGTGCACGATCTCATCGAGGAGGGCGGCGCGGTGCCCTGGCAGCAGGCGTGCGAGATCGCGGCCCAGGTGGCCGACGCGCTCGGCGCCGCGCACGCGATGGGCATCGTCCACCGCGACCTCAAGCCGGACAACGTCATGCTCCGGGAGGCCCCGGACGGCTCGATGCAGGTGAAGGTGCTCGACTTCGGCATCGCGCGCGTGGCCATGGAGGAGGGCCGGCAGGCACCCGAGGGCGCCGAGCCCGGCAGAGCGCTCACGCGCATCGGGACCGTCATGGGCACGCCCGGCTACATGGCGCCCGAGCAGGCGATGGGCGAGCAGGTCGACGCGCGCGCCGACATCTACGCCCTCGGGGTCGTGCTCTGGGAGATGATCGCTGGGCGCGACATGTTCGAGACGCGGGATCTCACCGCGATCGTCACGCGCCAGCTCACCGAGCCGGCGCCGCCGATCGCGGCCCACGCGCCCGGTCCGATGCCCCCCGACCTCGATCGGCTGGTGACCGCCATGCTCGCGAGCCGGCCCGGGGAGCGCCCTTCGCAGGCGACCGACGTGCGCGACTCGCTCCGGCGCCTCGTGCTCGGCCAGACCGCGCCGCCCGGCGCGCTGCACGCGCCTTCGGGCGTCCGCGAGCGCACCGAGGGCACCGCGCAGACCATGCTCGCGAAGCCGGCGTCCGCGCCGCTGACCACGTCCACGTCGCTGATCTCGCCGGGGACGGCCGCGACGCTCGCCGCGACGGTCAACGCGACGGTCGAGCGCATCCGGCAGCACGTCCCGGTCCGGTGGGCGGCGGCTGGGTGCGCCGGGCTCCTCCTGCTCGCGGGGCTCGGCGTCGTCGGGCTCGTCGCGCTCGGCGACGACGAGCCGGCGGACGCGAGCCAGCCGCCGGCGGGGTTCTCCCTGGGCAAGCTGCTCGAGATGTCGCCCCTGCCGGCGCCCGCGCCCTCGGTCCCGCCCGAGGTCCGGGAGCGCATCGACGGGGTGATGGAGGGCGGCGACCGGCGGCAGCGCAAGGAGGCGGCGGAGTGGCTGCTCGCGCACGAGCCCGCCGCCGACGTCCCCGAGTTCGCCCGCGCCGCCGCCGAGCTCGAGACCGCGCGCGGCTGTCGCGCCAAGAAGCGGGTCGTCGAGCGCATCGCCGAGGAGGAGCTCGTCGGGGCGCTGCCTGCGCTCGAGCGCATCGCCGACACGCCGCGCCGCGGGTGCGGCTTCCTCGGGGTGAACGACTGCTACTCCTGCCTGCGCCGGGACCTGAACCGCGCCATCGGCGCGCTCGGGGGCGACGAGACCGACGAGGCAGAGCCTCCGGAGGAGCCCGCCGAGAGCGGGGGCCCGCGCAAGAGGCGGTGATGTGACCGACCGGCGACGGCACCGGGGCCCGGCGCCGCAGGACGACCGGCTGTTCGGCGCCGCGCGCGTCACGGTGCTCCGGCGGGCCGTCGAGGAGATGGGCTGGCTGCTCTCGCGGGGCTACCCCGAGGCGGCGGCGCTCAAGCTGGTGGGCGACCGGCACGACCTGACCGCGCGCCAGCGAAAGGCGGTCCGGCGCAGCGCTTGCAGCGACGCGGCGCGCGACGACCGGCGGGCGCGGAGCCTCGGTCCCGGTGAGCTCCGGGGCCGCTCGGTCGACGTGGACGGCTTCAACTGCATCATCCTGTGCGAGTCGGTGCTGTCCGGCGCGCCCGTGTTCGTGGGCCGGGACGGCGCGCTCCGCGATCTCGCGAGCGTGCACGGGACGTGGCGCCGGGTGGCCGAGACGGCGCGCGCGGTCGAGGCTCTGACCGCGCTCCTCGGGCGCGCGGGCGCGGCGGAGGTCACCTGGTGGCTCGACCGCCCGGTCTCGAACAGCGGACGGCTCGCGCAGGCGCTCCGGGACGCGGGAGCCGCCGACGTGCGGCTGGTCGCGCACGTCGACCGCCGCCTCGCCGAGGGCGAGGACGTCGTCGCGAGCGCGGACGCGTGGGTGCTCGACCAGTGCGGGGCGTGGGTGGATCTCCCGCGCGCGGTCCTCGACGCCTCGGCGCCGGAAGCCTGGCTCGTCGATCTCTCCTGAACGCCGCCGGGTGTTTCTCACTTCTTGAGGCAGCTGTGGACGCTCGTACCTCCTCGCCACGCACAGTCGCTGCAATCGCGCCGCACGAATCCCGAGAGAAGTGAGCGGCACGTGTCGTGCTTTGGCGACGCCAGAACCAATCCGTACGCCCTCGCGAGGGGGGGCCGGTCGAGAGGGAGGCTTCCATGCGTCGATTCCGGAGCGCGGCATGCGCCGCAGTCCTGCTAGCGTCCTTCGGTGCCTGCACGACCGAAGCACCGAACGCGCGACACGAGGAGCTGTGGGTGGAACCCGGCTCCGAATGCCAGATCCAGTACACACCGCTGAAGTCGGGCACCGAGTACCGCGGTGCCGTCGACGTCATCAACACCGGGACGGACCTGATCGTCGAGGTGCGTCGCAGCGACGATTGGATGATCGAGTCCGCGACGCTCTACCTCGGGACGGGCTACAAGCCGACGAGCGCGTGGATGCTGCCCTTCCAACACGAATTCACGGGCGGCCCGGTGGAGGTCACGACCTTCACCATCCCGCTCACGGATCTCGCATCGTGTGGAGACGAGCTGTGGCTCGGCGTCTCGGCCGTCGTCGTACGCGGCTACGAACGCGAGACGGCGTGGGCCAAGGACCCGGACTGTCCGCCGGGCACCTCGACCGAGGGGCAGACGTTCTCGTACGAGATCTGTTGCGAGCCGAAGGACGGCGACAAGGGCTGCGTGCGCACGCAGGGCTACTGGAAGCGGCATCCGTACGACTGGCCCGTCTGGGAGCTCGAGATCGGCGGGGTGACGTACTCGAAGGGAGACCTCATCGACCTCCTCGAGATGTCCCCCAAGGGAGACGCGAGCCTGATCCTCCTGAAGCAGCTCGTCGCGGCGATGCTCAACGCAGAGTCGGGGGCCGCGGTGCCGTGGGAGGTCCAGGACGCCATCGATGACGCACAGGAGTGGATGGCGAACAACAAGGACGGCGACGGCGAGCTCCCCTACGGGGTGCACGCGAGCTCGAGCGCGGGCCAGGAGGCGATCGACATCAAGGATGTCCTCGTCGAGTACAACGAGGGCCGCGCGGGCGTGCCGAGCTGCCGCTGAGCGGGTGATACGACGGGAGGGTGACCGGGAAGAGGCCCGCGCCGGCGGGGAGGGATTTGCGCGAGGGTTTGTGAGAATCCCCGCCGGCACGAACGCCCTACCCGGTCACCCTCCGTAGGTCAGGAGCCAGCTCAGCCGGCGCACCACCTCGACGTTGTCCATGAACCGCCGGAGCTCGCCGGCGGCGCCCGCCTCCTTGAGCGCCTTCGCGTGCATGAGCATCTGGGCGCCCACGCCGGTCTCGCGGCCCTCGTCGTCCTCGTAGGACGCGGCCACGTAGGTGAGGCCGCTGCCCGGGTCGGTGAACTCCACTAGATCGAGCCCGGAGTCGGGCGAGACGTCCACCCCGTCCGGCCCGCCGCGCACGAAGATGCGCGAGCTGTGCGCGAAGGTCTGGTCGAACGTCTCCGGGATCATCGCCATGCCGTAGGCGGCCCCGAAGAGCTGGATCGAGAAGGACGCGTTCGGGTCGAGCGGGACGCCCGACATGTCTCCGTGCTCGATCTCGAGGGGGTCCGGGTAGTCGAGCCGGCTCGAGCTCCACCGAGGCGCGATGGTGCTCCAGTCCTCACCGAGCAGCCCGCGGAAGAAGCTCGTGAGCGACGGCGCGAAGGACGAGTAGTAGCTGATCTGGTAGCGCCGGACGTCGGCCGCGGTGTCGCGCCCGAGGAAGTGCGTCTCCGGGTCGACGAGCACGCCGAGCGCCAGGATCTTGTCGTAGTAGTAGCCGGCCCGGTCGAGCTGATCGAACCAGAAGTAGCCGGCGTCGAAGTTCCACGTCGTCTCGAGCGCCCGGCCCTCGAAGGGATCCACCGTGATGCCTCCCCCGAAGAAGCCGCCGCCGCCCGGGAGGTAGGCCGTGATCCCGTCGCCGCGGGTCGACTCCACGTAGCTGCCCGGCTCGGGCACGGTCACGACGCGCGTGAACAGCTCGTAGCCGGCGCCCACCGCGCCGGTCCACGCGCCCATGCCCTCCTGGCCCGTCCAGAACGGGTGCGTCCGGTCCGACAGCTCGGGCCAGATGTCGGCGAGGATGCCGCGGAAGAGCGAGTAGATCTGGTTCGCGTACTGGGCCTTCGCGAAGTATCGCGTCAGGATGCGCTCGGCGTACGACGAGGTGTCGAACCCGAGGCGCTCGCGGCTGAAGGCGTTGAAGACGTAGTAGTTCCAGTACGTGTCGATGACCGACTGGATCGTCTCGTAGGCGTCGGCGCCCGCGTCGTAGCGGAGGCAGTCGGGGCCGAGGTCCGCCTGCTCGTCGCTGCAGAAGAGGTAGGGCACGACGGGGCGGCCGGCCGCGTCCTGCAGCGGATCGCGGATGCCCTGGCTCGCGAGGAAGCTGTCGGCCTCGAGGCTCGTGTAGGGCACGTCCGCGCGCATCTCGAGCTTGTCGATGCCGCCGACGATCTCGGGGTAGTCGGTGTAGGCGTAGGCCGCGGGGCTGCCCGATCCGGTGAAGGACTCGAGCTTCAGCGCCACGGGCCAGCCCTGGCGCAGGATGAAGCTCATCCAGTTGATCGTGCCCGGGTCGGCGGCGTCGGTGAACACCTCGACGAGGTCGCCGTAGCCCATCTTGATCGCGGCCACGTCGTAGTGGCCGATGCCCTCGGCGTCGGTGACCACGAAGTTGTTCCCGTAGTCCATCACGGTCGAGTACTGGTACTCGCGGATGCGGCCGTCGATCTCGGCCTCCGTCATCGGGTCCCAGGCGCGCGGGGCCATGTGGCCGTCGTCGCGCAGCTCCCAGTACCTCGGGTGGTAGTTCAGGGAGTCGTAGCTGCCGCTGAAGTTGTGGCGCAGCCCGATGGTGTGGCCGACCTCGTGCGCGGTGACCGCGTCGAAGATCGGGTGCATGAGCATGGTGCGGACCGCCTCGTAGTCGAGGGCGCCGCTCTCGTCGACGATGGGGTAGTCGTGGCCGTACCAGCTCATGACACCGTCGCCGCCGTCCGCGGCCTGCTTGATCGCCCGGGCGAGGCCGACGAGGCCGTCGTCCGCGAAGTCGGCGTTGAGGATGCAGGACTGCCGCTGGATCTGCTGGCGCGCCCGCTCGAGCGCCACGATGTGGCGCGGGTTCATGCCGCGCAGGGGCGAGGCAGCGTCGAGGATCGAGTCGTTCACCTCGAGGAAGGGATCGATGCCGGCCGCGAGCCGCATCTCGGGCCCGGTGAGCAGCCGCTCGATGTCCGTCCCGACGAGGTTCGACAGGCGCGCCGCGGCGCGGTCGTCGCCCGTGCCGAAGGCGCCCCCCCGCTCCAGCGTCTCGCGCGACGCCTCGGCGCGCTCGAGGAACTCCGCGACGCTGGCGGGCGCCCGCGCCTCGCCGAATCGCGCCGTCCCGAGCTCGTCGACCCAGGAGAAGTCCATCGCCTCGGCGACCCGGTCGAGGTTGAAGCCGTCGACGTCGATGACGTGGTCGTCGGCGGGCCGGCCGGTGACCTCCGAGCCCGCCGTCTCCATGCGCCGCACCCACGCCTCGACGTGCTCGCCGCTCATGATCTCGCTCTCGGTGCGGTCGCCGTTCAGCAGCGCGACGATGTCCATCGCGAAGGTCGCGAGGTTGTCGATGCCCGCGCCGTACACGAACGCGTTGCCCATGATGATCTCGCCGGTCTCCGGATCGGCCGCGGAGGGGCCGTAACCGAGCGGGCTGAACGCGTGGGGCTCGTTCACCCAGCCGATGAGCGAGTGCCGGAGGTCACCGATCTGCGCCGAGGTGCCCGGCTCGCCGCAGGCGGCGTGATCGCCGTCGGCGACGGGGTTGTGGCAGAGGACGAAGAGCCGGTCCTCGAGCTCGCGCTCGCTCGCACAACCGCCGGCGTCGCCGCCGTCGGCGAGGCACTCGGTCTCGCGCAGCGACGCGACCGTCTCGGTGAAGGCACGATCCCACTCCTCGACGAGGTGCTGCGCGTCCGGCTCGAGCTGCTCCGGGAAGCTCTGCGAGAGGTGGTAGGCGATGGGCCGAAGCTCGCGCTCGCGGTACGGGATCGTGCAAGCGCCCTCCTGCGCCCCGCCGGCGAGCGGCCAGCGGCGCGCCTTGCCGAGGTCCACGTCGCACACCGAGCCGCCGCCGCCGCAGTCCGCGTCGGCGGTGCAGCGGACGAGCTCGCCCTCGCCGTCGCGACGGTGGCTCTCGGCCCAGATGTTGTGGCGGTTCGCGAAGCGGAACCGCGCGGGCTCGACCACTCCGTAGTGCGGATCGTAGCCCGCGCGCTCGGTCACGAAGTACCCGAAGCGCTCCATCCGGTCGCCCGTGTACTCGAACGGCTGGTAGTCGCGCGCCTCGTCGACCTTGAGGAAGCTGTTGCGCACGGTGATCTCGCCGGGCGCGCAGTCCATGTGGCTCTGATAGAGCAGGTAGCAGGACGGGATGTCGCCGAAGCCCTCGATGTGCACGCTCTGGGGGCGCACGAACATCTTGTTGACGACGTCCATGTAGTAGACCTCGTCCTCGCCCTCGCGCGTGAGGAACTTGGGGCGGTGAGGGTGATCGGCGTCGAGGTCCTGCACGTAGTAGCTCACCGGCTCCATCTGGATGCCGTCGAAGAGCTTGGCGAGGACCAGGAACTCGTTGTCGGTGATGAGGTTCTGGGACCAGTCGACGCGCATGAAGGTGCGCTCGTGCCAGGGCCGGTCGTAGGAGTTCTCGACGATGACGTTCATCTCCTCGCCGGTGACCGGGTTGTACTCGCGCCGGATGTCGAAGTGCGACTCGATGCGGTACATGGCCACCGCGGCGCCGCGCTCGGTCGCGCCCGCGATGCCCTCTTCCTCCGCGCCCGCGATGTGCTCGTAGCTGCGGCGGGCGATCAGGAAGTCCTCCTGGATCTCCCAGACGATCTTCTCGAGCGAGCCCTGCTCGCCGACGAACGTGTACCCCGCGCTGTACGGCGTATCGATGACGGTCTGGAGGAAGTACCACTCGCCGTCGAAGGCGCTCTTGTCGACCACGTTCGGCTGCACCCGGTTCACCGCCGGGGCGGCCTCGTTGCAGCCCCAGACACCCGTGACCAGGGCCCCGAGCGCGAGCGGGCCCATCCATCGAATCGAAGCGCGCATGACCTCTCCTCCGCTTGTCGACCCAGAGCGACGACGCGGCCCCCACTTCAAGAGCCGTGCCCAGTGCGCGGATCAGTCACAAAGCGGCGTGATTACGGGCAGATGGTGTCCGTGGCGGGGCGGGCGCGGGAGTGCGCACCGAGCGCACACCCGTTACGGCGCTAACGCCCGCGGCGGAGGCTCACGGCCCGCGCGTGCGCCTCGAGGCCCTCGAGGCGGGCCAGGCGCTCGAGGAGGTCCGCTTGCCTGCCGATCGCGTCGCGGTCGTAGCGGATGATCGAGGTGCGGACGACGAAGTCGTAGACCCCGAGCGGCGAGCCGAAGCGGGCCGCGCCGCCGGTCGGCAGCACGTGGCTCGGCCCGGCCGCGTAGTCGCCGGCCGCCTCCGGCGTGCAGTCGCCGAGGAACGCGGCGCCCGCGGCGGTGATCGCGTCGAGCACGGCGTCCGGCTCGCGCACGGCGAGGGCCAGGTGCTCGGGCGCGAGCGCGTCGGCGACCCGCGCCGCCTCGTCGAGGTCGCCCGCCACGAAGCAGAAGCCGTTGTTCTCGACGGAGGCGCGGGCGATCTCCTCGCGCGGCAGCTCGGCGAGCTGGCGCTCGACCTCGCGCGCGACCGCGTCCGCGTGCGGCCGCGAGACCGTGACGAGCAGCGGGTAGGCGTCCTCGTCGTGCTCGGCCTGCGAGAGGAGGTCCGCCGCGACGACCGCCGGGTCGGCCCCGTCGTCCGCCACGACCAGAATCTCGCTCGGCCCGGCGATCTGGTCGATGTCGACGACGCCGAACACGAGGCGCTTGGCGCAGGCGACGTAGATGTTGCCGGGGCCCACGATCTTGTCGACCCGGCGCACCGACTCGGTGCCGTAGGCGAGCGCGCCGATGGCCTGAGCGCCCCCGACGTCGATCACCTCGGTGACGCCGCCGATCAGGGCCGCCGCCAGGATCTCCGGGGTCGGGCGGGGGGTGGCGAGGACGATCCGGCCGACCCCGGCGACCGCCGCGGGCACGGCGGTCATCAGCACGGTCGACGGGTAGCGCGCCTTGCCGCCCGGGGCGTAGACGCCGGCGGCCCGCACCGGCCGCACGCGCTGGCCGAGCTCGATCCCGCCCTCCGTGTAGCGGAAGCCCGGGTCGAGCTGCCGCTCGTGGAACCGCCGGATGCGCGCGGCGGCCTCGGCGAGCGCCGCGCGGACCTCCTCGGGGGCCTCGTCGGCCTGCCGGCGCCACTCGGCGCCGTCGAGCCGGATGGCCTCGGGCCGCCGGCCCTCGAACCGCTCGGTCAGCTCGACGAGGGCCTCGTCGCCGCGGCTCCGCACCGCGGCGAGGATGTCGCGGACCTGGGGCTCGACCCGCTCGAGGTCGGCGTCGCCCCGGCGGGACAGCGCCCGAAGCGCGTCGTCGTAGCCCTGCGTGCCCCGCTCGTGGATCGTCAGCATGACCCGGGTGCATACCACGCGGCCGCCGCCTATGCTCCCGGTGTCCGATGGACCCCGAGACCCACCGACGCTTCCTCGACTACCTCGAGCTGCGGCGCTACTTCGCGCGCGACTCGGACCTCCCCAAGCTGGCCCCCGCCGAGTTCACCGAGCTCGACGTCGAGCTCGGCCGCCTCCTCGTGAAGGAGCGCGAGGGCGCCTCGGAGCCCGCGGACGTGCGCCGCATCGTCGAGCTGCGACGGGTCTTGTTCCGTGACTGAGCTCGACGCGCGAGAGATCGCAGCCGTCGCGCAGGTGCTGGCCGACGCGAAGAGCGCGCTCTTCGTGACGGGGGCGGGGATCAGCGCGGACTCGGGCCTGCCCACCTACCGCGGCATCGGAGGGCTCTACGAGGACGCGGTCGTCGACGAGGGGATCCCGATCGAGGAGGCCCTGAGCGGATCCACCTTCGCGCGCGATCCGGCGCTGTGCTGGAAGTACATCCACCAGATCGAGCGCGCCTGCCGGGGCGCCCGCGAGAACCGCGCCCACCGGGTGATCGCGGAGCTCGAGCGGCACCTCGACCGCGTCTGCGTGCTCACGCAGAACGTCGACGGGCTCCACCGCCGCGCGGGCTCGCGGAACCTCATCGAGATCCACGGCAACGTGCACGAGCTGCGCTGTCCCCGGTGTACCTGGACGCGTACCGTCGAGGACTTCTCCGAGCTCGACATCCCGCCCTCGTGCCCCGAGTGCGCCGCGGTCGTGCGGCCGGACGTCGTGCTCTTCGAGGAGATGCTGCCCGACCGCGCGGTCGAGCAGCTCCGCGACGAGCTCGGGCGGGGCTTCGACGTCGTGTTCTCCGTCGGGACGAGCAGCCTGTTCCCCTACATCTCCCAGCCCGTGCTCATGGCCGCCATGCGAGGCATCCCGACCGTCGAGATCAACCCGTCGGAGACGGACGTCTCGCCGTTCGTCCGCCACCGCGTCCGCGCGCGGGCCGCCGCCGCGCTCGAGGCCATCTGGCAGGCGTTCTCGGCGCGTGGGGGCTGAGGACGGGCCCGGCGCCGCGGAGCGCCGGCGGCTCCTCGAGTGGCCGGTGCCCGAGCCACGCGACCTCGCCGGAAGTCCGGTGAGGCTGCAAGAGCCGGGAGAATCCCTATCCGGGGGCGGTGCACACGGCGGGCACGCGGCGTGCAAGCGCGGCCCGCATGCGCAGCACCAGTCTCGTCCTTGTCTTCGCACTGCTCGGCCTGGCGGCCGGGTGCAGCAACCGCCAGCACACCGGAGGGGGCTTCCCCGCCCCCGACGCGTCGACCGACGGCGTCGACGCGGGGCCGGGCGTCGAGGACGGGGGAGGTTCGTCCGACGCCGGCGCGGCGGACGCCGGCTCGATGTCCGACGCGGGCGCCGCGGACGCCGGCTCGGCCTCCGACGCGGGCGCCATGGACGCCGGCTCGACGTCCGACGCGGGGCCGCCGGATGCCGGGACCGTGGCCTGCCCGGGCGACGACCTCGGCGGCGCCCTCGGCGACTCGATCGCCACCGGCTCCACCGCGGGGGCGGCCGACGCCGTCGCGCCGAGCTGCGGCTCCGGCGGCGGGCCCGACGCGACGTTCCTCTGGACCGCGCCGAGCGCCGGCACCTTCACGTTCGTCACCAACGGGTCGGGCTTCGACACCGTCCTCAGCATCCGGTCGGGCGACGGCTGCACCGGCGCCGAGCTCGCCTGCAACGACGACGGCGGAGAGGGGAGCCGGTCCCGCGCGTCGGCGACGCTCGCCTCGGGCGACGCCGTCGTGCTCGTCGTGGAGGGCTTCTCCGGCGCCACCGGCGACTTCGTCCTGAGCGCCTACGAGGGCGTGCCCGACACCGAGACCGCCTGCACGGACGGCGCGGACGACGACGTCGACGGAGACGTGGACTGCGACGACTACGACTGTGACTCCGACCCGGCCTGCACCGAGACCGCCTGCGCGGACGGCGCGGACGACGACGGCGACGGCTACACCGACTGCGACGACTCCGACTGCTACGGCGACCCGGCCTGCACCGAGACCGAGTGCACGAACGGGGCGGACGACGACGGCGACGGCGACACCGACTGCGAGGACTACGACTGCGACTCCGACCCGGCCTGCATCGAGACCGACTGCGCGGACGGCGCGGACGACGACGGCGACGGGGAGGTGGACTGCCTCGACTACGACTGCTACGGCGAAGCGGCGTGCGGCGAGGCGGGCATGTGCGACAGCGGCTCGGACGACGACGGCGACGGCCGGGCCGACTGCGCCGACAGCGAGTGCACCTGCGACGCCGCGTGCCTGGGCTCCGATCCCTGTCCGGGCTCGACCCTCGGCGGCGTCACGGGCACCGGCGTCGCGACCGGCAGCAACGTGGGCCTCTGCGGCTTCCGGACGGGGAGCTGCGGCGGCGACGGCGCCGAGATCACGTTCGAGTGGACCGCGCCGAGCGGCGGGACCTACACGTTCGACACGATCGGCACCACCTACGACACGGTGCTCTACGTCCTCGACGGCACCTGCGGCGGCACCGAGCTCGGGTGCAACGACGACGGCACGAGCGGCCTCACGAGCGAGGTGACCGTGACCCTCACGGCCGGGCAGACGGTGATCGTGGTGGTCGACGCGTACGCCGAGTACGAAGCGGGCGCCGCAGTGCTGAACATCGCCGGTCCGTGATCAGCGGACCTGGACGACGAGCGCCGTGATGTTGTCGCTGCTGCCGGCGACGTAGGCCTCGGCGACGAGCGCATCGACGGCACGGTGTGACGGGTGCTCCGTCAGGATGGCGGCGATCTCGTCGTCCTCGACGGCGTCGGTGAGCCCGTCGCTGCACAGGAGGAAGACGTCGCCGCTCCTCACTTCGTGGGTCGCCACGTCGGGCTTCGAGCAACCCGGGGCGCCGACCGCGCGCGTGATGAGGTTCCTGTGAGCGACCGCCTGCGCCGAGACGACGCCCGCCTCGACGAGCTGCGCGTAGAGGGAGTGGTCGCGGGTCAGGCACTCGAGCCCGCCGGCGCGGAGGCGGTAGACGCGGCTGTCGCCCACGTGGGCGACGACCGCGAAGCGGTCTCGGACCATCATGGCGGCGACGGTGGAGCCCATGGCCGCGAGCCGTCCGGTCCGGCGCTTCTCGATCTCGCGGCTCGCCTTGCGGACCGCCATCTCCATCATGTTCTCGGCGGGCGTGCGGCCGTCCACGGCCGTGCCCTCGAAGGCCTCGCGGTCGGCCGGGCCGCCGCGCCGGAAGAACTCCTCGAAAGTGTCCACGACGAGGTGGCTCGCGACCTCGCCGCCCTCGTAGCCCCCCATGCCGTCGGCCACGAGGAACAGGCCCAGATCGTGGTCCGCGAGGAAGGCGTCCTCGTTGTTGTCGCGACGCCCGACGTGTGTGCTTGCGAAGCCTCGGATCTCCACGCGGCCCTCCGTTGCTGGCGCTTTCCCACTGCGAACCATGTGCCACGGGTATCGGCCGCTCGGCCCGCGAGTTTCCTCGTGAGCTCGCGCGGGCCGCCGGCCGAAGGCGGCCACTCGGCTAGCCAGGTGGGGACTGGAGTCCGGATACCCGACCCGCCGGTGCGCCCCTTGGCGCTCCCTGGCCGCCGGCACGGACGCAACCGCCGCGCGCTCGGGCCGATGACTGGGGCGCTGGCCGCGTCCGAGGCCGGTTCCTATACTCGAGGAGTCATGAGCGATGCGGCTGCCGTCCTGCCGGAGGTCGACACGGGATCGGACCCGCGCGCCGATCAGCGCGTGGTCATCTACGGCGTCTCCTGGGAGCAGTACGAGGCCGTGCTCGGGATCTTCGAGGACCGGCCCGGCCTGCGGATCACCTACCTCGAAGGGGCGCTCGAGCTCATGACGCCGTCGAGGTCCCACGAGGTCCGCAAGAAGATGATCGGGCGCCTGCTCGAGGCCTGGGCCGTCGCGACGCGCACACCGCTTTTCGCGTACGGGTCGACGACGTTCCGCCGGCGCGCCATGGAGCGGGGCGCCGAGTTCGACGAGTGCTACACGCTCGAGCGCGCGCTCGAGGACGACTCGTCGGACGTCCCGGACCTCGTGATCGAGGTCGCCTGGACGCGCGGCGGCCTCGACAAGCTCGCCGTGTATTCGGGCCTCGGCGTCCCCGAGCTCTGGCTCTGGCGACGCGGACGCTTCACCGTGTACCGGCTGCGCGGATCGGCCTACGAGCCGGCGAAACGAAGCGAGCTCTTGCCCGCGCTCGATCTCGCGGCGCTCACCCGCCTCGTCGAACGGCCCGACCAGACCGAGGCGGTGATCGAATTCGTCGAGACGGTCGCGGGATAGGTCGGTCCGCCGGTGCGCCGTCAGAGCCCGAAGAAGCGCAGGGTCTCGTCCGCGATGCGCCCCGTGGAGGCGGCGAGGCCGTGGTCGTCGTCGACCTCGAGCAAGCGGACGTGCGGTCGCTCCGCGGCGTAGCGGCGAGAGGTCTCGACGGGCACGACCTCGTCCCGCGTGCCGTGGATGATGAGGGTCTCGCAGCGCACCTCGGGGACCTCGGGCAGGTCCTTCGACTCGAGGTAGAAGCCGTAGTGCACCGGCACGAGCACGCCCCCGCCGTCGGCCATCGGGAGCGCGCCCACGCGCTCCCACTCGGCCATGCGATCCGCGCCCAAGAGCGCCGGCCAGCGCGACGCCAGCCGGAACCCGGGGCACAGGAGCACGAGCCGCTCGATCCGATCGGGGTGGAGCTCGGCCCAGCGCGCGGCGAGGTAGCCGCCGAAGCTCGACCCGACGAAGCACCACGTGCCGGCGCCCGCCATCCGGTCCACCTCTTCGAGCGCGGCCGCGGGGCTCAGGCGCGCGAAGCTCGGCCGGTTCAGGTCGGGGAGCTCGAGCCGCTCCCCCCGCTCGGCGAACGCCCGCGCGAGGTGCTGCCCCTTGCGGGAGAGCGGCCCGGAGGCGAAGCCGTGCAGGTAGGCGTAGCGCGGCACGCGCGGAGGCTAATTGGACGACCACGATTGCGCAACGGCGAGCGGCTGACGCTGGGCGCTTCTGCGGGTGACAGCGGACCGATCAGTCCGTCTTCCGGACAGAGGTCGGCCGAAACACGACCTTCGGGCGAGTGCAGTCCGTCTTCCGGACAGAGGTCGCCCGAAACACGACTTCCGGGTGAATGCGGTCCGTCTTCCGGACAGAGGTCGGCCGAAGAGCGAGCTTCGGGCCAGCGCGGTCCGTCGTGGGGGGACGCTCGATCCATCGTGCGCCGTGCGTGGCTCTGCCAATTGGCGGCACGAGGGTTGGCACCGGCGGAGGGGCTGCGGTAAAGAGTGCCGCCTGCCCATGCTTCGCCTCCACGACACGCTCAGCGGACAGAAGAAGCCCCTCGAGACGGCCGAGCCCGGCCACGCCCGCGTGTATGTCTGCGGCCCGACGGTCTACGACTACTCGCACCTCGGACACATCCGCTGCTACGTCGTCTACGACGTGCTGGTGCGCCACCTCCGGGCGAGCGGCGTCAAGGTCACCTACGTCCGCAACATCACGGACATCGACGACAAGATCATCCACCGCGCCAAGGAGACGGGCGAGGAGCCGACCGCGCTCGCCGAGCGGTTCCGCCGGGCCTACGCCGAGGACATGGCCGCGGTCGGGAACCTCGTGCCGGACGTCGAGCCCAAGGTGAGCGATCACCTCGGGGAGATCGAGGAGCTCATCGAGCGGCTCATCGACAAGGGCGCGGCGTACCCGGCCGACGGCGACGTGTACTTCAGCGTCGAGTCGTTCCCGGAGTACGGCAAGCTCTCGCACCGCAAGCTCGAGGACATGGAGCTCGGGGCGAGCGGTCGGACCAAGGACGAGGAGAAGGCCCGAAAGCGGCACCCGGCCGACTTCGCGCTGTGGAAGAGCGCGCCCCCGGGCGAGAAGGCGTGGCCGAGCCGTTGGGGCGACGGCCGGCCGGGCTGGCACATCGAGTGCTCTGCCATGAGCATGAAGTACCTCGGCGAGTCCTTCGACCTGCACGGCGGCGGGCTCGATCTGGTGTTCCCGCACCACGAGAACGAGATCGCCCAGAGCGAGTCGGCCACGGGCAAGCCCTTCGTGCGGCTGTGGATGCACAACGGCTTCGTCGAGGTGAACAAGGAGAAGATGTCGAAGAGCCTCGGCAACTTCTTCACCGCGCGCGAGCTCTTCAAGCGGGTGGAGCCCGAGGCGGTGCGCTACTTCATGCTGACGCGCCACTACCGGGGCCCGCTGAACCTCGACTGGACCATCGACGACGAGGGGAACGTCACCGGGTTCCCGCAGTTCGAGGAGGCCGAGCGCCGCGTCGAGTACCTCTACGACACCATCGAGCGCCTCGGCGCCATCGGCGAGAGCCGCATCGTCGACCGAGACGAGCAGCCGCCGACCGAGCTCCTCGGCGTGCGCGACGGGCTCCGTGAGGCGCTCGACGACGACCTCAACATGCCGGTCGCCCTGAGCGTGGTCGCCGACTTCCTGAAGGCGGTGAACGAGCTCGCGGAGAAGGCCAAGGGCAAGAAGGGCAAGGTCACCCGGCGCGCCGTGGACGCCGCGAAAGACGGCCTCGGGGCCATCGAGGAGGTCCTCGGGCTCGGGGCGCAGGACCCGGCGGCCGTGCTGCTTCGCATCCGTGACCGGCGCGCCGGCGCCCGCGGCATCGACGCGGACGAGGTCGAGGCCAAGATCGCCGAGCGCGCCGCCGCGCGGCAGGCCAAGGACTTCGCCCGCGCCGACGCCCTGCGCGACGAGCTCGTGGCGAAGGGCGTCGAGCTGCTCGACTCGCCGGCCGGGACGACCTGGCGCGTGGGCTGAGGGCTGCTCAGCTTCGGCGCCGTCTCCGGCTTCGAACGAGCAGGACGAGCAGAGAGAGCGCGACGATCCCGCCGTTCGCGAGGCCGCCCGAGGCGCCACAGCCGCACCCGCCGTCGTCACCGCCGCCGCCGGAGGAGCCGCCCGCGTCGGTGCCGGGAGGGACGCCGCCGTCGTGGACGACGCTGGCGTCGAGGTCCGGAGTCACGCCGCCGTCGGTGGTCTCGTCCGCGCAGGTCGCGGAGCAGCCGTCGCCGCCGGTGGTGTTGCCGTCGTCGCAGCTCTCGCCCGTCTCGAGGACGCCGTTGCCGCACACCGGCGCCCCGGTGCGCGGGCCGTACTCGCGGAGCGGAGCGCCCAGCTCGTAGGCGCCGAGGTCCGGGGCCGCGCCGGCGAAGCCGTCGTTGATCGTGGGGAGCGGCTCACCGACGTCGACCGCGGCGCCGTCGGTGAGCCGGAGGTCGACCGGCGCACGCTCGGGGAAGGGAGCCTCGGGGAAGTCGAAGCTCGCGGCGAAGATCGACAGGTCGACCTCGACGGCGTGGGCCTCGGTCGTCATCGACCGAAGCTCGGCGAGCGACGCGAAGCCGGTGCCGCCGACCCGGCCGCGGAAGGTACCGGTCCCGATGGAGCCGAAGCCGTCGTAGTCGAAGTCGCAGGTGGCCTCGTCCGCGTCCGCGACCTGCAGGACGCGCCCGTCGCCGTTCGAGTATCCGCCGTAGGTGCCGCCGCCGGTGCCTCCGATGAAGAGGTTGTTGCGGAAGGCGGCGCGCGACCAGGTCCGGCCGGCGTAGACGCCCATCGCGTCGCCCGGCTTGACCACCGTGTTGTGGTACCAGATGTCGCCGACGCTCCCGCGGTTCGGCTTGAAGGCCTGGAAGACCGTGTTGAAGAGGACGTTGCGGACGAACCAGGTCGGCCCGCCGAGGCTCGGCTGGGAGCTGAGGGCGATGAACGAGCTCACCATCCGGTTGCGCATGACGCGCACGTTGCCCATGGCGAAGTCGGCCTCGATGGCGTCGTCGGCGCAGGCGTCGAGGTCGTTGTCGAGGATGTCGATGGAGACCTGCTCGTGGGCCCCGCCGTCCTCGAGGAGGGAGATGCAGTCGCGGAAGCCGGAGACGCGGTTGTGCTCGATGACGTTGCCGGGGCCGGTCATGGCGATGCCCTCGCCGATGTTGTCGCCGTCGACCCCGAGGCTCGACTCGGCCCACACCGTGCGCCCGACGACGACGTTGTCGGCGAAGTAGCCGTCGGTGGACCCCGGGCCGTACGAGACGATCCCGTCTCCCGTGCTCGTCCCGGCCTCGACGTGGCAGCCCCGGACGACGACGCCGGTCGCGTCGTTGAACTTGATCTGGCCGCTCACGGTGAGGTCCTCGATCCAGACATGGGATCGGCCGTCCATGCGAACCTCGCCCTCGACGATCACGTCCTCGACGGAGCTGCCGCGGACCACGATGGGGCTGCCCGGCTCACCGTCGTTGCCGACCGTGATCGAGCCGTAGGTGCCGGCCGAGAGGACGATGACGTCGCCCGGCGCGGCCGAAGCGAGGACCGAGTCGACGTCGGAGGGGCTCGCGGTCACCGTGCGCGCGTCCGCGGGGACGTTGGGGACCGGCCGGGTGCGTGCGGTGACGACGCGCGTCTCGCCGCCGCCGTCGGGATCGTCGAGCGTGAGCTCGATCTCGTAAGACGTGTCGGGGCTCAGCCCGAAGAGGCTCCCGGCGTGACGGTTCGCCCACGAGTGGCCCTCGTTCGAGCCGGCCGGCACGCGCACGAGCGGCAGGCCCTCGCGCCACGCGCCCGCACCCTCCTCGCGGAAGCGCACCGTGACCCGGCCGTCCTCGTCCGCGTCCCCGTCGATGGCCCACTCGATCGAGACGTGCTCGAGCGTCGGGTGCGGCGTGGTCACGTCGCCCGGGGTCGTGGCGTCTTGTGCGCGGGCGGCGGACGGCAGGGCGAGGAGGAGGAGCAGGGCGAACGCGGCGGGGCGGACTGCGTGGCGCATGGGGATACGGTATCGCAACACGGCGACACGCGGTCAGCCCCCCGCTCTCACGAGCTAGTACCCTCGGCCCACTTGCATTGGGACCTGTCCCCCGTGCAAGTGATCAGTCGGGGGGGAGCCAGCGGAGGGGGCCGCGGGGGGCGCGGAGGTCGTCGCTGGCGGGGACGAGGGCGAGACCGTCGGAGCGGACGGCGACGGGCAGGGCGGGAAGGGAACCGAGGAGCCGGGCGGCGGGGACGTCGACGAGCAGGACGGTGTCGTGGCGCACGGCGGCGAGGCGGCCCCACTGCTCGCCGTAGACGTACCGGTCGGTGCCGCCGGTGAGGTCGGTGGTGCGGCCGGTCTCGAGGTCGCGCACGCGCACGACGCCGCCGCGGACGGTCTCGAGGACGATGGCGTCGACGATGGCCTGCTCGCCCGCGTATGCGCGCGGGAAGAGGCGCGCCTGGGCGAGGTCGACGAGGTGGGAGCCCCCGACGGGGACGATGCGGCCGGCGGACCAGCGCGCATGGGGGTCCGCGGGCACCTCGATGCCCAGGTCGTGCGGCCCGGCGTCGTCGTAGACGCGAAGGGGCGCCTGTCCGCCGCCCGCGGCGCAGGCGACGAGGAGAGCGCGTGACGGAGCGAAGACGGCGATGACCTGAGCGCCGCACGCGACCGGCACGACCTCACGGTCCTCGCCACCGGCCGTCACCCAGCGCAGCGCGCCGCTCGAGTCGCGCACGACGAGCGCGTCGCCGTCGAAGGCGACGACCTCACGGCCCTCGCGACGGCCGTCCGACAGGCGCAGGAACCTGCGCTCGAAGTCGTCGCCACGGTAGCCGTAGGTCGAGTAGGACGCGGGCGCGCCGCGGCACGCGCCGCCGGCGAGCGTCGTCTGCTGGGCGGGGAGATCGAGCCGGCCGTTGCCGTTGGTGTCGGCCGGGACCACGGCGGCGAAGACCCAGCTCCCGTCGCCGAGGAACGAGGCCCGCCACAGGCGCCCGGGACCCGTGTCGACCGTGCGCTCGGCGCCCGTCGCGAGCTCGCGCACGATCAGGCGCTCGGTCCCGCCGACCATGCGGAGGTAGGACAGGCGCGTCCCGCCGGCGTCGAATTCGGCGCCGCGGTGGGGCATGGTAGGGTTGTCGTCGGCGCGAGCGCTCTCGCTCAGGTCGACGTCGCGCCCCTCGTCGGTGTCGCGGAGCACGAGCCGCCCGTCGCGCACGAAGGCGACGAAGCGCCCGCTCGGATCGGACGCGACGAGCGCGTCGATGCGCTCGCCCTCCGGCTCTTCTGCGCTCATCAGGAAGAGCTCGACCCGATCGCCGAAGAGCTCGCCGTGGTGGCCCGTGTGCACCATGACCTGGCCGTCGCCGTCGGTGTCCGCCCGCGCCTGACACGCGGCCACCCAGCGGCCGTCGGGTGCGGCGCGCTGGACGAAGAGCGGATGCGCCGTTCCGAGCTCACCCGAGGGCGGCGGCGAGGGCTCGGCCCGCGGGACGGGATCGGCGGCCGAGGGCGCGGGCGCCGCGGGCGGGACGGGCACCGGCTCGGGGGCGGCCGGCGCTGCCGCGCCACCCCCGCAGCCCAGGACGAGCGCGAGCGAGAGAGCCCTCCACATGCCGGCTGAGACGCCACGGGGCGCCCGGATGTTCCCCGCGCGTCCCCTCACCCCCACACGAACCGGACGCGGGGGCCGACCTGGACCACGAGCGGGCTCTCGGCCTCGTGCAGGTCGCCGTCGAGGAAGTGGCGGACGCGCCCCACCGGACAGTCGAGCTCGACGCGGCGCGCGGTCATCTCGCGGGCGGCGGCCACGCCGAGCGGACGCCCGAGCCGGACGCGCCACAGGCGCGCGAGCGTCGCCAGCGGTGAGCCGTGGATCGCGACGAGGTGCAGGGCGTCCACGCCTTCGCCGGTACGGAAGAAGGGGCGGAACCCGAGCCCGACCTGTTCGACGGTCCCCATCATGATCCCGAGGTAGGGCGTGAGCGGCCAGCGCTCGCCGTCGACGGTGAGCACGGTCTCGACGGGCGCGGTCACGCGGTGCGCCACCTCCCCACGGACGACGATGCTGCCGGCGATGGTCGCGAGCGTGGCGGCCGCGGTGACCGGGGTCGGCGGGTTTCCGCGCGAGTAGTACTCCTCGAGGAAGCCGTGGCTCAGCCCCGTCCCGAAGAGGAACCCGGCGCGATCGCCGACCTGCATGGCCACGCGCCGTACGGACTCGAAGGGCTCGTCCCGGTCGCGCCGCGCGACCAGCCGCTCGAGGAGCCGAGGCGGATCGAGCCTCGGCATGCCGATCGCGTTGGCGATGGTGTTCATCGTGCCGCCGCGCAGCATCGCCATGGCGGGCAGCGGCTCGTCGCCGTAGACGCGATGGAAAGCGCTCAGCGTGTACCCGGTGGTCCCGTCCCCTCCCCCGGTCGCGACCACGTCCACGCCCATGCGGCGGAAGTCCTCGGCGACGCGCAGGAGGCTCTCCCACCCCCGCGGCGCCACGACCACGCCGCGGTCCCCCAAGATGGCGGCGAGCCGGCGCGCCACGGCGGGGTCGCCGCGGTGCCGCCGGGCGTACGGGTTGACCACGACCCCGATACCGCTTCGAGCCTGCACGGACGCCCTATACCACGTGCCCACCCTTGGTCGCCGTTCGGCGCTGTGCGACCATCCGCCGCATGAGTGGCGCAGGGCTTCCGGCTCCGACGGCGGAGGGTACGCTCGCGAGCCGGCCGTTCGCGCACGTGCTGCTCTACGTGCACCAGCAGCAGCTCTCGGGGACGCTCGCCGTCTGGCCGGAGGGCGGCGCCGGCAAGGGGCAGGACCGGATCCTGTTCCGGAACGGGACGATCGTCGGCGGGCGGCTCCTGTCGCCCGCGTCCGCGCTCGACCGGGGCCTGTTGCCGCTGTTCACGCGCACCGACAGCCCCTACGCGTTCTACGAGATCGACCTGGTCGGCTCGGGGGAAGGCGTCCTCGCCGGCGAGATCGATCCCGTCGCGCTCATCACGGCGTCCTTGCGTGGGGCGGCGCGGGAAGACGCCGTCGACGCGGTGCTCGGGCGGCTCGGCGACGCCAGGCTGCGCCTGACGCCTCGGGTCGCGCTCGACCGGTACGGGCTCGACGACAAGGAGAGGGCCTTCGTCGAGCTCGTCCGCGCCGATCCCGACACGGCAGAGGGGCTGTGCGCCGCCTGGGGCAACCAGCGGATGGCGAGGCGGCTCTTGTACCTGCTCGCGATCACCGGGAGCGTCGAGCCGTGGAGCGGCGAGCGCAGGCGGTCGAGCGCGAGCCGCAACGCGCAGCGCCTGAGCCAGTCCGGCGCGCAGAGGCGTGCCTCGGTCGATCGGCCCGCCCCCGAGCCGGAGCCCCATCCCGCTCCCGAGCCCGCGGCGGCGCCCGCCGCGGAGCCTCCGCAGGACCCCGGCGACGACTTCTCCGAGATCCCGCCGGAGCATGCCGCGTCGATGCCGCCGGTGTCGGCGAAGCCGGCGGCGTCCCAGCCGGAGGGGCCGCCGGAGCCGCCCCCCGGTCTCGCGGCCGGGCACGCGGACCTCTGGAACGAGATCGCGCGGCGCTCGCGGACGCTCGAAACGATGAACTACTACCAGATGCTCGGCGTCGCGCGGGACGCGGGCTCTCAGCAGGTGCGGGACGCGTACTTCGCGCTCGCCAAGAAGTGGCACCCGGACCGGCTGCCGGCCGAGCTCGCGCCGCTCCGCCCGTGGGTGGACCGGATCTTCCACTACGCCACGCAGGCGCGCGACACGCTGAGTGACGAGACGACGCGCGGCGAGTACCTGAAGAGCGTCCAGGCGGGAGGCGGGACGCCCGAGGCCGACCGCAAGCTGAACGCGATCGTCACCGCCGCGATGGCGGTCCAGAAGGTCGAGGTCCTCGTCCGCCGCCGCGAGTGGGTCGAGGCGCTTCGCATCCTCCGTGAGGCGCTCGAGCTCAACCCGGAGGACTCGGATGCCCACGCGATGGAGGGCTGGGTCCTGTTGCAGATGTCGGCCGGCAAGAGCGCGCCGTACGACCGCATCCACCAGGCGCTCGACCGGGCGCTCGCGCTCAACGAGCGCAACGCCAAGGCGCACTTCTACAAGGCCGTGGCGCTCAAGGGACAGAACAAGGCGCACATGGCCCTCGACCACTTCCGCAAGTGCGCCCAGCTCGACCCGAAGAACATCGAGGCCGCGCGCGAGGTGCGCCTCGCGGAGATGCGCGGCCTCAGCAAGCCGCCGGGCAAGCGGGCCAGCAAGCCGCCGCCGAGCGACAACGGCGGCCTCCTCGGCAAGCTCTTCGGCGCCAAGAAGAAGTAGCCTGCGAGCGAAGCGAGCCCGGGAGGGGGTGGGTGGGTGGTATGTACGAACCCTACCGCACGTCGATGGCGAACGAGTGGGAGGCGGCGACCGCGACCCACGCGACGTCGAGGCCGGACGCGTCGAAGGGCTGGGTGCGGACACGGCGCACGAGCGCGCGGCCGTCTTCGTCGGCCCCGAGCCAGCCGAGCATCGACGCGTCCACGCGGAACGCGCCGTCGTCCCGCGCGACACACTCGATCACCTGCCCGCCGGCGATCAGATCGATCTCTACCCGGTCGCGCGGATCGCCCGCGTCCCACTCGAGCTCGATGCCGAGCGACCGGTCCACCACGGCGCGCTCTCCCGCCGGGACCCGGTCGATCTCGAGCTCCGCGAAGCCCGGCGGGGCGACCGCCACCACCTCGAACCCCGGCAGCTCGCGGCCCGCCGCGGCGACGACGTACTCGTCCACGTCGGCGCGCGCCGCTCCGAGGGTTGCGTCCTCGCCGTAGAAGACGCCGCCGACCATCCCGGCGAGGTCCGGGAACGTGCGCGAGGGCATCCGAGTGCGCGTCCCGGCCACACGCACCTCCACGTCACCGAGGTCGAGCAGCTCGACCTCGGCGTCGGGCGACGCGAAGGCACCCTCGTCGGCGCCCGACACCCGGCACGTCTCGACCTCGGCGGCGCGGCCCCCGAGCAGGCCGAGGACCGCGCGCCCGTCGACGTCGCGGTACCGCGCGAAGGCGGCGCTCAGGACGGCGCGAGGCGTCGAGAGCTCCGGCTCGGCCTCCGTCTCGCGCTCGATGCGGACCACGCCGAACGAGCCGGCGCGCGCCGCAACGGCGGCCGCCCCCGCGTCGTCCGCGCCCCCGGCGGCGGTGCAGCCGGCGAGCGCGAGCGACGCCGCGATCAGGGAGCGCGCGAGGAGACGGGGCATCGAGAGGCAATTATAGAGGTGGGGTGGGCCGGGACAACAAGAGAAACGATCACGGCGTGTGGAGCGCGTAGAGCCGCCCGTCGTCCGAGCCGACGTAGAGGGTGCCGTCCGGGGCGAGCGCCGCGAGGCCGTCGACGTCGGCGGCGGCCTCGAAGATCCAGCGCAATTCGCCGTTCGGAGCCAGCGCGTAGAGGTAGTCGTCGTGGGCTCCGAAGTAGATCTGCCCCTCCCGATCCACGAGCGGGCCGGAGTGCACGCCGATCTCGCTCGAGTCGGCCACGGTGACGGGGAAGAACCACCGGACCTCGCCGGTGGCCGCGTCGAGGCTCACCAGCCGCGGGCGCGGCCCGTACACGCCCGCGAGCACCGAGCCGTCGGTCCCGAGGCCGAGCGGCGCCCGCACGTAGCCCTCGAGGGGCGTCGACCAGCGTAGCTCGCCGTCGCGCGTCAGGGCGTAGACGTGCTGGTCGTCGGAGCCGACGTAGACGGTGCCGTCGTCGCCGAGCACCGGGCTGCCGTCGACGTCGTCGCGCGTCCGGTAGGACCAGCGCATGCGGCCGTCCGGCGCGACCGCGTACACGTGGTCGTCCTGCGAGCCGACGTAGA
This sequence comes from Candidatus Neutrinellum sp., assembly GCA_039794305.1. Classification (GTDB taxonomy): domain Bacteria; phylum Myxococcota_A; class Polyangia; order Polyangiales; family JBDIVX01; genus JBDIVX01. The sequence continues at coordinate 87,099 of JBDIVX010000003.1, forward strand.
TCGTGCCGTCGTCGTCGACCGCGGGGGTGGAGTAGATCTTCGAGCGCGCCTCGAAGCGCCACGCGACCGTCCCGTCGGGGGCGACCGCGTAGAGGTGGTTGCCGGCACAGAAGTGGAGCGTCCCGTCGGGCGCGCCCACGACGCCGCTGTCCGCGTCGCCCTCGGTGCCGAGCCGCCACTCCACCTCCCCGTCGCTCGCGCGCAGGGCCCACACGGTGTCGGCGTCCGAGCCAACGTAGAGGCGGCCGTCGGCGAGCAGCGCCGTGCTGTAGATGCGGTCTCCGAGGAACCGCTTCCAGCGCTCGGTGCCGTGGCGGTCGAGGGCGTACAGGTGGCCGTCGTGGGAGCCGACGTACAGGTTGCCCTCCGCGTCCACCACGGGCTGCGCCGTGATGCGGCCCTCGGTCTCGAAGGTCCACCGGAGCTCCGCCGAGCGCGGACCCGTGTACGGGCTGCGCCCGGTGTGGCGTCGGTCGAGCCGGTAGGTGGCCGGCGGCCCCTCCTCGGGCGGGCGGACGGGCAGGTGCGCGCGCTTCTCGGGAGGCGCCTCGTCGCGGCCGGCGACCCGCACCGGCGCGCCCTCGTCCGGGCGCCTCCGGGGCGCCGGCTCGGCCGGCGGCTGCGCCATCAGGAGGAACACCATCACGGCGATGGCGGCCGCCCACATGGACAGCACGATGGCTAGGCGCTTGGTGCGCACGGGGCGTGTGTAGCACGACCGGGGGTGGCGGCCGCCGGCGGAGTGGCGGCGATCTCGCCACCCGCGACGCGACAAGCCGCCGAAACCACGTGGTCGAGCTCTGGTCCGGCGCTTGCTCCGGGGGGTTGGCATGGCGCGGGAAGGACCGAGGGAGAGGATGGCGCGGATGGGGGCCGAGGCGCTCGCCGAGGCGGAGCTCGTGGCGGTGCTGCTCGGGACCGGCGCCGCGGGCGAGCCGGTGAGCGTGCTCTCGGCGCGGCTCCTCGAGGCCGCCGGCGGGCTCGCGGGCCTCGAGCGGATGGGGATCGGAGCGCTCGCCTCGCTGCCCGGCGTGGGGCCGACGAAGGCGAGCCGGATCCTCGCCGCCCTCGAGCTCGGCCGGCGCGTGGTCGAGCGGCCGCTCTCGCGCGGGGCGCGGATCGCGTCGAGCAGGGACGTCGACGCGGCGCTCCGACCCCGGCTCGGGCGGGCGTGCGCCGAGCACTTCATCGCCATCCCACTCGACGCGAAGAACCGCGCGATCGGCGAGATCCGCGTGGCGGTGGGGGGGCTGACGGCGTGCCCGGTGGCGCCGTCGGACGTGTTCCGCGCGCTCGTGCGGGAGGCCGCGGCCGGTGTGATCTTCGTGCACAACCACCCGAGCGGCGAGCCGCAGCCGAGCCCGGAGGACGTGGCGCTGACCGAGCGGCTGGTCCGGGCGGGCGAGCTGCTCGGCGTGCGGGTGCTCGACCACGTGATCCTCGGACAGGAGGGCTACTTCAGCTTCCTCGACGCGGGGATGCTGACGCTGGAGGGACCGAGATGACCGAGATCGCTCTATCGACCTTGCTCGTGGTGCTCGGCGGCGCCGGGGCGCCCTGCCGCGAGCCTCCGCCGCCGGAGGTCCGCCTCGCCCGGGGCGTCCGGGTCGTGGCGGGCCCCGATCCGGCGCCCTCGGACGCGGACCGCGGCGCGCTTGACAGCCTCGGGGGGGCGTGCTTTGTTCCCCGCCCCTTACAGCCTCTGCCTCATCAGGAGGATTCGCCGTGAAGCGCACGTACCAGCCCCACCGAACGCGACGCCTGCGTACGCATGGCTTCCGGGCTCGGATGAAGACGAAGAACGGGCAGAAGGTCCTCGCCCGCCGCCGCCGCAAGGGGCGCGCTCGTCTCGCCGTCAGCGTCTACAAGAAGTAGGCGGTCCCGCCCCGGGGACCATGCCCGTCGAGACGTTCCGGCCCGAGGATCGCGTCCGCAGACGGTCCGAGTATCGGGCGGTCCAGTCGCGTGGCAGCCGCGTGCACACCCCTCACTTCCTCGTCCTCGTCCTCCCGAAGCCCGGCCAAGAGCGCACCCGGCTCGGGGTCACCGTCACCAAGAAGGTCAGCTCCTCCGCCGTGGGCCGTAACCGCGTCAAACGCGTCGTGCGCGAAGTCTTCCGACGCAACCGGGATCTGTTCCCGGCGCGCTGCGACGTGGTGGTGATCGCGAAGCGCGGTGCGCCCGAGCTCGGCTACGGGGAGGTCCTCGGTGAGATGACCGAGGCGGCACGTCCGATGCAACGGAAGGCGGCACGATGAAGCGCGTGCTGCTCTTCCTCATCCGCATCTACTGGTGGACGCTGTCGCCGATCATCGGCCGCGTGTGCAGGTTCGAGCCGTCGTGCTCCCGGTACACGGCCACGTGCATCGAGCGCTTCGGGGCTTTGAGAGGCAGTTGGCTCGGCGCCAAGCGCATCTGCCGATGCCACCCCTTCCACCCGGGTGGGTACGACCCTCCGCCGGAGCTGACCGATGGAGTCGCAGGGACCCGATAGGCGACAGCTCATCCTGCTGCTGGTGGTGAGCGTGCTCTTCGCCGGCGGCTACATGGCCTACGCGGCGATGACGGCGCCCGAGGGCGGCGAGGAGCCCGCACGCCCGGCGCAGCGAGCGCAGGGGCCCCGTGAGGGTGCGGGCGAGAGCGCGCAGGGCGCCGAGACCACCGACAACCGGCAGCTCCTCTCACGGCAAGAGACCGTGACGCTCGAGGGGAACGGCTTCCAGGCGACGGCGAGCAACCTGAACACGGGGCTCACGAGCCTCGAGCTCACCACCGAACAGTGGGCGGAGGAGGACGGGACCCCGAAGCAGATGGTCACGACCGACAAGCCGCCCTACTACCCGCTGCGGGCGGAGCTCGGCGGGGTCGGAATCCCCGACGACGCGGTGTGGGAGATCGAGCGGGACGGTGAGGGCGCCGTCCGCTTCACGTGGGAGGGCAACGGCTTCCGCGTCGAGCGGGAGTACGAGGCGGGAGACGGCCAGTACGAGCTCTGGTCGACGGTCCGGGTGACCAACACGAGCCGCGCCGAGCGGCCGGTGCGCGTGCGGCTCAAGACGTACCACTACGTCGAGCGGGAGGACGAGGAGGGCGGCTTCTTCGCGTCGCGCTCTCCGGCGATCAGCCACGGCATCTGCGTGTGGAACGACGAGGTCGAGCGCGTCGACCGCGAAGACGCGCTCGCCGGCCGCGGCTTCGGACCCGGCGTGAAGCTCGCCGGCATCGAGAACCAGTACTTCGCGAACGTCGTAGCCGTGGAGGGCGAGCCGGCGGAGCGCTGCACCCTCCGCTCGTCCGACCGCGGGGGCTCCGAAGAAGACCCGCACGGGAGCCTGTTCGAGACGACGCTGGTCTACCCGCGCGCGTCGGTCGCGGCGGGCGAGACCTACGCGGTGAGGGCCCTCGCCTACCTCGGGCCCAAGGACACCGAGGCGCTCGCCGCCGCGGGGCACGGGCTATCGGTCGTCGTCGACCGCGGCTGGTTCTCGGCCGTGGCCGAGTGGCTGGTGGCGCTCCTCGGTCTCATCCAGGGGTTCGTCGGCAACTGGGGGCTGGCCATCATCCTGATGACGGTCCTCGTACGCATCGCGCTCTTCCCGCTCACGTGGAAGAGCTTCCAGTCGATGGCGCGGATGCGGGTCCTCAAGCCCGAGATGGACCGTGTCAACCAGCTCTACAAGGACGACCCCCAGAAGAAGGGGGCCGCCATCATGGAGCTCTACCGGAAGCACAAGATCAGCCCGCTGGGCGGGTGCTTGCCGATGGTGCTCCAGATGCCGATCTGGTTCGCGTTCTACGCGAGCCTGTCGACCAACACCGAGCTGTACCACGCGAACTTCGCGCTCTGGTACACGGACCTGTCCGCACCCGATCCCTACTTCGTGCTGCCCATCACCGTCGGGGCGCTGATGTTCGTGCAGCAGAAGATCACGCCGACCGCGATGGACGCGACCCAGGCGAAGATCATGATGTACTTCATGCCCATCATGATCACGTCGTTCCTGCTGTTCCTGCCGGCGGGCCTGTGCCTGTACATGGTCACGAACAGCGTGCTCGGGATCAGCCAGCAGCAGTGGATCCACCGGAGCCTCGAGAGACGCCAGAAGGAGCTCGAGAAGAAGCCGGAGGCGGACGGCGCGCCCGGAGCGGGCGGTGAGGACCAAGGTGACACCGAGGGCGACTCGGCCGAGAGCGAGGAGGAGTCCCGCTCCGGCAGCGTCGTCAGCGTGAGGCGGCCCAAGCAGACGAAGTCGCGCAAGGCCGCGAAGCGGAGGACCCGACGTGCCCGATGATGACAAGCCCTTGAGGGATGGCGCCCTGTTCGTGGCGGAGGACGCCGGCTACGACGACGAGGATCGCGCCGAGAGCGCCGGCAAGCCGGGCGCCCCGGGCGACGGCAAGGCCGAGCAGGCGGCGGACATCCTCGACGGCATCCTCGCCCGCATGGACCTCGACACCGAGGTGACGGTGCGCGAGGACGAAGAGAAGATCGTGCTCGATGTGGACGGACCGGACGCGGGCCGAGCGATCGGGCGCAAAGGCCAGACGCTCGACGCGCTCCAGTTCCTCGTGAACAAGATCGTCAACCGCTTCCCGGACGGCCGCCGGCACGTCATCGTCGACTCGGGCGACTACCGCGAGCGGCACGACAAGGGCCTCGTCTCCATGGCGCGGCGCCAGGCGAAGAAGGCCGTGCAGCAGGGCAAGGTCATCACGCTCGAGCCGATGAGCGCGCGCGACCGCCGCGTCATCCACCTCTCGCTCGCGAAGTTCCCGGGCGTGACGACGAAGTCGGACGGTCACGGCCTCGGCCGGCGGATCCAGATCATCCCGGCCCGCCAGGGCCGCGGGCGCCCCTCGCGCCACCGGCGTCGCGAAGATTACTAGTACCCCCGGTCGGCGCACCACGCGCACGGAGGGTAGCGCGCCCGGCCCGGCTCGGGACCGTTACGGAGCGAGGATCGGGATGCGAAGCTCGAAGCGCGCCCCGCCCTCCGGGCGGTTCGACGCCGAGACACGGCCGCCGTGCGCGCGGACGATCTCGCGGACGATGGCGAGCCCCAGGCCCATCCCGCCCTCACCCCTGCGGACGAAGGGATCGAACACCAGGGGTCGCAGGGTCTCGGTCAGCCCCGGACCGTCGTCGTCCACGATGATCGCGGCGTGCCCCTCGCCGTCGGCGCGCATCTCGACCCACACGGTGCTGCAGGCGTGCTTCAGCGCGTTGCCGAGGACGTTGCTGAAGGCGCGGCCGATGCGGGGCGCGTCCACGCGCGCGCGGACTTCGGGCATCGGCTCGACCTCGATCTTCTTGTGACGGCCTTCGGTCGTGACCCGCACCTCCTCGAGCACCAGGAGGAGGACCTTCGAGAGGTCTTCTTCTCGCATGTCGAGCTCGAGGCTGCCCCGACCGGCGGCGCCGAGCTCCGACAGCTCGCTCGCGAGCAAGCGCAGGCGCTCGCCGCTCCGGCGGACGAGCTCGATCAGGTGGCGCTGGTGGGGATTGAGCGGGCCCGTCTCGCCGGACTCCAGGAGATCGACGGCGCCGAGCACCGCCATCAGCGGCGCACGCATGTCGTGCGAGATCATCGAGAGGATCTCGGTCGGGTCCGGGAGCCGGACGCCCCTGAAGATCCCCGAGTCCCGATCGTAGTGCTCGCTCATCGCGCCTCGTTCACTTCGTCGTCGGCGAGCCCGAACTTTTCGATGCGGTAGCGGATCTGGTTGCGGGTGATGCCGAGCAGGCGGGCCGCACGCGTCCGGTTGCCCCCCGTCCGCTCGAGCGCCTGCCGGAGGAGGCTCTGCTCGAGGGCGTCGAGGGCGACGCCACCCGGCGGGAGCGCAAACGACCCCGCGGCGCCGCGCGTGCCCGCGAGCCGGGGGAAGTCCGAGACGTCGAGGACCTCCCGATCGCCGACGATGGCCGCACGCAACAGGAGGTTCTCGAGCTCGCGGACGTTGCCGGGCCAGCCGTGCGAGGCGAACCGCCGCAGCGACTCGTCGCTGACGCTCCTCGCTCGCGTACCGAGCCTCGCGCGGAAGCGGCGCAGGAAGTGCTCGACCAGGATCGGGACGTCCTCCAGGCGGGCGCGCAGCGGCGGCAGCTCGACGGTGAGCACGGCCAGGCGGTAGTACAGGTCCTGGCGGAACCTGCCCGCGACCACCGCCTGATCGAGGTCGACGTTCGTGGCCGCGACGACCCGTACGTCGGCGACCCGATCGGTCATGCCGCCCACGCGGCGGAAGGTCCGCGATTCGAGGAACCGGAGCAGCTTCGCCTGCACGCGCAGATCGAGGTCCCCCACCTCGTCGAGGAAGGCCGTCCCCCGGTCGGCGCTCTCGAGCAAACCCTGCTTCCGGGCCACCGCATCGGTGAAGGCTCCGCGCTCGTGCCCGAAGAGCTCGCTCTCGATCAGATCGGACGGGAGCGCCGTGCACATCAGGTGAACGAAGGGCTCCTCGGCGCGGACGCTCAGTCGGTGGATGCAACGCGCGGCGAGGTCCTTCCCCGTGCCGCTCTCACCCGTGAGCAGGACGGTGCTCGCGGGGCTGCGTGCGACGCGGCGCAGGAGCTCCCGGAGCTGCACCGCCGCAGCCGACTCGCCGACGAGCTCCGACAGCGCGTCGGCGCCGTGCTCGGCCGCGGACAAGCGCGTCGCGTCGCGCGCGGCGAGCGCCTCGGACACGACCACCAACAGGTCGCGCATCTCGAGCGACTTGGGGATGCAGTGGAACGCACCGAGACGCATCGCCTCGACCGCCATCGCGACGTTCGGCGACTCGGTGAGCACGACGACCGGCACGTCCGGCTCGCGCCGGCGCGTCTCACCGAGCAGCTCGAGCCCCCGACCGTCCTCCACGGCCGAGCCGAGCAGCACGAGGTCCACGCCGCGGTCGAGCTCGGCGCACGCCTGTCGCGTGTCCGCCACATCACGCACGACGTAGCCTGCATGCTCGAGGTGCGCGTGCAGCGACCACCGGACGAGCCGGTCGTCGTCCACGACGAGCACCCGAGGCCTCGCCTGTTCCCCCATCACGGTCCCCCCGAAGCCAAAGCATGGAGCATGCCCGCCCGTCGCGCCATGGATCCGTCGAATTACCCACCAAGCACGGCCCGAGCGGCCGGTGGAAATGGCGCGACGGGTGGCTGGTCCACGAGCCGGCTCAGCGGTGCTGCCGAGAGAACCCCGTGATCCGCCTCGGAGCCCCGCTCGACGGAAGCCGGTACTCGATCGAGGGCTCCCGCGCGGCTCCCGGGGGCGCCGATGGGGGGTCCTGGGCCGTGAGCACCAGGACCCGCGGGGCGAGCGCGAGCCCGACGCGGAGCCACTCGTCGGGTGCGAGCGTCGCGCGAGAGAGCGCAACGTCGAACGGGCCGCCCGGGACGGTGGGCCGCGCGGGGTCCACCTTCGCCTCGGCGACACGCGCGCGCGCCGCGAGGTCGAGGCCGCCGACGGCCGTCCGGAGGAACGCGACGCGCTTGCGCAACGGCTCGACGAGGACGCCGGTGAGGTCGGGCCTGAGGAGCAGGAGCGGGACGGCGGGTGCGCCGGCGCCCGTCCCCACGTCCACGAAGCGCGCGCCATCCGGCACGAGCGAACGGTCCGCGAGCACGAGCGCGTCCGCGAACAGCACCTCCCCGAGCGCCTCCGGCGTGCGGGCGGCGGTGAGGTTCATGCGGGCGTTCCACGTCCGCACGAGCTCGGCGAACGCGACCAGCCGGTCGCGGGCATCGGGTGGGACGGGTCGCCCGAGATCCCGGGCGAGGGAGTCGACGATGGCCTGCACGGCGCACGGGAGCATACTGGGGATCCGATGGGTAGGAAGGAGACGAGCGCGGGCCTGCTCATGTGCCGCATGGGCGAGGGCGGCCCCGAGGTGCTCCTCGTGCACCCCGGCGGCCCGTTCTTCGCGAAGAGGGACGACGGCGCGTGGACCATCCCGAAGGGGCTCGTCGACACGGACGAGGACCTCCTGGCGGCGGCCCGCCGCGAGTTCGAGGAGGAGACGGGGTTCCGGGTCGAAGCGACACGGTTCGTGCCGCTCGGCGAGGTGCGGCAGAGGAGCGGCAAGGTGGTGCACGCGTGGGCGTTCGCGGGCGACGCGGATCCCGCCGCGGTCGAGAGCAACACGTTCGAGCACGAGTGGCCGCCGCGGTCGGGGCGTTTTCGGACGTTCCCCGAGATCGATCGCGCGGCGTTCTTCGATGGTGAGACGGCGGGACGGAAGATCCTCGCGGCGCAGCGGCCCTTCGTCGAGCGCGCGCTCTCGAGCGAGGGCCTGAGGGATCTGCTGGGCTCGGCGTTTCGCCGAACGTCCCGGGAATAGGGGCGGCGCCCTGGCGTTATGCCGGTTGAGATCGCGGGGGGCGGGGCAGCCTCGACTGGCCAACCGTCCTCTCCACCACCCCGTTCCCGCACGCGAAGCCAGCCGCGCTCCGCCCCCCGCTGTCCTAATTTTCTGCAGACGTCGCGAGCACGCCTTCGGCGTCTCGCGATTCTGCACCCCACGCCCCTTCGGGGCGCGGGGCCCATTGTCTGCAGACGTCGCGAGCACGCCTTCGGCGTCTCGCGATTCTGCACCCCACGCCCCTTCGGGGCGCGGGGCCCATTGTCTGCAGACGTCGCGAGCACGCCTTCGGCGTCTCGCGAACGCTGCAAGTGCGTGGAATCACGGAAGGGGGCCGAGCGGCGGCACGACGCGGCTCCCAGGATGCGGGGGGGTTGCCGCCGGTGGGTTCACGAGTAGACTGGCCAGCCGGATCCGCATGCGCTCCCCCTCGATCGTGGCGGCTGCCCTGTTGGGCTCGCTGTTGGTGCCGGCTTCGGCGCTGGCGCAGGGGCGCGTGTGCATGGTCGTCAGCGAGCCGGCGTTCGTCGAGTCGCTCGATCTCGTGGAGGCGACCGCGAAGGTCGGGACGCAGCGCGAGGCCCGGGACGAGGGTGTCGTGCTGTGGTGCGCGAGCGCCGACGACCCTCGCTGCGCCCCCGTGCGCAACGACGAGCAGCCCCAGACCGACTGGCTCCGCGGACCGCAGAAGTCCGGCGGGCCCGATCCCGACGACGTCGCGGCACCCGCCGCGACCGAAGTGCAGTTCGTTTCCGATCCGACGGGCCCGTCGCGTGGCGTCCGTCATCGGGTCGAGAGGCCACCTCGCGCGTGACGGCGTGCCCGGCTCCGGCCGGGTGACGTCGTCTCCGAGCATTCCTGGTCCTTTCGATCCGTGGTTTTCAACCATGCGCCGGGGCGTGTCCGCGCCGGTGCATCGAGGTGAGTTGGTATGAGTAAGGGTTCTGCAATCATTTCGATCCTGATCGCATTCGTGGGCGGTCTCCTCATCGGGCAGCTGACCGCGACCGGCGGCGGGTCCGCCGGGGAGGAAGAAGAAGTCGCCGAGGTCGGCTCGGCCGAAGGCGACGCCCGAGGCGCGACGGCAGCCGGCGACGTCGAGCGGTTCAACGTCCCGGTCACCGAGGACCAGCCCGTGAAGGGCCCCGCCGACGCGCTCGTCACCATCGTCGAGTGGAGCGACTTCGAGTGCCCGTTCTGCACGCGCGTGGAGCCGACGATCACGCAAATCATGGACGAGTACGAGGGCAAGGTGCGCGTCGTGTGGCGGAACAACCCGCTGCCGATGCACCGCAACGCCCCGGCCGCCCACCAGGCCGCGATGGAGGCCTTCGACCAGGGCGGGAGCGAGAAGTTCTGGCGGATGCACGGGATCCTCTTCGAGAACCAGCGCGCCCTCCAGCGCGCCGATCTCGAGCGGTACGCCCAGCAGCTCGGCCTGAACATGGACCAGTTCAAGGCCGCGCTCGACAACAACGAGCACGCGTCGAAGATCGAGGCGGACCAGACGCTCGCCAACGAGGTGGGCGCGCGCGGGACGCCGCACTTCTTCATCAACGGCCGCCGCATCGCCGGCGCGCAGCCCTTCGAGCAGTTCAAGACCATCATCGACGACGAGATCCAGCGCGCCGAGCAGATGCTCGCGGCCGGAGTGGATCGTCGCGCCGTCTACGCCTCGTTCATGCGCGCCGCGCGCGAGCGGGGAGGCGACGACGCGCAGCCGGCCGCCGCGGCGCAGGAGCAGGCTCGGCCGCAGCCGGATCCGAACGCCGTCTACCGCGTCCCCGTGGGCAACGAGCCGTCGAAGGGCCCGGCGGACGCGCTCGTCACGATCGTCGAGTTCAGCGACTACGAGTGCCCCTTCTGCAGCCGCGTCGAGCCGACCATCGACCAGATCGTCGAGCGCTACGGAAACGACGTGCGCGTGGTGTGGATGAACAACCCGCTGCCCTTCCACCAGAACGCCATGCCGGCGCACCAGGCGGCGCTCGAGGTGTACCAGCAGGGCGGGAACGCGAAGTTCTGGCGCTACCACGCCAAGCTCTTCGAGAACCAGCGCGCGCTCACCCGCGAGAACCTCGAGCAGTGGGCGCAGGAGCTCGGCGGGATCAACATGGCGCAGTTCCGCGCCGCGCTCGACAACAACGAGCACCAGGAGGCGATCCAGCAGCAGCAGGCGCTCGCCCGTGGCCTCGGCGCGAGCGGCACGCCCAGCTTCTTCATCAACGGCCGCAACCTGCGAGGTGCCCAGCCGCTGCCCGCCTTCACCGCGGTCATCGACGAGGAGCTCCGCAAGGCGCGGGCGAAGGTCGAGGGCGGGACGCCGCGCGCGCGCGTCTACGAGGAGACCATCCGCAACGGTGCGACCTCGCCGCAGACGATCAACGCGCCGGCACCCGCCGCCCAGCCCGAGCCTCCGGCCCAGCCGCCGGCCGACCAGCAGTACGAGATCGCGGTGCCGAACGACGCCCCGACCAAGGGCGGCCGCAACGCGCCGGTCACCATCCAGATCTTCAGCGACTTCGAGTGCCCCTTCTGCGGCCGCGTCAACCCGACCGTGCAGCAGATCGAGCGCGAGTATGGCAACCGCGTGAAGATCGTCTGGCGCAACTACCCGCTGCCGTTCCACCAGAACGCCATGCCCGCGGCCGAGGCTTCCTGGGAGGTGTTCCAGCAGGGCGGCGCGGCGAAGTTCTGGGCCTACCACGACATCCTGTTCCAGAACCAGCGCGCCCTGTCGCGTGAGGACCTCGAGCGCTACGCGCAGCAGGTGGGCGGGATCAACATGGCCCAGTTCCGGCAGGCGCTCGACACCAACCGGCACCGCGCGCGCGTCCAGCAGGACATGAACGCGGTGCAGGAGGCCGGCGCACGCATCGGCACGCCGAGCTTCTTCATCAACGGACGCCTGGTCCAGGGCGCGCAGCCCTTCGAGGCCTTCAAGGCCCAGATCGACCGCGCCCTCGCAGACTGACGCGTCAGCGAGCGAGACGGAAAGGGCCGGGGCGCATGCCTCGGCCCTTTTCGTTGGTGGGATGCGAGTTGCATTCGGACCTGTCCCCAATGCAACTGCCTGGCTCTGGCACGCCGAGTGCGTGCGCCCTGATCGATGCAGGCGTTCGTCGACTCTCTCACCTGGGCCACGTTCGTGGTGCTCGCGGCCGCGCTCTTCGTGATCGGGGGGGGAGTCCACGCGATCCGCCAGACGGTTCGCCAGCCGACGTACGAGACGGCCATCGCGTACGGCGCCGGGGGTCTGTTCGCCACGCTGTTCCTGCTCGCGGTCGGGCAGGCGGCGTACGTGCTCGGGATGTGGACAGCGAACCTCGAGATCGCAGCGGCGCCCGTGGCCCTGCGCCCCGAGATGCTGCAGCAGGCGGAGCTCGAAGCGCGATCGAGCCTGTACGTCGCCGTCGCCGGGGCCGCGGTCGCCCTGCCCATGGCCGTGTACCTCTTCGTGCGGGCCCTGCGGCTCCGCGGTCACGCACGCGAACGCGCGCCCGAACGCGAGCGGCCGTACGACCGCTGGCAGCCCCACGGCCGCCGCGACGCCGACGCGCACTAGACGCATCGACGCATCGACAAGTCGTCAGGGTCGTCTACAGTTGCGGCCCATGAGGCGCGTCGCCACGATGCTCCTGGCCTCCCTGTGGGTCGCGTGCAGCGCTCCACCGGGCGCGCGGCCCGCCCCGACCGCGACGAGCGACCTGCCGCGCCGGCTCGACGATGCGCGGTTTTCCGCAGCGGCCGTACAGGGCCTCGCGGCGGACCGAGGGGTCGCCGCGTACGCGGGACGGTGGCCGACCGACGGCCTGCCGGGCGCCGACGAGCGGCGGGTCCACGTGCCCGCCGACGGGGCGCCGGCGCGGGGTGCGGCCGAGCCTCTCGTGACGATCGTGGTGTTCAGCGACTTCGAGTGCCCGTTCTGCAGCCGCCTGAACCCGACGCTCGGTCGCCTGCTCGAGTCGCACCCGGACGACGTGCGCGTGGTGTTCCGGCAGTTCCCTCTCCCCATGCACCGCCACGCCGAGGACGCCGCGGAGGCCGCGCTCGAGGCGTTCGCGCAGCGGGGCGACGCCGGGTTCTGGGAGATGCACGACCTCATCTTCGCGAACCAGCGCGCCCTCGAGCGGCCCGACCTCGAGAGGTACGCGCAAGGGGCAGGCCTCGACGTGCACCGGTTCGCACGCGCGCTCGACGAGGGGGCGTACGAGGCCGCCGTCGACGCGGACGTGGCGATGGGCCGGCAGGCCGGCGTGCGAGGGACGCCGGCCTTCTTCCTGAACGGGCGCGTCCTCGTCGGGGCGCAGCCCTTCGAGCTCGTGGACGCCGTCGTGCGCGAGGAGATCGCGCTCGCGCGGGCGGCGATGGACGCCGGCGTGCCGCGCCACCACCTCTACGCGGCGGCGATGGCGGCCGTGAGCCGAACGGCGGCCGTGGACCGAGCACGCGCGGCCCCGCGGGAGCCGCCCCGACCGGAGCCGCCCCGCCGGCCCGAGCGGCGCGAGCCCCCGGAGGACACGGTCTACCACGTCCCCATCGAGGGCTCGCCTGCGCGCGGGCCACGCACGGCGCTCGTGACGATCGTCGAGCTCGGCGACGTCGAGTGCCCGTTCTGCGAGCGCGTGCAGGGCACGCTGTCCGAGCTGCGGGAGCGATACGGAAGCGACCTCCGCATCGTCTGGAAGCACAACCCGCTTCCCTTCCACTCGAACGCCTTGCCCGCCGCGATGGCGCTCGAGGAGGCCCGCGCGCAGCGGGGCGAGCGCGCCTTCTGGCGCATGCACGACCTCCTGTTCGAGAACCGCTCGGAGCTCGATCGGGAGCACCTCGAGGAGTACGCGCGTGCGGTCGGCCTGAACGTGCGGCGTTTCCGCCGCGCCCTCGACGAAGAGCGTCACCGCGACGTGATCGAGCGGGACGTGGCCCTGGCCCGCCGGCTCGGCGCCACCGGCACGCCCACCTTCTTCGTGAACGGCGTCAAGCTCCGGGGCGCTCAGCCGCTCGAGCGCTTCGTCGAGCGGGTCGACGAGCGGCTCGCCGACGCACGGGCGCGCCTGGCACGGGGCACGCGCCGGCAGGACCTGTACGAGGCGGTGATCGCGGACGGCCTGGCCGACGTCGAGAGCTGGCGCGAGGGACAGCGACGCCCCGTCGCGATCTCGGTACCCGAGGGCGCCCCGTGGCGTGGAGCCCGTGACGGCGTCGTGACGATCCAGGTGTTCAGCGACTTCGAGTGCCCGTTCTGCGCCCGCGTGCGGCCCACCGTCGAGCGGTTGCTCGACGAGTACCCGAGCCAGGTGCGGCTCGTCTGGCGCAACCTGCCGCTGCCGATGCACGACCACGCAGAGCTCGCGGCGGAGGCCGCCATGGAGGTCTACGCGCAGGGTGGGAACGACGCCTTCTGGGCCTTCCACGACCTCCTGTTCGACCATCAGCGGGCGCTGAGCCCGGACGACCTCGAAGGGTACGCCGAGCAGCTCGGCGCGCTCGACATGGTGCGGTTCCGCGAGGCGCTGCGCGACCACCGCCACCGTGGCGCCATCGAGGCGGACGTGGAGGCGGCCCGCGCGACGGGCGAGGGCCTCGGGACGCCGGCCTTCCTGATCGGCGGTCGCGTCGTCCAGGGCGCGCAGCCCTACGAGGTGTTTCGGGATGCCGTCGAGCGTGCGCTCGAGCCGGACGGCAACGCAGACGGCGGATGAGGTCGTGATTGACGCCCGATCACAGCTACAGTATCGTGCCGCGCCGGCCAGCCGGTATCAAACTCGAATCACTTCTTGAGGATGGAAGTACTCCATGGCGACCAAGGCAAGGGCGGCGGAGAAGCCGCCGATCGTCGAAGAGCTGCATTTCCGAAGCGATAGCGCCTTCCTCTGCCTTCTCTTGAACCACCGGACCAAGTTCGTCCGGGTCATCGACTTCCGCGCGGGTGCGCTGCCGGCCAAGCGGCTGTTCATCCAGTCGGTGGCCAAGCGCGAGGGCGTGCAGAAGGTCATCACGCTCGTCGAGAAGGACGAGGTCTCGAGCTGGACCCGGGTCGGGTTCGTCCGCGAGGGGACGATCCCCGGCTTCTACAAGCGGAGCGACGGTCACCTGTGCGGGTGCGTCATCGGCGACAAGACCGCGAGCGTCGAGGTGACCGACGAGGGCATGAAGCTCGCGGAGCGCACGATCAACGCGGCCAAGAAGAATGCCAAGGACATCCCCGACAAGGTGAAGGGCGTGTCGATCCACGAGGTCGAGGCCTCGGAGGCCGAGGCGGCGCGCGACGCGGCCGTCAAGAAGGGCACCGCCGTCAACACCTTCGACCCGTTCGGACGGGACGCCGAGCGCTTCTACTTCGACTGCGCGACGCGCCGCGGCAAGCCCAACTACATCGCGGCGGAATATCAGGACTGCTTCGGTCACTCGCTGATCGAGACCCTCCGCAGCCCGGCCTCCGACAACGAGGTGCTCGCGCTCACCGAGGGGCTCCGCGCGATATGCGCGGAGCTGAAGGACCGCGGGATCATCAGCGCCTTCGGGTTCGCGGCGAGCGACGACGTGCAGCTCGGTACGGCATACACGGCGGCGGGCTTCCGCAAGACCGGCCTGCTCGCCCAGGCCGTGTCGGCCGGCGGCGAGCGCAAGGACGCGATCCTCTGGACGCAGAAGCTCGCGAACCCGGGCTCGGACGACGAGGGCTGAGCCGGAACGGGCCGGGTCGCCTCCTCGAGGCGAGGCCCCTGAAACCACCGACGCAAGTAGCGTTTCGCCCCGCCCTCGCCGGTCCCCCGGGACGGTCACTTTGCGAGGTCCGCGGCGTCTTGTAACCTCCACACCCCGAGATGCGAACACGAGAAGACATCGAATCCTATCTGATGCGGTCCGGCCTCCGGTACGAGGAGGTCGAGGAGGACATGTGGGTCGTCCACGACCAGGCCAGCACCGAGAACATCGTGGTGCGCATGGCCGGGCCGCTGGTCCTGTTCCGCGTGAAGGTGCTGGAGCTCGCCACCGTCGAGCGGCGCTCCGAGCTGTTCGAGAAGCTGCTGGAGCTCAACGCGGAGGACATGGTGCACGGTGCCTATGGTATCGCGAACGACGCCATCGTCCTCACGTGCGCGCTGCGCCTCGAGAACCTCGACTACAGTGAGTTTCAGGGCACCATCGACGATTTCTCCCTGGCGCTGACGAATCACTACGAAACGCTGGCGAGCTTCCGGGACGCGGCGTAGGAATTGGGGGAGACATGGGTTTCTTCGGCCGGCTCGCGCAGCTCATCAAGAGCAACCTGAACGACCTGATCAACCGGGCGGAAGACCCGGAGAAGATGCTCAATCAGGTCATCCTCGACATGAACACGCAGCTCGTCGAGGCGAAGAAGCAGGTTGCAGTCGCCATCGCGGACGAGAAGAAGCTGCAGAAGCAGCACAACAACGAGGCCAGCGTCGCCGAGGAGTGGGAGCGGAAGGCCATGATGGCGATCCGCGCCGGCGACGACGCGCTCGCGAAGGAGGCGCTGCTCCGCAAGAAGGAGCACGACGCGCTCGCGGTGCAGTACAAGGAGCAGTGGGAGAAGCAACGCGTCGCGGTCGACTCGCTCAAGACCGCCCTGCGCGCCCTGAACAACAAGATCGAGGAGGCGAAGCGCAAGAAGAACGTGCTCATCGCACGCAAGCGCCGCGCCGAGGCGATGAAGAGCATCCAGGAGACCATGAGCGGTCTCTCGGACACGAGCGCGTTCGAGACGTTCGACCGGATGGCCCAGAAGATCGACCAGATCGAGGCCGAGGCGGAGGCGGGCGCGGAGATCGCCGAGGAGTACACGGGCGACGTCCTCAAGCACAAGTTCCAGCAGCTCGAGGCGACGGCCGGCGCCGACGCGGACCTCGAGGACCTCAAGCGCAAGATGGGCATCCTCCCGGCCGCGGAGGAGGCGCCGGCGGTCGCGGCGCGCGTCGAGGCGGAGGCCACCGAGGAAGAGGTCGAGATGGCCGAGCTCGAGGCGGCCCTCGAGGAGCTGAAGCGGCGCGAAGCCGGGGGATGACGGCCGGCGCGCAGTCCGCCGATTGACAGGTCCCGGCGCATCCTTATCTTGGGGCGCGGACTTTTCCGGAGCCCGAGGATGCCCACCTACGAGTACGCCTGCGACGCCTGCGGTCACGAGTTCGAGCGCGAGCAGCGGATCACCGAGGACGCCATCAAGGAGTGTCCCGGGTGCGGCAAGCCCGAGGCGCGCCGCATGGTCGGGGCGGGGAACTTCATCCTGAAGGGGGGCGGCTGGTACGCCGACCTGTACTCGTCGACCCCGAAGGACAAGAAGAAGGGTGACGGCGCCTCGGAGCCGAAGAGCGAGAGCAAGCCCGCGTCCGAGTCGAAGCCCGCGTCCGAGTCGAAGCCCGCGTCCGAGTCGAAGAAGAAGGCCGCGGCGGAGTAGCCCCCAGAGCGTCAGGCCTTCTCGAGGTGGCTCAGCGTGATGCGCTTGGTGCCTTCGTGGAAGGCGACGCTCGCGCGCGGAGGCAAGCCCGGGTCCACCGACACGACGACGCCGACTCCGAAGCGGGCGTGGCGGACGCGCATCCCGGGGTGGAGGCCCTCCTCGAAGATGTCCGAGCCCTCGCTCGTGTCGACGTACGCCTCGCCGGCGGAGCGCGGTGCGCGCGTGGGTGGAGGCACGCGGTCGCCCGAGCTCGACCCGGGTCGCGGGTAGGCGGGCTCGGGCGCGGACACGGGGCGCACGCCGAGCCACTGGACGTCGTCCTCGGGCAGCTCCGCGAGGAACCGCGACGGCTGCCCGAGGCGTGACTGGCCGAAGAGCATGCGCACCGCGGCGAAGCTCAGGATGAGCCGCTCCTCGGCGCGGGTGAACGCCACGTACGCGAGGCGACGCTCCTCCTCCATCTCCTCCGGGTCCTCGTACGGCTCCGAGCCGCGCATCGGGAAGAGCTGCTCCTCGAGCCCGGTGACGATCACCACCGGGAACTCCAGCCCCTTGGCGGCGTGGACGGTCATGAGCGTGAGGTGGTCGTCGCCGGGCCCCTCGGCCTCGTCGGCGCTCGTCTGCAGCGTGACCAGCTCGAGGAAGCCGGCGAGCGTCGGCGCCTCGTGCTCCGTCTGGAATTGCTGCATGGAGCCGAGGAGCTCCCGGACGTTCTCGATCCGCGCGTCCGACTCGGGAGTGTCCTCGTTCTCGAGCATGTCGAGGTAGCCCGTCCGATCGACCACGTCCTGGCCGAGGTGCACGAGCTCCGTTCCGTCGCCGACCTCGGCCCGGAGCTCCTCGACGAGGGCGACCAGCTCGGCGAGCTTCTTCCTGGCCGAGGCGCCGTGCGCCGGGTTCTCGCCGGCGCGCCGCATCGCCTCCCACACGCCGATCCCCTCGCCCGCGGCGTGCTCGAGCACACGGCCCACGGTGGTCTTGCCGATCCCGCGGGGCGGCGTATTCACGATCCGGAGCAGGCTGATGTCGTCGCCCGGGTTGTGAAGGACCCTGAGGTACGCGAGCACGTCCTTCACCTCGGCGCGGTCGTAGAACCGCATGCCGCCGACGACGCGGTAGGACACGTTCGCCGCGCGAAGCGCTTCTTCGAGCACGCGCGACTGGGCGTGCGTCCGGTAGAACACGGCGACGTCTCCGAGCGCGCGGCCCTCGGCGCGGAGCTCGGCGACCGCGCGGACCAGCATGCGGGCCTCGTCACGCTCGTCGTCGTTGCGAACGACCAGCGCCTTGGGCCCGTCTCGGTTCTCGGTCCAGAGCTCCTTCGGCTCGCGCTCGACGTTGCGCGAGATGACGGCGTGTGCGATCCGCAGGATGCGCCGGGTCGATCGGTAGTTCTGTTCGAGCTTGACCACCGTCGCGTCGGGGAACTCCCGGCGGAAGTCGAGGATGTTGCGGCGGTCGGCGCCACGCCACCGGTAGATGCTCTGGTCGTCGTCGCCGACCACGCAGACGTTCCGGTGCTGGGCGCACAACGCACGCACGAGCCTGTACTGAGCGTGGTTGGTGTCCTGGAACTCGTCGACGAGGACGTGCTCGAACCGGCCGGAGACCTCGCGCCGGAGCGCGTCGTCCTCCTCGAGGGCGACGACCAGCCGGTAGATGAGGTCGCCGAAGTCGAGGGCGCCGCACATGTCCATGCGCTTCTCGTACTCGGCGTAGATCCGTCCGACGACCTCCCGCCACGGGTCACCGGCCTCGTACCGCTCGGGCGGGACGATCTCCTGTTTGGCTCGGTTGATCTGCGCGGCCACCGCCCGGGCGGCGAAGCGCCGCTCGTCGAGCCCGAGGTCCCGGACGACCCGGCGTACCATCGCCTGCTGGTCGCTGTCGTCGTAGATCGTGAAGTCCTTCTTCACCCGGGCCGGCTCGGCGTACCGGCGGAGCAGGCGGGCGCAGATCGCGTGGAAGGTGCCCACCCACAGGGAGCGGGCCGGCGCGCCGAGGAGCCCCCCGAGCCGCTCGCGCATCTCGCCCGCGGCCTTGTTGGTGAAGGTGACGGCCAGGACCCGAAAGGGGGGGACACCCAGCTCCGCGACGAGGTGTGCGACCCGGTGGGTGATCACCCGCGTCTTGCCGCTGCCGGCCCCCGCGAAGACGACCAGGGGGCCGCCCTCGTGCAGGACTGCCGCCTTCTGGGGCGGGTTCAGGTGCTCGAGAGACATCGGGGCCCCGGGAGGTTAGCGCAAATAGCGGGTGCTTCTCGGCGCGAAATCCTCGGAGTTGCGAGGGTTCGTGCTACAAATCGCCCCATGAAGACGGCTTCGCCGGAAGCGTCGCCGAAGGCCGCGGGGGCAAGCGACGAAGGCCGCGAGTCGCCGGTGAATGATCCCGGCGAGGAGCCGTCCAACGCCTTGGAACCAGGGGCTTCCGGCCCGGACGACCGGGAGCTGGTCGATCGGATTCAGGATGGTGACGAGGCCGCGTTCAAGGAGCTCTTCGACCGGTACCACCGCCGGGCCTTCGCCGTGGCGTTCGGGGTCGTCAAGAACCGGCAGGACGCGCTCGACATCGTCCAGGACGCGTTCATCAAGGTCCACCGGCACATCGGCAACTTCCAAGGCTCGTCCAGCTTCTACACCTGGCTGTACCGCATCGTCATGAACCTCTCCATCGACCACGTCCGCCGCAACAAGAAGGGCAAGGACCTGGACTACGACGACAAGGTCGGCCGGGACGACGGCACGGTCGCGGGCGACGGGACGCTGCTCCCCACCATCCTGAACGGCAACCCCGGCAAGACGGTGCTGCGCAAGGAGCTGTCGGAGGCGATCCAGGCGGCGCTCGAGGAGCTGCCCGAGTACCACCGCGCGGTCATCCTGCTGCGGGAGGTCGAGGGGCTCAGCTACGAGGAGATGGCAAAGGTCCTCGAGGTGCCCAAGGGCACCATCATGAGCCGTCTCTTCCACGCGAGAAAGAAGATGCAGGCGTCCCTCGCGGTGTACCTGGCCGGCGACCTGAAGATCGAGGAATGACGTGATGACCATGGCCCACCTCGAAGAGGAGAAGCTCCAGCAGTACTTCGACGGCGAGCTGCCGGAGAGCGAAGCCGAACGGGTGCGCCGGGCGATCGATGAGTCGGAGGAGGCCCGCGCGGGGCTCCAGAGGCTCGAGAGGCTGCGCTCGCTCATCGCCCTCGCGGCCGAGGACTCGGCGAGCGACGTGCCGTCGGACGACCTCTTCGCGAAGATCCGCGCGGGGATCGCCCCGACGAGGCACGCGCCGTTCCGGGTGATCGAGGGAGAGGCGAAGCGCCAGCCCCCGGCGCGCACGGAGGGCTGGAAGGTGGGGCTCGCGGCGGGGATGGGGCTCGCGGTCGCCGCCGCGGTGCTGCTGTTCGTGCTCGCCACCGAGAGCGAGCCGCCCGTGGCCGAGACTCCCGAGCAGGGGGAGCCCACGGTGGAGGTGAGGGAGCTGGCCGTGACGACGCTCGAGGCTCCGCAGGGGTCCGAGGTCGAAGAGGTGGACTTCGGCAGCAACATCGGTACCGTCTTCGAGGTGGAGGGCGACGCCGGCGAGCCGATCGCCGTCGTCTGGATCAACGACGAGGCCCCGGAGCAGGTGACGCAGTGAGCAGATGGGGTTCCAGATCCGCGCTCGCGGCGCTGGCGGTCGCGCTCCTCGGGGGCGCCGCGCCTCGGGCGGAGGCGCAGGACCGCGCCGTGCCCGGCGAGGTGCTCGTGGTGCTGGCCAAGGAGGAGGCGGGCCGCATCGACCCGGCGCTCGAGAACGTCCCGGCGCTGCGCCGGCCGCCGTTCAACGCGTTCCGGTCGATGCGCGTGTTGTCGCGCCCGCGCGTCGAGCTGCGGGAGGGGCGGCCCGTCGAGGTGGAGCTACCGAACGGCCGCAGGCTCCAGCTCGTCCTGCAGCAGGTCATGCCCGACGGTCGCTACCGCATGCGCGTGAGCATCAACCGCCCGAACCAGAACGACTACCTGCCCCTCCTTCAGGTCGTCGCCTCCCCCGGCGATCCCTTCTTCGTCGCGGGCCAGAGCCACGAGGGCGGCACCCTGGTCATCGGCGTCCGCGTCGGAGTCCGCGACGAGACGCCGGCCCCGACCAAGCGGCGCTAGCGTCACCGGCACTCCGGGGCCGTCAGGCCGGACGGCGGCGCGATCTCCTTCACGGCCTCGATCCCCTCGTCGACCGTCCGGGTCTCGAAGCCGAGCTTGCGGCACGTGCGCAGCATGGGCGCGTTGAAGGGCAGGACGAAGCCGACGATCCGCTCGAGCCCCTCCCTCGCGCCGATCTCGACCAGGCGGCGGAGCAGCTCGGTGCCGAGGCCCTTCGACTGGTGTTGGTCCGCCACCAGAACGGCGAACTCGGCGTCGCAGGTGCCGTAGACGCGGTTGAGGCGGGCGACCCCGACGAGCTCCCGCTCGTGGTCGACCGGCTCGCGCTCGGCAACCAGGACCATCTCGCGATCGTAGTCGGTGAAGCAGATGCGTGAGAGCCGCTCGTGCTGCGTCCGGACGGACAGGTTCATGATGTTGCCGTAGCGCAGGTACACGCTGTGCTCCGAGAGCGTGGCGTGGAAGCGCCTCATCGCGGGCTCGTCCTCGGGCCGGATCGGCCGGATCGTGACGGCGGTTCCGTCTCTCAGCGTCCAGCCCCCCACGTACTGCTGCGGGTAGGGCCGGATCGCCAGGGGCGGCAGGTCCTCCTCGCTCACCTCGGCAGGGTGGAGCACGACCCGCGCATCGAGCGCGATCAGCCGCTCGTCCGTGGCGAGGAGCGGGTTCAGGTCGATCTCGGCGATGAGCCTCTGCTCGACCACGAGCTGACTGAACTGCACGAGCAGCTCCTCGAGCGCCGGCAGATCGACCGGCCGGCGTCCCCGCACCCCGCGCAGGGCGGCGTGGATCTTGGTCTGCTCCATCATCCGGCGGGCGAGCGTGGTGTTCAGCGGAGGCAGGCCGAGGGCACGGTCGGCGTAGACCTCCACCAGCGAGCCGCCGGCGCCGAAGAGCAGCACCGGTCCGAACTGCGCATCCGTCGTGCTGCCGACGATGAGCTCGTAGCCCTCGAGCGGGACCATGGGCTGAACCGTCACCCCGCCGAAGGCAGAGGGCTCGGCGCGCTCGGCGACGGCGGCGCGGATGGACTCGAACGCGGCCCGGACGCCCGCGGCGTCCGTGATCCCGAGCTTCACGCCGCCGACGTCGGTCTTGTGGGTGATCCGGTCCGAATGGAGCTTCACGACCACCGGATAGCCGAGCGACTCGGCGTGCTCGACGGCGGCCTCGGCGTCGGGCGCGAAGCGGGTCTCGACCGTGGGGATCCCGTAGGCGTCCAGGATCTGCTTGGACTCGAGCTCGTTCAGGATGGTGCGACCGCCGGCGCGTGCCTTCGTGACGATCTCGGTCGCCCGACCGCGGCCGTGTGCGCCCTCGGCAGCGCCTCGCGGCACCGGCGTCTCGTAGAGCGCGTTCAGGTTGTGGGAGAACTGCCAGAGGTAGTTGAAGACCTGGGCGGCGGCGTCGGGATACGGGAAGGTGGGGATGCCGGCCCGGTTGAGGATCTCCTCGCCGGCGGCGATCGAGGCCCCTCCCATCCAGCTCGCGAGGACGGGCTTTCCGTGCGCACGGGTGAGGGGCGCGAGGTGCTCGGCCGTCCGCGTCGGGTCGGTCATGTCCTGCGGGGTCAGGATGACCAGCAGCCCGTCGCTGTGCTCGTCCGCTTCCGCGATCGCGAGGGCCTGCGCGTAGCGCTCCGGCGCCGCGTCGCCGAGCACGTCGATGGGGTTGCCGTGGCTCCAGTGTGGCGGCAGGACCCGGTCGAGCTCACGTCGGGTCTCGTCCGACAGCGTCGCGAGCTCGCCGCCGCCGCGGACCAGGGTGTCGGTGGCGAGCACGCCCGGGCCGCCGGCGTTCGTCAGGATGGTCAGCCGCCGTCCGCGCGGGGTCGGCTGCTTGCCGAGGACGTCGGCCATGGAAAACAGGTGGGCGATCGAGTCGACGCGCAGCACTCCGGTGCGCCGGAAGGCCGCGTCGAGCACCTCGTCGCTTCCGGCCAGAGAGCCCGTGTGCGAGACGGCTGCCTGGGCCGCCTCGACCGTGCGGCCCGCCTTGATGACGATGACGGGCTTCTGGCGCGCGACCTCCCGCGCCGCCGACAGGAACGACCGCGCGTCCCCGATCGTCTCCATGTACAGGACGATGCTGCTGGTGTGCGGGTCGTCGCCCAGGTAGTGGATGAGATCGCCCCACCCCACGTCCAGCATCGAGCCGATGGACACGAACGCGCTGAACCCGAGGCGCTCGCGCAGGCTCCAGTCCAGGATGGCCGTGAGGAGCGCGCCGCTCTGGCTGATGAACCCCACCTTCCCGGGCAACGCCATGCCGCCGGCGAACGTCGCGTTGAGCCCCGTGACGGGGCGCATGACGCCGAGGCAGTTCGGGCCGATGATGCGCATCCCGCCGCGCCGGGCCTCCCGGAGCGTGGCCTCTTCGAGCGCCGCTCCCTCCGGGCCGGCCTCCTTGAAGCCGGCCGAGATCACGATCGCGCCCGGGACGCCAATCTCCACGCACTCCCGGATCACGTCGGGCACGCGAGGGGCGGGTGTGACCACGACCGCCAGGTCGACCGGCTCCGGGAGATCGCCGACAGAGCGGTACGCCCGAACGCCGAGCACGCTCTCTCGCTTGGGGTTGACCGGATAGACCGTCCCTCCGAAGGGGTTGCTGACCAGGTTCCACAGCACGGTCCGTCCGACGCTCCCCGGCCGCTCGCTCGCGCCCACCACGGCCACGCGCTTCGGCGCGAAGATCGACTCGAGCGCCCGCCGGCTCGTACGCAAGATGTCGTGCGAGGCGTCGACGGCCAGGGGCGCTCTGCCGCGTCGCCGGTCACCGCGCCGGTGTGGCTGCCTTCGATCCACGTCTGCCATGGCGGTCCCGTAGGATCGCCGGCAGGCGGTTCAAGCGATCACGGCGGGGATCACGTTTCCGACGGGCAGCGCAGGCTGACGTCGGGCGAGCTCCGGTGCGGGTACACGAAGGTGGCCTCGTACGGCATGGCGCCGCCCTCGATGCGGAAGTCGATCGTGCCGTCGAGCGTGCGCGCCACACCGGCGCGGTACTCCATCCCCCAGTCGGTGATGACGATGGACTGCCCCGTCGCCGCGTTCACCGCGGTCACGTCCACCAGCTCCATGCCCTGGGCGCCGTCGTCGGCGAGCTGGCCGATGGGCGTCGGGGCACCTCGGAGGGTGTAGAGCACGTGCGTGTCTCCGTGCTCGTCGTCGACCACGATGTCGTTGCGCATCTCGATCTGCCCGAGCGCCGCCGCCACCTGCTCGAGGTCGAGCTCGATCGTCCCCGTCGGGTTCGGTCCCAGGCCGAGCAGCTCGGCGCCGGGCCCGGAGTCCTCGAACCGGATCGCGAAGGACGTGCGCGTGTCGCCGGTGAGGTCGATCGACGCGCTCGCCTCGACGCTGACCCCGGTGAAGTAGCTCTCGATGTCGAAGACGTCGAAGGCGATCGGGTCCCCGGCCCGCCCCCAGCTCGTGTCGTGCGGCAGGTAGAGCCGCACCACCATCGTCTCGTTGGCGCGCCAGTACCCGTCCCCCTCGTACGTGAAGCCGCTCGGTTGGGTGGGATCGCCCGCGGCGATGTTGACCAGGATCTGGATGAGCGCGAAGGAGAACGACGCGTTCAGCCCACCGCACACCACCATCTCGTGGCAGCTCTCGCGGAAGTCGCGCGCGATCTCGAGCGACGCCTCGAGCTCGGCCGCGGACACGGCGCCGGCGCAGCCTTCGAGGCCCGGGTGGCCGGCGATCTCGAGGGCGTCGACGGCGGGGTCGGTGTTCTCGGGCTCCGAGCCGGGCCCGGTGCCGGCGGTCGCGCCCGCGTTGCAAGCGGAGAGGATCAGGGCGGCGAGCGCGCCCCGAGGGAGCAAAGTCATGAGCGGTGCGACGGGCCGGCCCGGCGGCTATTCACGCCGCGACAGGCGCTCGACGACCTTCTTGGCGAGCGCCTCGACGAGCGCGTCCTCGTCGGCGGGGCTGCGCGGGGCGCGGCCGAGGGACGGCGGGGTGCCCTCGGGATCGCGCAGGATCCCGGCCTGGACCGCCATCTGCCGGAGGTGCGCGGCCTCGGCCTCGGGGATCGGCTGAGCGCCCCCCGCCGAGAGCGCGGCGACGGTGATGCGAGCCGTGTGCTCGACGACCTCGAGCCGGGAGAACGCTTCGGCCAGGCTCGCGCCGAGGACCACCGGTCCGTGCCGCTCGAGCACGAACGCGTTCATCCGGCGCGCGAACGGGAGCACGCCCTCGGCCACGTCGGCCGTCGTGGGGCTCGCGTAGGGGACCGTCGGGATCCCGCCGAGGGCCAGGATGGCCTCGGGCACGACCGGCCGCTCCATCGAGACCCCCGCCACGGTCAGCCCCACGGTGGAGGGGGAGTGGGCGTGGATGATGGCGTTCACGTCCGGCCGGTGGGCGAAGATGCTCAGGTGCATCCGGAGCTCGCTCGAGGCCCGCTGCCGCGAGTCGACCGGCCGCCCGTCGGCCGCCGCCACCTTCACGACATCGGCCGGGACGAGCCGACCCTTGTGGCGCATCGACGGCGTGCACAGGAGGTAGCGCTCGCTCAGCCGGACCGAGAGGTTCCCGTCCGGCGGCGCGTTGTGCCCGCGCTCGTAGAGCGTGCGCGCGAGCTCGCACAGCTCCTCCCGAAGTGCCCGCTCCGATGCCACGACGGCCCGGAACCTAGATGACCGGCCCCGGTTCGGCAACGGTCCCCTTCTGTGCCAAGGTGGTCCCGTCCAGGAGGCCGGGTCTCCCACGCGGGACGGCTGACTGCAAGACTCATCAGGATGATTGCAGGCTCCCCTCCCATGTCTCGTCTAGCTCGAGCCCTTCCGCAAGCTCCACAATCGCCGTTCCCCCGGTGGCAATCAGGCGGCCGCCTTCATCGAAGGTAATCTGCATGACGTCGATCGGACTGGTCGAATCGAGCAATGGAGTGAGCTCATCTGATCGACCGCTCGACGTGGCAACGATGGTCCCGTCGGAGATCCGCATGGCGCCCCCCGAAAGCTCCACGGTCACCTTGGTTGGATTGGCCAGAACAAGCCGACCTCGGTAGCTCCAGACTCGATACTTGTCCGACCCAACAAGCTGAAATGTAGGCAGGTGGGAGAACTCCAAGGTAACTCGCTGCGCCTCTACCTTCATACACTCGACTACTGCATCGTGCATCTCGCTCAGCCGTACGTCGTCCATCTCTCACCATGCGGGCAATGGGAACCTTGGCAGGGGTAGCGGCTGTGACCCATTGGGCAGTAGGGGGCTTACGTAAAGCCGTACTGCGTCCTCCGGCGCCTGCGCCGTGCGCGGTGACTTCAATCGTCCCCGTCAGCGCTACCGTTTGCATCAACCGCCTGGGAAAGAAGCACAGCCACGGCCGCCGCCCAGGCGCCGGTCGGAAGAACGAGCCTGCGCTCGTTCGGCCCCGAGCCGATCACGAGCCGTCCGCGTCCATCCGGCGCAGTGTCGGATCCAACATCCAGGCTTCGAGCTCGTTCACGGACAGCGGCAGGCTCGGCGGGCGGCGCTTCTGTCGAATCCGAGGGGTGGGCCGAACGAGGTTTCGGCCCGAGCACCGTTTTGACGTATTGGTGGGCCGGGCTGTCTCGGTCACCGCATGCGTCCGGTAACAACTTGCCCACTTCGGAAAGAAGCCAGCGCCGGTCATGTTCATAGACAGCAGCGTCGATCCCGTGCAGCACATATGACGTCAGCCCGTACACTATCGGGGGAGCGATGATCTCGCCCTCCACGAACCGTCCAACTTCGTAGAGCAGATCAACGGCCAAGCGCGCCCGCGCGACGGATGATCGCTGCGTCACCGCCGCCAGGGTCTGCGGCACCTCGGTGGCCAGTGCGGCACCATCCGTGCACCTTGTCACGCTTCCGACGCGGAGCTTGCCGGGAGTGGTTCCTTCCCTCCACTGCACCTCGAAGAGCCCGCTCGCTTCTGCATGTTGGATCAGTATCGTCTCACCGAGACCCACATCACTCACGGCCCACCCTCCACTTCCCGACAGTAGTCAGGAGGATAGTTCTCGAAAGTGTCAGGACAGCTCCCGGCACAGTCGATTGTCAACGGGAAACTCACGTCTCCAAAATCACACTCATAACGACAAGTTCCTGTCGGAAAATCCCGATATCCATGCCGACCCACCGGCGGGTCCACTCTCCGGCAACCCTTGGCCTCTGGGCGCGACCTCGACACCGCCCCTCCCACGCCGAGTGCCTCGCAAAGGAGCGTGAAGAGGCGGCGCATCCGCTCTGCCGCAGCCGCGCCAGAGCCCCCTCCGGCCGCACCACCCACCGGGATGGGCACGATCACGAACACGCCAGATTTCGGCTCTGTGCTGGTGCCGGGGGCCGGGAGTAGGCCGCTCGGGTCTGTGAAGGTCATAGGGGCAAGATTCCCGTAGGCATACGGGTGCATGACGCGTGTACGCACGTCAGCCCCAATCGCCAGCGGCTCGGCTGTTACGTATTGCCCCACACGCGGATCATAGACACGCCACTGGTTCATGTAGACAGGCGATCGCGTTTCGCTGAGAGATGGGCCACTCCACTGCGTAACGTCCGAGTTGCTGAGCGCGAGCTGCCCCTCGAAGCGCCAGGGCGGGGCTATCTCGGCTTCGCCGGCGTAGCTCAAGAGCTCGCCGAAGGGGGACCACTCGCCCGTCCACGCCACGGACGTGCTCGCGCTCCCGTAGTAGTGCTCATACCGTGCAGCAGGCAGCCCCATCGGGTCGCGGAGATCGTAGAACCAGCGCTCGAACGGGCCGGAGCCGGTGTAGTCCAGCCGAATGCTCCCTACGACGCTGTCGGTCACGTGGGCGTACATGTCCAGGACGTAGTCCGCGGGACTCGTCGAGTCCGGGGTCGTTATCCTGGTGATGAGGCGGTCCTGAGGATCCCAGAACAGCTCCTCACGCCTCTCTTCACCGCTGACCGTGTTGAGGTCCGTCACGTACACCGGACGGCTCAAGTGATCGTAGATGATCGTGATCTCGTGGGCTTCGTAGGAGCCGGGACTCGCGCCGGGTCGGTCGAGCGCGATCGTGCGAAGCCGGCCGATTCCGTCGTAGAAGTAGTCACGACGCGAGTACGCTGTCCCCGGGTCCATGTCGTACGCCCGTCCTCCGCCCGGGCCCAGCTCATACGCGTACCAGAGCGTCGTGGTCGGGAGGTACTCGTCCCACAACGTGTTCTCCCACGGCGCAAAGGACGTCAGCCCGTCCTTGTTGGAGCGCGTTAGCGGATTGCCTGCTTCGTCGTACTCCCACGACTGCACGAGCCTCGAATCGGGGGCCGTGGGGCAAGAGGTCAACGAGGTGTCATTCACGGCACACGTGAGGCGGTTCGCCCCGTCATACGAGAAGCGCCGAGCAGGATCCGTGGGAACGGTAGAGTTGTAGCTCTTGACCATGCCGTCCGACGAGAACTGGTAGGTTCGATCGACTACGTACTCGGTTCCAGTCGGGGTGTTGCGCAGTGCCCACCAGCGCGAAACTTGCCCATCGGTTCGGTAAGACAGGCTCGCCGAAGTGTAGCTTCCGCCGCTATCCGACAGACGAGCGGAATTGAACCGATTGGCCGCGTCGTAGGCCACGTGCGTGGCCCAGGCGACGTAGTCCCAGCCTGGGCTTCCCAGCTCTCCGATTACCGAGCGTACCTCGGTGGCATCGTAACGGTCGCCGGTAGCCGCATCGTATTCGTATCGGACCATATCCCCGCTGCCCGAAGGGAAGCGAAGGCGGACGAGCCGACCCGTGTCGTACTCGTACGTGGTCTGCCGCGCGCCCATGCGCTCCGCCTGGACCTGTCCATCTGCGGCGTAGTCGTATTCGATGCTCCAGAGAGTAGAGGGAGCAACCTCGAAGTCGACCCGCGCGAGCCGCCCGGTTCGGTAGTAGCAGGGTACATGGCCCGTTTCGTACGTAACGTTGCAGGGGACCACGCCATCGCCGTTGTCGTAGAAGAAGAAGTAGTCCTGCCCGACGCCAGACCAGTCGGTGGCATCATTGTCGATGCTCGTGAGCCGACCCATGGGGTCGTACCCGTAGTAAGTCGTCTTCCCGCTCGGCCATCGGGTGCCGACAAGCCGCCCCGAGGAGTACTGCCAGCGCTGGGTCCCGAAATCGACCGCCTGACTCTCCACGAGTCGCCCGAAGTCGTCGTACACGTACGAGCGTGACATGCCGCCTGGATCCGTGACGTCCGTGGGTCGGGCATCCGGCGCGGTCGTTCCCGCGGGCTGATCGTAGCGGCTCAGATAGAGCCCGCTGGAGCTTCCGAAGTGCTTGGCGAACTCCGTTTCCCGGCCAAAGGCATCATGGGCAAACGTCTCATAGCCGCCGTCCGCGCGATCGATGCGCGTGATATCGCCGGTACCTGCTGGATCTCGCGTGATCTGCTCCGTAACAGAACCGTTCTGCCTGCTGGTCGTGAATCCCATGTCGTCGTAGGTCGCCCCCCAGCTCGCGACGACACCGTACTCTGTTCCGGTAGAACTGACCCGGCGCACGCTGACCGAGGTCGTGCGTCCTGCCTCGTCGTACGCGTACTGGGTCTGCTCGTTCCAGCCAGTGCCGGGGCTGTCATAGACGCGCTCGTGCTGCACACGGCCGAGCGTATCGTAGCTGTAGTTCGTTCGACGGCCCGTCGGCTCGGTAACGTCCTCAAGCCGACCGCTGGCATCGTACGCGTACGTCGTCGTCAGCCCTTCGTCCGCCCGCGTGAGGAGCCGCATACCGCCGTACTCATACGAGTACGTTGTGGCCGCACTGGACGGATGGAACACAGCCTCGGGCTGCCCCAGAGGGGAGTAGTCGGCATAGGTCGTCTCCAAGAAGGCACCCTGCGCAGCGTAGACGCGCTTCTGCTGAAGCAGCCCCGTATGCGGCCCCGACGTGTAGTAGACGTACTGCGTGTACTCACCGGCAGGTCCGAAGTACTCCTCGACTCCGTAGGGCCCGTACGACCAAGTCTCCACTAGCGTCTCGGATACGACGCTGCCGTTCAGGTCGCGTGTCCAGCCTGTTTCGTTCCGCTGCTTCAGCTCACCGGTCCCAGAGTCGTATTGATACTGGACGTCGTGGAACCCTCCGG
The DNA here is from genome assembly GCA_039794305.1 of Candidatus Neutrinellum sp. Lineage (GTDB taxonomy): Bacteria > Myxococcota_A > Polyangia > Polyangiales > JBDIVX01 > JBDIVX01. Next base: position 117,068 of record JBDIVX010000003.1, read on the forward strand.
GCTGCACACGGCTCCGGGTACGCTCCAATGTGACCTTCGCAGGCCAGTTGGCGTCCGCGTACTCCCACCGCGTCCAGATTCCGCCGTCCGGACACGACGACGGATCGGTTGTGACGGTCCACTGCCGCCAGTCAGCCGGATCGCCCTGCTGCAGGTCACCCGCGCAGCGAGCAATTTGGGCTCTCCTGACGTAGTCGTGGGTGAATTTGGCGGCTGAAGGGGCGCGCACCCCTCGTATCCTCGCTGGTTCGGGGTTGTCGAGACCTGGACCAAGAGGAACGAGGGATGCGCAACTGGAGAATGCT
>JBDIVX010000004.1:0-112156 GCA_039794305.1 Candidatus Neutrinellum sp.
GCGGGACGCTCTCGCGCGGGCGCCGGCCGTCGTGGGTAGAGCTCTCGGACGCCCGCCTCGCGCTGCTCGAGCCGCTCGCCGCGGCCCACGAGCGCGGGATCGTCCACCGCGATCTCAAGCCCGGCAACGTGCTCGTGTGCACGGACGAGGACGTGCGGCCGGGTCTGAAGCTCGCCGACTTCGGCATCGCGCGTCCCCGCGAGGGAGGCGCGAACCTGGCGGGCACGGGGACGCCGAGCTTCATGGCGCCCGAGCAGGCGACCGGCGACTTCCGCGACCAGGGCCCCTGGACCGATCTGTACTCCCTCGGCTGCGTCGCCTACCGGCTCGCGACCGGAGAGGCGCCGTACACGCACCGCGATCCGCACCGCGTGCTCCTGGCGCACCTGAAGAGGCCGGTGCCCGAGCTGCACCCGCGCATCGCGGTTCCCGACGGGTTCGAGCCGTGGGTGCACGGGCTCCTCGCGAAGGACCCGGCCCGTCGGTTCCGGCGCGCGGCCGACGCCGCGTGGGAGCTCGTGCGCCTCGGCGAGCCGACCGTCTTGCCCGAGGAGGCGGTCGAGCCCGACGCGACGCCCGAGCCGCCCACGCTCGGCTGGCTCCGCCGCGTCGACGCCACGCCGACCGTCGTCGATCCGGAGCCGATCGGCCGGCCGCTCCGGTCATCGACCGCCCCGGCCAAGGTCCCGCCGCGACCGCCGATGCCGTGCGACTGGCGCAAGCCCGAGCCACGGATCGCGCCGCGCTTGCTCGGGGTCGGCCTCGGTCTGTACGGGCTTCGCACCGTCCCCCTGCAGGACCGCGACGACGAGCGCGACCGACTGTGGCGGGCGCTGCGGTACTGTGCGCAGGCGGGTCGCGGTGCGGCGGTGCTCCTGCACGGGCCCGCCGGCTCCGGCAAGAGCAGGCTCGTCGATTGGCTGTGCCAGCGCGCGCACGAGGTGGGCGCGGCGACGGTGATGCGGGCGACGCACGGTCCCCTGCCCGGGCCGACCGACGGCCTCGGCCCCATGGTGGCCCGGCACCTTCAGTGCGCGGGGCTCGGGCACGCCGAGACGGTCGCGCGCATGGTCCGGGACCTCGGCGCGGGCGCGGAGGGCCTCGACGCGTGGGTCGGGCTCGCGGGCCTCGTCACAAAAGGCCCCAAGGCCCGGGCGTTCCGCAAGCCCACCGAGCGCTACGCCCTCTTTCGCCACCTGATCCAGCGGCTGTGCGCCGAGCGGCCGGTGGTGATCTGGATCGAGGACGCGCAGTGGGCCGCGGACGCGCTCGGCTTCGCCGAGTACCTCGCCCGGCTGGACGAGCACGCGCCGCTTCCGGTGCTCGTCCTGATGACTGCCCGCGACGAGGCCCTCGCCCAGCGCGCGCTCGAGTCGGACCTCATCGAGCGGCTCTGCGAGGCGGGGGCCCTCTCGCGCATCGCCGTCGGGCCGCTCTCGCCGGCGGACGGGCGCGCGCTCGTGAGCCGCCTGCTCGGCCTCGACGAGGATCTGGCGGTGCGCGTCGCCGAACGCACCGCGGGCAACCCCCTGTTCGCCGTCGCGCTGGTCGGCGACTGGGTCCAGCGAGGGCTGCTCGAGGCGGGCCCGCAGGGCTTCCGGCTGCGTCCGGGGGCGCGGCCTCACCTGCCCGCGGACCTCGAGGCGACGTGGCGCGAACGCATCGAGCGTCTGCTCGAGGGCAGGCCGGACGACGACGGCGTCGCCCTCGAGCTCGCCGCCGTGCTCGGCCCGGAGGTGCATGAGGACGAGTGGCGGACGGCGTGCGCGGCCCAGGGCGTGCGCGTCCCCGAGGACCTCGTGGAGTCGCTGCTCGTCGAGCGGCTGGCGCAGACGGTGCCCGGCGAGCCACGCTGGGCGTTCGCCCACGGCATGCTGTGCGAGACGCTGGAGGCGCGCGCGGCGGCCGCGGGCCGGCTCCGCCTCCATCACCGGACGTGTGCGAGTATGCTCGCCGTGGACGGCGGTCGGATGGCCGCCGAGCGCCGCGGGCTGCATCTGCTCGCCGCCGAGGACTGGGTGGACGCGCTCGATCCTCTGCAGCGCGGCGCCGAAGAGCGGGCGGACGCGGGCGACTCCGCCGGCGCGCGGGCTCTGCTCGCCGAGCGCGAGCGCGCTGCCCAAACGTCGGGCCTGCCGCCGATGGACGTTCGATGGGCAGAGGGCTGGGTCGCGAGCGCCGAGCTCGCGCGCCGTACCGGGCGGGTGGAGGACGCGGAGCGCTGGGGCGAGCGCGCGGAGCGCGCGGCGCGCCGCTGGGGCTTCCCGGAGATCCTGGCCGCCGCGCTCATGAGCCGCGGGATGGTCCTGAACCAGTGCGGAGACGGGGACGGCGCGCGCGCCGTGCTCGTCGAGGGGGAGCGCGTGGCGCGCTCGACGTCGGACCCGCGGCTCCGCGCCCGTTGTCGCCAAGGGCTGGCGGAGGTGGCGTGGCCGCGCGGGGAGATCGACGTGGCCGAGCGGTGGTACCGCGCGGCGCTCGCCGACTACCGGGCGGCTGGAGACGAGCCCGGCGTGGCGGGATGTCTGCACGGTCTCGGGACCGTGGCCCGAAGCCGCGGGGACCTCGACGAGGCCGTGCGCTTGCTCGAGCAGTCGCGTGCGGCGTACGACCGGATCGGCGATCGGTGGGGTGCGGCGTCGGCGCTGACCACGCTCTCCGACGTCCTGCGACTCTCCTCCCGCCTCGACCTGGCCGAGTCGGTCACGCGCGAGTCGATCGCGCTCTTCGCCTCGGTCGCCTCGCCGCACCGCGCGTACGCGGAGCTGAACCTCGGGATGGTGCTGGTCGACAGCGGCAGACACGCCGAGGGCCGATCCGTCGTCGAAGAGAGCCGCGCGACGTTCCAGGCGCACGGCATGGAGACGATGCTGGGCGTCGCGGACGCGGCGCTCTTGCCGTGCCTCGCCGGGACCGGCGACTTCGCCGCGTTCGACGAGGCCCTCGGGCGCGCCGAGGCGGAGCTGGCCCTTTCGGGGATCATCGACGCGGACATCGCCCGCTCGTTCGAGCTCGCGGGCGACCTCGCCCGCGCGGCCGGCGAGCACGCCCGGGCCAGGGCTGCGCTCGAGGCCGCCCTCGCCCACTGGGAGGCGCTCGACCGCCCCGTCGAGGCCGGCGCCGTCCGCGAGAAGCTCGCGCGGAGCTGACCGGGATCTGGTCAGGGGCGTGACGGGCGGGCGCGGAGGGTGCGGACCGAGGGCCGCGAGCCGCACCGCGTTCGGGGCGGTTTCTCGCCTTTCCGGGCGGAACGCCGCTTGCTCTAGCCCCAGCCAGGGATGCACAGGAAATGGCTCATCGTGATGGTTGCGCTCCTGTCGGCCTGTGGCCGCGAGGGCGGGGCGGGCGCCGCGTCCGAGGCGCTCACCGCCGACCGCTGGCAGACGGCGCCGTCGTGGACGCAGACGGCCGCCGTGATCGCGCGTCGCGGCGGGCTCACGCTCGTGCGTGGCGAGCGGCCGACGCCGCTGCCGGACACCGACGTGAGACCGGCCGTGCCGATGGCGGTCCTGCGTGACGACGGCGCGGCCCTCCTCCCGCACACGGAGGTCGTCGAGGGCGCGCTGCTCGACGGCGCCGTCGCCTGGGTGGACCTCCTCGGGACCCTGGTGATCGACGACGGCGCGCAGGCGCGCTCGATCGACGACGACGTGATCGGCGAGCTCGCGGTGGATCCGAGCGGACAGAAGCTCGCCTACGCGAAGCGGCCCGGCGACGATGCCGGCGTGTGGCTCCACGTGTCGGGCGAGGCGCGCCCACGCAGGCTGACGGTCGGGCTCGCCGTCGCCGACCGGCCCCTGTTCGTCGACGCGGAGCACCTCGTCGTGGTGGGGGCAGCCCCCGGAGGCGTCGCGGGGGTGTGGGTCGTCGGGCACGCGGGGGTCGACCCGCAGCCGCGGCCGATCACGAACGCCGAGCTTCGGGCCGGGCAGCCGTTCGGATCGCGCTTCGTCCCGCCGCCCGCGTACCACGAGTCCATGCGCCTCGACGGCGACGACCTCGTCTACCACGACGGCGCGGGCGAGCGGCGGGTGTCGCTCGGGGAGGCGCTCCGATGAGGGTACCCGGCTCGATGCTCGTCTTCGCGGCGCTGCTCCTCGTCGCGTCGGCCGTTCCCGCGGCGGCGCAGCAGCTCCGGTACCCGTCGACCTGCGGCGACGGCTGCATGGTGGTCACCGCGTACTACGACTACGGGGGCGTCAGGGACTGGAGCTGCGGGTCGGTCACGTACGGCGGCCACCGCGGCACGGACTTCGCCCCGTACGGGCGGTTCACGGCCATGGACGAGGGCCGCGACATCGTGGCGTCGGCGCCCGGCGAGGTCACCGCCGCCCACGACGGGGAGTTCGACCGTTGCACCAGCGGATCGTGCAGCGGCGGCGGCGGCTTCGGCAACTACGTCGCGGTGCGGCACGACGACGGCAAGGTCGTCTACTACGGCCACATGAAGCAGGGGAGCGTGGCGGTGAGCGTCGGCGCGCGCGTCCACTGCGGGCAGGTGCTCGGGCAGATCGGATCGAGCGGGTACTCGACGGGGCCGCACGTGCACTTCGAGCCGCGCGTCGGCGGCACCACGGCCGACGACCCGTTCGGGGGGGTCTCGGGGTGCAGCGGTCCGCTCAGCTACTGGGTCGAGCAGGGAGCCTACCGCTCGCTGCCCGCGCAGCGCTGCGAAGAGACGACGCCGCCGCCCACCGACGGAGCCACGGTCGACTCGGTCGAGCCCGCGGCGGGGACCCACGTGCTCGCCGGAGCGGCCTTCACGGTCCGCGTCACGATGCACAACACCGGCAACACGACCTGGACCGACGCCGAGGACCTGCTCCTCACCTTCGACGGAGGCGAGCGGATGGGCGCGCCCGAGCAAGTGCGGCTCGGGGACGCCAGCGTCGGGCCCGACGGCCGGCACACCTTCGAGATGACGCTGACGGCGCCGGAGGCACCCGGGGAATACACGGCCTACTTCCGCATGGACCGCTACGGGACGGCGCGCTTCGGTGACCGCGCCGAGGTGCGCGTGACGGTGGACGCGCCTCCGGAGGAGCCGCCGGACGCGGGGGGCGCCGAAAGAGACGCGGGAGGCCAGCCCCTGCCGGACGGCGGCATCGACGTGGCGCCGCCGGATGGGGGCGCGCTGCCCGTCGGCCCGTCGGGATCGCCGGCCCGCCCCGAAGCGCACCGCCTCGTCGGCGGGTGCAGCGCCGCGGGAGAGGGCGGGTCGGCCGGCCTCGGCGCAGCGCTCGTGCTGCTCGCGCTCCTCTCGCGCCGCCGCCGCGGCGGGTGAGCGCCGCGCCGATCAGTCTCCGGTCATCGCGCGGCGGTAGGCGAGCTGGTCCTCGTACATGCGGTGGAAGACCCGGTGCTTGCGCGCGTGGAAGACGCGCACGTCGCCGCCCGCGGGCTCGATCGTCTCGGCCGGCGCGCTCATCGCCTGCATCGCGGTCGGGATGTCGCCCCGATCGCCCGACGCGACGGCGCCGAGGACGGCGGCGCCGAGGAGCACGGCCTCGGGCTCGCGCGGGAGCACGATGCGACAGCCCGTCACGTCGGCGTGCTCGCGGAGGAAGACCGGGTTCTTCGTGTCCCCGCCGCACGCGACGAGCGTGTCGATCCGGTAGCCCCCCTGGTTCATCGCGTCGAGGATGTGCCGCGTGCCGTGGGCGACGGCCTGGATCGTCGCCAGGTACGTGAGCGCGAGCGCGTCCGGGCCGTCCTCGAGCTTGAGCCCGCTCACGCCGCCGCGGAGCGTGGGATCGGCGCGCGGGCTGCGGTTGCCGTGGAAGTAGGGCAGGACGTGGACGTCGCGCGTGAGCTCGGCGGGGAAGGGCCGGTCGGCCGCGAGCGCGTCGAGCCGCTGGTTCAAGAGGTCGTAGACCGTCGTGCCACGTTGCTCGGCCTCTCGCGCGAGCGCCGGGCCGCGGGCGTGCGACCGGACCACGTGATCGATCAGCGCGCCCGTCGCCGACTGGCCGCCCTCGTTGAGCCACATCCCCGGCACCATCGCCGAGAAGTACGGCCCCCAGACGCCCCCGATGAACCGCGGCTCGCGCGAGACCGCCATGTGGCAGCTCGACGTGCCGCCGATGAGCGCGAGGCGCGCGTCGAGCTCGCCCTCGGCGGCGCCGAGCATACCGACGCCGCCGGCGTGGGCGTCGATGATCGCGACGGCGACCGGGATCCCGGCCGCGAGGCCGAGCTCCCGGGCGGCGCGCTCGGAGAGCGTCCCCGCGCGCTCGCCCATGGGCCGGACGCGCGCGCCGATGCGGCCGAACCCCTCGTCCGCGAGATCGCCGAGCCCGATCTCTCGGAAGAAGGTCCCGTCCCAGCGCTCCTCGTGGCCCAGGTACGTCCACTTGCACACGACCGTGCAGAGCGACCGCACTTCCTCACCCGTGGCGCGGTAGACTAGCCAGTCGGGGAGATCGAACAACCGCCGCGCCCGGCGCCAGGTCTCGGGGAGGTTCTCCTTCAGCCAGAGGAGCTTCGGCGTCTGCATCTCCGGTGAGATCACTCCGCCCACGTACTCGAGGACCTCGTGGCCCGTGGCGTTGATGCGCTCGGCCTGGGCGATCGCGCGGTGGTCCATCCACACGACCACGTTCTGCGCGTCCGCGCCGGTGGGGCTCACGGTGACCGGCGCCCCGTCGTCGTCGACGGCGACGAGCGAGCAGGTCGCGTCGAAGCCGATGCCTCGGACCTCCGCGGGCCTCGCCCCGGCCTCGCTCATCGCGGCGCGCACGGCCTCTCCACAGGCGCGCCAGATGTCTTCCGAGGACTGCTCGACGAAGTCCTCCTCGGGGCGCCACGTGGCGATGGGATGGACGCCCATCCCGAGGCGGCGCCCCTCGCCGTCGAAGAGGGCCGCGCGCGCGCTCCCCGTGCCGACGTCGACGCCGAGGTACGTCATCGCGGGTCCCGGAGGACGCGCACTCGGAACCCGAGCTCCTGCGACAGCGCGACCATCTCCTCGAAGACGTCGCCGTAGGCCACGGCCACGTGGTTCGAGAGGTAGTGGGCCATCAGCGTCTGTCGGCCGATCCCCATGTCCGCCGCCATGAACGGCCACTGGCGCGTGGTGCCCTCCCACCAGGCGTCGCGCACGGCGGGCGGGAGCTTCACGACCTCGCCCTTGCCCACGTCCATCCAGAGCACCCCGCCGCGGATGTAGGCGCGCGCCCAGGTCATGTCGCCGGGGAGACTCTCGCCGGCGAACGTCCCGCCGGGCGTCGGGAAATAGAGGGACGGCTGGCGGTAGGTGTGGACGCCCCGCAGCGTGTCGGGGTCGTGGTTGAAGGCGTAGGCGCCGCACGATCCCGAGTTCAGCAGCACCCAGAGGAACCGCCCGTCGTGCTCGGCGCCCCATCGGACGTCGTGGAACATGACCGCCTGGTGCAGGCCCTTGGCCTTCAGAAGGCGCTTCATCATCTCCATCGGCACGACGTTGCCCTGATCCGCCTCCGTCGCGCAGGCGATGGTGTCCCCGTTCGACTCGGGCCGGCAGGTGGAGTTGAACAGGCCCTCGGCGAAGTCGCTCGGCGGGCGGAGCGGGATGAGGCCGAGCTGGTACTGCCAGCCGAGACAGTCCGCCCGGTACTCCCCGATCATGTCCAGGACCGCCAGGTAGTCCCGGAGCTGCTCGCGCGTGGCGTTCTCGTCGAAGTCGTCGGCGCCCGCCTCACGCCAGTGGAACGTGACGCCCCGGTCTCGCACGAAGGCGAAGGCGTCGTCGATGCGCTTCTCGTCGATCCGGCGGCCCCGGTCGATGATCCACGCCTGGTCGATCTTGTGCTCCGTGAACCCGTGTCGGTTCAGGAGCCGCGGTCCGAAGTAGCCGTTGATCATCCCCATCGAGGTGTCGCCGAGCATCAGCACGAGGGCGCGGCGGTCCCGAAAGCTCCGCGCCACCTGGCTGGCGACCACGCTCGCCGCGGGGGACACGGGCGCGTGATGGGCGATCCCGTCCTCCGACCAGGCGACTCGCCCGGTCGAGCACCACTCGTCGAGCCGCTCCATGAACCCCGCGTCCTCCGACCACTCGGGCGCGTCGGTCCATATCCGCGAGAAGGGCCGGTCGAGGCTCTCGAGGCAGGCCCCCGTGTTGAGCAACCCGACGAGCCCCGGCCACTGCCCCGAGAAGTTGCTCGCGAGGAGCAGCGGGTTGTCCTTGCCGACCACGCCGTCGGTCGTGTGCGGCCCGTAGAACCAGTGCACCGAGACGCCGATCATCGGGTCGTCGACCGGACCGAGCTTCTCGATGACCTCGTGCGGCTTCGAGAGGAACCCCTCGACCCGGTAGGGCTCGCGCCCGAGCTTGCGGAGCGCCCGCTCGAGCTGCGCGGTCGCTTCCTGGATGTTCGGCAGGGCGAGCTCGTTCGGCTTCTCGCGCGCGTCGCCGGGCCAGAAGAGGGCGATTCTCGGCTTCATGCCGCGAGGTTACACCGGCTTCCCGCTCGCCTCACCGTCGGATAGGCTCCGCCGACATGCGACGGTGGACGGCGGGTCTCGTGCTCCTCTTCGCCCTGTCGGGCTGCGACGGCTGCGGGCAGGGGGAGGGGGAGGCCTCGCGGGGCGGCGGCGAGGCCGAGCGCCGCGTGATCGCGGTCATCCCGAAGGGGACGACCCACGAGTTCTGGAAGGCGGTCCACGCCGGCGCGAACAAGGCCGGCGAGGAGCTCGGGGTGGAGATCCTCTGGCAGGGGCCCGTACGCGAGGACGATCGTTCGGCCCAGATCCGCGTGGTCGAGGACATGATCACGCGTCAGGTCGCCGGCATCGTGCTCGCGCCGCTCGACGACACGGCGCTCGCACGCCCCGCGGAGGAGGCGAAGCGCCAGGGCATCCCGGTCGTGATCGTCGACTCCGGGATCCAGTGGGACGGCCGGGTGAGCTTCGTCGCCACCGACAACCGGCGCGGCGGCGCGCTCGCCGCCGAGCGGCTCGGCGGCCTGCTCGGCGGACGGGGCAAGGTGCTCGTCATGCGCTACCAGGAGGGCTCGGCGAGCACGATGGAGCGAGAGGCCGGGTTCCTCGAGACCCTCCGGGAGCGATTCCCCGAGATCGAGATCGTCTCGGACAACCAGTACGGCGGCACGACGACCGAGACGGCCTACGCGACCGCCGAGAACCTGCTCGTGAGCCACCAGGAGCTCGACGGCATCTTCACGCCGAACGAGTCGACTACCTTCGGCATGCTGCGGGCGCTCGAGGACGCGGGGCGGGCCGGCGCGGTGAAGTTCGTCGGGTTCGACTCGAGCGACAAGCTCGTCGAGGCGCTCCGCGAAGGCAATCTCCACGGCCTCGTCCTCCAGAACCCCTTCCGCATGGGCGAGGACGGCGTCCGCACCCTCGTGGCGCACCTCGACGGCCGCGAGGTCGAGCCCCGCATCGACACGGGAGTCACCGTCGCCACCCGCGAGACCATGGACCAGCCCGAGGTCCGCGCGCTCCTCTCCCCCGACCTCGACCGCTACCTCGACTAGGAGTTGCATTGGGGACAGGTCCGAATGCAAGTCCCGTCGCCCTGCGGATGCGGGGCGTGGAGAAGCGGTACGGCGCCGTCCTCGCGCTCTCGGGCGTCGACCTCGAGGTCCAGCCGGGCGAGGTGCACGCCCTCGTCGGCGAGAACGGCGCGGGCAAGAGCACGCTGATGAAGGTGCTCTCGGGCGCGGTCGCGCCGGACGCCGGGACGATGGAGATCGACGGCGCCCCCTTCGCTGCCCGCGGGCCGATCGACGCGCGCGCGCGAGGCGTGGCCATGATCTACCAGGAGCTCAACCTGGCTCCCGACCTCACGGTGCAGCAGAACGTGATGCTCGGGCGCGAGGCGCGGCGCTTCGGCGTCGTCCTGCGCGCGCGGATGCGCCCGGCGGTGGAGGAGGCGCTGCGCTTCCTCGACCGCGCCGACATCGCGCCGACCACGCGTGTGCGTGATCTCGGGCCGGCCGCCCGCCAGGTCGTCGAGATCGCCCGGGCGCTGGTCGGCGAGGCGAGGCTCGTCGTTATGGACGAGCCGACGAGCTCCCTCACGCAGCGGGACGCCGAGCGGCTCCTCGCCCTCGTCCGGCGCCTGCGCGAGCGGGGCGTGACCGTGATCTACATCAGCCACTTCCTCGAGGAGGTGAAGCGCGTGGCCGACCGGTACACGGTGCTGCGCGACGGGCGGACGGTGGCGACGGGCGACGTGGGCGCGGCGGCCGTCCGGGCGATCGTCGAGCAGATGGTCGGCCGCTCGGTGGAGGAGGTGTTCCCGCGCGTACCGCACGAGGCGGGAGACGTCGCCCTCTCGCTCGAGGCGATCTCGGGGACGCCGCTGCCGCGCTCGGCGACGCTCGAGCTCCGGCGCGGGGAGATCCTCGGCATCGGAGGGCTCGTCGGCGCGGGCCGGACCGAGCTCCTCCGGGCGATCTTCGGCCTCGCGCCCGTGCGCAGCGGCCGCGTCCGCGTCGGCGCCGTGGTCGACGCGGGCACCTCTCCGACGGCGCGGCTCGGCCAGGGCGTCGGCCTGCTCTCGGAGGACCGCAAGGAGGAGGGGCTCGCGCTCGGCATGTCCATCGCGGACAACATCACGCTCTCGCACCCGCGGCCGTTCGCGCGGGCGGGGTGGATCGATCGACGGCGCCAGCACGCGGCCGCCAGCGCGTGGATCGAGCGGCTCGGCATCCGGTGCCAGGGCCCGGGACAGCCCGTATCGGAGCTGTCGGGCGGCAACCAGCAGAAGGTCGCGGTCGCGCGCCTGCTCCATCATGGGGTCGACGTGCTCCTGCTCGACGAGCCCACGCGCGGCATCGACGTCGGGAGCAAGGTGGAGGTGTACCGGCTCGCCGGCGAGCTCGCCGCCGCCGGCAAGGCGATCCTGATCGTCAGCAGCTACGTGCCCGAGCTGCTCGGGCTGTGCGACCGGGTGGCGGTCATGCACCGCGGCGTCCTCGGCGAGGCGCGGCCCGCGGCGGAGTGGACCGAGCGCGAGGTGGTGACGGAGGCGTCCCGTGGCGCGGCCTGACGCGGCCCGGGCGGCGCGCCTGCTCTCGCTCCTCGGGCCGTTCCTCGGCCTGGTGCTCGTCGTCGTGCTGTTCGCGTTCCTCGCGCCCGGGAGGTTCCTCTCCGCCTACAACCTCGCGACCATCCTGACCCAGACCGTGATCGTCGCGCTCGGCGCGATCGGCATGACGTTCGTCATCGTCAGCGGCGGGATCGATCTCTCCGTGGGATCGGTGGTCGCGCTCGCGTCCGTCGTCACCGCCATCGCGCTGCGCGAACAGGCGCACCCGGCGCTCGCGATCGCGGCAGGTGTGGCAACGGGCGCGCTGTTCGGCGCGGTGAACGGAGGCCTCGTCACGGGCCTCGGCGTCGCGCCCTTCGTCGTCACCCTCGGCACGATGGGCATCGCGCGCGGCATCGCCAAGTACCTGGCCGAGGAGCAGAAGGTCGACGCGCCCGCCTCGTGGGTCGCCGAGCTCATGAGCAAGAGCCCCGAGCCGTCGTGGCTGCTCGTCGCGCCCGGCGTGTGGATGACGCTGGTGCTCGCGGTCTTCTTCGCCCTCGTGCTCGGGCGCACGGTGTTCGGCACGCACACCTTCGCCGTCGGCTCGAACGAGGCCACCGCCCGCCTGTGCGGAGTCCGCGTCGGCCGCACCAAGCTCCTCGTCTACCTGCTCGCCGGCTCTTTCGCGGGGCTCGCGGGCGTCATGCAGTTCGCGCGCCTGACCGTCGGCGACCCGACCACCGCCATCGGCAAGGAGCTCGACGTCATCGCCGCGGTGGTCATCGGGGGGGCGAGCCTGAGCGGCGGGAGCGGGACGATCCTGGGCTCCATGATCGGCGCGTTCCTCATGGCCGTCCTCGCGAACGGCTGCACGCTCACGGGCGTGCCGACCTACGTTCAGGAGATCCTGGTCGGCGCCATCATCGTGGCCGCGGTGGCCGTCGACCGGCTGCGGCGGCGCCGCGCGGTGAGGTGAGGGGCTCCTCGAGCCAGGTCGTGACGAGCGTGCCCCGCGCGACGAACGGCTCGGCCGGCTTCCTGCGCAGCGACGCCACCGCTCCGCCGGCCCCGCCGACCGCTCCCCCGTAGTAGATGCCCGACCAGGGGTAGACGAACGATCCGATCACGCCTCCGAGCACGAGCCCGTGGGTCATGTCCGACTCCACCCAGTCCTCCGGATGCGGGGTCGTGAGCGGCGCGTCCACCGCCGCGGTCGACAGAGGGTGCGCGGCTCCGTCGCGCACGATACCGTCGACGACGAGCTCGACCGCGCCGGGCATGCCCGGGCTCGCCGCGCGCACGCCCCGCACGTGGCCCTCGAGGCGGGTCCCCTGCGGCAGCACGACGGCCCCCCCGGCCGAGACGACCGGCTGGGCGAGCTCCGCGCGGAAGCGCTTGCCGGGCGAGAGGCTCGGACCGGACAGCCGATCGAGCAGCCGCACCGAGAGCGTCGCGCCGGCCGGGACGATCGTCCCCGGTGGGGCCGCGAGCGCCATGGCCTTGCGGGTCGACGAGGGCGCAGGCTCGGGGAGGCGCGCCACGCTCCCCGCGCATCCCGCGGCGCACAGAGCGACGATGGCGACGAGCGAGGACGGGCGCACGAGACGATGGGTGCACCGCCCGTGCCGTCCCTTTCACCTGGTCGGAGGGTTCCATACACGAACCCAGGATCACGGAAACGTGGGTTCCACCCCTTGACTCGGCGCGTCAAACCCTTTACTCATTAGGTCCCAAGGCAATCACGCCTAACGTTGTTAGGTAAAGACATGCGTTCGCTCGACTCCATCGATGCAAAGCTCGTGGCCCGCCTCCAGGCGGACGCCAAGGCCTCGCTGAACGAGCTCGGCCGGCAGGTGGGCCTGAGCGCCCCCGCCGTCATGGAGCGGGTGCGCAAGCTCGAGAAGGCCGGGGTCATCACCGGCTACCACGCCACCGTCGACGCGCGACGGCTCGGCCTCGACATCGCCGCCTTCATCGGCGTCTCGATCCGCGATCCCCGGCACCTGTCGGCCGCCGAGGAGTGGGCCCAGGGCGAGCCGCAGATCATGGAGTGCCACCACGTGACCGGAGGCCACTCGCTCCTGATGAAGGTCAAGACGAAGAACACTCGCGCGCTCGAGCAGCTCATCAGCCGCATCCGGCAGCTCGAGGGGGTGGAGAGGACCGAGACCATGGTGGTCCTGTCCACCCACGCCGAGCGCGTGACCTGTGCGTTCGACGTGCCGGACGAGGTGGTCCCGGTACGGCGGCGCGGCAAGGGGCGCCGCGACGCGGTGTCCGCATGACGGGGGCCGACCCGCACGGGCGGTCCACCGGCCGATGGAGGAGAGCTCGATGAGCTTCGGTGCTCCCAAGAGACATGGCCTGTACGACCCCGCGTTCGAGAAGGACGCGTGCGGGGTCGGCTTCGTGGCGCACGTGCGCGGCGTACGGTCCCACCAGATCGTGCTCGACGCCGACGAGGTGCTCCGCAGCATGGACCACCGCGGCGCCTGCGGTTGCGAGGCGAACACCGGCGACGGAGCCGGGATGCTCACGGCGCTCCCCCACGAGCTCCTCGCGAAGGTGGCCGAGCGCGACCTCGGCATCGCGCGCCTGCCCGAGCCGGGCCGGCTCGCCGCCGGCAACTTCTTCCTCCCGACCGATGCCGAGGAGCGCACCCACTGCAAGGGGTTCGTGGAGCGGACGGTGCGCGAGCAGGGGCAGAAGGTGCTCGGCTGGCGGCGCGTGCCGGTCGACCCCGATGGCGCGGACATCGGCCCGACCGCCCGCGCGAGCATGCCCGTCGTCGAACAGCTCTTCGTCGCCGCGCAGGGCCCCTACGCCGACGACCCGGAGCGCTTCGAGCGCCAGCTCTACGTCATCCGCAAGTACTGCAGCAACTCGCTCCGGACCGACGCGCGCCTGCGCCAGTCGGAGATGTTCTACATCTGTACGCTCTCGAGCCGGCTGATGGTCTACAAGGGGATGCTCACGCCCGGGCAGCTCCTGAAGTTCTACCCGGACCTCTCGGACTGGGCCTACAAGTCGCACCTCGCCATGGTGCACTCGCGGTTCAGCACCAACACGTTCCCTTCGTGGGACCGCGCGCAGCCGCTCCGGTGCATGAGCCACAACGGCGAGATCAACACGCTCCGCGGCAACGTGAATTCCATGCACGACCGCGAGAGCAACGTGGACAGCACGCTGTTCAACGGCTCGACCAAGCGCCTCTTCCCGATCTGCGAGCCCGACACGAGCGACTCGGGCAACTTCGACAACGTGCTCGAGCTCTTGCGCCTCGGCGGCCGGTCGCTGCCCGAGGCAGTCATGACCATGATCCCGGAGGCCTGGCAGAAGGACCGGTCCATGCCGTCCGACAAGCGGGCCTTCTACGAGTACCACTCGTGCATGATGGAGCCCTGGGACGGGCCCGCGTCGATCGCGTTCACCGACGGCGAGGTGATCGGGGCGGTCCTCGATCGCAATGGGTTGCGCCCGAGCCGCTACTACCTGACGCACGACGACCGCGTGATCATGGCGAGCGAGGTCGGAGTCCTGTCCATCCCGCCGGAGACCGTGAAGGAGAAGGGACGGCTCCAGCCGGGGCGCATGTTCCTCGTGGACTTCACCAAGGGCCGGCTCGTCCCGGACTCCGAGATCAAGCACGAGGTCGCGGCCCGGCGGCCGTACGCACGTTGGCTCGAGGAGCAGCGCATCGAGCTGTCCGACCTCGCGGCGGCCGAGTCGAGCCACGGCTTCCACCGAGAGACGCTCCTCGAGCGGATGCGGGCGTTCGGCTACACGGCCGAGACGATCCAGTTCATGCTCAAGCCGCTGGTCGAGCAGCAGCGCGACCCCGTGGGCTCCATGGGCAACGACAGCGCGCTCGCGTGCCTGAGCGACGAGCCGCGCCTCCTGTACGACTACTTCAAGCAGATGTTCGCCCAGGTGACGAACCCGCCCATCGACCCGATCCGCGAGGAGGTCGTCATGGGGCTCGCCTGCTACTGCGGCCCGGAGGGCAACCTTCTGGAGCCCGGGCCCGCGCATTGCCACCGTCTACGCATCCCGCACCCCATCCTCTCGAACGAGGAGCTCGCGGCGATGAAGCAGATGGACCACCGTGGCTGGCGCGCGAAGACCATCGACATCACCTGGCCCCGGTCGCGCGGCGCGGCGGGGCTCGACACCTCGCTCCGGCGGATCAGCGCCGAGGCCGAGCAGGCGGTCGACGAGGGGTACAGCGTCCTCGTGCTCAGCGACCGCGCGTGCGGGGCCGATCGCGTCCCCATCAGCACGCTCCTCGCGCTCGGTGCGGTGCACCAGCACCTCGTGCGCGTCGGCAAGCGCACCAGGACGGGTCTGGTGTGCGAGTCGGGCGAGGCGCGCGAGGTGCATCACCACTGCCTGCTCGTCGGGTACGGCGCCGATGCGATCAACCCCTATCTCGCCTTCGAGTCGCTCTGGCAGGCCCGCCGCGACGGCCTGCTCGACCGGTCCGAATTCCCGGACGACGACGCCGTGGTTCGGGCCTACAGGCAGGGCGTCGGCAAGGGGATGCTCAAGGTCATGGCCAAGATGGGCATCTCGACGCTGCAGTCCTACAAGGGAGCGCAGATCTTCGAAGCCCTCGGGCTCGACCGGAAGGTCGTCGAGCAGTGCTTCACCGGCACTCCCAGCCGGGTCGAAGGCGTGGGGTTCGACGTCCTCGCCGAGGAGGCGGTGCGCCGTCACGAGCTCGGCTACCCGACGCGCCAGATGAAGCCGGCGCTCCACGTGCTCCCGAACGACGGCCAGTTCCACTGGCGCGCCAACGGCGAGAAGCACATGTGGGACCCGGAGGCCATCGCGGCGCTCCAGTCGGCTGCGCGCGCGAACAGCGCCGAGGCGTATGCCCGGTTCGCCGAGCACGTCAACGCGCACGAGCGGACGCGGTGCACGCTTCGAGGCCTGTTGAAGTTCAAGAAGACGACCGGGATCCCGCTCGAGGAGGTCGAGCCGGCCAAGGAGATCGTCAAGCGCTTCGTCACCGGTGCGATGAGCTTCGGCTCGATCAGCGCCGAGGCCCACGAGACGCTCGCGGTGGCGATGAACCGGCTCGGCGGCAAGAGCAACACCGGCGAGGGCGGCGAGGACCCGGAGCGCTACCGGCCGCTCCCCGACGGGTCGACCAACCCGCGACGCTCCGCCATCAAGCAGGTGGCGTCCGGCCGTTTCGGCGTGACCATCAACTATCTGAGCAACGCCGACGAGATCCAGATCAAGATGGCGCAGGGCGCCAAGCCGGGGGAGGGCGGTGAGCTGCCCGGCCGCAAGGTCGACGAGCGGATCGCGGCCGTCCGTCACTCGACGCCCGGAGTCGGGCTCATCAGCCCGCCGCCCCACCACGACATCTACTCCATCGAGGACCTGGCGCAGCTCATCCACGATCTGAAGAACGCGAACCCCTCGGCGCGGATCAGCGTGAAGCTCGTGAGCGAGGCCGGTGTCGGCACCATCGCGGCCGGCGTCGTCAAGGCGCACGCCGAGCACGTGCTCATCAGCGGTCACGACGGCGGTACGGGCGCCTCGCCGCTGACGAGCGTGAAGCACGCCGGCATGCCGTGGGAGCTCGGTGTCGCCGAGACGCACCAGACGCTGGTGCTGAACGACCTACGGAGCCGCGTCGTCCTGCAGGTCGACGGTCAGCTCAAGACCGGACGGGACGTCGTCATCGGCGCGCTGCTCGGCGCCGAGGAGTTCGGCTTCTCGACGGCGCCGCTCATCACGCTCGGCTGCGTGATGATGCGCAAGTGCCACCTCAACACCTGCCCGGTGGGCATCGCCACGCAGGACCCCGAGCTCCGGCGGAAGTTCGCAGGCAGGCCCGAGCACATCGTGAACTACCTCTTCATGGTGGCCGAGGAGACGCGAGGCATCATGGCCCAGCTCGGCTTCCGGACGATGGACGAGATGATCGGCCGGGTCGAGGTGCTCGACGTGGACGACGCGATCGTTCATTGGAAGTCTCGAGGACTGGACCTCACACCAGTGCTCACGCCCGCGAGGGCGCCGGCGGGCAAGCAGGTCGGCGTGTACTGCACGACGCGGCAGGACCACGGGCTCGAGAAGGCGCTCGACAACCGTCTCATCGAGCTCGCCCGCCCGGCGATCGAGCGCGGCGAGAAGGTGCGGGCGGAGATGCCCATCCGGAACGTCGACCGGACCGTCGGCACGATGCTCAGCCACGAGATCGCCAAGGCCTGGGGCGAGAAGCTGCTCCCGGACGACACGATCCAGTTCAAGCTCATCGGAAGCGCCGGCCAGAGCTTCGGCGCCTGGCTCGCCAAGGGCGTGACGCTCGAGCTCGAAGGGGACGCCAACGACTACGTGGGCAAGGGCCTGTCGGGCGGACGGCTGGTGGTCTACCCGCCGCGCGCCAGCACCTTCCGGGCGGAGGAGAACATCATCGTCGGCAACGTCGTGCTCTACGGCGCGATCGCGGGCCAGGCCTTCTTCCGCGGGCGCGCCGCCGAGCGGTTCTGCGTCCGCAACTCCGGCGTCGAGGCCGTCGTGGAGGGCGTGGGCGACCACGGCTGCGAGTACATGACGGGCGGCCGCGTGGTCATCCTCGGCCCCACGGGCCGCAACTTCGCGGCCGGGATGAGCGGCGGCGTCGCGTACGTCTGGGACACCCGCAGCGAGCTCGCCGCGAGCTGCAACCTGGGCACGGTCGACCTCGAGCGCATCGAGGGCAAGGAGGAGCTCGCCTACGTGCGGAGCCTCGTCGAACGACACCGCCAGCACACGGGCTCGGAGATCGCGGCCAAGGTCCTCAAGGCCTGGGAGCTCACGTCTCGCCAGTTCGTCAAGGTGATGCCCCGCGACTACAAGCGCGTGCTGCTCGAGCGCGCGCGCCGCGAGGTGGAGCTCGCCGGGATCGGCATCCCGCCCTCGGCCGTCAAGGGGGTCGCCTGATGGGCAAGGTCACGGGCTTCAAGGAGTACGAGCGGCAGGCCGTCCCTCACCGCGACCCCATCGTCCGGCTCAGGACATTCGACGAGCTCCTCTCGGAGGTCCCCGAGGAACATTTGCGGACGCAGGGCGCGCGGTGCATGGACTGCGGCGTCCCCTTCTGCCAGTCGCACGAGGGCTGCCCGATCGACAACCTGATCCCGGAGTGGAACGACCTCGTCTACCGCGGCCGGTGGCGCGAGGCGCTCGATCGGCTGCACGCGACGAACAACTTCCCGGAATTCACCGGGCGCGTGTGCCCGGCACCGTGCGAGGGCGCCTGCGTTCTCGGCATCCACGAGCCGGCCGTGACGATCAAGAACATCGAGCAGGCCATCGTGGACCGAGGCTTCGAGGAGGGCTGGGTCGTCCCCGAACCGCCGGACACCCGCACGGGCAAGAGCGTCGCCGTGATCGGCTCGGGGCCGGCGGGGCTCGCGGCCGCGCAGCAGCTCAACCGTGCAGGCCACGCGGTCACCGTGTACGAGCGCGACGACCGCATCGGTGGGCTGCTCATGTACGGCATCCCGAACATGAAGCTCGACAAGCAGATCGTGCAGCGGAGGATCGAGCAGCTCAGCGCGGAGGGCATCCACTTCGTCACGAACGCCCACGTCGGCGTGAACGTGTCGATGGACGAGGTCCGTGCGAGCCACGACGCCGTGCTGCTCGCGTGCGGCGCGACCCGGCCGCGCGACCTGCCGATCCCGGGACGCGACCTCGACGGCGTCCACTTCGCGATGGAGCTCCTCACCAAGAACACCAAGTCGCTGCTCGACTCGGGGCTCGAGGACGGTCAGCACATCAGCGCCAAGGACCGGAAGGTCATCGTCATCGGCGGCGGCGACACGGGCACCGACTGCATCGGCACCGCGCTCCGGCACGGCTGCGCGAGCGTGGTGAATTTCGAGCTCATGGACCGTCCGCCCGCGGGCCGTGGAGAGGACAACCCCTGGCCCACTTGGCCGCGCGTCTTCCGCGTGGAGTACGGCCACGAGGAGGCGAAGGCCGTGTTCGGCAAGGACCCGCGGCGGTTCGCCGTCCTCTCGAAGGAGCTCGTCGCGGACGACAGCGGTCGAGTGAAGGGCATCCGCACCGTCGACTTGGAGTGGACCGTCGACGATCGAGGCAAGCGCAGCTTCCGCGAGCTCCCCGGGAGCGAGCGCGTCTGGGAGGCGGACCTCGTCCTGCTCGCCCTCGGCTTCGTCGGCCCCGAGGACACGCTCGCCGACCAGCTCGGCCTCGCGCGCGACGCACACGGCAATTTCGAGGCGGAGTACGGCCGCTTCGCGACGAGCGTCGAGGGCGTCTTCGCCGCGGGCGATGCCCGGCGCGGCCAGTCGCTCGTGGTCTGGGCCATCGCCGAAGGCCGCGGAGCCGCCCGCGCGATCGACGAGTACCTGATGGGCGAGAGCGACCTCCCCTGCCCGGACTAGGGCGCTCGGTCCGAAGCTCGATCCGGGATACCGGCGAAGACCGGCGGGCGCCCGCCGCGCATGGAAGCACATGCCCACGGAGTCCGGGACGCTCGCCGGCGCGTCGCTCGAGAACGTCTGCAGCGACAATGCGTGGGCGCCGGCGGCTGCAGGCGACCGAGGACCCCGGCGTGCACGCCGACGCCGGCGGCTCGCCGCCCCCGCAACCCCACAGCGCGGCCGCGGCCAGGCACGGGACCCATGCCTTCGTCCACCCCTCCGTCATGGGGACAGGGTACGGTGAGCTTGCCCACGGGTCGAACCGGGCGCGGCTTCCCGGGCGAAACGCCGCGTGTCGCCGTCGAATGCCGCGGCCCCGGGTCACACGAACCGGGAGCTGCCCCGTACGCCGTCGCTCTCCTGCTCGGTGCCCCACCGGTAGGGCTCGTCGACAAGGGCGTTGATCCGCTCCATCACGACGTCGACCAGCCCCTGGAAGCGCTCGTGATGGCGTTGCTCTGCCTCCGGCGTGAACGGCTCGAAGCTCTCGGGGACGTGAAAGGGGGCCATGTCCTCATACGAGATCGGCTCGCCGATGCGGTAGACGATGTGACCCCGGCGTGCCACCGGCGAGCCGCTCGGGTACACCCGATCGGACCCGCTGCACCCTACGGGCACGATCCCCTTCGCATACCGCAGGGCGATCTGCGCGAGCCCGATGTGGCCGCGCGACAGGCGGATGGACCGCGTGCCCTGCGGGAACACCAGCACGTCGAGCCCGAGGTCGAACGCCTCGCCGTTGAGCTCCACGAAGCGGCGCATCATCGCGCGGAAGAGCTCGTCGATGGCCGTCGCGTAGTCCTCGCGCGCGGGGTCGAAAGGGCGGCCGAGCATGTCACGGGGCCGGTCGAGCACTTCGTGCGGTACGCCGGCGGGCGGCTCGCCACGGCTCTCCACGAGCGCCCGCAGCGCGGCGTATTCCTCCTCGTTCGGCGGTCTGCCCACGGTGTTCAGGAAGTCGCGGCTGATGAGGTAGCCACGCGACACCGTCGGGATGTTGTTGGTGAGCTCCATGAACTTCCCGACGAACGCGTTCTGGTAGTACTTGCCCTTGACCCAGGTCGCGGTGAAGCGGCCCGCCCGCTTCCAGAGGGCGTACTGAAACGGCCAGTAGTTGTACCGGTCGGTGTGGTTCATCGCGAGCAGCACGGGCTCGCGGGGCAACCGCGAGAGCCCTTCCACGTCGATCCGCACCCGGGGGAGCAGCTCGTAGTTGGGCGTGAGGAAGGCCCAGCCGACGAGGCGCTGTCCGGGCGGCCTGGCGGCGAGGCGGATCTTGTCGAGGCGGGGCAGGTCGAGCATGGGGGAACGGGATGTTGCAACGTGGTCCGGGCCCAGTGCAACGATGGGAACGAGACGTGGGCTTGCCAGCCGACGCCGCCGATCTGCGCCCTCGGGCATGCCGGAGCCGCCGGGGGCGGCTACAGTAGCGAGAGATGTTGCCGGAAGCCCCGGTCCTCACGTGGCTGTTCTCGAGCTGGCTGTGGTTGCTTCGGGAGCACCGGGAGCGCGAAGTGCGCGCTCTCGTCACGCCGGACACGGTGAGCGACGCGTCCGGCGCACCGTCGACTTCCGAGTGCTTCGAGCGGGTCCGCGCGCTCGCGGGCGTGCAGGACTGGCCGCTCGCGCTCCTGCCGGACGACCCGGACGCCGAGGCGCCCGAGGGGTCGATGGCGATCTGCCTCGCTCGGGCCGTGCTCGCCGATCCGACCCTCCTCGTCGCGCAGCTCGCGACCGGGATCGGACAGCACCTGGTCCAGCAGGCCGAGGTCGGCGCGCCCGACGACGCCGACGCAGTGGAGATGACGGGCGACCTCGCGGCGGTCTTTCTCGGCTTCGGTCTGTTCGTGACGAACCGCGCGGCGCGCGTGCTGCACCGTTCCGAGCCCCCGCTCCTCGCGGTGCGGCGGCCGATGGGCGCGCTCGGCGATCGGGAGCTCGCCTACGCGCTCGCGATCTTCGCCTGGAGGCACGAAATCGCCGACGACGAGGTCTGCCGCCACCTGGACGCCAACCCGCGCGCCTTCTACCGCACCGCGACGAAGGACCTCCGCCGCCGCGGGCGCGAGCTCTCCGCGCTCCGGGCGGTAGCCGAGCGGGTCTACGCCGGACCCTACCGCTGAGCTCGGGCGAGGAGCCCGAACGGCGTCGCGGCACGCACGGCAGCCAAACGAACCTCGCTCTGCCACGCGGTGGATGGTAAGTCGTGCTCGATGCGAATCGTCGACGCCGAGGAGGCCGCGCGCCTCGTGGAACCGGGGCAGCGGGTGTACGTCCACGAGGCCTCGATGGCGCCGGTCTCGCTCATCGAGGCGTTGGCCGCGCGCGCGCCGGAGCTCTCGGACGTGCAGGTCGCCCACCTGCACACGAACGCCCCCGCCCCGTACGTCGAGCCATCGTGCGAGGGCCGGCTGCGTCACGTGGCTCTGTTCGTGGGGCCGAACGTGCGTGCTGCCGTCAACGAGGGGAGGGCCGACTTCGTGCCGGTCTTCCTCTCGGAGGTCCCCGGCATGATCCGCGACGGGACGCTGGGCGTCGACGTGGCGCTCGTCCAGGTGTCGCCCCCCGATCGCCACGGATTCTGCCGGCTGGGGCTCTCCGTCGCCGCCGCCCGAGCCGCGGTCGACCACGCGCGCATCGTCATCGCGGAGATCAACCCTCGTGTCCCGGTCACGATGGGCAACAGCGCCTTGCACGTGAGCCGCATCTGCGCAGCGGTCGAGGTGGACCGGCCGCTTCCCACGATCGAGCCCGAGCCCTTCGGCGACGTGGACCGGGCGATCGCAGAGCACGTGGCGCCGCTGGTGCCGGACGGGGCCACGCTGCAGATGGGCATCGGCAAGGTCCCGAACGCGGTTCTCTCCGCCCTCTCGCGGCACTCGGACCTGGGCATCCACACGGAGATGCTGAGCGACGGCGTCCTCGACCTCGTCGAGCGCGGCGTCGTGACGAACCGCCGCAAGACGCGCTTCGAAGGACGGATGGTGGTGTCGTTCGCGATGGGCACCGACCGGCTGCACTCGTTCCTCGACCGGAACCCATTCGCGGAGTTCCATCCCTCGGACGTCGTGAACGACCCAAACGAGATCCGGAAGCAGCACTGCATGATCGCAATCAACTCCGCGATCCAGGTGGACCTGACGGGCCAGGTGTGTGCCGATTCGGTGGGCGAGCGGATCTACAGCGGCATCGGTGGGCAGATGGACTTCGTGCAGGGGGCGCTGCGATCGCCGGGCGGCAAGGCCATCATCGCCTTCTCGTCCACGGCCTGCGGCGGAACCGCGTCACGCATCGTCCCGCGCCTCGCGCCGGGTGCCGGCGTCGTGACGACGCGCGGCCACGTGCAGTGGATCGTGACCGAGCACGGGGCGGTGAACCTCAGGGGCAAGTCCCTGCGCGAACGCGCAGAGCTCCTCATCGGCATCGCGCACCCCGCCTTCCGTGACGAGCTCCGCGCAGCGGCTGCACACCGCAAGCTCTTTACCTGACTTGCTGGCGGGCCGGGCGGCGCCTACTGGCCTCCCGATGAACCGGGCCCGCCGGAGGTCCGGGAAGGGGGAGCCATGCGGGAGAGGATCCTCGCGGCGGCGGCGCTCGCGCTGCTGTCGTTCGGTTGCGACGACGACAACGGAGACGACGCGAGGGTGCTCGGTGTCGCGACGTACAACGCCGGGCTCGCGCCGGGTTTCGTGCCGTTCACCGAGCAGCGTGCGCCGCTCACCATCCAGGCCATCGCGGACCAGTCCGTGGACATGATGTGCGTCCAGGAGGTGTGGCTCGAGCAGGACGTCCAGGCGCTCCGGGACGCCACCGACGACAAGTGGCCGAGCGCCATCTTCCCTCCGCCCGACCCGGGCGAGGTCATCGGGGACGAGCCGGCTTGTGGACCCGGCGAGCTCGATCCGCTTCAGGCATGCCTGACGGCGAGCTGTGCGGGATTGCAGACCGATCAGCTCGCGTCGTGCGCCGTCGCCTCCTGCGGCGCCGAGCTCGGCGCCCTTCCGGAGACCTGCTCGACCTGCCTGGTCGCCAACCTCGGGGCGAGCTTCGAAGCGATCCGGCTCTCGTGCACCACCGGCTCGGCCGGCGCCTTCGCGTTCGGCGGATCGTTCGGGATCGGCTTGCTCGCGGAGGCCCCCATCCTCTCCGAGGACCTGCTCGTCCTCGAGTCGACCTTCAACCGCCGTGGCGTGATCTACGCCCTGCTCGACACCGAAGAGCTCGGCCCGGTCCACACGTTCTGCACGCACCTGACGGCGATCTTCGACGACATCCCGTTCCCGGGTGAGGGCGGCTGGGAGGGCGAGCAGGCGCGGCAGATCGAGGCGCTCCTCGACTTCGTCCAGGACAAGACCGGCGGCACCGGACAAGTGCTCCTGATGGGCGATCTGAACACGGGACCGGCGATCGACGGCGTCGTGGCGGCAACGCCGGAGAACTTCCAGCGGCTGACCGACGCGGGGTTCGCGAGCCCGTACCTGCGTGCGGGAGCGGAGTGCACGTTCTGTGCGGCGAACCCGCTGGTGTCCGACGACGACGACTCGGTCATCATCGACCACGTCCTCGTCCGCGGCATCGAGGCGGGCGACCTGGCGGACCGGATCCTGACGGGAGACCTCGACATCGCGCTCGACGGCGAGCAGGTGAACGCCGCCTTCTCGGATCACTACGGCGTGGCGGCCTCGTTCAGCGACTGATCCTCATCACGGCTTCGCGGGCGCCTCCGGTGGCGGCGTGGTGGTAGATGAGCACGACGGCCACTCCCGTGAAGAAGATGAACCCGATGGTGGCGATCGCCAGGAGCACGGAGGTGAAAGCGCCCCGGCCGGGGACCCGGACACGCGAGTCACGCCGGAACGGAGACGGTGTCGGCGGGAAGCTCTCGACGTGGGTCATGACCCATCCTCCTCTGGCTCCGCTCGACGCATCGGTCGTGCCACGCGCTCTGCCAAGGCGAAACGCGCCCGCGCGCCGGGGCGGTGCGCCACCGTGAGGCTCTCGGGGCCGAGGCGTTCTGGTGTAACGTTCGCCCGTGGCGTACCGCTCTCGATTGAAGATCCGTTTCGGCGACGAGGACCACGCGGGCATCGTCTACTACCCGCGCTTCTTCGACTACTTTCACCGGGTGTTCGAGGACTTCTTCGCCGAGGAGGGCGGCCGCACCTACCAGCAGGTCCTCGACGAGGACGGCTACGGTTGGCCCTCCGCGCACGCCGAGGCGGATTTCGCGGAGCCTCTTCGGTTCGGGGACGTGCTGGAGCTGGAGTTGGTGGTCGAGCACGTCGGCACCAAGAGCGCGACCTTCGCCTACCGTGGCACGCGGGTAGCGGACGGGAAGGACATCGTGCGGGGCAAGGTGACCGTGGTGTGTGTCGCCATGGGCACGTTGAAGGCGCAGCCCATCCCGGATTTCTACCGTCAGCTTTTTCTGCGCCACCGTTCGGGGTAGCGTGATCGGAGCCGATGAAGGCGCTGATCAAGGTCGGCTACGGCTGCAACGACCACTGCACCTTCTGCCACGCGTTGCACGTGCGGCACGTGGAAGGCTCCGCCGAGGAGGTCCACCGCAAGATCGAGCGGGCGAAGCAGCTCGGCCACACGATGGTCGTGCTGTCGGGCGGTGAGCCGACCATCCGCCCCGAGCTCGTGCGCTGGGCGGCCCACGTGGCCTCTGTCGGCATGGACTTCGGGCTCGTCACGAACGGCCGAATGCTCAGCTACCCGAAGCTCGTCGCGCAGCTCCTCGGCTCCCGCCTGCGCTACGTGCACCTCTCGCTGCATGGTGGGACTGCCGAGGTTCACGACCGGATGGTGCGCTCGAAGGCCTTCGACCAGACGTTCGGCGCGATCGCGAACCTCTCCGGGCGGGGCCTCGATCTCACCGTCAACTGCGTCGTCACGCGGCACAACGTCGATCACCTCCGCGAGCTCGTGGACGCGGTCGTCGACTACCCCGAACTCACCCTCAAGCTCTCGATGGTGGAGCCGAAGGGCGGCGCGGACGAGCTCTTCGATCACCTGGTACCCCGCGTCGCGCTCGTGGCCGAGCGCGTCCGCGAGGCCGTCGCGTACGCAGAGCGGCGCGTGGGCGAGAGGGGAGGCGTCGGGCCGCGGCTCGTCCACGGGGCGATCCCGCTGTGCCTGCTTCCGGGCCTCGAAGACCGGTACTCGGACCTCCAGACACACGGGTTCTGGACGATGACCGAGGTCGGCGAGCCCGACTTCTTCCCGGTGGACGATCTCAACAAGCTGCAGCCCGTCGAGACCTGCACCGGCTGCGCGATGAACGGCCCCTGTCCGGGGCTCTACCGCGGCTACTACGAGGCCCACGGAGCGGACGAGCTGTCACCCCTCTCCGGGATCCCGCGCGAGGGCTCCTTCGAGTGGGTCCGCGAGGGCGTCACCCGCGCGCCGGCCGGCGAATGCCCGCTCCGCGACGGGCCGCTCGGAGTCACTCCCTGGGACCGCGGCAGGCACCTGTTCGTGCGGGAGGGTGAGCGGATCGTCCGCTTCCGAGCCCTGGGACGCGGCTTCTCCGACGCGGAGATCGCGTCCATCAAGCACGACGCCGGCCAGGTCTACCTCGACGTCGCGTCCCTCGACCCCGGCTCGCACGACTTCCCGTGCGAGATCGTCAAGCTCGAGCGGAGCGCCCTGTGCGAGGGGTGCGCCGCGCGTGAGAAGTGTACGGGCATGTTCGATCCGGTCGCCGAGGACGTCCTTGCCCGCGACGACGCCGGCGTGCGGGGGCTGCTCGGGAGCCTCGCGGGCGACGTGCTCGACGTGGGCTGCGGCGGGGAGCCCTACGCGTCCGTCCTCGCGCCGCTCGCGGAGCAAGGTCGCATACGCTATGTGGGACTCGACCGCGACGCCGAGCGCGCCGCCTCCTTGCGCGCGCGCTGGCCCTGGGCCGAGCTCGTCGTGGGCTCGCCCGAGGGGCCGAGCGCTCTGAGCACGTCGCGTTTCGACCACGTGCTCGTCCTCCGCAGATGGAACCACCTGCCCGATCCCGACGCGGCGCTCGCGCGTCTGGTCACCGCGATGAAGCCCGGCGCCACGCTGACGGTCGTCGACAGGGTGGCCTTCGGGCTGGCGCGCGGCACCGCGCAGGCGTCACGCGAGCCGCCGCCGTCGCCCGGCCGCTACCGGAACGACTCCGCGGGCGAGGCCCACGGTCGGATCGCCGCCCTCGGGCTCGAGCTCCTCGAGCGACGCGACGTGGGCCCGGCCACCGGCACCGAGTGGCTGCTCAGGTACCGTCACTCTGCGGCGTGCTGCTCGGCCACGGCGTGATACGCGTCGTGGACTCCCGCGAGGCGCGTCTCGACCTCGGGCCCGGTGGCGTCGCACTCGGCTGCCAACGCCTCGACGGCGTCCGTCAGCGCCGCATCGCCGAGCGCGGTGGCGCGCTCGCGGAACACGGCGACGCCCTCGCAACCCGCCTGCGCCCGCCCCTCGCCGGGCTCCATGTGCCAGATCGGCGCCAGGGCATCGTGGAAGGCTTCGACGTCCGGGGGCAGCTCCGGGTGCTCGTGCTCACCACCCGCGTGCTCGTGTCCGTGTCCGTGCTCGTGCTCGGGCTCGGCGTGTGAGGCTCCGCCGCCACAGGCGGCCAGGATCAGGATCAAGGAGGCGCAGCTCAATCTCAGGGTTCGCATGGCGCGCCAATTACCACCTCTGGCATCGCACGGGGAGTGATCTTGGTCACCGCGACAGGGGCACGGCCACCCGCGTCTCCCCGTCTGCGGGGACGACCACCGTCCTGCGAATGGGTGGGCCCTCGCCGAAGGGCCGCAGCTCGAGCACGTGCCGTCCCGCCCGCAACGACAGGCGCGCGGGGGTGCGGCCGAGCCGCTGCCCGTTCTCGTACACGTCGGCCCAGCCGCCCGTGGCGATGACCACTGCGACGCCGGGGGCGGCCGGAGCTCGGGGCTGCGGACGCCGCGGGCGGGCGGTGGACGGTCGGGGCCGCGCCGGCTCCTCGGGCTCGGCCGCCTCCTCGGGCTCCGCTTCCTCTCGCGCCGCCGCCGGTCGCGGCCCTTCGATCGCCCGCGGGCGTTCCGGCTGCGCGGGCCGCGCGGAAATCGCGGGCGCCGGATCGAGATCGGGGGCAGGCTCGGGCTGCGCCTCGTCGGGCGCCGCCGGCTCCGCGCTCGGCTCGGCGGCGGGCGGGGTGCCGGTCGCCGCGGAGGGCGGGCCCGCGACGGCGGCCTCCTCGTCGTCGCCCGTCCCGGCCCACGCCGCGAGCGCGACGGCGACGCCGGCGACGACGCCCACGACGGCGGCCTGCACCCGGGTGGACGGCCGCTTCCACCACCGCGTGGACATGGCCGAGAGCGTCGGATCGAGGAGCGTCTCGGCCTCCGGCTCGTCGGTCCGCGGCTCCCCGTCGTCCACGTCCACCACGGGCGCTGCCGGCTTCGGCGTGGGCTCGGCCGCTTCTCTCGCCTGCGCGCTCGCGAGCCCGCGTTCGGCCTCTCGGGACCGTGCATCGGACGCCCCTCGGGCGCGGGGCTCCTCTCCCTTCGGCGGCGTGATCTGGGTGGGGAGCGAGTCGATCGCGTGCACGCGCACGCTCGACGAGGAGATCTCGTCTCGCAGGGCAGCGGAGACTCCGGGCACGCCCTCGATCCCCTGCTTGCGAGCCTGGTCGACGAGCTCGAGCCGGCGGGCCCGCTCCTCGTCGAACAGCTCCTCCATGAACTCGCCGAGCTCCGAGACGCCGACCGGGTCCGGCAGCGTCGCGACGAACCGGTGCAGGTCCCGCGCCATCTCGCGCGCCGTCTGGTAGCGCTCGTCGCGGTCGCGCGTGAGCGCGCGCAACACGATCTCGTCGACGCGGGCGGGCAGGCCGGGCACGACCGACGAGGGCGGCGGGATCTCGGCTTGCGCGACCGCGGCGAGAGTGTCGATCTCGGTCTCGCGCCGGAACAGCCGCTCGCCCGTGAGCATCTCCCACAGCACGACGCCGAGCGACCAGACGTCCACGCGTCGATCGAGCTCGAGGCGCTGGAGCTGCTCGGGCGCCATGTACGCCATCTTGCCCTTGAGCGCGCCGGCCTGAGTGACGTGGATGCGTCCGGCCGCCCGCGCGATGCCGAAGTCCATCACCTGGACGTTGCCGTCGTAGCAGACGAACAGGTTCGACGGCGAGACGTCGCGGTGGATCACGTCGAGGTGCTTGCCCGTGTCGCCCGGGAGCTGGTGAGCGGCGTGCAGCCCCTCGGCTGCCTGGGCGGCGATGTTGCAGTAGTAGCCGGCGATCCTCTCGAGGGGGGGCTCGTCGGGCAGCTCCGAGACGTGCCGTGCGATGCGGGCGGCCGTCTCCCCGAGCAGGTACTCCATGGCGATGTAGTACGTGCCGTCCTCGACCCCGAAGTCGAACACGCTGCACACGTTGGAGTGAGTGATGCGCGCCGCGATCCTCGCTTCGTCGAGGAACATCTCGACGAACTGCGTATCCTCGGCGAGGTGCTCGTGGATGCACTTGAGGGCGACGAGCTTGTCGAAGCCGGCCGGCCCCTCCACGCGCGCGAGGTAGACCGCGCCCATTCCGCCCTTGGCGAGCTCGAAGCAGAGCCGGTACCGGCCGAGCGTGCGCCCCGGACGGAGCGGTCCCGTGCGCTCGATGGGTCGCCGCTTGCCCCCCGCGTCCACCATCAGAACTCCACCGCCGGGTACGACGGTTGCGTCTGGTCCGAAGGCCCGCCGCCCGACGCGGCGAGGGCGATGACCGCGACCACGATCCCGGCTGCGAGCACGCCGCCGCCGATCCAGACCCACGGGGCCACGCCGCCTTCCGCTTCGCCGCCGACGACTACCGGAGCGGCCGGCTCGACGCGCCTCGGCGACACGGCGCTCGCGTGGGTCGCCACGACCGCCCCGCCCGGCCCGACCGCCTCGGCCCAGTACTCTACCGGCTCGCCGCCCGCCTGCACCGTGGCCTCGCCCTCGGCGGTCTCCCAGTCCGCCGCGCCGACGCGGTAGTGGATACGCACCGCGCGCACGATGTCGCGGGTGTCGTGCTCCACGTGCGCGGCGATCCGGACCGCGCCTCGGTCCGGCTCGCTGTGGACCCGTACCTCGACCGGACCCCCCGAGGCGGCCCGCACTTCGTCGAAATCGCGCACGACCTCGGGCGGCGTCTCGGCGCCGAAGGCGTGCTGGGGGTCGAAGGACGCCAGGCGCTCGAGGTCGGCCTGGGCCGCCTCGTCGTGACCGAGGGCCAGGTGCACCAGCACGCGCGTCTCGAGCATCTGAGCGAGCTCCTCGCGGGTGAGGTCGGTGGCCTGCTCGGCGCGGTCGAACGCCTCGAGCGCCCCGGTGAGGTCCGCCTCCGCATAGAGGGCCCGTCCGGCTTCGACCTCCGGGTGCGCGGCAGCGGGCGAAGCGCAGAGGAGCGCCACGCCGAACGCCCATGCCCACACAGCACGCCTCGTCGGGAACATGCGGCCTGCAAGGGTACCACAGCGGTCCGTCGTCCCCCGCTTCGGTGCGGCGGGCCGACGGTCGCCGCCACGCTGCGCCGCACGCTGACGCGTCGCGTCAACGCCGAGATTCGGTACCGGCCGAAGACGCGCTCAGAAGGGCTGCTTGCCGGCGAGGTCGCGCAGGACGGCCTCGAGGTCTTCGAGCGGCTCCTCGAACTGGACGGCGACCCGGTAGGGCCAGAGCCCGTCCGGGTCGTCCGAGTTCGGCTCGCTCCGGACGATCCTGCCCTCGACCGTGCGCTCCGGCTCCTCGACGCCCCCCAGGCGGAAGGTCACCCGGATCGGCTTGCCGGTCTCGAGCTCGCGCGCCGACGCCATGAGCACGCCCTTGCCGCTCACGTTCCGGCTCACGGCGACGGCCTCGGTGTCCTCTTCGGGCTGGATCTTCATCGGGAACCAGACCGTGAAGCGCTCCTTCTCTCGGCTATCCGTCATGGGCCGATCCTATCACCGATCGGCGTGCGCGAGGGCTCGCCCGAAGGCTCCGCCCGAGGCGCCGATGAGGCTCACGAGCGGCGTCGTTCCGACGCCTCCGGGCCCGCCGCGGTAGACGTAGGCGCGGCCGGCGCGATCGCTCACCCCCGGCGCGCCGACGACGAGGTCGTCGCGGCCGTTGCCGTCGACGTCGCCCGCCGAGGACACCGCCCAGCCGAAGTCGCCCTGCCCGCCGAACACGCCCTCGAGCGTCGTCCGGCTCGTCGAGACGATCCCGGACCCGCTGCCCACGAGCACTGCGACGCGCCCGCGGCGGTCGTCGACGCCGAACGCGCCGACCGCGAGGTCGGCGTACCCGTCGGCGTTGCCGTCGCCGAGCCCCGCCACCGAGTGGCCGAAGAAGCCGCCGCCGGCGTTCACGCCGTCGACGGACAGCGCCGGCCCGTCGGGCGCCGCCGCCCCCTGCCCGTGGAAGACGTGGACCCGGCCCCGTGAACCGTTCGCCGCCGGCGCGCCGGCCGCGAAGTCTGCGTACCCGTCGCCGTTCACGTCCCCGAGGCCGGCGACCGAGAAGCCGAACTGCCCGCCGTTTCCGTCGGGCCCTTCGTAGGTCCGGTCGGGCGTGTCCGCGATGCCCGACTCGCTGCCGAGGTGCAGGTGCACCACACCCGGGCTCGTCGCCGCGCCGTACGCGCCGATCAGGACGTCGGCGTGGCCGTCGCCGTTCACGTCGCCCGCGCCCGCGAGCGCGCTCGCGAACCGGCCCGAGCCCGCGAAGCTCACCGACGGCGCCCCTTCGGGCCCGAGGCGCCCGCCGAGGTAGAGGTGCACCCGCCCCGGCGTCACGCCCTCTCCGATCGCGCCCACGAGCAGGTCACCGTACCCGTCGCCGTTCACGTCCCCGGCCCCGGCGACCGCGCCGCCGAAGAGGCTGCCGGCGCCGCCCGGTGACTCGAGCGTGAGGTCGGCGCTCTCGCCCGGACCGCGCGGACCCCCGAGGTGGACGTGCACCCGGCCCGCGGTCCCCGCGGCGCGGGGCGCTCCCACCGCCACGTCGGCGTACCCGTCGCCGTTCAGATCGCCCGCGCAGCTCATCGCGAGCGCGAATTCCGCGCCCGCGCCATCGGGGCTCCTCAGGATCGCGCTCACCCCCGCCGGGGTGCCCTCCGGGCCGCCGAGGTGAACGTAGGCGCGACCCTCGGAGTCGTCGGCGCGCGGCGCGCCTACGGCGACGTCGCCATATCCGTCGCCGTCGTAGTCCGGGTAGATCCCCCAGGCGCGGTCGGCGTCGACGGATCGCGCGCCGACCCGGACGAGCCACGTCGGCCCCGAGCGCCCGTCCGCGGTGATGCGCCAGAACACGTTCCCGGCCGGAAGGTCGGTGGTCGGCTGCGTCTCGGTGCCGGTCACCGCCAGCGTCTCGAGCACCGTCGTGCACGCGCGATCGCCGCACAGCTCCACGGTCGCGTCCGAGAGGCCTTCGGGCAGCTCCCAGCGCAGAGACGGGCGGTGCGAGACGGCGGTCGACAGCGACGGGGGCCACAGCGGCCGCGGCGCCTCGAGGCACGCTCCGTCGACCTCGGCGAAGCCGGGATCGCATCGGAACCCGCAGCTCGAAGCCTCGCAGGTCGGCGTCGCGTCGGCCGGCGCCTCGCACGGGCTGTCGCATGCGCCGCAGTGCGACGGATCGCTCGCCGTGTCGACGCAGGAGCCGCCGCAGAGCTCGAGCGCGCCGCACGGCGTGGCGTCGAAGCCCGCGTCGCGCGGCCCCGTGTCGGGCCGCGGCCCGGCGTCGGCCGGCGGCCCGGCGTCGCCGGGTCCCGCGTCCACGCGTCCGCTCGGCTTCGAGCCGTCCGCCGAGCACCCCAGGGCCGCCCCCGCGGCCAGGAGGATCAGCGGGAGACGGTGAGCGTGTACCGCGCTGCGCTGCACGTCGTGGCCGCGTCGGTGCGGGTCACCCGGATCATCACGGTGCTCGGCCACGCGACGGAGTGTGGCCCGGACCACTGCCTGGCGCCCGGGAGGGACTGGTTGTCACGGAAGCTGTAGGACGTGACCGCTCCGGCCATCCCGCCCTCGCCGCACGAGAAGGGAGTTCCGCCGCACGCCGGCGCCACCTCCAGCCGGAACGGGTTGGCGCCGCCGCCCGAGTGGGCGACGCTGATCGTGGGCGCTCCCTGCGACGAGCCGCGGCCCGAGGCCGAGAACCCGACCGTGAACCAGTCCTCCTGGCCCGGGATGATCACGCCGTTGTGCGTCGCGCTGGCGCCCACGCCGAGGTTCCCGAGGGTCAGGGCCGCGCCGCAGGTGTTGCCCGAGCCGTCGTCGGTGCACTCACACCCGTTGGTGTAGTCGGCGTCGACGTCGTACATCCCGGACGGGCAGCTCGCGAGGCGGCACGCTCCGGCGCTGCACTCGGTGGACGCGCCCGACGTCGGGGGCGGGCACAGGGTCGACGCCGAGCCGTTGTCGATCGTCCCGTTGCAGTCGTCGTCGATGCCGTTGCAGGACTCGGCCACCGGCGTGCCCGGCGTGCACGTGGTCGGCGCTCCGCCCGTGCACTCCTGCACGGTCCGCGCACAGGCGCCCATCCCGCACGTCGTCGTCACCGCCGGATCGTCGAGGTCGTTGCACGCCCCGGCGGTCGTCCCGGTGCACGTCCCCGAGACGGGCGACTGGCAGGTGTTGTGGCAGTCGATCTGCAGCGGCCCCCGGGGCTGCGCCGAGCAGAGCGTGGCCGGATCGATGCAGGCGCCTGCGCCGTTGCAGGTCGCGGTCGCGCCGCTCACGTCCTGGCGGCGGTAGCAGGCGTCCTCGCCCGCGCCGAACCCGTCATAGTACGAGGCGCACGAGAAGCCCGGACACTCTCCCCCCGGGTCGGCGCCCGCCGGGATGTTCACGCACGAGCCGGCCGACCCGACGAGGTTGCACGACTGGCAAGTGCCCGTGCACGCGGAGGTGCAGCACACTCCGTCGACGCAGTAGAGGCCGTCCTGGCAGTCCGGGTTGCGGGAGCAGGAGCTGCCGGGCGGCCGGTCGGGCACGCAGAACCCGTATTCGCAGTGCGCCGCGTCGATGCAGTCGGTGTCGCCGAGGCAGGCCGTGGGGCACACCGGGGGATCCTGGTCGACGTCGCCCGTGCAGTAGACCTCGTCGTACAGGCCGCACGTGAGCGCCCGCGTGGTCGCCGTGCAGGCGCTGTCGTCCGGGATGCCGCTGGTGGTGCGGCACTGGAACTCGGCCGTGCACTCGGTCTCGCCGCGCGAGCCCTGGCAGGTCATCGAGTTCTCGCAGATGGTCGACACGCCCCCGCCGCCCGGGCAGTCGCTGGTCGTGGCGCAGCAGGTGCCGGTGCTGCAGCAGAAGCCGTTGTCGCAATGGCCGGCCACGCAGTCGCCGTCCTCGTCGCACGCCATCCCGTTCGGGACGTCCGGGACGCAGGCGCCGCCGTCGCAGTGGGCGCTCTCGACACAGTAGGTGTCGTCGTCCGTTCCGCCCGGCGCGCAGTCGGTCGCGCAGGTGTTGCCGGACTCTCCTCCGTCGACGCACGTGTAGTCGCCGCAGTCGGTCTCGGTGCCCGACGAGCACATCGCGTCGGTGCAGTCGGCGCCCGTCACGGACGTGTACGTGCCGTCGCCGTCGTCGGTGCACCGGCCCGAAACGCAGTCCGTCGGCGGATCGTCCGCCGTGCCGTCGCAGTCCTGGTCGACGCCGTCGCAGATCTCGTCCATGCCGGGGTTGATCGTCTCGTCGAGATCCTCGCAGTCCCCGCCCATGCAACCGACGCCCTGCCCGTAGCCGTCGGCGTCCTCGTCGACGCAGCAGGTGCCGCCGACCGGGAGGCAGACCGTCGTGTCGACGCCGCTCGCCACGTCGAGCACGCAGCTGAACGCGCGCGGGCAGGTCGGGATGTCGGGGACGCAGCTCGGCACGCAGGCCTTCCCGCCGACCGAGAGGGTGACGCAATACGATCCGGTCTGGCAGTCCTCGTGGACCTCGCACGCCTCGCAGGTGCGCGCCGTCTCGCTCGGCCCGGCGTCGGTCCCGGAGTCCGTCGGGCCGGCGTCGTCTCCTCCTCCTCCGCCGTCGCCGGAGCCGCCTTCGGACATGGACGAGCCGTCCGTTCCGCCGCCGTCGCGAGGGCCGCCGCCGGGGCCGTCCTCGCCCGAGGCGCAGGCCCACGCGAGCGTCGCGAACAGGACGGGCAAGGCCAGAGGCCGTCGCGCGCACCCCGGTCCAGCCATACTCCTCCGCCTCCTTCCCAAGCCGAACCCAGCCTACCAGGCTGCGCACGCTCTGTACACGGGGGCCCGGCCCCAAACCGGGGCACCGACGGGAGGAGGAGCGAGAACCGTTGCCGAATCGTGGCCGTCCATTTAGCCTGCGGGCTCCATCATGAGCAGTGTTCTTCCCGGTATTCCAAACGACCAGGTCAGCGTGGACCTCGAGGAGGGGGCGGTGCAGCTCACCGTCGCCGACTCCGTCTATCCGCTCGAGGCCGTCTACGCCGGCAGCTTCGCGTTCATCGACCGCTGCTTCGTGCTGCTCGACCGGCCCTCGGACGGAGCCTACCGCGTGGTCCTGAGCCCGAAGGAGCCCACGACCGACGAGGCGGCCCTGAGCCGGCTGGCGGGTGAGCTCGCCAACGAGCTCCTGAGCTGCGCCTGGCGGCAACAGGTCACCCGCGAGAACCGCGCGACGATCGAGGCGGTCACCATGCAGGCGATCGCCGGGGCCATGGGGCCGCCCTCCCTCGACGAGCTGGAGGACTTCGACTTCAGCGAGGAGCCCTTCGAGGATCCGCTCGGGATCGCGCAGTCCTGGGAAGAGAAGTACGCGAAGAAAGAAGACAAATGAGGGAGCTCCGATTCCACCGCGAGGTGTACGACCGCGAGGCGGTCGACCAGAGCGTCGAGATCTTCCAGGAATTCGCCGAGCTCGAGCGGTCCGAGGAGGAGGCGTGCTGGGTCGTCCGCGTGCAGGCCGGCGACCCGGCCCGCGAGCGGCGGGTCGCCGGAGAGCTCGCCAACTACGCGCTCGGTCTGACCGTCGGGGCGCGAGGCGGCCAGTAAATCTCCGACCCCGCGGGCCGCCCTGGTGACAAAGTCCCCCGGGCCGGGGTATGCTGCGTGCGAGGGAATCGACCAATGGCCGAGCGGGACAAGGACCTTCCGACGTTCAAGAAGGACGCGAGCTCGCAGCTCATCGGTGAGCAGCGGGAGATCTCGGAGCGCGCCCGCGCCAACGCCGACGAGGGGCCCGTGGCCGGCGGCGGGGCGACCCGCTCCGCCCAGCACTGCTCGCACGGGTCGCACGGGTCGCACGGGTCGCACGGCTCCCACGGCAGCCACGGCTCCCACGGGTCGCACGGGTCGCACGGCTCCCACGGGAGCCACGGCTCGCACGGTAGCTGGTAG
The DNA here is from genome assembly GCA_039794305.1 of Candidatus Neutrinellum sp. Classification (GTDB taxonomy): domain Bacteria; phylum Myxococcota_A; class Polyangia; order Polyangiales; family JBDIVX01; genus JBDIVX01. The sequence continues at coordinate 35,774 of JBDIVX010000004.1, forward strand.
CCGTCACGAGCCGCGACGGCGCCGAAGCGCCCACGCGATCAGCGCGACGAGCCAGGCGTCCGCCGCCGGGGATCGTCCGGCTGCCGCGCACCCGTCGTCGCCTCCCGCGCGCACCTCCGGCTCGTCCGCGAAGCGCCCGTCCGCCACGATCCGCGAGCCCTCGCACGTCACGGGGGACGCGGTGGAGATCGAGAAGAGCTGCGCGTCGTCCGAGCAGATCGTCGACGGCTCGCCCAGCCGGCCGGCGACGTCGCGGGCGCGCAGCTCCACGCAGAACGGGCTGTCCGCGGCGGCGGCCGAGCGCACGTAGCGCAGCGCCCCGTCGATCGTCACCAGCATCTCACCCTCGACCGCTCCGGCCGCATCCGTCACGGTCGCCCGCACCGTCCCTGCGTACGTCGTGCCGACGCACGCGAACGTGTCCTCTCCGCAGCCCGACGGGGAGCCGTTGTCGGCGACCTGCATGCTCGGCGCCGGGAGCGAAGGCGGGGCGCCGGTCGCCGGGCCGCTGCCGGTGGTGAAGCGGTAGTATCCCGCGCCGCCGTCGGTGAGCGCGCCCTCGATCAGCACGTCGTAGAATCGCCCGGCGGCGAGCTCGGCGCGCGGGTGGATCTCGACGTACTCGCCCGAGACGTAGCCTTCGAGCCAGACGACGTCGGCAGGGACGACCTCGCCGGTCACGTCGCGCAGCGTCACCACGGCGTCGCCGCCGATCTGCTCGCCCCAGAGCCACGGGACGACGTTGGTCGGGACGTCGGTCGCGTTGACGGCCGGCTGGCCCATGTGCAGGACGGCGGCGCCGGTGCACGTCTGGGCGGAGGCCGGCCTGCCCGCGCACACGAGCGCTGCGGCCAGTCCCACTCCGAGCACGGTGCGCATCGTTCCCATGCTGCGAGGATGCCACGGCCGGCGCGTGCTCGGCTGGACGTCTGCACCGGTTCGTGAAAAGGTCATGCATTTCCGCGCGGATGGGGGAACAGTGGATCTGAACGTGCCGACCGAGCGGCTTCGGTGCCGGAACCTGTGCGGGGGCGAGTGGAAGCTGCCCGAGGGGCCGGAGCTTCCGGTCCTGAGCCCGCATACCGGGGCCCCGATCGGGTCGGTCCCGCTGAGCGGCGCCGCCGACGTGGCCGAAGCGGTCGAGGCCGGCGATCGCGCGGCAGCCGAGTGGCGCACGGTACCGATCAAGGAGCGCACCCAGACCATGTTCCGTTTTCGCGAGCTGTTGCTGCGCGACGCGGACGCGCTCGCACAGCTCGCGGCGCTCGAGGCGGGCAAGACGGTGGCCGAGGCCAAGGCGGGCGTGCTCAAGGGAGTCGAGGTCACGGAGTACGCGTTGTCGCTCCAGAACCTGGATGCCGGCGGCTTCCTCGAGGTGAGCCGAGGCGTGACCTGCGAGGTGCGCCGCGAGCCCCTCGGTGTCGTGGTGGGCATCACGCCTTTCAACTTCCCGGCCATGGTGCCCATGTGGCTCTACCCGATCGCGGTCACACTCGGGAACGCGTTCGTCCTCAAGCCCTCGGAGAAGGCGCCGCTCACCGCGTGCCGCATGGGGGAGCTGATGTTGGAGGCCGGCTTCCCGGCCGGTGTCTTCTCTGTGGTGCACGGCCAGCGCGAGTCGGTCGAGGCGCTGATCGACCACCCCCTCGTCCGAGCGGTCGGCTTCGTGGGCTCGACCCGGGTCGCACGGGCGGTGTACACGCGTGCCGCCGGGCACGGCAAGCGCGCGCTCGCGCTCGGGGGCGCGAAGAACCACCTCATCGTCGTCCCGGATGCCGATCGGGATCTCACCGTACCGGGCGTCGTCGGCTCGTTCACCGGCTGCGGGGGGCAGCGGTGCATGGCGGCGAGCCTGATGATCGCGGTGGGGGACGTGGACGCGATCATCGACGAAATCGTGGAGGCCGCGAGGCGCGTCGCTCTCGGCGAGCAGATGGGTGCGATCATCGACCGGAAGGGGCTCGAGCGCCTCCACGCCGACGTGGAGTGCGCGGTCTCCGAAGGAGCCACGCTCCGGCTCGACGGACGCAATCCGGCCCCCCCTTTCGGCTTCGAGGGGGGCTACTGGATGGCTCCCACCATCCTCGACCACGCGCGCCCGGAGATGGCGTGCGCGACGGAAGAGCTCTTCGGACCGGTGCTCACGATCGTTCGGGTGCGCACGCTCGACGAGGCGCTCGCGATCGAGCGCCGGAGCCCGTACGGCAACGCCACCAGCGTGTTCACGACGCGCGGCGCGGTCGCGCGGTACGTGGCCGATCACGCGACGAGCGGGATGATCGGCGTGAACATCGGTGTGCCGGTGCCGCGCGAGCCCTTCTCGTTCGGCGGCACGAAGGACTCCCGTTTCGGCCATGGCGACGTCACCGGGCAGGGCGGCGTGGAGCTGTGGACCGAGCTCAAGAAGATCACGACCAAGTGGGCCATGCAGCCCGATCAGACGTGGATGTCATGACGGAACCGAAGAGCCCGAGCCGCAAGCACATCAAGCTCACGTCCCATCCCGGCGCCCACGGTCCGAAGCCGCTGCCGGTGAAGTGGGGCGCCGCCGACCCGAAGGACCGGGGACCGATCGTGGCGACGCTCTCGGACCCGAGCAAGCGCAACGTCATCGGGACGCACTCGGGCTCGTACGCGATCTACAGAGCGCTCGCGGTCGCCTCCGGGGCGCTCCGGCGCGAGCACCGGCCGGATCTCACCGACACGGCGCCCACCAACATCCTGGGCCCGCATCCGCAGTGGGCCGATCCGAAGAAGATCGTCTCGATCGACCCGTACGGCGCGGTGACCGCCGACGTCTTCGCCGAGTACCTCGCAGAGGGCTGGGACATCCGTCCGTCGATCGCGATTACCAGGGCCCACATGCAGCTCCCGGAGATCAAGGGCGCGGTCGATGCGGGACGGCTCCGCCCGGACGGAGCGATCCTGAAGGAGAACGGCGACATCGTCGTGACGAAAGCGGCGCTCGAGCCGGTCTGGTATCTGCCCGGCGTGGCCGAGCGCTTCGGCTGCACCGAATCCGACCTCAGGCGCACGCTCTTCGAGGAGACGGGCGGCATGTTCCCGGAGCTCGTCACGCGCGGGGACCTCGAGGTCTTCCTCCCGCCCATCGGCGGCGTCACGGTCTACATCTTCGGCGACCCGGCGCGTGTGGGCGACCGCAGCTACGCGCTCACGTCGCGCACCCACGACGAGTGCAACGGTTCGGATGTCTTCGGCTCGGACATCTGCACGTGCCGTCCCTACCTCATCCACGGAATCGAGGAGTGCGTCGCCGGCGCGCAGCAGGGCGGTGTCGGCGTCATCGCCTACAACCGCAAGGAGGGGCGCGCGCTGGGCGAGGTCACGAAGTTCCTCGTCTACAACGCGCGCAAGCGCCAGATGGGCGGCGACACCGCCGCGCAGTACTTCGCGCGCACCGAGTGCGTGGCGGGCGTCCAGGACATGCGGTTCCAGGAGCTCATGCCGGACGTCTACCACTGGCTCGGCGTCGAGCGGATCGACCGGTTCGTGTCGATGAGCAACATGAAGCACGACGCGCTCGTCGCGGCCGGCGTCGAGATCGGCGAGCGGGTGCGTATCCCCGACGAGCTCGTTCCGCCCGACGCGCGCGTGGAGATCGACGCCAAGATGGCGGCCGGCTACTACACGGACGGCGAGGTCCCGAGCGAGGCCGACCTTCTCGAGCCGAAGGGCCGGGAGTACGAGCCCTGATGCCGGGGTCCCCGGACGAGGCGGTCCGCTACCTCCGGACTCCACGGGCGATCCGCGACAGGTGCGAGAACGTCTTCGAGCGCGGCCTCGACGGGCGTCTCGACTGGTTCGCCGTGGACCTCGGCCGGCTGCCGGACGTGGCGGCGCGCGTCGCCCGTCTCACCGAGCGGCGGTTTCCGGACCTCCGGGTGCCGTACCACAGCCGCTGGGCGCACTTCCGCGCAGGCGGCGTCGACCGCGTCGAGCGGCTCTGGTCCGCGCTCGACGGCATGGCGGACGAGGAACGCGGGCGCGCGGGGTTCGATCTGGTCGTGACCAGCGTGCTCCTCGACGCGGGCGCGGGCCCGGACTGGTCGTACCGCGACCCGGAGAGCGCCGAGACCTTCGCCCGCTCCGAAGGCCTGGCGATCGCGAGCCTCTCCGCGTTCCGCGCGGGTCTGTTCTCGTCGGACCCCGGGGCGCCGCTCCGGGCGGACGCGCGTGGCCTGTCGTCGATCTCGGAAGCGTCCCTGGCGGATGCGTTCCAGGTATCGGACGACAACCCCCTGGTGGGACTCGCCGGGCGCGTCCTGCTGATGCGCCGGCTGGGTGACGCGGTGCGTGGGCGCCCCGATCTGTTCGGCAGCGAGGCCCGGGTGGGCGGCCTGTTCGACCACCTCCTCGCCCGGGCCGAGGGAGGGCGCCTGCCTGCCACGGTGATCCTCGACGTGGTGCTCGAGGGGCTCGGAACGATCTGGCCGGGGCGCGTCACGCTCGGCGGAGTGAACCTCGGCGACGTGTGGAGCCATCCAGCCGCGGGCGGCGAAGGCCACGGCGCCGGGCTCGTCCCGTTCCACAAGCTCTCGCAGTGGCTCAGCTACTCGCTCGTCGAGGCGCTCGAGCTGGCGGGGCTCGACGTCGTGGATCTCGACGAGCTGACCGGGCTCGCGGAATACCGCAACGGAGGCCTGCTCGTCGACGGCGAGGTGCTCGTGACGAAGAGGCCCGAGATGACGGCCATGCCGTTCGCGCCGGATGCCGAGCCGATCGTGGAGTGGCGGGCGCTCACGGTGGCGCTGCTCGACCGCCTGGCCGACGAGGTGCGAGGGATCTTGGGCAAGACCCGCGCGCAGATGCCGCTCGCGAACGTCCTCGAGGGCGGGACGTGGCACGCCGGCCGGGAGATCGCCGCGGAGAAGCGACCCGGCGGCGGGCCGCCCATCCAGGTGCGGAGCGACGGAACGGTTTTCTGAAAGGACGAGGTATGGCAAGGGACGTCCACGTCATCGATCACCCGCTCATCCAGCACAAGCTGACCCTGATGCGGCTCCGGCACACGAGCACGGCGTCGTTCCGGCAGCTCCTGCACGAGATCAGCATGCTGCTCGCCTACGAGGTGACACGGGACATGCCGGTCAAGAAGGAGACCATCGAGACTCCGTTCGCCTCGATGGAGGCACCCGTGCTCGAGGGCAAGAAGATCGTCATCGTGAGCGTGCTGCGCGCGGGCGACGGGATCCGGGAGGGGATGATGCAGATCCTGCCGTCGGCGCGCGTCGGGCACATCGGGCTCTACCGGGACCCGAAGACGCTGATCGCGGTGGAGTACTACTTCCGCGTCCCGCACGAGATGCAGGATCGCGACGTGATCGTGGTCGATCCGATGCTCGCCACCGGCAACTCGGCGATCGCCGCCATCGACCGCATCAAGGAGACCAACCCGAAGTCCATCAAGTTCGTCTGCTTGCTCGCGTCGAAACCGGGAGTCGAGAGCTTCCACGATCACCACCCCGACGTCCCCGTCTTCACGCCCGCGGTGGACCCCACGCTCGACGAACGGGGATACATCATCCCCGGGCTCGGCGACGCGGGCGATCGGATGTTCGGGACGAAGTAGTCGTGCGGTAGGCGCGCCGCACGTAGTACAGGACGGCCGCCAGCCCGGCGGCGCCCGAAGCCCAGGCGACCGTCTCGAACAGGGGGCTCTCGAGGATCGCCAGCGCGACCGCGGCGAACTGAAGGACCGTGGCGAGCTTCCCCGGCCAGCCCGCCGTCACGTCGAAGTCGCGCCGGAAGCTCTCGGGCATGGCGCGGTAGGCGACGGTGAGCGGGATCATCAGGATCTCGCGGGCCGCGATCACGACGAGCAGGTGGATCGGCGGCCGCACCGCCATGCCGACGGCGGCGAGCACCGAGACGACGAAGATCTTGTCGCACAGCGCGTCGAGCCACGGCCCCCGGCCGGTCCCGGCAGCGAACGCTCCGGGGTCGTGGTCCTCGCGCCAGCGCTTCGCCCGCCAGCGCCGCGCGAGCCACCCGTCGAGGACGTCGGTCAGGGCCGCGAGCCCGAGGACGGTGAACGCGAAGGGCGGGGACGAGGGCGCGATCCAGAACACCGCCGCGAGCGGGAGCCGGGCCAGGGTGAGCGCGTTCGGTAACGCCGCGCCCACGTCCTCGCCGAACCGCTTGCCCATCCATACTCCATCTACGCGCGGCTCCGTTGCTGGCCAGCGCGGGCCCGGGCGACCCCGCTGGTGGAGGCCTCGGGGAGGGACTATCGGTGCTCTAGAGCCGCATGATCGCCCTCGTCGCGTTCGTCGTCGTCGCCCTCGGGTTCTCGTTCCTGTGCTCCATCCTGGAGGCGGTCCTGCTGAGCGTCACGCCCTCCTACCTGGCACGCCTGGACAAAGAGGGGCACCGCGCGGCGCCGGGGCTCATCGAGCTCAAGCAGAACCTCGATCGGCCGCTCGCGGCCATCCTCGGCCTCAACACCATCGCGCACACGGTCGGGGCGGCCGGAGCAGGCGCTCAGGCGCAGGCCTTGTGGGGCTCCGAGGTGCTGGCCGTGGCGTCGGCCGTGCTGACGCTGCTCATCCTCGTGCTGTCCGAGATCATCCCGAAGACGCTCGGCGCGCTCCACTGGCAGCGCCTCGCTCCCGTCACCGCGCGCATCATCCCGATCATCGTCTGGACCCTGTACCCGCTGGTGGTCCTGAGCGAGTCGGTCACGCGCCTGGTCGGTCGCGGCAAGGAGGGCCCGACCGCTCTCGACCGCGAGGAGATCGCCGCAGTGACCGAGCTCGCCGCCGAGCGGGGTCTGTTCGGGGTCAGCGAGTCACGCATCCTGCGCACGCTCTTCCGGTTCCGGGATCTGCGCGTGCGCGACGTGATGACGCCGAGGACGGTGGTGCAGGCCGTCCCCGACGTGGCGACGGTCGAGAGCGTGCTCGCGAACGGGCGGGTCATGCGCTTCAGCCGGATCCCCGTCTGGCACTCGAGCCAGGACGACGTCATCGGGTACGCGCTGAAGGACGACGTGCTGCTCGCGGCCGCCCGCGACGAGCTCCGCCGGACCGTCGGAACGCTGGCGCGCAAGGTGCAGATCGTGCCCGAGGGGCTGCCCGTCACCTCGGCCTTCGAGAAGCTCGTCGACAGCCGCGAGCAGCTCGCCCTGGCCGTGGACGAGTTCGGCGGCATGGCCGGCATCGTCACGCTCGAGGATATCGTCGAGACGCTGCTCGGCCTCGAGATCGTCGACGAGCTCGACACCACCACCGACATGCGCGACCTCGCCCGAAGGAGCTGGCGTGCGCGCGCGAAACGTCTGGGCCTGCTCCCGGAGCCGGGGTGAGCCGGTTCACTCGAAGGCGCGGGCGAGGTCGGTGGCGGCGGCGCCGTGGGGGGTGGCTTCGCGGGGGCGGATCTCGTCGCCGGCGAAGCGGGCGAGGTACCAGGGGTCGAGGCCGGGGCAGCGGGGGCGGGCGGCGCAACCGTCGCACGGGGCGCCGAACGCCCGCTCGGGGCCGCGCAGGGCGTGGGCGGCGTAGGGGCCGAGCAGGCACAGGGGGGCGCCTCGGATGAACGCGGGCAGGCCGAGGCGGTGGGCGCGTGAGAGGGCGTGGAGCGCGAAGGGCAGGGCGAGCGCCAGACGGGGGACGAAGCGGCGCGGCTCGGACGAGGCCTCGGCGAGGGGAAGCTCGACGCACCAGGCGGCGGCGCCGCGCGCCCGGAGGAGCGGCGGCAGATCGCTCAGCACGCGGAAGCTCGACCGCGTGAGCAGCGTCCTGACCGCGAAGGGGACGCGTCGCTCGCGCAAGTCCTCGGCGGCGCGCATCACCGCCGCGAACGCGCCGGGCGTGCCCGCGTGGTAGTCGTGCGCCTCGGACCGCGGGCCGTGGATCGCGAGCAGCTCGACCGGATCCGCGGTCAAGCCAGTACGGAGTAGCTGCCGAGCGGGTGCCGCTGCCGCCGCTCGGAGTGCGTAGAGAGCGCCGGGACCCGCGCTCCGGCGGCCTCGCGCTCGGCGAGCGCGGCGGCGAGCGCCATGGCGCCGAGGCCCTGCTCCTCGTCGGTGGCGGTCGCGCCGTCGCCGCGGTTCGAGACGAAGAGGCTGAGCGAAGCCGTGCAGGCCACGCCGCTCGGGCCGGCGCCGTCGCGCCGGAGCACGTCGACCTGGAAGCGGGCGCCGCCGGCGGCGCGAAGGACGACCGGGACGGCGCCGAAGCGGATCGGGTGGACCGATTCGACGACCCAGCGGTCGAGCCGGGCTCCGGCGCGGATGTCGCCGAACAGCAGCGCCACCTCGGGGTCGGCAGCCGGGGCACCCGCCCCGGGGGTCGATTCCCCGGCGGCGCCGAGGGGGGACGCGGCGGCGCGGCCGGCCCCGGTCGCGGCGACCCCGGCGGCGACTCCGACGGTCACTACGAACTGCCTCCGCCCAAGCTCCAGCCGGTCGTCCGCCATGCGAATCCTCCTGCGGGCGCGGGGCCCGACGCCCCTCAGTCTATCGGCGCCGGGCGCGGCTCGTCAACGCGCCTGGCCGCGGAGCGGCTGAGGGCACTACGGGTCCGAGGTCAGGTAGGTGTAGCTCCGCAGGCTCTCTTCGTAGAAGTCGAGGAGCAGCTTCATCTCCTGGATCGTGATCCTCCCCGCGCGGAGCGCGGCCTCGGCCTGCCGGCGCACCTTCTCGACCATGGCCTCCGGGTCCCACTCGACGAACCGCAGCACCTCGTTCATCGAGTCGCCCTTGATCACGTGGGCGACCTGGTACCCCTCCTCCGATAGCCGCACGTGCACGGCGTTCGTGTCGCCGAACAGGTTGTGCAGGTCGCCGAGGATCTCCTGGTACGCGCCGATCAGGAACATCGCCATCAGGTACCGCTGGTCGTCGTCGATGTCGTGGACCGGCAGGACGCGGCGGACCTCTTCGACGTCGATGAAGTGGTCGATGATCCCGTCGCTGTCGCACGTGAGGTCCGCCAGCCGTGCCTGGACCGACGGCTCCTCGTCGAGCCTGTGGATCGGCATGATGGGGAAGAGCTGGTCGATGGCCCACGTGTCAGGCGCCGACTGGAAGACCGAGAAGTTGCAGTAGTAGATGGCACTGAAGAGCTTCTCGACCTCCTGGATCTCTTCGGGCACGAACTTCGCTCGGTCGGCGGCAGCGAGGATCTTGCGGCAACAGTGCCAGAAGAGGCGCTCGGCGCGGGCCCGGTCACGCAGGCTCAGGTACCCGAACTTGAACAGGCTGTACGCCTCCTCCTTGGCCTGGCTCGCGTCGTGCCACGCCTCCTGCACGTTCTTCGGGAGGACGTTCTTGTAGGTCTCGTACAGCTCGTGGATGACGTGGTGGTCGTCTTTCGACGGCGGCTCGGGCTCGGGGTACTTGGTGGTGTTGGTGCCGACCACGTCGAACACGAGCACCGACTGGTGCGCCGCCACCGCGCGGCCGCTCTCGTTGACGATCGTCGGCGGGGGCAGCCCCGCCTCGCCGCAGGCGTCCTGGATGGCCGCCACCACGTCGTACGCGTACTCCTGTACGGCGTAGTTCATCGATGCGTGGAAGTCCGTCTTCGACCCGTCGTAGTCGACGGCGAGCCCCCCTCCGACGTCGAAGTACCGCATGCCCGCGCCCATCTTGGCGAGCTCCACGTAGAAGCGCGTCGCTTCGCGGAGCGCGTTCTTCACCGGGATGATGCTGGAGACCTGGCTTCCGATGTGGAAGTGGAGCAGCTGGAGCGAGTCGAGCATGTCGCGCTCGGCCAGCCGATCGACGACCTGCACGATCTCCGCCGCCGTGAGCCCGAACTTCGCTCCCTCGCCGGCGGAGTCCGCCCAGCGGCCGATGCCCTTGGCGCCGAGCTTCGCCCGGACACCGAGCCGCGGCTCGATGGCGAGCTTCTCGGACGCCCTGAACACGACGTCGAGCTCTTCGACGCGCTCGAGCACGACGATGACCGTCTTGTCGAGCCGTTGGGCGAGCAGCGCGGTCTCGATGTACTTCTGGTCCTTGTAGCCGTTGCAGATGATGAGGCCGTCGGACTTGTGCATCGAGGACAGCGCGATGAGCAGCTCCGGCTTGGAGCCGGCCTCGAGCCCGTAGCGGTACTTCCGCCCGTAGCGCACCACCTCCTCGACGATGTGGCGCTGCTGGTTGACCTTGACGGGGAAGACCCCCTGGTAGCCGCCCTGGTACTCGTACTCCGTCATCGCCCTGGCGAAGCACTCGTTGATCAGGCGGATGCGGTCGTCGAGGACGTTCGAGAACCGGATGAGCAGCGGGAGCACGAGCCCGCGAGCTTCCAGGTCGCTGACCAGCTCGTACAGGTCGATGGCCCCTTCTCGGGTCGGATCGGGACGGACCTCGACGCGCCCGTGCTCGTTGATGCGGAAGTACGGCTCGCCCCAGCCGCGGATCTGGTAGAGATCTCCGCTGCGCGCGGCGCTCCAGCCCTTGTGGTCACCGTCGGCCATGGCCCCGACCTCGTCTTGGGGAAACGAAGCGCAACGTAGCGACGGCCGGGCCGCCGCGCAAAGTGGAAAACGCTATGGGCCGCCGTGGACCATCGTGGGGTGCATCGGGTCGGGCGACGGATCGCCCTCGAGCTTCTCGACCTCGATGGCGATCGACTCCAGGGTGTCGACGCAGAGCGGGTCGCCCTCCTCGTCGAGCACCACCCCGAGGCCGGGGGCGTTTTCGGCCCATGCCACGCGGCCGACCTCCCCGGCATCGAGCCGGCCCTCGCAGCCCGCGGGAGCCCTCCGCCAGACGGCCTCGCCGACGACGCCGTCGACCGTCAGCCCGAGCTCGATGAGCTCTTCGCCGCTCGACGTGGGTGAGACGGGCTCGGCCGTGCACGCCAACCCCCCGAGAAGGAGCACGGTAGCTCCCAGGATGCGCCTCATCGCTCCTCCCGCTCCGTCCGCAGCCCGTACTCCTTCACGAGCTGGGACAATCGTGGCCTCTTCATCCCGAGAAGGCCAGCGGCCTTCGAGATGTTGCCTTCGCACTCGGTGAGCGCCCGCTCGACGCAGCGTCGCTCGAGCTCCTTCTTCAAGGCCCGGAGCGACAGCTCGCCGCTCTTGACCCGCTCGTACGGGTCGTCCCCGTCCAGGCCGAAATCCAACTCCGGAGGCACGGCGGCGTCCCGTCCGCCGACAGAGGCACCCCCGAGGCAGCCTTCGAAGTGGACCGGCAGCACTTCGGGCCCGTCGGCGAACAGGGACGCCGCGCGGATGGCGTTCTCGAGCTGCCGCACGTTGCCGGGCCAGTCCTGCCGCTCGAGCAGCTCGAGCGCGTCGGGGCCGAGCCGCTTCGGAGGCTCGACCCGCTCCTCGGCCACGCGCTCGAGGAAATGGGCCGCGAGCGCCGCCACGTCCCCGCGCCGGTCTCGGAGCGGCGGCATCTCGAGCCGGACTTCGTCGAGCCGGTAGTAGAGGTCCTCCCGGAAGGTGCCGTCCCGCACCATGGCGTCGAGATCCCGGTTCGTGGCCGCCACGATCCGCACGTCGACCTCGATGCTCGTCCGTCCACCCACCCGCTCGAAGCGTCGCTCCTGCAGCACTCGGAGGAGCGCCGCCTGGACGGCGGGGGAGATGTCCCCGATCTCGTCGAGGAAGAGCGTCCCGCCGTCCGCGAGCTCGAAGCGCCCCTTCTTGCGCTCGTGGGCTCCCGTGAACGCGCCCTTCTCGTGACCGAACAGCTCGCTCACGAGCAGGCTCTCGACCAGCGCTGCGCAGTTCACACGCACGAGCGGCCCGTCGCTCCGCGGCGACGAGCGGTGCAGCGCCTCGGCCACGAGCTCCTTGCCCGTGCCGCTCTCCCCGGTGAGCAGTACGGTGCAGCGGCTCGGCCCGACGCGATCGACCATCGCCAGGATCCGCCGGATCGCCGCCGAGTCGCCGACCAGCCGGCTCGACCGCACGCCATTCGGCACGGCCGCGGGCGCGCGAGCAGACCGCTCGGACGGCCGCCCGGCGCGCAGCGCGAGCATCTCGCGGCGGAGCGGCCGATCGTCCCAGGCCGCCGTGAGGTCCTCGGGCACGCGCGCGCCCACGCGCGCGTCGAGCGCGGCCGCACGGTCGGCGATCTCGACGGACTCGGCGTGCTCGCCGCGCTCGGCGAGGCCTCGAGCGAGCGCGACCAGGCCCTCGATACACGCCGGCTCGTCCGACGCCGCCTCGGCGGCGCGCACCGCCTCGCGCGCGGCGGAGACCGGATCGGCGCCCCTCGCGCGGGCGAGCGCGACGCGCGCGAGCGCGACCTCGGCCAGGCGGGAGGCCGTGACGCCCTCCGGCACCTCGTCGAGGAGCGCCGCCGCCTCGCCCACGTGTCCGTCGTGGAGCGCCGCGCGGGCGAGCCCGACGATCGCCGCGGCCGACCTCAGAGGGTCGACCTGGCCGAGCAGCTCGCGCGCCGCCTCGAACGCCGCTCGCGCCTGCTCCACGTTGCCGTCACCGAGCTCGACGCGCCCGCGCAGGAGCAGGCCCTCGGCCTGTGCCCGCGGCGCGATGCCCGTCCCCCCCGCCTGCGCGCCGAGCTCGCACATCGTGCGGGCGCGTGTGCGATCGCCGAGGCTCTCGTAGAGCTCGCCGAGGTTGTAGGCCGCGCGCGCGAGCGAGCTCCTGTTTCCGACCAGCCGGAGCAGGCGCAGCGCCTCTTCGTACCGGGCGCGAGCCGCCGCGTAGTCGTGCGCGAGGTGGGCCGCGACCGCGAGGTTGTGGCACGCGAGGGCCTGGCCCTTGCGGTCGTGCGCCTGCTCGGCCAGCCGGGCGCAGCGCCGGAGCGCGCGCTCGGCCTCCCGGGTCGCGCCGCGCGTGAGCAGCACGACGCCGCGCCCTCCGACCGCGAGCGCCTCGTGACGGCCCTGCTCGGTCGCGCGCGCCCGGTTCTCGTAGTCGGCATAGAGCCGCTCGGCAGCGTCGAGGTCTCCTGCGGCGAGGGCCACCTTGGCCCGCGTCTGCATGGCTCCGAGCTCGGCCTCGAGCGGCGGCCGAGCGCCGAGGACCTCCAACGCGACCCGCTCGGCCTCCTCGAGGCGTCCGTTCTGGTACAGGAGCTCCGCGAGGGTCGCACCGAGGTCCGCCGTCGTCTCGACCTCTCCCGCGTCGATCGCCGCGCGGCGCGCGCGCCGGACCACCTGCGCGGCCTCGGGCAGGTCGCCGGCGAGGACGAGCGCCTGCGCGACGCGTCTCGCCGCGGACGGCTCGGAGGGTGCCGCGCAGAGCACGTGCCGGGCGGCGCGGAGCGCCTGCCGGAACTCCCCGGTGCCGAGCCGGAGCTCCGCCAGGCGCGCGTGCAGCGCGACCGGCGCGCCGGCGCCCGCGAGCTCGGCCACGCGGTCGAGGAGGTCGGCGGCCATCGCGTCGGCGTGCCGCGCCGAGAGCGCGTCGCTCGCCGCCTCCCAGAGATCGAGGGCCCGATCGGTGATGCCCGCGCGTACCGCGTGTCGGAGCGCGCCCGCAGGATCGGCCGGCTCCCGCAGGCAGTGCTCGATGCACCGGCGCTCGAGCGTGAGGCGCCAGTCGGGCGGGAGCTTGGCCCGCGTCCGCTCGGCGTCGTCCGCGTCGTCGAGCACGAGGCTCTGCGCGTCGGCCCGCACGAGGCCGCTCGCCGGCAGCTCCGCCGCCCCGCGCGACCCCTCCGGGAGCCCCGCCACGAACGCGAGCTCGTCGGCGGACGCGGGGCGCCCGAGGACCGCGAGCGCGTCGAAGAGCGCGCGCGCCTCGGCCGACAGCGTCGCGAGCCTGCGCGCGAGGTGCTCGTCGGGGGTCGGGGGCGCGCTCTCGATGAGGCGCTCGATCGCCCGCGGCAGCCCGCCGGTGCTCGCGAGCAGGCGCGCCAGGTACTCCGGGGTCTGGAGCAAGACACCGAGCCCTTCGGGATCGAGCGCATCCACGCGGACGCGCACTGCGCGCGGGTGACTCCGCAGCCGCTCGAGGTGGCGCGTGCCCTCCCGCAGCGTCGCGGCGATCATGAGCCGGCTCGGCCGGGTCGGCAGAGCCCCGGTCGAGTCGAGCAGGTGCGAAAGGAGCTCGATCGACTCGGCGTCGGCGTCCTCGAGGTCGTGGAGCGCGACGACGGTGGGGCGCACGGAGGCGACCGCCTCGAGCAGTGAGGCGATGGCGCCGTGCAGGCAGCGCCGCGCGAGCAAGACGTCCGAGCCGCCGCTCCGCCGGGCGAGAGGGCCGACGTGCTGGAACCAGAGCGGGTGGCATCCGTCGGCGCAGCGCAGGTCCGCGCGCGCCACGCCCCGCGCGCCCGTCGCCTCGACCTGCTCGAGCGCCCGCTCCACGACGGCCTCGAAGGGCGCGTGCGGCACCCCGCCCACGCAGCGACCCTCGAGCACGAGCGCCCCCGACGCGCGGCTGCGGTCCCGGAACGCTTCGAGGACGCGGCGCTTGCCGGCGCCCGGGGGCCCCTCGACGAGCGCGAGGCGCAGCCCGCTCTCGCCGACGCCGGCGAAGACGTCTCCCAGACGGGCGAGCTCGTGCTCCCGTCCCTCCGCGCGCGAGCCGGGGCGCATCGCCACACTATACGGCAAACCCGCGCCGGGCGCCCGCGGCGGGCCTCACAGGGGCGGCGGGATGCTTCCCCCCGGCGGGCAGACGCGGTCGAGCGTGACGAAGGTCACACCCTCGGTCTCCCCGGGCTCCCGCGAGACCTGCACCCACTCGCCCGGGACCAGCGGAGGGAAGAACGTGTCGCCCTCCACCTGCCGGTCGATCTCCGTCATCCAGATCCGGGTCACCTGCGGCAACGCGATCTCGTAGATCGCCGCGCCCCCGAACACGATCGGCATCGGATCGGTCTCCCGCGCCATCGCGAGCGCGTGCCCGAAGCTCTCGGCGACGTCCACGCCCTCGGGCGCGTAGTCGCGCCGGCGCGTCACCACGATGTTGCGGCGGTTCGGCAGCGGACGGCCGATCGACTCGAAGGTCATGCGTCCCATCACGAGCGCGTGGCCGGTCGTGATCTGCTTGACCCGCGCGAGGTCCTCGGGGATCCGCCACGGGAGCCGGCCGTCCTTGCCGATGCACCGGTCCCTGCTCATCGCGACGATGAGCCCGAGGGGGGGCATGTCCAACAGCCGCTTTCGGACGTCGCTCATACCGCCACCTCGGCCTTGATGTGGGGGTGCGGGTCGTAGCCGTCGAGGCGGAAGTCCTCGTAGCGGAACTCGAAGATGTTCCGGACATCGGGGTCGATGTGCATGCGAGGCAGCGGCCTCGGCTCGCGCTCGAGCTGGCGCCGCGCCTGCTCGAGGTGATTCCTGTAGAGGTGCGCGTCGCCGAAGGTGTGGACGAGCTCGCCGGGCGAGAGGTCGGTCACCTGCGCCATCATCAGCGTGAGGAGCGCGTAGCTCGCGATGTTGAAGGGGACGCCCAGGAACACGTCCGCGCTCCGCTGGTAGAGCTGGCAGCTCAGCGCGCCGTCTTGCACGTGGAACTGGAAGAGCGTGTGGCAGGGCGGGAGCGCAACCTCCTCCGCCTCCTTCGGGTGCCATCCGGTCACGAGGAGGCGCCGGCTGTGGGGCGTCACGCGGATCTGCTCGACGACCCGCGCGATCTGGTCGACCCCGTCGCGCTCGTAGGTCCCGTCCGGGCGTCGGGTCGCCCCGAAGTTGCGCCACTGGTGGCCGTAGATCGGGCCGAGATCGCCCTCCTCGCGCCCGAAGCGCGCCGTCTGCTCGGCGGTCGCCCACTCGTTCCAGATGCGCACGCCGACCTCCTGGAGCGGCCCGACGTGGGTCTCGCCGCGCAGGAACCACAAGAGCTCGTGGACGATGGACCTCAGGTGGAGCTTCTTCGTCGTGAGGAGCGGGAACCCCTCGGACAGATCGAAGCGCATCTGGTGGCCGAACACACCGAGCGTGCCGGTCCCCGTCCGGTCCTCGCGCGGCCGTCCCTCGTCGAGGATGCGCCGGAGGAGATCGAGGTACTGCCTCACGCCCGGGGTCCTACTCTCCGTCGGGCGTCCTCCGCAAGCCCGCTCCCGCGGAGGGGACGGTGAGGACCGGGCAGGGCGCCCGGCGGAGCACCTTCTCGGTCACGCTCCCGATGAGGAAGTGGGCGATCCCGGTCCGGCCGTGCGTGGACATGACGATCAGGTCGACGCCGTCGTCCTTCGCGTACCGGTCGATCGCGTCGGCGGCGGAGTGCCCGGTCAGAAGCGCGACCTCCGCTCCTTCGAGCCCGGAGAGCTTCTCGCTCCGGACGCGCTCGAGCTCCTGCAGGATCGCCTCCTCGACCTCCTGCTCGCCGACGATCTGATCGAGCGCCACGTCGCCGCGGGTGGCGAGCGGCGCGAGCGGTGACGGATCGAAGACGTGGACGACGGTGAGCCGGGCGCCCATGTCCTTCGCGAGATCGATCGCCGCGTCGATGCCCGGCTCGGCCGCGGGCGAGAAATCGGTGGTCGCGAGGATGTGGCGTATCTGGCTCATGCCGTCTCATCTAGGCACGCGCCTCCGGATGCCAAGGAGCGCGGTCGGGGCCGGGCTGCCCGGGCGTCAGACTCCGGGGCCGCAGTCGACCTCGAACGCGCAGGGCTTGGGCGCCAGTTGGAGCTTGGTGGCAGCGTCCCGGAGCGCGCTCCGGATCCCCTCCTCCACCACCGGGTGGTAGAAGGGCATGCGCAGGGCGCGCTCGACGTCCACCCGCGCCTCGATGGCCCAGGCCAGCAGGTGCGCCGTGTGCTCCACGTCGGGGCCGAACATCTCGGCCCCGAGGAGCGCGCCGTCTTCGCGGGCCGCGTAGACGCGGACGAGCCCCGCGTTCTTCCCCATGATCCGCGCGCGCCCCTGCTCGTCGTAGGACACCTCGCCCACGACGACGTCGCGCTCCCGCAGTCCTTCGTAGGGCGTGCCGACGACGGCTATCTGGGGATCGGTGAACACGACCGCGAGCTGCGTCCGGCGCAGGTGCCCGCGAACCTCCGGCCACATCGCCGCGTTCGCTCCCGCGATCCGGCCCTCGTCCGCGGCCTCGTGGAGGAGCGCCCGATCGCCGGTCACGTCGCCCGCGAAGAAGATCGGGCGATCGCCGGCCTGCATCGTGTGTCGGTCGATGCGCGGCATGCCGCGCATGTCGCAGCGCAGGCCGGCCGCCGGGAGATCGAGGGCTTGCAGGTTCGGCCGGCGTCCCGCCGCGGCGATCACCTCGTCGTACCGCTCCTCGTGGTCGCCGCCCTGGTCGTGCCACCGCACCACGACCCCCCCGTCCGGGTGCGGCTCGACCCGCTCGTCGCGGACGCCCAGGTGGAGCTCGAGCTCGGCGCCGAGCACTTCGAGCACCTTGCGGCGCACCGGCGTGTCGGTGAGCGGCCCGACGACCGCGAACGGGCTGAAGAGCGCCACATGGACCCCGAGCCGTTGCAGCGCCTGGCCGAGCTCCATGCCGATGATCCCCGTCCCGAACACCGCGACCGAGCGGGGCAGCTTCTCGAGGTCGAAGACGTCCTCGTTCGTGAGGACGCGCTCGCGCACCGGGTCGAGCGAGGGCGGCACCCAGGCCGACGAGCCGGTCGCCACCACCACGGCCTTGGCCTCGATACGCGGGCCGCCGTCCACCTGCAGGCTCGTCGGCCCGACGAAACGCGCCGTCCCTTCGACGAGCGACCCCGGGTCCATCTGATCGAGCGAGCGCAGCACGTAGCCCACGAAGCGGTCCCGCTCCTCGCGGACCCTCTCGAGCACGGCGCGTCCGTTCACGCGCATGCCCTCCGGCACCTCGATGCCGAACCGTCCCGCTTCCCGGACGGCCTGGGCTGCGTCCGCCGAGGCGATCAGGAGCTTCGAGGGGATGCACCCGACCCGGGCGCACGTGGTGCCTCGGGCGCCGCCTTCGACGAGGACGTAGTCGCGGCCCCGCCGTTCGACCTCCCGGCGCGCGCTCAGGCCCGCGGTACCGGCCCCGATGATCGCGACGTCGACGCTGCGTGTGCTCATGCGGCTACTGTCATATAGCCGCCCGCTCCGGCCCGGCTACCGGCACGGCGGCCGGAGCGCGAGCCCGACGATCTCGCCGAATCAGGGCCCGACGTCGTCCCAGCCGGGATCGCCCTCGAGGAGCTGCCGGATCCACTCGGCCAGGGTCGTGCCGCCGACGGACACGCCGCCGAGCGGCCGGCCCAGGAACGTGTGCGAGTCGCCCTCGGTGTAGAACGTCTGGAAGTGGTCGTACGGCGCGAGGACGCTGTCGCGGAGGTCGAGGAGGCCGGCGCGGAAGTCGTCGCTCGGCATGCTCCCGAGGCTCCTGCACGAGGTCGAGTAGCCGTACGAGAAGAAGGAGCGGATGGTCCGATCCTCCATGCTCGACAGGAGCCCGAAGCGCCGCTCGGGGTACTTCGCGGCCAGGTAGCGCGAGAAGTTCACCATCCCGCCGCCGTCCGGTCCGGTGCACGCGTCGCAGTCCGCCGGGAGCGTCTCGTTCAGGTTCCAGGTCTCGCGCCACCACTGCTGCAGGCACGGCCGCATGTAGGGATCGCTCAACGGCGGGCCGGCGTCGTCGAGGAGCGTGACGGGCGTGCAGCGGAAGGCGCGCTGTACGCGGTCGAAGTTGTACGCGGAACCGAACCCGCCTGCGCTCGACCCGGTGAGGAGCACCTGCGTCACGTCCGAGAAGGTCGGGACGAGGCGCTCGAGGTACTCGCCCACGTTCGCGTAGCCGACCTGGGTGCGCCCCTCGTATCCCGACGGGTTGTTCCCCGCGTGCACGTCGCCGGTGCAGTAGGGGATGAAGACCATGTTCCAGTCGGCGACGGGGTTGTCCGGGTCGTCGCGGTCGAAGATCCCATTGCTCCCGTAGGAGTCGGCGACCGCGGCCAACGTGCCGGCGTTGAAGCCGCCCGAGTGAGCGACCGCGATGCAGCTGACGAAATCGAAGCAGGCGCCCCCGCCCTCCATGTAGATCATCAGCTTGTCCGAGTCGGGGTTCGGGTTGATGCCGATGCCCGTGGGCGTGTCGTTCATGCACCGCGAGTCGGGGAACTCGACGAACGTCCACTCGAGGGCCGGCGCCTCGATGGGGTCGCCCCAGTCGATCCCCGGGTCGGCGTCGCACGGTCCGGCGTCGATCCGCAGCGGCCCCGCGTCGGCAGTCGTCGGCCCGCCGTCCATGTCGGCCGGACCGGAGTCGGTGGACGCGTCGCTCGATCCGCCGCCGTCCGCTCCGCCGCCCGCGTCGCCCGTCGGGCTGGATCCGTCGTCACCTCCGCACGCGACCAGCAGCGAAAGGGCCGTCCAAGCAAGCCATCGCATACACACCTCCCAGCTCCTAGCGCAGAGTACCGAATGTGCACAGTCGATGCACGGGGGCCTGCCAGGCGGGACGCGCCGGGTCCCAGGGAGGAGCCGCGGAGGGGGGCGATGACGTGAGCGAACGGGATTGGCGGTCAGGCCGGGCGGCCCGAGGTCATGTCCCACGCCCTGTCGCACGCGGGCGTGCTGCCCGGGAGATGGCCGCGGCCCTTCGAGACCAGGCGGTAGCCGAGGGCGCCGGCCCAGCGGACCGGCGGGATCAAGAGCAGCCAGCCGAGGACGGGCCAGGGCATCCTACACGCGCGTAGCGTGTGGGCGACGGCCAGGTGCCCCCGCCGCGCCCGCCCGTCCGGCGTGACCCACCACGCGTGCTCCTTCGCCTGCTCCTCCGTCAGGCCGAAGCGCGACAGGTCGACGGCCTGGTACGGGACGGCGCGCACCGGCCGCGTGAGGCGCGCGACGGCCCACTCCACCGCCCGGGTGCAGAAGCCGCACCGGCCGTCGAAGATGAGGATGGGCGCGCGCTCGGCGGTCATTCGGGCAGATCGAACCGGCACAGGAGGCCGAGGTGGTCCGACGCATACGTAGTGCCCGACACGGGCTCCGTGAAGACCCTCTCGCAGTCGAGCACGGTGGCCTCGCCCG
Organism: Candidatus Neutrinellum sp.; assembly: GCA_039794305.1. GTDB lineage: Bacteria > Myxococcota_A > Polyangia > Polyangiales > JBDIVX01 > JBDIVX01. The sequence goes on from JBDIVX010000004.1 coordinate 55,651, forward strand.
CCCCGGTCCCGGGGACGACGTACACGTAGTCGATGCGCCTGTCGGGCGCGTCCGACGGGATGGTGAAGCCCGGGTCGCCGGGGCGCGCCACGGTCCAGGCGTCGAGCAGGTCTCCGGTGACCCCGTCGTGGGTCTCCTCGCCGCGCAGGATGCGCATCGCGCGGGTGTCGGGCTCGGCGTTGAGATCGCCGGCGAAGAACGACGGCGCCTCCGTCCGACGCTCGTCCATGAACCGGAACGCTGCAGCCGCCTCGTCCGCCTTGTCGCCCTCGTCGGTGCTGATGCTCATGTGCGAGCAGAACACGCGCACGGCTCCGTCCGGAGTGTCCAGATCGACCGAGAGCATGGCGCGGTTCGCGAAGCCGAGGTCCGTGATGGGCAGATGCTCCGTGTCGGAGGCGGTGATCGTGTGTCGGCTGAGCGCGGCGATCCCTTCTTCGAAGACGAACGCGTCGTGGGTCAGCTCGAGGACGTGGTCGTACCCGGTCGCGTCGGCGATGGCCTCGGCGCCGTTCGGGCCGTCGGTCGTCACGGCCTCTTGGACGCAGACGGCGTCCGGCTGCCAGGCCGTGATCGCGGCGGCGATGGCGTCGCGCCGGACCGGCCACGTGGACGCGTTCAGATACGCGTTCTGGAGGTTGATGGACAGGACCTGCCAGCCCTCGGGCACCGCGGCGTCGGAGCCACCGGCGTCGGCGGTCGCGGTCCCGCCGTCGGTCGTGGCGCCGCCATCCGTCCCGGCGCCGCCGGCGTCGAGGGCTCCGCCCGCGTCCGTTCCCGGGCCGCCGCCGTCCTCGGTCGCGCCCCCATCCGCTCGGAGCCCCGCGTCGGTCCCGCCGGACGCACCGTCGTCCCCGCCGCACGCACACAGGCCGGCCACCCACACGACCGCGACCGCACACGAGACGTTCCAGCCCATCGACGAGCTCCTTCGAGTCGTCCCGTTCCCGCCCCCATTGTCCCCGACCGCGACGCCGGGCGCCACCTCGGCGTGCGGCGGCGCAGCGGACGGGTCTGCCCCGCCGACGCGGCGACGGGAGGGATCCTCGCTCACGCTCTCAGTCCGGCAAGGCCGTGGCGAGGGCAGCCACGACGTCGGGTGCCCGCGCCCGGACGTCCGGCGACTGCTCGAGGTGGACGAACCGCTTGCTCGAGGACGAGGCGCTCGTCGTGCACGCGTCCGGCGAGCCGTTGAGCTGCCGCCCCTGCACGTTGGCGGTCCCGCACGACCGCTCGTTCACCGGCACTCCGGCGCCGGCGTTGCATGCGGTGACCTCCGTGATGTCCGCCGCGACGAGGGCGGCGGCGACTCGGGAGACCGGGGCGTCGGCGTCCACCGGATCGGTCGTGCCGTCGGAGACGCTCACGCCGTCGTCGTCCATCCCGTGCACGCTGACGACGGTGTCGCCGAAGAAGACGTCGGCGAGCGCCACGTGGGCGCGGTGGAAGATCGATCCGGTCGCGTGCGCCGGATCGGACTCGCGGTAGCCCGGCGGATCGCCGCACGCCGTCGAGGTGCCCTCACACCCTGCGGCCGCGTTCGCGCAGCGGTGAGCGCCCGACACGACGAGCGCGCGGGCACCGAGCGAGGTGAAGAGGACCACCGACTCGGGCAGCGTGTCCGCGTCGTGCAGCGGGTGGGGCGCTTCGATGATCACCGAGCGCGCCGCGCCGGTGCGCAAGGCGACCCGAGCCCATCCTCGCGCCGGCGGCAAGGGCGCGAGCAGGATCAGCCCTTCCTCGCCTCCGGTGCCGCGGCACACCTCGTAGCTCACGAGCGCCGCCCGGGCGAGCGCATCCTCCCAGCGCTCCGTCGCCGCCGCGCGCACCATCGCCTCGGCCGCGTCGATCTCGTCGGCGGTCGGGACCACGTACCCCTCGGAGCCCTCCGCGGGCGGCTCGATCGCCCCGAGATCGAAGGCCGCCAGCACGTCGCAAACAGGCAGAGACATCTCGATGCCGGAGTCGGGCGGGCTGGCGTCGAGCCCGGCCGCGTCGGGGCCCGAATCGCGCGGCGGCCGTCCCGCGTCCGCGTCGCTCCGCCCGGCGTCGGCACCGCCGTCCGTGTCCACCGCGTCCTCGTCCCCGCAGGCGGCGAGCACGACGAGCAGCACCAGCGCGGGCGCGGCGGTCGGGCGGATCACGGCGCGATGCTACCAGCGTCGATGTGGCCGCGACCAGGGTCCGCGTTCCGGTATCATCCCGGGCGATGCGGTCCGAGCAGCGGCGCGGCGACGGCGACCCCAAGCTCGAGGGGCACGAGGAAGCGGCCCACGACGAGCGCAACTGGGTGAGGCTCACCTACGACTGCAACGACCGCTGCGTATTCTGCCTCGACTCGGACGCCCACGACGGCGAGATCCGCGACCCGAACGAGGTCAAGGCGCAGATCCTCGACGGGCGCCGCAAGGGCGCCACACGCCTGATCCTCTCCGGCGGCGAGCCGACGATCCACCCGCGGTACGTCGATTTCATCACGCTTGGCCGCCTCGCCGGGTACCGGAAGATCCAGACGGTCACCAACGGGCGCATGTTCGCCTACCGCGAGCTGTTGACGCGCTGCCTCGACGCCGGCCTGTCGGAGATCACGTTCTCCATCCACGGCCCGAACGCCCGCATCCACGACGCCCTCGTCGGGGTCAAGGGCGCCTTCGAGCAGGCGCTCCGCGGCCTCGAGAACGCGCTCGAGGACGGCCGCCCCATCGTCAACATCGACGTCTGCGTGAACCGCGGCAACGTCAAGGTCCTCCCGGAGCTCATCGAGAAGTTCGTGGGGATGGGAATCCGGGAGTACGACCTGCTGCAGGTCGTCCCGTTCGGCCGCGCGTTCATCGAGGGACGTGACACGTTGTTCTACGACCTCGAAGAGGCGGCGCCCTACCTCCGCGAGGCGTTCGCTTGGAGCGAGAAGCCGGACATGCACATCTGGCTCAACCGCTTCCCGCCCGCCCACTGCGAGGGTTTCGAGCACCTGATCCAGGATCCGTACAAGCTCAACGACGAGGTGCGCGGGCGCAAGGAGGAGTACGAGCGCCTGCTCACGCGCGGCGAGCCGCTCGACTGCCGTGAGCCCGCGCGGTGCAGGTACTGCTACGTCGAGCGCCTCTGCGACACGCTGGACGAGGTGCGGGCCACCGTGGCGGAGGCGCGCTTCGACGTGGTGCGCGTCGACAGTGAGTGGGAGTCCGGGCTACGGCCGGTCTTCGGAGGAGACCCTGCGAGCGCGCGCAAGCTCCCGATCCTCGGCGCCGCCCCGGTCGCCGCGGTCCCGCCCGCCGAGCTCGCGCGCCGTGCCGGTGCGGGTACTGTGCAGGTCGTGGCTCCGGACCTCGAGAGCGCGCTCGACGCGGCCGCGCCGTACGAGGTCGCGAGCTCCATCGAGCTCGATCTCGGCGATTATGCGGGCCTGGCGGAGGCCCTCGACCTCGAGGGACGGCTCGGTGGGAAGCGACTCGTACGGGCCGTGGCCGACGATCGGGCGCAGGCCGAGCGCCTGCTCGCCGTCGGCGGCGACTTCGAGGTGCTCGTCCTGCTCACCCGTGAGACGGCCGCCTGGCTCCTCGGCCTCGACGCCGTGCCGCCGCGCGTCGCCCTGCGCCAGCCCAACTACGAGCGGCTGACGGACGCGAGCAGCCAGGACGTCGACCTCGCGGACTTCCTCGCGCGCCTGCCCCAGAGCGTGCCGGTGCAGAACGTGGCGGCCTGCATCCTCGGTCGCGCGCCGCGCCCCCGTCCCTCGACGCTCGACACGACCATGGTGCGGCCCGACGGTCGGCTCGAGATCTTCCGCTTCGCCAAGCGCTACATCGTCGACCGGTTCTACGCCAAGAGCCTGCGCTGCAAGGAGTGCTGCCTCGTCTCGACGTGCAGCGGCATGCACATCAACTGGATCCGCGCACACGGCTTCGCGCCGATGCGGCCGCTGTCGACCGAGGACGAGGCCGCCGCGGCGGAGTGAGCGCGATCGGCGTCCTTCGCCTCAGCTATCGTAGACGCCGTTCGTGACCTCGAGCGTATAGGCATCGCAGGACACGGTGCTGCCCGGCCGGCGGACGACCCGGACGAAGTACTCCGTGGTGTCGTCATCGCACACGTTGTTCCCCGCGGTGCCGGGGGACGGCACGCAGGGACACTCGCCCGTCGCCGTCGCGCCGTCGTAGAAGTCCGTCGCCCACCGGTAGTCGGACATGAGCCCCATCCCCGCGCACTCCGCCGTGCCGCAGGCCCCGCGGTGCACCTCGAACCCGAAGGCATCGCCCGGGTTGTCGGTGAGCTGCACCCGGACGTGGTAGTTGTCACAAGTCGTGTCGGCGCCGTCGAGTCCACGGAAGCGGTACCAGACCTCGCGGTCGTCGGGCAGCACGTTGCCCGACACCGTGACTGTCTGTCCGACGTCCGACAGGTCTCCGAGATCGATCGCCATGCTGCAGCCGCTGCCGACGTTGGTCGCGGGCATGGCGGTGCACTCGCAGCCGTTCGACGTGTCACGGTCCAGATCGTACGTCCCGTCGGGACAGCCGCAGCGCCCCTCCATGCAGACGCCGCCCGACGGGTCCATGGCGCACATCTCGCTCGGATCCCCGTCGTCCACCATCTCGTTGCAGTCGTCGTCGACCCCGTTGCAGACTTCGGGCGCGCCGGGGTGGCGTGTGGGATCCGTCTCGTCGCAGTCTTCCCCTGCCGGGACCCCGTCCTCGTCCGGGTCGCTGTCCTCGGGAAGACAGAAGCGGTGCAGGCAGACGTGGCCCGCCGGGCACATGCTCGTCGAGACGCAGCCCATGTAGGCGCGGCACTCGCCCGCCGTGCAGAACTCGAAGGGCTCGCACTCCACGTCGCCGCACAGGTCGGCCCCGGCGTCGGTGCCCGCGTCGCTCGTGCCGCCGCCGTCGGTGCGCCCACCGTCCGCGCGCCCGCTGTCTCGCCGCCCGCCGTCCCCGCCGCCCCCGCCCCCTGGGCCGTCGTCGCCGCCGCAGGCCGCGAGGGAGCTGGCCGACAAGACGAGCAGAGCCAGGCGGAGAAGGGACATGCCTGTCGGAGCATATCCGATCGGCAGGAGGTCTGGAAACGGGCCGTCAGGTCCCGTCGCCCGCAGGCGCCGGGTCACCGGGAGGCGAAGGCTCGGTGCCGCCCGCGCCCGGGTCCGGCTCGCCGCCGCCACCCGGGCTGCGACGCGCGAGCTGGCGTTCGAGGGTCGCGATCCGCCGATTGGCCGCGTCGAGATCGCTCTGTGCGCGGGCGCGCGCGGCCTCGGCCTCCGCGATCCTGCGCTCGAGCACCTGCGCGCGTGCCTGGTCGCTCTCCCGCTGCCCGCGCAGCGTCGCGACCTCGGCGGTCAGCTCCGTGACCTCTGCGCGGGCGCGCTCCGCCTCGGCGCGCGACTCTTCGAGCTGCGCGCGCGTCTCGGCCAGGTCGGAGCGTGCTTGGCCGAGCTCGGTCGTCAGGTTCGCCGCCCGGGCGCGTTCGCTCGCGAGGTCTCCCCGCGTCGACGCGAGCTCGCCGCGCAACCGCTCGCCCTCGCCGCGCGCCTCTCCGAGCTGCTCCCGCAGGCTCCCGGCGACGCGGCGCTGCCGCACGAGCATCCCCCGCGCCTGGTTGAGCTCGCCCTCGGTCTCGGCGAGGCGGTCGGTGAGCTGCTGTTTGCTGAGCCGGCTCGCCTGCAGGTTCTCCCGGATCCGGGTGACGTCGGCCTCGAGCGCCTGCCGTCGCTCGGACTCCTGCCCGAGGTCCGCGAGCGCGTCGGCCGCTTCGCCGCGCGCGCGCTCGGCTTCGATGCGTTCGAGCTCCGCTTCGCGGCCCAGCACGTACACCACCGCGACGAACGACACGAGGACCGCGATCACCGAAGGTATCAGCCAGCGAAGGAGCTTGGCTCGACGCTCGCGCCGCTCCTCGGGTTGGGTGAGCACCGCGAGCTCCGCCGCGAGCTCCTCCGCGGTCGGCCGCTCGTCCGGATCGAGCGCCATCCAGCGGCGGAAGTGTGGCTCGAGGTACGCGAGGTCGTCCGATATCGGGAGGTCGGGCTGGTTCTGCGCACGATGCTCGATGAAGTGCTCGACGGCGCCGGCCGGCACGTCGTCCTGGGTGGACGGCTCGAGGGCGTTGCGCAGCGAGAGCGCAAGCGAGAAGACGTCGGCCTTGTGCGTGATGGGGTGGGTCTTCGGGACCGTCGCGAACTGAGCGGCCACCTCGGGCGCGAAGTACGTCGGTGTGCCTGCCACCACCATCTCTGCTTCCTTGGCCGCGACGCCGAGGTCGAGCAGCACCGGGAGCACGCCTTCGTCGGCGTCTCCGGCGGTCCTCAAACGGGCGAGGAAGATGTTGTCCGGCTTCACGTCCTGATGCCGGATGCCCGCCGCGTGCATCGTCGCGAGGGCTTCGGCGAGCTGCTGGAAGATGCGCCGGGCCTCGGCCCGTTCGAGCGGTCTTCGCGCGATGCGGTCTTCCAGCGTCTCGCCGCCGTACCACGGCATGACGAACCACAGGCGCTGCTCGTACCAGCCGTGGTCCTTGAACTGGACGACGCTCGGGTGGAAGACCGACGCGATCAGGTGCAGCTCTCGGAGCGCCCGCCCGCGGGCTTCCTCGGAGAGGGACGGCTGGTGCAGGAGCTTCAGCGCCACGACGTGTCCCGGCACCTCCGTGTCGTCGGCCCGGTAGACGTCGGCGAACGCGCCCGACCCGACGCGGCTCTCGATCTCGTACCGGCCGCCCACGATGATGCCCGCCGGGATCGGCTCGCGCTCCTCGAGCTCCTGCGTCTCGACCCGCGCGTCGAGCGCGAACGCCTCGATGAGAGCGCTCGCGAGGTCCACCTTCGGGTCTCCGAGCAGGAATCGCGCCTGAACGGTCGCGGCCTCGAGCTTCTGCTCGATCTCGCCGGCGCTCGCGTCGAGCACGTGAGCCAGCTCCTCGGGCGCGAGCTCACGCGCGTGGCGCAGCTCGAGCAGCTCCGCCTCCTTGTCGGTTAGCTCGGCGCGGAGCACGCCGATCGCGCGCGCGTGGTCTCGAGGCGCGTCGGGGCGCACCGGCCGCCAGGGCAGGTCCGCACGATCCCGGGGCCGCGCGTCTCCCGCGTGGCCCTCGGCGATCTGGCGCGCCAGCCCGTAGAGCCGAGCGCGGATGCCGGGAGGCGCCACCAGCTCGTCCGAGCCGCGCGCAGCGACGACCGCGCGTAGCTCACCCAGGGCCGCGGTGCCGGCCTCCGCGCTGCGCAGCCGGATGATCAGGTACTGCTTGAGCCCCTCCGAGTAGTGACGGAACGCGCGGCCGTGCAGCACGTCGACCACGGTCTCGGCCACCCCCGAGACCGCCGCGATCGACTCGGCCGCGAGGGCCAGGAGCGGTCGCGTGCCCTCGGGGGCGGGGGAGCTCGCGTCGTCCGGCATGGGAGCCGTTCAACGGTATGCACCGGCGCGGGCGGAGGGCAACTCTCGTGAGCTTCCGGCTGGTTTCCAGGACAGCGGGACTATTCCGTCTTCATGGAGCGCCGCGCCCCTTGAGGTCGCGCACGGAAACGCGAGCACGCCGTGGTATGCCTCACGGCCCGAGGTTCTCAGCCAGGAGGAAACGGATGCGTCTCGAGGACATGAAGATCGTGGTGACCGGTGCGGCTCAGGGCATGGGCGCCCACTTCGCCAGGCGGCTCGCAGAGGCCGGAGCCCAGGTGGCGGCGGGCGACGTGCTCGAAGACGGGCTCGAGACCCTCGCCCGGGAGACGGCGGGGCTCACCGGCAAGGTCCACGTCCGCCGGCTGGACGTCTCCGACAGCGCCCAGTGCGAGTCCTTCGTGGCGTGGGCTCACGACACGATGGGCGGCCTCAACGGCCTGGTCAACAACGCCGCCATCCTCCGCGACGGATTGCTCGTCAAGAAGAACCGCGAGACCGGCGCGATCGAGAAGCTCAGCGACGAGAAGTGGCAGAAGGTCATCGACGTGAACCTCACGGGGGCGACCTTCATGGTCCGCGAGGTGGTGGCGAAGATGGCGGAGACGAACGCCCGGGGGGTGGTCGTGAACATGTCGTCGCTGGCACGTCACGGCAACCGCGGCCAGTCGAACTACGCGGCCGCCAAGGCCGCTCTCGCCGCGAACACGGTGACCTGGGCGCGCGAGTTCGCACGGTTCGGCGTTCGCGTCACCGCCATCGCGCCCGGCATGGTCGAGACGCCCATGACCCAGGGCATGAACCAGAAGGCGCGCGACGCGCTGGTCGCGATGGTGCCCGTCGCCCGCGTCGGCGAGCCGGAGGACCTCTGGTTGGCCGTGAAGTTCTGCATCGAGTGCGACTACTTCAACGCGCGCTGCCTGGACGTGGACGGCGGCCTGAGCATGTGAGGCTCGGGCGCGTCACGCGCGGCACGTCCTGTCGGCTCACGCCGGAGGGACGTGCCCCGTGACGCGCCGAAAGCCGCTCGCGGCGGCCCGGGTCGCGAGCAAGCGCGCCACCCCGACGACCGCGCCCGTCACGGCCGTCCAGGCGACCGCTTCCTTCCAGCTCACCGCGGGGTCCGCCGGGTCGTCCGGAGGATCGCTGTCCATCCACATCCTCCAGGCCGACTTCAGTGCCTTGCGGGCCAGCACGGCGGCGAGGATGGCCGCTCCGCCGGCCGCGAGGCGCCACGCGGTCTTCTCGTTCAGGACGGACATGGCGGCCTCTTAAGCCACGAGTCGCTCACGTCCAGCCGTAGAGCGGACACAGAAGCCGCAGGAGCGCGAAGATCAGGACGGCGGCCACGACATTCAAGAAGAAGCCCGCGCGGATCATGCTGGGCATGTCGACGCGGCCGCTGCCGTAGACCACCGCGTTCGGCCCGGTGGCGATGGGGAGCATGAAGGCACAGCTCGCCGACAGGCCGACGGCGAGGACGGGCGGGACGGGCGAGACTCCGAGCTCGACGGCCACGGCGATGACGAGCGGCGAGAGCATGTTCGACGTCGCCGTGTTGGAGGTCGTCTCGGTGAAGAAGATCGTGAACAGAACCACGAGCGCCGTCAGCGTCCACAGCTCCGACACGCCCGTGATCGCGACGAAGCCCTCGGCCAGGATCTGGGCGAGCCCGGTGTCGAACATCTGCTTGCCGAGCGAGATGCCGCCTCCGAACAGCATGATGATCCCCCAGTCGATGCGAACGGCGTCGCTCCATGGAAGGACGCGGCGGCCGGCGCCGGTGTCCGGGACCGCGAACAGGACGGCCGCGGCGAGGAGCGCGACGGCGCCGCCCGGGAGCGCGGCGGCGACCGCCTCCGCGCCCGGCGCCCCGGCGGCCTTGAGGACCCCCGGCACGATCCAGCCCACGATGGCGAGCCCGAACACGACGGCGGTGGTGACTTCCCCGCGTGACCAGCGCCGAGGCGAGCGCTCGAGGGGGCCGAGATCGCCTCCCTCGGCGACCGCCACCGGCCGGAACATCCACGACAGGAGCGCGTAGGTCGCGACGACCACCACGAGCGAGACCGGCAGGGCGACCTTCACCCAGTCGAAGAAGGTCATCGTGACGCCCTGGTCCTTCAGCCAGCGCATGGCGATCAGGTTGGGCGGGCTGCCCACGGGCGTCCCGAGGCCGCCGATGCTGCACGCGTAGGCGACGCAGAGGAGGTTTCCGGTGACTGCGCGGTCGCTCGCACGGTCGCGGCGGGCGTCGAGGAGCTGGATCAGGATGGGGACGAGGATGGCCGTGGTCGCCGTGTTGCTCATCCACATCGACAGGACGACGCCGGCCAGCATGAACGCGCCGCGAACACGGGCGGGCACGCCGCGGATGAAGGGCAAGGACACGAGGCCGAGCGCGATCCGCCGGTCGAGCCCGTGCCGGGTCATGGCCTTGGCGATCATGAAGCCGCCCACGAACAGGAACAGCAGCGGGTCCGCGTAGGGCGCGAAGGCGGTCCTCGCGTCGGCCACCCCGGCCACGATCATGGCGGGCGCGATCAGGAGCGCGGTGACCGCGATGGGAATCGCCTCGGTCACCCAGAGCACGATCACCGCGACGAAGATGGCCGCGAGGCGGTGCGCTTCGGTCGGAAGTGGCAGGGGAGCCGCCCACAGCGCGGCCAGGGACAGGGGCGCGAGCACCGCTCCGGCGAGCGTCCGCGTCCGTCCCGGCGCGATCTCGGGCTCCGTCACGGCTCCGCTCTTACCACACTCGCCGCGCGTGGACGGACGGCCGCGACGCCGCGGTCCACCGGACGCGACGCGAGCGCTCGGCTCACGCTCGTGCTACGAGATCATTGACGTTTCGGGGCTGGACCGGCGTCTGCAACGTGGCCCAAAAGTTTGCGTGACCCCCGGTCATGGTGGAAGTTGGGAACAGGGTGATGAAGACAGCTACCAGCGGACGACGCCTCGCGCGCGTGCTCTGCCTCGCGGCCTCCGCCCTCGCGCTCGGCCCGGGCTGTGGCGACGACGGCGCGGGGGCGGACGAAGAGGGCGAACCGACGGTCGAGGGCGAGCCGGGCGATACCGGCGAAGCGCAAGGACACCGGCGGGTGGACAGCCGCCCGCCGCCGATGCACCAGCCAGTCCCCCTCTGGGAGAACGGCGCGACCGAGCGGATGATCGACGCCGTGGACGCGGTCGACGAGGGCTACGTCCTGCTCGACCTCGGCGAGGAGTGGACGCCCTACATCTTCACGGAGCGCGGCAACGCCGAAGAGGAGCCGCGGCCCAACGCGTACCGCGAGACCTATCTGGCACTCGCGCGCGGTGAGTTCCCGGACGATCATCACGGCGAGCGCGCGCGGCAGGACAAGTACCTCGAGCTGTACGGCATCATGCCGACCCTCGGGCTCCTCAGAGAGCGCTTCCGGGTGGTCTCGAGGCTCGAGTGCGCCGACGGGCTCGACCTGACTCCACTTCACGAGTTCGACGACTTCGTCGCCTACCGGAGCAACGACAAGGCACGCTCCGATGCGCAGCGTTTCAACGTCGTCGAGCGTCAGGTCCGGAGCATCCTCCAGCGGCAGGGCGTGGAGGACGTGGAGCAGCTCGACGTCTCCGCGCTCGACACGACGGATCAGCGACGGGTGCGCGACTACCGCGCTCTGGCCCCCGCGCATCACGCGATCCGTGCGGCGCAGGCGCGGCTCGAGTGCGAGGGGTTCTTCGAAGGGAAGGGCCGCTACACGCGCGGCGCCCTCGACTGGGCGACGCACGAGGCGCTCGCGGAGTTCGAGCGCCGCCACCGCGTGTACGGATGGGGCTTCATCGGCCGCGGGACGATCGATGCGCTCCGGCGCACGCCCGCAGAGAACGAGCGGGAGGCCGTCCTGCGTGTTCTGACGGAGCGCGCCATGCACGCGCTCGGCGTGATCGAGGACGGCAGCACGTCGATGCGGGGTGAGGAGCCGCGCACCTTCGAGGGCGCCGACGGGCAGCAGCATCCGATCCCCAACCTGGAGCAGGAGCTGCGGCAGCTCCTGATCGCGGCCTTCGGGCTCCAGACGCCGGAGTCGGCGCTCGCCTGGCTCGAGTCGTTCGGCGATCTCGGTCCCGAAGAGGAGCGCCTGGTCGCCTTCCGGGGGCCCGCGCTCCCCGAATACTACGACGACGACATGCCGCTCTCGGTCGCGATCGATCGGGGCGACATCTGGTACGACTTCCCCTACGACGAGGAAGGCAACGAAGTCGGTCAGCCCGTCGGCCGCCGGCCGCGGCTCACGGTGTTCACGCGCTACCGCGACCAGCGGATCCCGCTGGCTCGCTTGGGCACCACCATCGGTGGCTGGCGGAGCGAATTCGTCGACGGCACGGTGATGTGGAAGTACAAGAACTCGCCGGTCGGCGAGCGGTACTGGCATCAGATCGTCGCCTCGCCCGTCTGGCTGCCGCCGGACACCACCCCGCCGGGGGACCTCCTCAAGCGCAACCCGCGGGGCCGCGGCGCCGAGGCCTACTACATCAACTACCACGAGACCGGCCCGAGCTACGCGTCGGCCTACGGGCTCGTCGCCGCCTACCACATTCGAAGCGTGTCGCGCGGCGAGGACGGCAACATCGTGGCGCGTGGCGACGAGGGTATCCGCACGCACGGGTCGGTCGACTACATGAGCATCATGCGGCGGCACTCGCACGGCTGTCACCGCCTGCACAACCACATCGCGGTGCGCCTGATGAGCTTCATGCTCGCGCACCGGCCGCACCGGCGCGTCGGCCAGCAGCAGCTCGCCTTCCGGCGGGACCTCGAGCACGAAGGGCACAGCTACAACCTCGCCATCGACCAGGGCGGCTACGTCTTCCAGCTCGAGGAGCCCATCGTCGTCGACGTGCTGGAGGGTCGCATTCGGGGGACGCGCACCACGCCCATCGAGCACCCCATCCCGAAGTACGACCGGGAGATCGGCGCCTACCTCCTCCCGGACGGCGGGGCGGTACGTGTGAGCCGCACCGGGCAGATGACGGCCATCCCGCGCCCGGTGCCGGACGGCGGCGTGCCGGGGATGGACGGCGGCGTGCTGCTCGCGCCTGCTGCGACCATCGAGCCTCTGCCGGCCGGCTTCCAGATCGACTGACGGGCGCCGGCCCTCGCGCCTCGCCGCGCGGAACCTCCGGCTCCGGGAGTGGTATGACCTCCCGTGGAGCTCACACCGTCACAGAGGGCGCTCGTCCGCAGGCGGACCCGGCGCCCCGAGGTCGACCCGGCCGATGCCGGGGGCGAGCTGAACGTGATCCCGTTCCTCGACATCGTCGTGAACCTGATCATGTTCCTCCTGGTCACGTCGGCGTCGGTCGTGGCCATCTCCCAGGTCGAGGCGCAGCTACCCTCGCACGGGCCGGCTTGTCGTGGCGGACAGTGCGCGAAGCAGGGGCTCGAGCTCAGCGTGACGCTGACCGAGGCCGGGATCGTCGTCGCCGGCTCCGGTGGGATGCTCGCGCCCGGCTGCGACGCGATCGGGCCTGCGTCCGCGCCGACGGTACCGCTCGGCGCCGAGAGCTACGACTTCGACGCGCTCGGCGCCTGCGCCGCGCGCGTGAAGGACCGCTATCCCGGCGAGACCGAGGTGGTGCTCGGCGCCGACCCGACGGTGGAGTACGAGAACGTCATCCGGGCGATGGACGCGCTCAGGAGCCGTGACGGCGCGCTCCTCTTCCCGGACGTCCTGGTCTCGGCGGGCGTCCGCTGATCCGCGAGAACCGGCGGGGACGATTGGAGGGATGTGGATCTGATCCGTGTCGGAGCGAGCACGGGGGACGCGACGGGCGTGGTCGACGAGACGAGGTGGAGGATCTGCCCCGCCCGTAATCAATCGCACATACGCCTGAAGATACAAATGATGATTTCACCTTCTCCTGATGGATCCCGAACCGTCCCTTCCGCGGCCATGCGCCGGCCTTGAACGCGCCAAACTACCGGAATCACAGCGGTTGTGGATTGGCTGTGGATAACCGGCAAAAATCCCCACCCCCGCTGTGGACAAAAAAAGTGTGTTTCGGGGCCGTTTTCTTCTTGCAAAGAATGTTGGGCTCGGGCATACATGGGCTCGGAAGGTCGCGGTACGTGAGTTCGCGAGCTTCGCTGGTCGCAGAAGCCAGCTCGGCGCTGCGGTCGGCACCGGAGGAGAGGGGAGTACATCCCCATCACCGGGCCGGCCGAGCCGGCTCGAGACGACGCTCCCGTCAAGGACGTCGCCGAGAGCAGGTAGCAAAGGCGTCGCCGCCCCACGGACACGCGCCGTGAGACGGGCCGATCGGGCAACGCCGGGAACGGCGAAAAGCCTGGTTCGGCTGCTGGGGGAAGGCACCTGGCCTCGTGGAACGGCGTCCCTCTTCGCGGAGGGCGCCCGGAAGCGGGGCCTCGGTCCGGCGGGCCGGCCGGCGTCTGGATTCCCGTCCAGCGTCGGCGCCGTCGGGTGACAACGGGTGCCCGGGAACAGCCGGTGAGGGGCTAGCCACCACGATCGTGGTGGTCCTCGAGCCGGGGCTCCCGGCCGGGGCGGGTCCTCCGGGGCACGCCCTGCTCGACACCCTTCGGGGTGCGAGGACGGCAGCTCGCGGATGTGCCCGCGAGTCGTGACAAGCTGCAGATCTCGTCAGGCGGTGCCTGGCGGCGGGAGCCGAGGGTCGAGTGCCCGAGGTGGACCGTCGCCTAGCGAGGGCGAAAGCTCGAGCGAAGAGGCGCCGTGATCGGAGCGCGAGCGCGAGCTCGGGCGAACGTGAAGGCCCCTTCGGGGTCCCTGGCGAGGGAAGGCGTCCCGGGTCGGGGAGGCCGTCGTGACATCACGGGGAACGGCGGCGGAAGCGATCTAGGTCGCGCCGGGCGCGCGAGGACCTCCGGGTCCGAGGCGATCGGCGCGGTGACGGGGCGTCAGAGGCTCGGCCGGACCGGGCGGCATGCGGAAGAAAACGCCGCGTGCCGGACGCCGGGACGGTCCGCCGAAGCGGGTCGGCCAACCGTGATGCCTTGGGCGACCCACCGGAGAGCAGGAGGCTCGTCCTCCGAAGCTCGACGGTAGCTGCACGAGACGTGGGTGCTCGTCTTTGAAAACGAAAGATGTGGGCTGCAGACGTCGGTCCGACGTGTCTCTCGGCCGCCGAGCGGAGGCTCCGCGAGGACCTCCAGGAAGCGACCTAGCCCATGGCACGGTCATCGAGCTCGTTGACGCGAACGATGGCCGCGGCGTGGGTGAAAGGGGCGCGGGTGCTTCGGGCAAAACCAGCGCAGGTGAACGCTACGAAGCCCGTCCAAGGGCTCTTCGGCTCCTGGACACACGACACGACGCAGGCATTCCGGGGCATCCGGCCGCCGGCTCCCTAACACGGAACCGGCACGCCGCGCCCCTGGCGAAGCGGGTCACACCGCACGCGCCACCGGCGCTTCGGCGCCGGCCGCGCCCGCGGCTATCGGCGAGGGGAACAGGGATCCCGTCGACGGTGCCCGTGGAGCGACAGGGAATGCCAGACACCGGTCGGCGGCGGGCAAGGCTGCCTCCAGTCACCTCGCTCGAGCGGGGTCGACGCGGGGGGTCGGCACGGACGCGGCGCTCTTCGGAGCGTCGTACGGGGTGCACCGCGGCACGATCGATCGAAGCTGACGAACGGCGAATAGCTGCGTCACCCGCTGCGACGTGAGCCGGCGCGAACCGGCGAGCTCGCACAGGGGAGCCCACACCAGAGCGATCACGGTGGTCGTGACGTATTTTCACGACCACGCCGTGCGGAGCCGTGAAAGACCGGCTGATGGGTCGACGGGCCCAGGCCGCACGAGCGACTTCCAAAAAGGGCGATTCGGGAAACCGAATCGCCCTTTTTTTTCACCGGCCGGGAGGCGGGCGGACGGGGATGGTCCCGCGTCCGCCGGGGCCCGGCTGGACGCGGACCGGTGGTCCGCCGGGCGAGTAGACGCCGCCTCGGTCGTACCCGCCGGGTCCCCGATCGTATCCGCGCTCGTAGTAGGCCGGAGGCCGCGTGTAGATGCTGCGCCCGCGGTACCGATACGCGTCGCCGTCGCGGTACCAGTAGCGGCTCGGATAGACGACGCGGTAGTCCCGTCCGTATCGGACCTCGGGCCGCGGGTACAGGTAGTCGACGCTGGGATACCGCCGGTAGTGGACCCACCCGCCCGGGTAGTAGCCGTACCGGCCGTCGAGGTAGGACCACCCCGAGCGGCTCCACACGTAGCCGGGGTAGGGGGGGCGCCCCCAGTACCCGCGCCGCCACTGGTAGGTGTCGCCTGCCCAGTACCAGTGGCCGTTGATCCAGGCGTACCCCGAGCCCGGGGCGTACGGCCTCACCTCGTAGAGGGGGGCCGGTGGCCGCACGTCCGTGTACAGCGAGTATCCGACCGTCGCGTCCCAGTAGCCCGGGCTCGAGTAGCCGACACCCACGTAGGAAGGCTCGCAGCCGGCGAGCACCGCCGCGCCCGCCGCGGCCGCGAAGAACAGCTTCAGTCTCACGTCACGAGGTCCTGTCGAGGGCTCCTTGGAGCGGTCCAATTCCCCCGGTAGTCCCCGGGCGGGGACAGTCCAGCCCGGACTGCCCCCGCGCCCCTCACTCCTCCTCGGGGGTGGTCGGCTCCTCCTCCGCTTCGGGGCTCGGCTTGGCGGGCTGCTCGGCGGCGCCCTCGGAGACCACCTCGACGCGGCGGTTGTTCGCCCGTCCCTCGGGTGTCGCGTTCGTGGCGACAGGCTCCGACTCGCCCTTGGCGACCACGCGGATGCTCTGCTGCGGAACACCACGCCCGACGAGGAACTGACGGGCCGACTCCGCGCGCGCCCTCGACAGATCCATGTTCGAGCCCGCCGGACCGGAGGCGTCGGCGTGTCCCTCGAGCACGACGGTGCGCCCGGGCTCCTGCGCGAGCGCGTCGGCGACGTCGCTCAGGCGCCGTCGCCCGCTCGGCAACAGCTCGCTCTGCCCGCTCGCGAAGAACACGGGCCCGTCGATCGGAACCGAGACCGCCGCCGCCGCGCCTTCCGCCTTGCCGGCGGCCTCCTCCGCAGCCCGCGCCTGGTCCTCGGCCTCCATGCGCGCCATGCGCTCCTGCTCGATCTGGTGTTGCTGCATGAGAAGGGCGGCCGCCGTCGCGCCGAGCTCCATCTCACGCTGTTGGTAGGCTGCCTCGAGGTTGCTCTGATAGCGGCTCTCCGCCTCGGAGGTCTTCTGCTCGATCTCGGCGGTGCGTCCGGCCGCCATCGCCTCGCGGGACTGGCGCTCGGCGATGTAGGCGAGGTCCCGCTCCAGCCGAGAGCCGGGTGCGTCGCGGTGCACGCGCTCGGCTTGACGCAGCGTCCGGCGCGCCTGGTACAGACGACCCGGCGCGTACTCCGCCGCCTCGCTCTTCTGCGCCTCCTTCATCGTCTGCCTCGCGGTGACCAGCTCCCTGGACGGTCCCGCCGCCGCTCCGCACGCAGCGAGCATCGCTCCCGCGGTGAGCGTGAAAACACAGGTGAGTGCTCCGTACTTCATGTCGATACCCCCTCGTCGCTCACATGGAGACGTCGGTTTGTAGCCGGTTGATTCGGTCCAGGGTCTCTTGCGCGCGGCGCTTCACCTGCTCCTCGCGGGCGAGCTCTGCCGCCAGCTCCGCGTCGGCCTCGGCGCGCCGGAGGACCATCTCGGCCTTCTGCGCCTCACCTTCCCTCATCAGCCGCTCGCCCTGGGCGAGCTGGTGCCGCGCGTACTCGAGGTAGAGGGACGCATCGGCCGCCTCGCCTGCTCCCATCTTCTGTGCGGACTGGATGTCGGCCCGCGTGTCCGCGAGCTGCCGGGTCGGCGCCGCCGCGCCGGACGCGCAGCCTGCCGCCACGGCGCCGGCGACCAGCGCGCCGCATACTCCCAATCGGTTCATCGGTTCCTCCTGCTGCTTCTCGGTGGGTCCGTCTGGTGCTCGAGCAAGCGTGGTGCCACGCCGAATCCCTTGTGAGCCCGCCTCGGGACGGGTGGCGCACCGCCTCGTGGGGTCAGGGGTCGTCGACCCGACACGCCCCGTGAGCAGGGACGGGTCATGGCGGCGGGGCGGGAAGGGGCGGTGGTGGCAGGACGGGCGGGAAGTCGTCGCTCGGGGCTCGCTCCTCCGGCGTCGGCAGCAAGATGGGCACCGCCTGCTCGAACTCGGTGCTCTGGCGGTAACGCGCCTCGCCTCGGCTGACGGTCCAGTCGAGGCGGAAGCCCTCGACGTCGTTTGGCTCTTCGTCGGTGGGAACCACGAAGTAGGCGTCGAGCCTCGCGTCCGCTCCCGGTGCGATGGTCTGCGACCCGTCGATCCGGATCGGCTCCACGTCCTCGTACCGCGTCTCGTTCACCTGGACCCAGCCCAGGTGGAGCGACTCGACCGCCAGCTCTTCGCCGCTCTCGTTGTCGAGAGCGACCGCGACCTGCAAGACGGTACGCCGCTGTCCGTTCACCGCCGCCCGATACGCGCCGACGGCCCAGACCCGCGCGTCGCCGAGCGGCGCCTGAACCGTCTTCATGTCGTAGTCGGCCACCGTGCCCTTGGCGTCGGCGGTGTCGACCCGGGCCTCCTCCACGGGACGGAAGGCCTGCGGTCCGGCGCAGCCCGGGGCGATGAGCGCCACGACTACGATGCTCACGATCCTGCTCATGCGATCGCGCGGGTGCAGGGCGCATTCCAGGCCCGGATCGTCCCTGAAAACGTCGGAGCCGCCGCGGCTCTCGGACCCAGAAGACCGGCCCCGCCGCGTGGCGGATCGCCCGTCTCCGCCTACCGGTCCGGTGATATCGTGGCGCCGCCATGCGGATCCTGCCGTTGCTTCTCGCCGCGTTCGTCCCGCTGTCCATCGCCGCCTGCGGAAGCCGTGGTCCCCTGTTCGCCGGACACGGCGACGACGACGCCGGCAGCGCCGGAATGGACGGCGGGACGGTGCGGCCGGACGCGGGACCGTCGTGCCCCGGCGTGCTGACGCGCTGCGACGGCGAGTGCGTCGACACGCGGAGCGACCTCGAGCACTGCGGCGCCTGCGGTCGCGCGTGCGCCGCAGGCGAGTTCTGCTCCGAGGGGAGCTGCATGGACACGTGTCCGCTCACCGTGTGCGGCGACGAGTGCGCCGACGTCTCGTCGAACCCGGTCCACTGCGGCGCCTGCTTCGCCGCGTGCGGCGACACCGGCTACTGCCGCGACGGCGCCTGCGCCGACGCGTGCCCGCCGCCGCTCGCCCGCTGCGACGGCTCGTGCGTCGACACCTCGCTCGATCCGAGCCACTGCGGTGGTTGCGGTAGCGGCTGCGACGTGGACGAGGTCTGCGCCGGCGGCCGCTGCGCGCTCGAGTGCCCGAGAGGGACGACGAGCTGCGCCGGCTTCTGCGTCGACACGGGCACGAGCCTCACCCACTGCGGCGCGTGCGGCGTCACCTGCGCAGGCGACGAGGTCTGCAGGGTGGGCCGCTGCATCCCGGTCCGCGACCTGACCGACTCCGACCGAGACGGCATCGCCGACATCGACGAGGGTCGGATGGACCCGGGCGGGCCACGCGACAGCGACCTCGACGGCACGCCGGACTACCTCGACACCGACTCGGACGGCGACGGGCTCGCGGACTCGCGCGAGGCGGGCGACGCGGAGCCGGGCACGCCGCCGGTCGACAGCGACCGGGACGGCACGCCGGACTTCCTGGACCTGGACTCGGACAGCGACGGGCTCTCGGACGCCGACGAGGCATCCGCCCGGTGCCTCGACCCGACGCGGCAGGACACCGACGGCGATGGCCAGACGGACCTCGCCGAGGTCACGGCGGGGACCGACCCGTGCGATCCCGACAGCCGCATCCCCGAGTTCTTCTACATCCTGCCCAAGGACGATCCCGGCGGCGAGAGCGCCGCCACGCTGGTCTTCGACACGAACATCCGGCGCGCCGACGTCCACTTCAGCATGGACACGACCGGCTCGATGGGAGGCGAGATCGACAACTTGCAGTCGGCCCTGCGGACCACGGTGATCCCGGGAATTCAGGCCGGCATTCCGGACACCGCGTTCGGCGTGAGCGAGTTCGAGGACTTCCCGATCAGCCCCTTCGGCAGCCCCACGTGCAGGGGGGCGCCCGACCGCCCGTTCGGGCTCTTGCAGCAGATCACGACCGACGCGACGCTGGTCGATCGAGCGATCCGACTGCTCGACATGCCCCTCGGCTGCGGGGCGGACCTGCCCGAGTCGAGCTACGAGGCGCTCTACCAGATCGCCGACGGCGGCGGAGTGGACTGGCCCGGCGGCTCGGTCCCTCCGTTCACTCCCGATGGAGCGACGCCGGGCGGCGGTACCATCGGCGGCGTGGGGTTCCGGGCCGACGCCTTCCCCATCGTGATCCACATCACCGACGACGTGCCACACCTCGCGCGCGACTACGAGGCCCGTGGCATCACCGACGCGCACTCCCGGAGCGACGTGGTCGACGCGATGGCGGCGATCCGCGCGCGCATGATCGGCATCGCGAGCCGCCTCGAGGCACGAGCGCCTCTCGAGGATCTCGCCATCGCGACCGGCGCCGTCATCCCGCCGACGGCAGGGACGTGCCCGACGGGGGTCGACGGCCGGGCCCGCGACACGGTGGTGCTGCCGGACGGCACCGAGACCTGCCCGCTCGTCTTCGACGCCCGCATGAACGGCTCCGGCCTGAGCGACACGCTGGTGGACGCGGTCAACGCGCTCGTCACGGCAATCCGACTCGACACGGTCTCGATCCGCGTGGTCGGCGACGTGCACGGGTTCATCCGCGCGACCATCCCGAGATCGGCCGTGCCGCCACCCGGCGCCGATCCGCCGACGGTCGCGGACCTGGACGGCGACAGCATCTTCGACTCCTTCGTCGGCGTCACGCCCGGCACGGTGGTGGAGTTCACGGTGCTCGCCTACAACGACACCGTCCCGCAGACCGACGTCGATCAGGTCTTCACCGTCACCTTGCAGGTCATCGGCGACGGGGTCACGGTCCTCGACGAGCAGCCGGTCACCATCATCGTGCCCCGCCGCCCGGTCGACTGATGCGAATCCTCTTGGCCCACGGCGCCGGCGCTCCCTCGTCGCACCCGTGGATGCGTGGCTGGGCCTCGCGGCTCGCCGCGCTCGGTCGCGTGACCACGTTCGACTACCCGTACGCGCGCGAAGGACGCAGGCGCCCGGATCCGTTGCCGGCGCTACTCCGGGCGCACGGGGAAGCGCTCGACCGAGTGCTCGCCGAGCCGGACGGCGCGGTCGTGCTCGCCGGCAAGTCGATGGGGTCGCGCGTCGGCTGTCACCTGGCGGTCGAGCGGGCGGACGCCGTCCGAGCCCTCGTCTGCTTCGGCTATCCGCTCGTATCGCCCGGCAAGCGCCGCACGGTGCGCGATCAGGTCCTGCTCGACCTGTGCGTGCCGGTGCTCTTCGTCCAGGGCACACGCGATCGGCTCTGCCCGCTCGAGGATCTCGAGCGCGTGCGTGGCCGTATGGCCGCGCCGAGTCGCCTGCACGTCGTCGAGAGGGGCGATCACTCGTTGCTCGTCACGAAGAAGCACCTGAAAGAAACCGGACGCACGCAGGACGACGTCGACGACGAGATCCTCTCGGCCGTGCGGACCTTCCTCGATCAGAACGCGAGCCGCGCGTAGCAGTACGGGCGGGCCGCCGGGTCGGTGGCGGGGACGATCGTGCCTACCGCTCCCGCGGTGCCCCCGCGCGCGAACGTGTGGAGGCGGACCCGGACCCGGTCCCCGGCGAAGCACGGCTTCCGGTACACGATCTCGACGAACCGAGCGAGTCGATCGACGCCGTGGCCGTGCTGGAGGAGGCGGCGCAGGGCCGCCTCCTCGAAGAGCCTCGGATGCTCGAGCGAGTTGACGTGCTGGTTGCTGTCGGTGTGCGACAGACCGAAGACCGTGACGAGCCCGTCGAGGGCCGCGTCCGAGTCGATCGGGTCGGCGTCCTCGGGGACCGTCAGGAGCTCCGTCCCGCTCCGCCACTCGTAGCGATCCGGCGGGACCGCCGGGACCCCTTCGAAGCCCTCGAGACTCCGCACCTTCCGCTCGCTCCTCTCGGCGAAGGGGCGCGTGAAGACGTGCTCTGCGAACACGCGCCCGACCCGGATGGGTTCGCCGGCGTTCGCCGGCGGAGGTCCGTGCGTGCACCCGACCACGCCGTGGACGTCCACCCACAGGTTGAGGATCAGCCGGTCCACCTCGCCCGCCGGGTCGCGCGTGTGCGCGAGCTGGTAGGTGCCCCGCGCCTCGAGCGACCGCCGGACCGAGACCGGTCCACCACCGCCCTCGATCACGAGGCGGCTCAGGATCGGCACCACCCCGTCCGTCCGCGTCATCCGCGCGATAGGGTGACGGCGGAGCAGCTTCATCCAGCACACGTCGCCGAGGGCGTGCGGCAGGGCGCTCACCTTCACGCGCCCGTCCTGGGCGATGTCCTCGTAGCGCGTGCCGACCTCGCCGCTCGCCTGCTGGCCTTCCGGGACGTCGGGCTCGGGGGGGAAGGGGAACATGGGACCCGACGAGGTAGAGCCTCTCTCCCGCCGCGGCAACCCGGGCGGCCCCGGTGCCGATAAGGCCAGCCGTGATCCCCGCCGACGTCCCGCGACACGAGCTGCGCGCCGGCCACCCGGGCTGGCCCCTCGAACCCGATCCCCGGGCGCAGCCGCCGCCCCGTCTCCACGTCGCAGGAGAGATCCCACCGCTCGCTCGGGCGGTCGCCATCGTGGGGACGCGGAGCGCCGATCCCGAGGCCCTCGACTTCGCCTACGACCTCGCCGGCGACCTGGTCCGGGCCGGCTGCGTGATCGTGTCGGGTGGCGCACGCGGCATCGACGCCGCGGCGCACGAGGGCGCGCTCGCGGCGGGTGGATCGACCGTGGCCGTGCTCGCCACGGGGCTCGTCACGCCCTATCCGCCCGAGCACGGCGCCCTGTTCGGGCGCATCGCCCGCGCGGGCGCGCTGATCAGCGAGCAGGCGGACGCGCCTCCGCACGCCGGGCGCTTCCTCCGGCGCAACCGCCTGGTCGCGGCGCTCTCCCGTTCGGTGGTCGTGGTCCAGGCGCCGGGCCGCTCCGGGGCCCTGTCCACCGCCGCCTGGGCGCGCAAGCTCGAAAGACGAGTGTTCTCGGTACCTCATGCCCCGTGGGACCCGCGCGGAGGAGGCTGCCTGGCGCTGCTCGCCCGAGGCGCAACCGTTTGCACTCGGGCGCGAGATGTCTTATCCGTAGCCGCTCCCGGGCCCCCGGGGCGAGCCCCGAAGGCCCCTGATCCTAGTGAAAAGCAGAGTGATTACGCAGATCTCGACGCGGACGGCCGGGTCGTGCTCGGGGCGCTCGGCGCCCGAGCCCGCCACGTGGACGAGATCGCGCAGCGCGCCGCCATCCCCGTCGAGCGGGTCCAGCGGGCGCTGTTGACCCTCCTGCTCCTCGGGCTCGCCGAGGACCGGGGGGCCGGCCGGTACGCCTGCGGGCGCCGGCGCACGTGACTATACAAGGAAGCACTACGCACATGGCCAAGTCGTTGCTCATCGTCGAGTCCCCCGCCAAGGCGAAGACCATCCAGAAGTACCTCGGCAAGGACTTCGAGGTCGTCGCCAGCAAGGGGCACATCAAAGACCTGCCCAAGCGGGGCGGCGTCGACGTCGATGACGGTTTCCAGGAGACCTACGAGCTGCTCCAGGAGAAGGGGAAGTCCGAGGTCGTCAAGACGATTCGCCAGAAGGCGAAGAAGGCCGAGCGAGTGCTGCTCGCCACCGACCCGGACCGCGAAGGCGAGGCCATCGCCTGGCACCTCATGGAGGAGGTCAAGAAGGCGAACGCGCAGCTCGAGGTCCAGCGGGTCCTCTTCAACGAGATCACCAAGAAGGGCGTGCACGAGGGGCTCGACCATCCGCGGGAGCTCGACCCCAACCTCTACGAGGCGCAGCGGACCCGCCGGGTCCTCGACCGCATCGGGGGCTATCCCCTGTCGAGCCTCCTGTGGCGCAAGCTCGCCTTCGGCCTGTCGGCGGGCCGGGTCCAGACGCCGGCTCTGCGGCTCATCGTCGACCGGCAGCGCGAGATCGACGCGTTCGTCTCGCAGCACTACTGGCTCGTGGACGTCTCGCTCGTGGGCGAGCGCCGCCCCGGTTTCATGGCGTCCCTCGTGGAGGCCGACGGCGAGAAGCTCGAGAAGGTGAGCTCTCGGCCCGCTGCGACCAGCGAAGAGGAGGCCGGGCGGTACGTGGGGGACCTCAAGAAGGCCGCCTTCCGCGTCACCAAGATCGCGCGGCGCGAGCAGAGGCGCCGGGCTCCGGCGCCCTACACGACCAGCAAGCTCCAGCAGGACGCCGCAAACCGCCTGGGCATGGCGCCCAAGCGCACCATGAGCGTGGCGCAGCAGCTCTACGAAGGCGTCCAGCTCGGCCGCGGCAAGGACGCCGAGGCGGTCGGTCTCATCACGTACATGCGTACCGACTCGACGCGGTTGTCGGGCGACGCGGTGAACGAGTGCCGTGCCTACGTCGAGCAGAAGTACGGCAAGCAGGCGCTCCCCGAGCAGCCGAACGTCTTCAAGAGCAAGAAGCAGAACGTGCAGGACGCGCACGAGGCCATCCGGCCGACGCGCATGGACCTGCCCCCCGAGGCGGTCGCGAAGTACCTGAAGGAGCACCAGCTCAAGCTCTACAAGCTCATCTGGGATCGGTTCGTCGCCTGCCAGATGGCGCCCGCGGTCTACGACCAGACCAGCGTCGACATCGAGGCCACGGCGGGCGGCCGCACCTACGGCCTGCGCGCGAGCGGCAGCGTCCTCAAGGTCCCGGGCTGGAAGGCCGTATACGGCCAGACGGTCGAGCCGCTCGCGGGCGAGGAGGAGGGCGGCGACGGCGAGACGGAGATCGAGGAAGGCATCCTGCCCGAGCTCCGCGAGGGCGAGGAGCTCACGATCGTGGTTCCGCCGGGAGTCCAGGCCCACCACAAGCAGACCGAGCCCCCGCCCCAGTTCACCGAGGCGAGCCTCGTCAAGAAGCTCGAAGAGGAGGGCATCGGTCGGCCGAGCACCTACGCCGAGATCATCAGCAAGGTGCAGGCGCGCGACTACGTCCGGAAGGCCAACGGGAAGCTCGTTCCGAGCGACCTCGGCAGGCTCGTCGTCGATCGACTCGTGAGCGACCACTTCGACCTCGCCGACATCGGCTTCACGCGCAAGCTCGAGGAGGATCTGGACGCCGTCGCCGAGGCGCGCGCGAAGCGGCTCGACGTCCTCGCGCCGTTCCACGACCGGCTGCAGAAGCAGATCGGCCACGCGCTCGAGAAGAAGGGCAAGTGGTGGCCCGACCCCGAGCCGCTCGACGAGAAGTGTCCCGAGTGCGGAAGCGGGCTCGTCAAGCGCTGGGGGCGCAACGGCCCGTTCATCGGCTGCCCCGCCTATCCGGAGTGCAAGTACACGCGGAACATCCCCGTGGAGGGCGGAGAGGACGGAGCGGAGGACAGGCAGCCCGAGCTCACGGACTACGTGTGCGACCAGTGCGGCTCGAAGATGATGAAGCGCTGGGGACGCAACGGCTGGTTCCTGGGCTGCTCGACGTTCCCGAAGTGCAAGAACACGATGCCGCTGCCGCTCGGCGTCAAGTGCCCCAAGTGCAAGACGGGTGACGTGATCGAGGTGCGCGCGCGCGGCAGCAGGCGTCCATTCTACGGCTGCACCAACTACCAGTCGGAGCAGAAGTGCGACTTCCGGCTGTTCCAGAAGCCCATCCTGCAACCTTGCCCGAGCTGCGGCGCCGCGTTCGTGGTGCGCGGCGGCTCGAAGAACGAGCCCAAGCTCAGGTGCGCGAACGAGACCTGCAGCTGGGAGGGCCCGTTCGAGGAGCGCGAGGGCGAGCGGGATGCCGAGCGTGAGCCCGCGCTTCGCGCCACGGGCACCGAGGGCAAGCCGGAGCAACCTCGAGCCAAGGCTTGATGGCCGTCACGATCGTCGGCGGGGGGCTAGCCGGGAGCGAGTGCGCGTGGCAGCTCGCGGAGCGCGGCGTGGACGTCGTCCTCGTCGAGCAGAAGCCCGACAGGCGTACGCCGGCGCACGAGGCTGACGGGCTCGCGGAGCTGGTCTGCTCGAACTCGTTCCGCGGCACGGCGCTCGGCAACGCCGTGGGCCTCCTCAAGGAGGAGCTGCGCCGGGCCGGCTCCCTGATCATCGCAGCCGCCGACGTGGCGAGCGTCCCGGCGGGCGGTGCCCTGGCCGTCGACAGGGACGCGTTCAGCGCCGAGGTCACGCGGCGGATCGGTGCGCACGTGCGTATCACGGTGCGCTCCGAGGAGGTCCGGCGCATCCCCGACGAGCGGCCGGTCGTGCTCGCCACCGGCCCTCTCACGGGCGAAGCGCTCGCCGCGGACCTCGAGGCGGCCGTGGGCTCGGGCAGGCTCGCCTACTACGACGCCGTCGCGCCGGTCGTGTCGGCGGACTCGATCGACTGGTCGAAGGTCTTCAGGGCCTCCCGCTATGACAAGGGCGGCGACGACGCGTACGTGAACTGCCCGATGGACGAGGAGCAGTACGAGGCGTTCGTACGGGCGGTGGTCGCGGCGGACAAGGTGACGCCGCATGCCTTCGAGGACGTGCGCTACTTCGAAGGCTGCCTGCCGCTCGAGGTCATGGCCGAGCGAGGTCTCGCGACGTTGGCCTTCGGTCCCATGAAGCCCGTCGGCCTGACCGATCCGCGCACCGGCAAGCGGCCGCACGCGGTCGTGCAGCTCCGCCAGGAAGACCGGGCGGCGACGGCGTACAACCTCGTGGGCTTCCAGACCCGGATGAAGTGGCCCGAGCAGAAGCGCGTCTTTCGCATGATCCCGGGGCTCGAGAACGCGGAGTTCGTTCGACTCGGGAGCGTGCACCGCAACACGTTCGTCGACTCGCCACAGGTGCTCGACGACTCGCTAGCGCTCCGCGCGCGGCCCGGCGTCTACCTGGCCGGCCAGATCACCGGCGTCGAGGGCTACGTCGAGAGCGCGGCGCTCGGGCTCGTGGTCGGCACGATGGTCGCGATGGCCGAGCGGCGACGCGAGGCCGTCCCGCCTCCCCCGACGACGGCGCTCGGCGCGCTGCTCGGGTGGGTCCGCACGCCGCGGCCCGACTTCCAGCCCTCGAACGTCGTGTGGAGCATGTTCCCGCCGCTCGAAGAGGCGGGCCGCCGGCTGAAGAAGCGCGCCCGTCACGAGGCGATGGCGAAGCGGGCGCTCGCCGATCTCGAGCCGTGGCTCGACGCCGTCGGCGCGCGGCTCGTCCGCGCGCAGACCAGCGGCGACGCGGCGAGGTCCCCCCGGCCGGGAGAAGCGCTCGCGTGAGCCGGCCGGAGGACGAGCCCCGTACGTTCGTCGTCGATCCACGCAAGCGGCGCATCCTCAAGTGGATCGCGATCGCCGGCGTCACGCCGTCGGTGGCGCTCTTCGTCGGCATCAGCTTCTTCGTGGCGCGCACCGAGTACATGCACGACCCCGCGCGCTGTCCGTTCGAGGCGGTCGAGACGCGCACGCTCCCGGGCAGCGTGGGGGTGCTCGAGGAGAAGCGCGTGTGCCAGGAGGGTGTCGAGGAGCACCGCTGGGTCGTCAAGCGCGCCGACCGGCCCGACAGGGAGATCGGACGCCGGCGCCTCATGCAGCCTTCCTACGAGCACTACGCCTGGTCGGCCGAGCTGCGTGACGGCTGGGTGCACGTCGAGGTGCAGAACGAAGGCGTCGAGGACGCGCACTTCCGCGAAGGCCCCGAGTGACCCGTGGAGAGGTACCGGAGGAGCCGGGAAGTGGTTCGGGCCGGCGCCGGCTGATACCGTGAGGGCGTGGCGGACGCGCTCGCCGAGCAGATCGCGGGCTTCGAGCGGTATCTCGCCGACGAGCGTCGGATGGCCGCCCGCACCGTCGAGACGTACGGGAGGGACTTGCGGGCGCTGCGCACGTTCGCCGCGGACAAGGGGCTGCCGCTCGACGCGCGGCGGCTCGACGTGACGGTGCTTCGGGCGTTCCTGGCGTCCCTCTTCCGCGGCAACCGCGCGCCCACGCTGGCTCGGAAGATCTCCGCCATCAAGGCGTTCTATCGGTTCCTCGTCCGGCGCGGGGTCGTGCGCGACAACCCGGCGGTCGCCCTGCGCTCGCCCAAGGTGCCCAAGCCGCTGCCCAAGTTCCTCACCGTCGACGACGCCTTTCGGGTGGTCGAGGCGCCCACCACCGACTCGTCCCGGCCGCGGGAGCTGCGGGCGCGCGACCGCGCCGTCCTCGAGCTGCTCTACGGGTGCGGGCTTCGCGTGAGCGAGGTCGCGGGCCTCACGCTCGACCGCGTGGACCTCGCGGCGCGGGAGGTGCGCGTCGTCGGCAAGGGCGACAAGGAGAGGCTCGTGCCCCTCGGCGGCGCCGCGGCCGAGGCGCTCGGGGACTATCTCACCGAGCGCGCGAACCTGCGCAGCTCCCGGACCGGCCGGCAGGAGCCGAACGCGTTCTTCCTCGGCCGGCACGGCACGGCGCTCGGCGCGCGGCAGATCCAGAACGTCGTCCAGCGGTACGGCGCGCTCGGCGCCGGGCGAGGCGACCTGCACCCTCACGCGCTCCGCCACACCTGCGCCACGCACCTCCTCGACGCGGGCGCCGACCTCCGGGGGATCCAGGAGCTGCTCGGCCACGCGAGCCTGTCGACCACCCAGCGATACACGCACGTGAGCGTCGACCGGCTCATGGAGGTCTACGACCGGGCCCACCCGCTCGCGCACGGCGGCGGCGGGTCGGACGACGAGTGACACGTGGTCTCCTTGACAGCCCCAGGGGCCACTCTTAGCTTGCCCCGACTGTGGTTGAGCCCTTCCGGTCCACGACGATCGTAGCCGTCCGCCGCGGCGGCAAGGCCGCAATGGCGGGCGACGGGCAGGTGTCGCTCGGGCAGACGGTGATGAAGGGCAAGGCGCGCAAGGTGCGCCGGCTCTCCGAGGGGAAGGTCGTGGCGGGCTTCGCCGGCGCGAGCGCCGACGCCTTCACGCTGCTCGACCGGTTCGAGGCCAAGCTGAAGGAGCACCGGCACAGCCTGCCCCGCGCCGCCGTGGAGCTCGCCAAGGACTGGCGCACCGACCGCTATCTCCGGCGCCTCGAGGCCATGCTCGTGGTGATGGACGCGGAGGCGACGTTGCTCCTGAGCGGCACCGGAGACGTGATCGAGCCCGACGAGGGCGTCGTGGCGATCGGGTCCGGCGGCTCGTATGCGCTCGCCGCGGCGCGAGCCCTTCTGCGGCACACCGACAAGAGCGCCGCCGAGATCGCGCGCGAGTCCCTCGGGATCGCCGCGGAGATCTGCGTCTACACGAACGACCAGATCGTCGTAGAGGAGCTGTGATGGCAGGCGCGAGCACGACCTTCACGCCGCGCGAGATCGTGAGCGAGCTCGATCGCTACATCGTCGGCCAGGGCAAGGCCAAGCGCGCGGTCGCGGTCGCGCTCCGCAACCGCTGGCGCCGGCAGCAGGTCCCCGAGGAGCTGCGCGACGAGATCGCGCCCAAGAACATCATCATGATCGGCCCGACCGGCGTCGGTAAGACCGAGATCGCGCGGCGGCTCGCCAAGCTCGCGCGGGCGCCGTTCGTCAAGGTCGAAGCTTCCAAGTTCACCGAGGTGGGCTACGTCGGCCGCGACGTCGAGTCGATGATCCGCGACCTCGTCGAGATCGCCATCGGTCTGGTGCAGAAGGAACAGGTCGAGGCGGTACAGACTCGCGCCGAGGAGCACGCCGAGGACCGGCTCGTGCACATCCTGGCCGAGAAGGAGGGCCGCGGGGCGGCTCGCCCGGAGCGAGCGACGCAGCCGAGCACCTTCGGGCCCTTCCTCGTGACGCCGCCTCCGGGCGGTGCTCCGGCGCCCGCCGCCGACCAGTCGGAGCACCGCGACATCCGGGAGCGGCTGCGCGCGGGCGAGCTCGACGACGAGACGGTCGAGGTCGACGTGAGCGACACGTCGAACCCGTTCATGACCATCTTCGGCGCCCACGGGATGGAGGAGATGGAGGTCAACCTGCGCGACATGCTCGGCAACCTGCCCGGCATGAAGGGGCGCACCAAGCGTCGCAAGGTCAAGGTCAGCGAGGCGCGCCGGGTGCTGGCCGCCGAGGAGGCGCAGAAGCTCATCGACATGGATCAGGTTCAGCGCGAGGCGGTCGAGCGCACCGAGCAGAACGGCATCGTCTTCCTCGACGAGATCGACAAGGTCGCCGGGCGTCAGAGCGCGGGCGCGGGGCCGGACGTGTCGCGCGAGGGTGTCCAGCGCGATCTCCTGCCGGTCGTCGAAGGCTCGACGGTCAGCACGAAGTACGGCCCCGTGAAGACCGACCACATCCTGTTCATCGCCGCCGGGGCGTTCCATGTCGCCAGCGTCTCCGACCTGATCCCCGAGCTTCAGGGGCGGTTCCCCATCCGCGTGGAGCTGGAGTCGCTCGAGAAGGAGGACTTCGTACGAATCCTCACCGAGCCCAAGAACTCGCTGACCCGGCAGTACACGGAGCTGCTCGAGACCGAGGGGATCACGCTCACGTTCGAGCCGAGCTCGGCCGAAGCGATCGCCGGCTTCGCCGCCGAGGCGAACAAGCGCTCCGAGAACATCGGCGCCCGCCGCCTGCACACGATCATGGAGGCGCTCCTCGAGGACCTCTCGTACACGGCACCCGAGCGCTCCGGCGAGAAGGTCGTGGTCGACGCGGACTACGTCCGCCGCACGATCGAGCCGATCCTGAGCGACCAAGATCTGGCAAGATACATTCTTTGATGCAGGACCTGATCGAGAAGGCGGCGATCCTCCAGGAGGCGCTGCCGTACATCCGTCGGTTCCACGGGGACGTCTTCGTCATCAAGTACGGGGGGCACGCGATGGTCGATCCCGCCCTCCGGGATAGCTTCGCGCGCGACGTCGTGCTCATGAAGTACGTGGGCCTCCACCCTGTCGTCGTGCACGGCGGCGGCCCGCAGATCGACGAGAAGCTGCGGGCCCTGGGCGTCGAGTCGGAGCGAGCCGACGGGCTGCGAGTGACCGACGAGCGCACCATGGAGGTGGTCGAGATGGTGCTGGGCGGGACGGTCAACCAGGAGATCGTGTCGCTCATCTGCCGTCACGGCGGGCGCGCCGTGGGACTCACGGGCAAGGACGACGGTTTCCTGCGGGCCGAGCGCATCGACCGCATGGAGACTCGCTCCGGCAAGCTCGTCGACCCCGGCCGCGTCGGCCGCGTGCACCACGTGAGCCCGGACGTCGTCCGGCGTCTCGTCGACGGAGGGTTCATCCCCGTCATCGCGCCGGTGGCCGTGGACGGCGAGGGGCGTTCGCTCAACGTCAACGCCGACACGGTGGCGGGCAAGGTCGCCGAGGCCCTGCCGGCGCGCAAGCTGGTCCTGATGACCGACACGCCCGGCGTGAGGGACGCTTCGGGCGAGGTCGTCTCCTCTCTCGGCCGCGGGGCGATCGAGCGGCTCGAGTCCGACGGCGTCATCGAGGGCGGCATGATCCCCAAGGTGCGCTGTGCCCTCGAGGCGCTCGCCGCCGGGGTGCGCAAGGCGCACATCATCGACGGCCGGGTGCAGCACGCCGTGCTCCTGGAGATCTTCACGGACGAGGGCGTGGGGACCGAGATCGTCGGCTGACCGGCCCGTTGGCCCGTGGTACACCCCGGGCATGCCCACCAACGAGGAGCTTCTCGGCGTCGCCCGCGAGGCGATGCTCGGCAACTACCGGCCCGCGCCCTTCGTCCTGACGCGTGGCTCGGGGCGCCGTGTCGAGGACGTGGAGGGGAAGAGCTACCTCGACCTGTCCGGCGGCATCGCCGTCCTGTCCGTAGGCCACGCGCACCCGGAGCTGGCTCGGGCCATCGCCGAGCAGGCCGCGCGCCTCATCCACACCTCGAACCTGTTCTTCCACGACCGCGGCATCGAGCTCGCACGCGAGGTCACCCGCCGCACGCCCTTCGACCGCGTCTACTTCGCGAACAGCGGGGCGGAGGCGAACGAGGCGATGCTCAAGCTGGCGCGCCGCTGGCATTGGGAGCAGGGCGACCGGGATCGCGTCGAGATCGTCTCGACCGAGAACAGCTTCCACGGCCGGACCTACGGGGCGCTCACCATCACCGGTCAAGACAAGTACCACGTCGGCATGGGACCGCTCGTCGGCGGGGTCGTGCGCGTGCCATACGACGACCTCGGCGCGATGCGGGAAGTCGTCGGTCCGCGCACGGCGGCGGTCATCGTCGAGCCCATCCAGGCGGAGGGCGGGATCCGCGTTCCGTCCGAGGGCTACCTCGGGGGGCTGCGCGATCTCTGCACCGAGCGCGGCGCGCTGCTCCTGTTCGACGAGGTGCAGACCGGGTGGGGCCGCACCGGACGCTTCCTCGGCGCCGAGCACGACTCGGTGGTGCCGGACGCGTGCTCCTTCGCGAAGGGCATCGGCGGCGGGTTCCCGCTCGGCGCGATGGCGGTGCGCGAGCGTGTCGCCGGAGGCCTGCCGTACGGCAGCCACGCGAGCACGTTTGGAGGCAACCCACTCGCTTGTGCAGCGGGGCTGGCGGTCCTTCGCATCTTCGACCGCGAGGGCCTCGTCGAAAACGCCGACCGCGTGGGTCGCCACCTCGGAGAGGCGCTCGACCGGCTCGTCACCGACCCGTCGCTGCCGAGCGCAGCCGAGGCGCGCGGGCGCGGTCTGCTCCGGGGCATCCGGCTCGACGACGGCGTCGACGCCCTCGCCACGCTGCACGCGGTGCGCGACGCCGGCGTCCTCCTCTCGCTCGCCGGGGGAAACGTGCTCCGCTTCTCTCCTCCCCTCAACGTCACCGCGGACGAGATCGACGAGGGCGTCTCCGTCGTGCGTGGGGTCCTCGCCGACGCACCGCGGAAGGCAGGCGGCTGATGCCCAGGCACCTCCGGACGCTCGCCGACCTCGGCCCGGACGGCCTCGCCGCCGTGCTCGACCGCGCGGCCGAGCTCAAGCGGCTGCGCGGGACGGATGCACACCCGCGGCCGCTCGCGGGCAAGTCGGTCGCCATCGTGCTGGAGAAGGCGTCTACCCGGACGCGGCTGTCGTTCGAGGTGGGGATCTGGGAGCTCGGCGCGATGCCGATCACCCTGCTCTCGAAGGACACGCAGATGGGACGCGGCGAACCGCTCGAGGACACGGCGCGGATGCTCTCCCGCTACGTCCACGCGGTCGTGTACCGCACCTTCGCGCACGACAACGTGGAGAGGCTCGCGCGGCACGCCACCATCCCGGTCGTCAACGGACTCTCGGACACCTACCACCCCTGCCAGCTCCTCGCGGATCTCCTGACCGTCCGCGAGGTGACGGGCGGGGCGCTCGAAGGTGTCCGGGTGGCGTGGGTGGGCGACGGCAACAACATGGCCAACTCCTGGATCGTCGCCGCGGGGCTCACGGGGCTCCACCTCACGCTCGCGTGCCCCGAGGGGTATGGCCCCGCGGAGGAGGCGCTCGAGGCCGCCCGGCAGGCGGGGCGCGGCCGCATCGAGCTCACCGCCGACCCCGACCGGGCGGTCCGGGACGCCCGCGTCGTCACGACCGACGTCTGGGCGAGCATGGGCCAGGAGCAGGAGGCGGCCCGGCGCGCGCGCGCGTTCGAGGGGTTCCTCGTGGACGCGCGACGGATGGCGCTCGCCGCTCCCGACGCCGTGTTCCTCCACTGCCTGCCCGCGCACCGCGGCGAGGAAGTGGCGGCCGAGGTCATCGACGGCCCCCAGGCGCGCGTCTGGGACGAGGCGGAGAACCGCCTCCACAGCCAGAAAGCCCTCCTCGAACACCTCATGACGTGAACCACACGGAATTCAGGCGTTTTTCCGAGGCTGGAACAATGGTAGCCTCTCGGAGCCCGCTGAGCCGACGAACGGGGCCGTACCGTGGGGGAGACGCGTAGCCGAAAGATCCCACGCCTCCTGCCGGAGGCGGACATCACCCGGTTGCCCCTCGGGCCCATGGAGGGGTTCGTCCTCTCTCGCATCGACGGCTCGGCCTCTCTGGACGAGATCGCCGACATGACGGGCCTCGGTCCCGAGGCGGTCTCCGCCATCGTGATCCAGCTCGTGGACGCGGACGTGGCGGAGTGGGTCGAGTCGATCCATCCCCGGACGGCTCGCCACTCGTCGTTCCCTCGGATGACACCTCCTCGGGGAACGCTCCGCACGAAGCCCCTGCCGCCGCACACCACGCGTTCGCTCTACGACCCGCAGGAGCTCGAGGAGGCCGACGTCGAGCTCGACGTGGACCGTCGCCGGGAGATCCTCGACACCTTCTACCGGCTCGACGACCTCAGCTACTACGAGCTGCTCGGCATCCCCGAGGACTCGGACAAGAAGGCCGTCCGCGATGCGTACTTCCGCCTCTCCAAGAAGTTCCACCCGGACACGCTCTACGGAAAGCGCCTGGGCTCGTTCAAGGCCAAGATGGAGGTCGTCTTCAATCAACTCACGCAGGCCTACGAGATCCTGGGCAAGAAGCGGGCGCGGGCCGAGTACGACGCCTACTTGAAGCTCCGCAAGCGCACGCTGTCCGCACAGAAGAGCCTCGAAGAGGGACGAAGAGAGGCCGAGCGCATCGAGCGCGAGGTGG
Organism: Candidatus Neutrinellum sp.; assembly: GCA_039794305.1. Classification (GTDB taxonomy): domain Bacteria; phylum Myxococcota_A; class Polyangia; order Polyangiales; family JBDIVX01; genus JBDIVX01. The sequence goes on from JBDIVX010000004.1 coordinate 89,642, forward strand.
CGAGGGTGGTCGAGCGCAGCATCGTGGCTCCTGAGGTGGCGCCCACCGCGCCGCCCGCCGCGCCGCCGCCGCCCGAGCCTGCGCCCGGCCGGCCCATGACGGCGGAGGCGAAGGAGCGGTCGAAGCGGCTCCTCGCAAAGAAGCTCGCTGCCGCGACGGGCCGAGGTCTGCCCGGCTCCTCGAGCCCACCCGCGCGCTCGCACCCGGCGCCGTCTCCTCCGCGGGCGCCCGAGCCCGAGGCGCCTGCGGACCGGGAGACGCTGCTCCGCGGCCTGGCCAGCTCGCTCAAGCAGGTCGCCGCGGTGACCGGTGGCGTGGACCGCGCCGATCGACACGTCGAGGACGCCCGGCGCGCCGAGGCCGAGGGGAACCTGGTCTCCGCCGCCAATTCGCTCCGGCTGGCTCTCGCGCTCGCGCCCGACCGGGAAGACCTCGCGGCGGACTACGAGAGGCTGAGCAGGATGGTCGCCGCGAGCCTGGCCGAGACCTACGAGAAGCAGGCGCAGTACGAGGAGCAGGCCGGGCGCTGGGCGGAGGCGGCCATCAGCTGGTCCAAGGTCTGCGAGGGCCGGGCCGGGGACGGAGCCGCCCACCGCCGGGCAGCGGTCGCGCTCCTCGAGGCGGGGGGCGACCTGTCGAAGGCCAAGGTCTACGCCCAGCGCGCGGTGGATCTGATGCCCGAGGACGCCAAGGCCAGAAGAGCCCTGGGAAGGGTATTCTCGGCGGCCGGCATGACGTTGAACGCAAAGCGGGAATTGGAGAAAGCAGCGAAGCTGGACCCCGGCGACGAGATGGTCAAGAATCTGCTGCGCGAGCTGGGAAAGAAGAAGTAGCAACCCGCCGCCGAAGGCGATGGGTGCGGGGAAAAGCCGCCCGAGCGACGGAGAAACATGGAGAAGGTCATCGGTATCGATCTCGGCACGTTCAACTCGTGCGTGGCGGTGCTGGAGGGAGGCACCCCCATCGTGATCGCCAATCGCGGTGGCTACAAGGTCACCCCCTCGATGGTCGCCATCACGGAGGCCGGCAAGCGCCTCGTCGGGCACATCGCGAAGCGGCAAGCGGTCACCAACGCCGAGAACACGGTCTACGCGGCCAAGCGCCTCATCGGCCGCAAGTGGGACAGCCCCCAGGTGAAGAACGCGATGGCGACCGCACCCTACCACCTCGTGGAGGGGCCCCACGCCGACGTGCGCCTCAAGCTCCGGGACAAGGTCTACAGCGTCGCGGAGGTGAGCGCGATGATCCTGCAGGAGATGAAGCTCATCGCCGAGGACTACCTCGGCCACGAGGTCCAGAAGGCGGTCGTCACCGTCCCGGCGTACTTCAACGACGGCCAGAGGCAGGCCACGAAGGACGCGGGCGCCATCGCCGGTCTCGACGTGATCCGCATCATCAACGAGCCGACGGCGGCAGCTCTCGCCTATGGGTTCGGCAAGCAGATCGACCGGACCGTCGCCGTGTACGACCTCGGCGGCGGCACGTTCGACATCTCGATCCTCGAGATCTCGAGCACCGGCGTCTTCAAGGTCATCAGCACCGCCGGAGACACGTTCCTCGGCGGTGAAGACTTCGACCAGCGGATCATCGACTGGCTCGTGCAGGGCTTCAAGGAAGAGCACGGCATCGATCTCCGCCAGGACCGGATGGCTCTGCAGCGGCTCAAGGACGCCGCGGAGAAGGCCAAGTGCGAGCTGTCGGGAGTGGTGGAGACGGAGGTCAACCTCCCCTTCATCATCTCGAGCGCGCGGAACGAGGCTCTGCACCTCCAGCGCGTCCTCACGCGCAGGCAGCTCGAGGAGCTCTGCCAGGATCTCGTCCAGCGCACCGTCCAGATCTGCGAGATGACCCTCGACGAGGCGGGTCTCGACAAGGACGAGATCGAGGACGTCATCCTCGTCGGCGGCATGACGCGCATGCCCAAGGTCCAGCAGGCGGTCAGCGACTTCTTCGAGCGTGAGCCTTGCAAGGGCGTGCACCCCGACGAGGTGGTGGCGCTCGGTGCCGCGATCCAGGGCTCGGCTCTGGTCGACGACACACAGGACATGGTCCTGCTCGACGTCACGCCCCACACGCTCGGCATCATGGTCGTGGGCGGATACTTCGAGGAGCTCATCCCGCAGAACAGCACGGTGCCGACGTCACGGTCGAAGATCTTCACGACCGTCCGGGACAACCAGACCGCGGTCAAGATCCTGGTCCTGCAGGGCGAGTCGAGGCGCGCCGAGGAGAACGACCTCCTCGGTGAGTTCATCCTCACCGGGCTGCGCCGGGCACCGGCGGGTCAGGTGGAGGTGGAGGTCACCTTCGAGATCAACGCCGACGGCATCGTCAGCGTGCAAGCGAAGGACCTCGAGACGAACAAGGAGCAGTCGATCACCGTCACCGCCACCAGCGGTCTGACGGACGACGAGCTTCGCGACATGGTCGCAGACGCCCGTGAGTACGCCGTCGCCCGCCGCGACGACGAAGCGCTGGAGAAGGCCAAGCAGGAGGCCGAGACGCTCATCGCCGCGATCGAGCAGCTCTTCCCACAGGTCGAGCAGGTCGTCGCGGGCAGCGACTTCGGCCGTGACGCCATCGACAAGGCGCGCTCGGTCGTCGACAGAGCGCGTGACCTGATCCAGGCCGGCGACGCGACCGGTCTGAAGGAGCAGGTCGAGGCGCTGGCCCGGACGCAGCGGATGTTCAAGGGCGTGGTCGGCAAGGTGTGAGCGCGTGGCCGGGGGGGAGGACGAAGGGTCCGAGAGCGACGCGCCTTCGAGGCCGCCTCGCCGCCGGCGCACCGAGCCAGGGCTCGCGCCCCCCTCGGGCGACGACCTGGACCCGCACCAGCGCGTGACGCTCGACTTCTCCGGGCCCCCGCTCGCCCTTCCCGGCGAGGATCCGGCGGGCGGACCGGGGCTCTCGCTCGACACGACCGAGCTCGAGGAGCCGGGCGCGGAGCGGATGGGCGACGCGCTCTCTCTCGACCTGTCCGGGATCGCGGAGGAGCAGAACGACTCCCGGGGTCACGACGGTTGGACGCGCGATCGATTGAGGCGTGGCAGCGGCGTGCACCCTTCGGTGCCGCCGGGTCCGCCGACACCACCGCCCGACGGCGATCCCCGTGCGCTCCCGGTCTCCGACGAGCCCGACGCCATCGGCTTGGTGGACCGATCGCGCTCGTCACACCACGACCTGGACCTCTCCGGCGAGATGTCGGACCGCTACGCTCTCGGTGACTTCACCGGCGCGCTGCGCGCAGCCGAGCTGCTCATCGGCAGGGACCCCGACCACGCCGAGGCCCGGCGCTACGCCGAGAGCAGCCGCGAGCGCCTCGTTCATCTGTACACGTCGAGGCTGGGCGGCATGGACCGGACGCCCGAGGTCGCCGTGCCGGACTCGGAGGTGCGCTGGCTCGGCCTCGACCACAAGGCGGGCTTCCTCTTGTCGCGGGTCGACGGGGTGAACACGCTCGAGGAGATCGTGGACGTCAGCGGAATGCCACGGCTCGAGGCGCTCAAGATGCTGGTCGAGCTGCTCGACGCCGGCGCGATCCGGTTCGACTGAACGGAGTCCGAGCGGAGCGCCTCTTCGGGGGAGGGGTGGGGAGGCGATTCATATCAAGCCCGCCGCCGCCTCGATGTCCACCACGCGCACGTCGGGCGCCGACCAGAGGCGCTCGGCGAGCTCGTGCACGGCGGCGACCAGCGGCGCGTCGACCTGTCCGGCGACGAAGGCCTCCCAGTGGTGGAGGACGACGACGGTCACCTCGCCCGGCGCGAGCGCACCGAGGACCCGGTCGACGGCGCCCTCGACGGACCGGCTGGGCGACAGGAGGCAGCCGGGGTGCGTGAGGAAGGCGCATCGAGGTGCGCGCCAGTGTCGGCGGCCCCTGACCTTCTTTGCGGCGAGATAGCGAGGCCACCAGCGCCTGGGCACACGCGCGAGGTCGAACCAGCCGGTGGACACGACCGCGAACCGGCGCGCCGCCTCCCGCACCGCGGCCCGCGAGAGCTGGTCCTGGGGAGCGACGAAGCAGGTCGGGCGGGCGAGCCCTGCCTCTTCGAAGCGCCTGGCCCCCTCGTCGAGTCGGCGGGCGAGGTCGCGGGCGTCGTCCCGATCGAACTCGAACCGCCCGTCCACCATCTCGTGGTGCAGCCCATGCTGAAGAAGTCGGTAGCGGCGTTCCGATCGGAGGTACGAGACCAGCTCCGCGTTGTCGGCGAGCGGCGCCGTCCCGGGCCGTCCCGCCCCGTCGCCGGTGAGGAAACCCTCGAGCGCGCCCGCCAAGTCGCGGGCATCCGTCCTCACCGCCGGAATGACCGCCAGGTGGACCGGCATCCCGCGGTCCAGGTACGGCCGGTACAGACGTTCGAGGAGCGCCGGCGGCGTGAGCCCGTTCGCGTCGTCGTCGCGCAGCACGACCCACTTCATCGGCGGAGCTCCCGGGCCTCCGCGTAGAGCGCGACGAACTCGGCCGCGACGCGGTCGGTCGCGTACCGCTCTCGTGCGAGGCGCCGTCCCGCCGAGACGCCCGCGCGCGTCCGATCGGTCTTGGCGACGATCTCGTCGAGACGCGCGTGGAAGCCCTCGGGCTCGGACCGATCGAAGAGGCGGCCGCGCTCCTCGCCGGCGCCGAGGAGCTCGATCGCTCCGGAGGTCTTCGACGCGAGCACCGGGGTGCCGGCGGCCCATGCCTCGATGATGACCAGCCCGAAGGTCTCGGAGAGGGACGGCAAGAGCAGGACGTCTGCGAGCTCCAGGAGCCCGACGAGCCGCGGGTCTCCGGAGGGCAGGGCGCCCGTCAGGAGCACCCGCTCCTCGAGCCCGAGCTCCGCGATGCGCGCGAGCACGCGCTCGAGGTACTCGGCGTCGGTCGCGGGCCCCACCAGCACGAGCGTCGCGTCTCTGTGCCGCTCCCGCACCGAAGGCATCTGCTCGACGCTGAAGAGCTGGTTCTTCGTGGGATCGATGCGCCCGACCTGCAGCAGCAGAGGGCGGCCGCGCAAGCGCGGAAACGCCTCCTCGGCGGCGGCGCGCTGGTCCGCAGAGTAGGGCGCAATGTCCACGCTGTGCGGCATCTGGACGATCCGCTTCCGAGGAAGCGCCTCCCGCAGGAGCTCGGCCTCCCGGGGATTGCACGTCACGATGGCGCTCGCGTCCTCGAGCACGCGCCTCGCGCCCACCAAGAAGCCATAGGGCTTGCCCAGGTCGAGCGTGCGGCCGGACGGCGCGAGCTGCGCCCGCACGTCGTCCGGCAGGTCGAGGTAGCCGCCGTGGATCGTGACGACCAGGGGCAACCGCCGCAGGCGCGCCACCGTGCGGGCGACGCCGCCCAGCCGGTTGAGCGTGTGGGTGTGTACGATGGAGACGCCCGGCTCCCGCATCAAGAGGAGCGGGGCGTCGAACGAGAGGATGTTCCCACCCACGGCCACCAGCCGCTTGCGCTCGTCCGGCGCGAGGCCCAGGGTGGGCAGGTATGCCCGGAAGCGGCGGACGGGGTGGCCGTCGCGGCGGAGCGGGTCGACGTCGAGCGCGGACTCACCCTCGATGCGCGGAGCGAAGACCACGGACGGCAGACCCGACCGCCGGAGCCCGCCGAGGAGCCGGTGCACGGCGGTCTCGGTGCCCCCCCATTCGCGCGGGTCGTACTTCCTCAGCACGTGCGCGACCGTCACCAGGTCGTGAGAATGCGTGGCGAAACCCCCCAATCCCCCCCGCGTGGGAGTGGCATCCGCGCCGCCGCGGCGCTGGATGTAGCCTAGTCCCCTGGAGCTAGGGCGCGTGCTTCTCGACGAGCCGCCCGAGCCGCGGCACGGCCGCCTCGACGTTCTGCTTCGCGCTCGGGCGCAGCCGCCTGTAAGTGCTCTTGACGACTCCGCGATCCGATCGCTCGGCCTTGCCGTCCGTGATCGCCAACAGGGCCTCGGCGACACGGCCGGCGTTCCGCTCGAAGTAGGACGCGAGCGGCTGCCCGTTGCCCTTGGCCTCGTCGTAGATCGGCTCGAGCGCCGCGGCGAACTCGGGCAGCAGGTCGGTCACCACCTTCGTGATGAAGCCGGGCTTGATGCCCTTGACGGCCGCGTAGCCGGCCTTGATGGCCATCCCGCCCATGCCGCGCTTGTCGGCGACCTCCGCGTCGACGAGCTCGACACAGTCCTTGACCACCACCTCCCGCTTGCCCGCGTCGGTGAGGGCATCCCTGAGCTGTCCCATGGCGCCCGTTTAGTGTGCTCCGGGCCCTTAGGCAAGGGGCGGCGGGATGCTCGCCGGGTGGTTCTGCTATGCTGCGCGCCCATGACGGCTCCGAAGAAGATCGTGCTGGCGTACAGCGGGGGGCTCGACACCTCGGTCATCCTCACCTGGCTCCGCGAGAGGTACGGGGCCGAGGTGGTGGCGTTCTGCGCGGACGTGGGGCAGGGCGAGGAGCTCGGGGGCCTCGACGACAAGGCCAAGGCCACCGGCGCGAGCCGGTGCATCATCCGGGACCTCCGAGAGGAGTTCGTCCGCGACTTCTGCTTCCCGATGCTGCGCGCGGGGGCGATCTACGAGGGCGAGTACCTCCTCGGGACGAGCATCGCCCGCCCCGTCATCGCCAAGGCGATGATGGAGGTGGCGGCCGACGTCGGCGCCGACGCGATCGCCCACGGGGCGACGGGCAAGGGCAACGACCAGGTGCGGTTCGAGCTCACGGCGATGGCGATCGACCCCCACATCAAGGTCATCGCGCCGTGGCGGGAGTGGGATCTGCGGTCGCGGACCGACTGCATCGACTACGCCGAGAAGCACGGCATCCCCGTGCCCGTCACGGCCGAGAAGCCGTACTCCATGGACGCCAACCTCTTCCACATCAGCTACGAGGGCGGCGTCCTCGAGGACCCGTGGAACGAGCCGCCCGAGGACATGTTCCGCTGGACGACCGATCCCCGGAGCGCGCCCGACGAGCCCGAACACGTCGTGATCCGGTACGAGCACGGGGATCCGGTGGCCGTCGACGGTCAGGACCTCTCGCCCGCGGCGCTGCTGGCGCGGCTCAACGAGATCGGCGCCAGGCACGGCGTGGGACGCGTCGACATCGTGGAGAACCGCTTCGTCGGCATGAAGTCCCGAGGCGTCTACGAGACCCCGGGTGGCACCATCCTCCACAAGGCCCACCGGGCGATCGAGTCCATCACCGTCGACCGCGAGGTGATGCGCATCCGCGACCAGTTGATCCCGGAGTACGCGTCGCTCGTCTACCGCGGCTTCTGGTTCTCGCCCGAGCGCGAGGCGATGCAGGCCTTCGTCGACGCCTCGCAGAAGGACGTCACGGGCGAGGTGCGACTGAGGCTCTACAAGGGCAACGTCTGGGTCGCCGGCCGCAGGAGCGAGCTCAGCCTCTACGATCCGCATCTGGCCACGTTCGAAGAGGAGGAGGTCTACGACCAGGCGGACGCCACCGGGTTCATCCGCCTGAACGCCCTCCGGCTCCGGACCCGCGCCGCTCGGGACGCGAAGAGGTAGCCGGCGCTGGCGGCGGACCGGGCGAGGCGCTATGCCTCCGGCCGCTGTTGGCGGAGGATCCCGTGCTCATCGAATTCCTCCGCGACCACGGACTGTTGCGCAATGGGTCGTGACCGTCTCGTGGGGAGCTGGGGCTCTTGCAGCCCCTGAACCCGGTGGTTACGCTCGAACCGTCCGCCCCCGCCGGTAGGGGGTGCGGGAACGGGCGCGGCGGAGTCGGAACGGTTTTGGACGGATCGTTGGAAGGCCCAGGTATCGAGATCGCAGCCATCCTGGGCGGCCTGCTGCTGGGGGCGACGTTCGCCGCGCTGGACGCGGCGCTCACGGCGCTCGGGGAGGTGCGGCTCAAGGCGCACACGGACGCGGGAGGTCCGTATGCCTCGACCGCCGCGCGCGCCCTCCGGGACCTGCACGCGATCCAGGCGCGCCTGCTCGTCGGTCGTGTCCTGTGTCTCACGAGCGCCGCCGCGCTGACCGCCGTCCTCGCCCTGTCGTACGACGGGCTCACGGCGGCCATCGGGGGAGCTGCCGCCGTCGCGTTCCTCTACGGCATCCTGGCCGAGGTCGCGACCACCATGGCCCGCCGGCGTGCCGGCCGCTGGGCCCTGCGCATGCTCAAGTGGCTCCACCCGGTGGAGCTCCTGATGGTGCCGCTCGCGGCCCCGCTCGCCTGGCTCGGACGCGTCGTCGGCCGCGCCGTGCCGGCTGCGCCGAGCGAGGATCCGGAACGCGTCGCCGAGCTCGGGCTCGAGCGGATGATCGAGGAGCACGAGGAAGAGGGGTCGATCTCCGTCGACCACGCCGAGCTCCTGCGCAACGCCCTCGAGTTCAAGAACACGGTGGCCCACGAGGTGATGGTTCCGAGGACGCAGATGGTGGCGATCGAGATCGACACGCCGCTGCCCGAGGTCCTCGATCGGATCATCGAGGAGGGCCACAGCCGCTACCCGGTCTACCGTGAGAAGGTCGACAACGTGCAGGGCGTCCTGTACGCGAAGGACCTGTTCGCCGTCCTGCGCAACGGCGACGGAGACGGCATGCACCTGCGCGACGTCCTCCGCCGCCCCGTGTTCTACGCGGCCGAGACACAGAAGATCGGCATGCTCCTCAAGGAGATGCAGTCGCGTCGCGTCCACCTCGCGGTCGTCGTCGACGAGTTCGGCGGGACCAGCGGCATCGTGACGTTGGAGGACATCCTCGAGGAGATCGTCGGCGAGATCCGGGACGAGTACGACGAGGACGAGACGGGCGTGCAGGAGATCTCACCCGGTCGGTACATCGCCGACGCGGGCATGTCGGTGTACGACCTGGAGGACTACCTGGGCGTCAAGCTCCACGACGAGGCGGGCGACTACGACTCGCTCGGGGGCATGGTCGTCGAGCTGGCGGGGCACGTGCCTGCTACGGGTGAATCGGTGGTCTCCGGCCCCTTCCGGCTCATCGTCCGCGACGCCGACCAGCGTCACGTCCGGCGCGTCGAGATCCTGCGCCGCCCGGGCGCCGACGCCGCCGAGTAACCGCTCGGCTCAATACTCCACGTGCGTGAGCTCCACGCGCGTGCCGTCCATCGCGGGCACGAAGACCGCGAAGTCGGCGACTCGCTCGCCTGACGGGCTCTGGCCCACGGTGCCGACGTTCACGACGTAGACATCGCCGACGCGGCGCTCGAACGGAACGTGGCTCCCGCCGCACACCACGATGTCCGCAGGGTCGTCGGCGATCAGCGCGAGGATCTCGTCGTCGCTCATGTCGTGCGTGATCTCCGTCGACGGATCGGCCGGTGAGCCGTGCACCACGACGACCTCGCTCCCGTCGATGAGCGGGATGCGGATCGTGTCGGGCAGCCGCCGGAGCTGCTCGACCACCAGGTCGCCGATGGCTGCGCGGGTCTGTCCGAAGACCGCCGCACGCGCCCGCTGCGCCGCGTCGATGGGCCGGAGCGTGTCCGGGTCGATCTGCACGAGCGCGGTGTCCGACGTGCCCCTCACGCACCGCGCCTCGATCTGCTGGAGGCGACGCCAGACGTCGAGCGGCTCTTCTCCTCCGAGGAGCAGGTCGCCCGCCACGTACACGTCGTGCACCCCGCGGCGGTCGAGCTCCTCGAGCACCGCCTCGAGGGCCGGGAGGTTGCCGTGGACGTCCGACAGGAACCCGATCGGACGCGCCGCTGGCGCGTTGGGGAGGCGAGTGACCATGCGACGGGTCACATAGCGCAGCGGTGAAGGCTCCGCACCCGCCGTTCACGACCGGCGACCGGTTGCAGGTGGGGGTGTCACGTGCGATCCCGATCGCCCCGGCGCGGGCAAAGTTGGTGGGCGTATGTAGGACAGTGTAGGATTGGTGCCGGGGACGTCGGGAGATGATGGCAAGTCGGCGGATCAAGGGGCCTGTGCGTGCGCGCCGCATCCGGGGCGTGCGTCAGCGGAGGCACGAGAGCCTCAGCCGCGAGGCCGAGGAGGCGCTCTTCCGGGTGGCCGAGGTGCTGTCGGAGGGCAGCGTGCGCGACGGCGACGGTGCCTGGTTCGGGAGCACGATGATCACGTTCGACCTCGACCGGCTCGCCGAGCTCTGGCGGAGCCCGCTCGACGCGACCGAGCGGGAGAGGCTGCGGGACGCCGTCGAGGGATCGGTTCGTGTGCGGATCCGTGCGATGCGGCTGGCCTGTGAAGAAGTCGCACGGCGGCTGCCCGATCGTTGCCTCGGTACGGCGCAGGTCGAGACCCGCGTGCACGTTCGCGGGGGGAAGCTGCATCTGGACATCGACCTCGAGGTCCCATTCGGCGTATCTTCCGGGCGCAGAAGGGGGCCCTAGGGCTTCGCTGCTCTCGGCGCGAAGCTGGGCTCCAGAGGTGGCTCGAAGTGAGTGACGATCGCGACAACGTCATCCACGTCCGGTTCGGCCGTGACGGGGGACGGCGGATCTCGGCGCCACCTTCCGCCGCCGAAGAGCCTCCCGCGCAGACCCGGGGGACGGCGCGCGGTCGCAGCCGGCGCGAAGACCCGCTCGCCGACCTCTACAGCGTCTCGGAGGTCGCCCGGGTCTTCGGGTTGACCTCGAGCCGCCTCCGGTCCTGGGACCGGTCGGGGTTCATCCAGCCGTCTGCACGCTCGGGCCGGCGGCGCTACTACACCTTCCAGGATCTGATCGGCCTGCGGGTCGCCAAGGGGCTCCTCGACGAAGGAGTGCCTTTCCGGCAGGTCCGCCGATCGGTCGAGGCGCTCAGGGGCTCGTTGCCGCGCGTCGTGCGGCCCCTCAGCGAGCTGCGCGTGGTCGCGGACGGGCAGACCGTCGTGGTCAAGGCCGAGGAGGGGGCCTTCGAGCCGACCACGGGTCAACTGGTCCTCGACTTCGAGGTGAGCTCGCTCCGCGACGACGTCGTCCGCGTGCTGAAGAACCATCCGACGGTCACCGAGCGCCGCCAGGCCGCCTACGACTTCTATCTCGAGGGCTGCCGCCTCGACGAGGACGACACGACCATCGACCGTGCAGAGGCCGCCTACCGCAAGGCGCTCGAGCTCGATCCTTCGCTGTCGAACGCGCTGACGAACCTCGGGAACCTGCGCTTTCGCCGTGGGTTCGCGCACGAGGCCGAGGAGCTGTACCTGAAGGCCCTCTCCGTCGATCCGACGCAGCCGGAGGCGCACTACAACCTCGGCTTCCTCTACTTCGAGTCCGGCGCCCCCGACCGCGCAGCCGAGAGCTTCCGACAGGCGCTGGCGCACGACCCCGCCTTCGCCGACGCGCACTTCAACCTCGCCATGGCCTACGAAGAGACCGGACGGTACCTCGACGCGCGCCCCCACTGGGAGACGTACCTCAAGCTCGACCCCGCGGGGCCGTGGGCGGAGATCGCGCGACGGCATCTTCAGCGGCCGAAGGCCTGAAGGTCGTCCTAGCGGTCGGGCAGCGGGGGCGGGATCGAGCCCTTCGGAAGGTCGTCGTCTTCGTCGTCGGCGCGGAGCTGTGGCATCGGCGAGACGCGACCGGTGGCCTTCGCCGGGGGCGGCGGCGGGACCGACGCTCCGGGAGGCGGCGGCGGCACCGTGCGCATGGGCTCGCCGGTGACTTCCTCGAGGAGCTCGACGCTGTCGAGCTCTTCGATGTCCTCGTCCATCGGCTCGATCTCTTTTTCCGGCAGCTCGACGAGCCCGCTGATGTCCTCGATCTCGCCGTCGTCGACGGCCATGGCCGGGACATCGCCCTCGTCGAACCGTTCGCCGAGCTCCGCGAGCGAAGAGGCGACCGGGGCGTCCCACCGAGACGCGCCCGAGCCCGGCCGATCCACCACCGCGAGCTCCTCGTCGTCGGGCTCCGCGGTGAGATCGAGCTCGTTCGTCTCCTCCGGTGGGACCGTGGCTGCCTGGGGGAGCTCACCGGTCGTCTCCTCGTCCGCGACCGCATCGAAGCCGTCGATCGTCGCGGTCTGACGCTCGGCGCCCTTCCTGCCAGCCCTCTCCTCGTCGAGCGCGCGGAACACCCGGTCGGCGTCGTCGGTCGTGAGCGGTCGGCCGGAGCCCGGCACGCCATCGTCCGTCGTCTCGCTGTCGGTCTCGTCGTCGATCTCGAAGACCGACGACGCCGGCGACAGGAGACCCGGGTCGGTGAACTCCCCCGTGCTCTCGAGGGACGCGAGCGGACCGGGCGCCCCCACGGGCGGCGCCGGCAGCTCCTTCGAGTCGTCGTCGAGTGAGGCCAGCTCGTCGGCGCTCAGCTTGCGCGTGCTGTGACCGAGGCGCTTCACCGCCTCGGTCGCCTCCGCCTCGTCCGGGGCGATGGACAGCACCTTGTTCCAGGCCTCGAGCGCCTCCCACCGGTTCTTCAGGTCCTGCTCCCAGGTGGTCGCGACCTCCTTGAGGAGACCGATCTGGCGATCCGGATCACGGACGCGTTCGAGCTCCCGGTCCAGCACGAGCAGCAGATCCTGGTGGCGTCCGGCGCGCCGCAGGCAGGAGCGCAGCCGGTGAGGGATCTCCGGGTCGCTCACGCGGAGCGCCAGGAGCTGCGCGTACACGTCGGCTGCCGCGCCGAACCGCTCGAGCTCGATCTCGAGGATACGGCCGCGGCGCCTGAGCAGCTCGGCGGCGGTGGTCTGATCGAGCGCCTCCTCGATGAGCTGGGCGAGCCGTTGAGACAAGCTTTCGAACCGACGGGTGCGCTCGGCGAATTCCTCGAGCTCGTCCAGGATCTTGGAGTCGCCCGGAGAGAAGCTCGCCGCCAGCGTCAGGTAGTGGAAGGCCCCTTCTTCGTCGCCGAGCTCGCGGTCGACGAGGCGGGCCGCCCAGACCAAGAGACGCGCGCCGAACTTCGGCTCGTCCTCGGCCGCGCGCTCGGCGAGCTGCCAGTACAAGTCGACGAGGGCGCGCCGCGCCGAGTGAGCGCCGAGCTCGGGGCGCTCCTCGTCGAGCGAGCGGACGAGCGCCTCGACGGCCTCGCCGCATTCCGGAGAGCGCGCGGCGAGCGAGACCGCTTGCGCCACGTACTGCATCGCACGGTTGCGGTCTGCGAGAGAGAAGTCGCACAGCCGCGCGGCGCGCAACAGCGCGGCGATGCGATCCGCGTCGTCCTCGGCCCGCTGGCGCCGGCGGTCGTAGACGATGAGCAGCTCCTCGGCGCGCCCCGCGCGCGGGGCCATGTCCTCCGCGGTCTCGAGCACCGTGTCGTCGTCGGAGGCGAGTGAGCACGCCCGGAGCACGTGGTCGAGCGCGGCCGACGGGTCCTGCGCTTCGTCGTCCAACAGCCTCGCGTGGCGGAGCAGGTAGGCGACCTTGCGATCATCGTCCTCCGCGCGCCGGAGCATGGTGTCGTAGACCTGCGCCAGACGTTCCCACGCGTGCGCCGCGACGGCGAGCCGGTCCACCTCGCCCAGGGTCGACTCGTCGGAGAGGTCGACGGCGAACGCGCGCAAGGCCGCCTCGAGAGAGCGCGCGGGGTCGTTCAGGAGCTCCTCGAACACCCGCGCGGCGTCGGACCAACGCCGGTGCTGCTCGTCCGTTCCGTCCGCCGTCTGCGCGAGGTTCACGTAGAGCTCCGCGAGGGCCTCTCCGCGCGCCGTCTCTCGCGCGAGCTCTCGGAGCTTCTGCTCGCTCTCGAGGTCGCCGTCCTCGACGCGGGGGGCGAGCCGATCCCAGGCACCGTCCACGTCCCCGAGCCGCTCGACGCAAACCTCCGCGGCGCGCCGCGTGAGCTCGCCCACGACCTCGTCGTCCTGCTCGATCCCGGCGAGCGAATCGAGCGCGCCGACCAGGTCCTCCCATCGCTGCGTCTGCGAGAGCAGGCCGACCAGTCGGCGCTGAGGCTCCGGGTCGGTGAGGTCCGCGTCCGTCCACGCGAAGAGCGCGTCGATGGCGCGTGAGACATCCCCGAGCTCGTGCTCATAGAGGTTCGCGAGCCGTTCGGCCACGGGCACACGCAGCCCGTCGTCCTCGACGACCCGAAGCTGCCGCTCCAGCGCGTCCGCGAGGCCCGACTCGTCGCCGACCTCCTCGCACAGCGCCGACAGCCGCGACAGGGCCGGCAGGTAGCTCTCGTCGATGTCGGAGAGGATCGTCCGTATCGCTTCGATCGCCGCGCGCTTCTGGCGGAGGTGGTCGCCGAGCAGCGCGGCGCGCTCCATCAGGATGTCGCGCCGCTCGTCCGGATCCTGGACGATCTTCTCGAGCCGGCCCAGGAGCTGGGCGAGATCGATCGCGTCCTCGCGCTTGACGGCCAGCTCGCGGAGGAAGCGGAGGGCCTCCTCGTCCTCGCCCGTTGCGAGAACCTCGTGCCATGCCTCGGCGGCGGCGTCCTCGTTGCGAACTCGATCGGCCAGCGTCCGTGCGATCCGCCGGTACAGCTCGGCCCGGTGCTGCGTGTCTTCCTCGAGTTGGGCGCGTTCACGCAACAGCACGACGAGGTCTCGGTACCGCTCCGCGCGGTCGTAGACGTCGCAGAGTGCATCGAGGATGGTCGTGTCGGTCGGCAGGAGGTCGAGCGCCTGGCCGTAGTACTCGGCGGCGCGATCGAGAGCGCCGAGGTGCCGATCGGCGATCTGCCCCATCTCGGAGAAGATCTCGGCGCGCCGCTCGTTCGCGGCGATCTCGGCGCGGTAGGAGAGGGTCTCCACCAGCCGATCCCACTCCTGGTTGCGCCGGTCGATGCGCTCCATTCGCTCGAGCGCGTCGACGTCGCCCGGCTCCTCGTCGAGGACGCGTGCCGAAGCCTCGAAGGCGCCATCGTCGTCCCCCAGGTGCTCCTCGAGGAGACGCCCGAGGGTGCGGAGCAGTCCGAGACGGGATGCCGTGTCCGACTCGCCGTCGATGCGCTGGCGCAGGAGCGGGACCGCCTCGAGGAAGGCGCCGGCCCCGATCAAGGCGTCGCACAGCTCGTCGCGCGCCTCGAGGTCGCCTGGACGAATGTCGCGGAGGTTCCGTAGCGCCTCGATCGCCTCCATCAGGCTGTCGCGCTCGTCGCGGTGGATGCGGGCGAGGCGCTTGTAGATTCCCGCCTTGGCCTCCGGATCGGTGACGGACAGGGCCTCGCGCTCCAACACCTGCACGAGCTCGTCCCAGCGCGACGTCTGCTCGAGCAGACGCTCGAGGGACTTTCGAGCCTCGCCGTCGGCCGGGTCGAGCGCTGAAACGGCGCGCCACGCGCTGATCGCTCCGTCGGGGTCCTTGAGCTTGTGCTCGCTGAGGCTCGCCACTTCGCGCAGGCGGAGCTTGCGTGACTCGACCGACAGGCCCGGTACACGGGCGGCCGCGAGCATGAGGTTGCGCAGCTCGTCGAGCGCGCCCTGCTTGCGCAGGTGGTCCTCGACGAACGTGAGCGCTTCGGGGTCGGCAGGGTCGATCTCCAGGATCTCGCGGGCGCGGGCCGCCGCTTCGTTCAGGTTGCCCTGAGACACGAGGATCTCGACGATCTCGCGCAGTCGCGGGACGCGCTTGTCGGTTGGGAGCCCGCGCACGGCGATCGAGAGCGCGTTGACCACGTCCTCCTCGCGTCCCGCCTCGCGATAGAGGTCGACGAGCCGCTCGGCGGCCTCCGGGTCGCCGTTCTCGAGGAGCGGCTCGTAACACACGATCGCGTCGTCGATCTGGCCCGCTTCGAGGTACGCGTGGCCGAGCTGCCGGCGCATGCGGTCGACGGCAGGCGCGTCGGGGGCTGCCTGGAGATAGCCGACCCAGCGGATCGGCAAGAGATCCTCGCGGCCCATCTCGGCGGCGAGCTGCTCGAACAGCTCCATGGCGCCGTCGTGGTCGGGAGCGGCGTCGAGCGCCGCCTCCGCGTAGGCGAGGCCGTGGTCGGGGGGAACGGACTGCGCCATCTGGTAGAGCAGGTCCGCAGCGCGGCGGCGGTCGGCGTCCGCGGACACCGGATCGGCGCTGCGGTCGGCGCGACGCAGCAGGATGGTCGCCAGGTCGTGCATGACCGCGAGATCGGTCGGTGCCTGGCTCAGCGCCCGCTTGAGCGCGACGACCGCGCCCTCGAGGTCGTTCATCTGCTCGGCGCGCAGGTGGCCGAGCTCCCTGAGGAGCGCCACCTTCCTTTGTGGATCCGTCTCGGCGTTCGACTCGAGGTCGTACAAAGACGCGGCGGCCTTCAGGTTGCCGGCGTTGCGATAGATCTCGCGCGCAGCGTAGATGGCAGACACGAGCGTCGGGTCGAGCTCGAAGGCCTTACGGTAGTGATGGATGGCGCGGTCGACGCGCTGGAACTTCTGCTCCCAGACCTCGCCGACCTGCTGGTGTGCTTGGGCGACGTGGCGGGGATCGGCGTTCCCCTTGGCCAGTGCGTCGGCACGCCGCTCGAGGAGATCGAGCAGCCGCCGGTGATCGCCGAGCTCCTCGGCCATGTCCTGCAACCGCATGGAAGCGTCCATGTGCAGGGCATTCCGATCGATGGCGCGCTCGTAGAGCGACATGGCCCGACCGCGGTCGTGCAGGTAGGACCGAACGAGGTCTCCGGCCTCGAAGAAGGCGGCGGCGGCGGCGGAACCGTCGGCGGCGCGCGCGGCCCAGCCCTCGAGGAGGTTGGCGAGGGAGGCGTAGTCGCCCATGCGGTGGTAGTGCGCCCGCAGGGCCGCGAAGGCCTCGGAATCGTCCGGGTTCCTCCGGAGTCGGGCGATCAGCTCCTGGGCGGTGGGGTCCATCCCTTCGCGCGCGCAGGCTACCACGCTTCGCGGGCGAGAAACGAACGGCAATCCCGTCCGAAGGGGGAGGCGCCGGCGGTGCTCCGGGGCTATTGTCCCGCCGTGAACCGGAAGCTGCACAGGCTCTACGAGGCCCGGCGGGCCGCCCTCGAGGCGGAAGCCGCGGTCCTCGACGCGGACGACGACGCCCTCCTCGTCCCCGTCCTCGGGGAGGGCATCGAGGAGGCGCGCGCCCTGTCCGACCGGACCGAGCGCAGCTTCCGCCTGCAGGTCCTGGCCGACCTGTGCCCGAAGGTGCAGGACCCTGGCGCGCTGGCGCTCCTGTTGGGCATCCTCGGTGAGGACGATCCGTCGGTCCGGGCCCGGGCGGCGATGGCGCTCGCCACCGCCGGCCGGACCCGCTACCCGGAGGTCGTGCAGGCCGCGCAGGACGCCCTCGACCGGGGGCTCGGGGGCCCCGCGCTGCTCGAGCTGCCGGGGCTCCTCCTGGACGCATCCGGCGGCGAGCACCCCCCGCCCGTCGACCTGCTGGTGGCCCTGGTCGACCACGAGGATCCGGAGGTGGTGGCCGAGGCGGCCTGTGCCCTCGCCGAGATCGACGTCCCGGGGGTCCGCGACCTGCTCGAGTCGCTCGTCTTGGACGAGCGCGTCCTCGCCGACGCCGAGGGCGAGACCACGCTCGGGGCTTTCGTGGAGGACCTCCTGGACGCGCTCACCCTCGGCGCGGCGATGGGCTCCCGCGCGCACGCCGGCGACGCCTGACCGGCGGTCAGAGATCCCGGAGCTGCTCGGCCGAGGCGGCCGCTGGGACGGTGAAGTAGAAGGTCGTTCCCTGGCCGACCTGGGTCTCGACCCAGATCCGTCCGCCGTGGGCCTCCACCAAACCCTTCGCGATGGACAGGCCGAGCCCCGAGCCGCGCCGTCCGCTCCCGTGTGCCTGCCAGAACCGATCGAACAGGTGCGGCACGTCCTCGGGCGCGACTCCGGTCCCCGTGTCGGCGACCCAGAACAGGACCTCGTCACTCCTCGAGGCGGCTCCCACGGTGATGCGGCCTCCCGGGCCGGTGTGCCTGATGGCGTTGGAGATGAGGTTCTCGAAGACCTGCAGGAGCCGGTCGCGATCGGCCCAGACCTCCGGGAGAGGCCGCGCGACGTCCATCCGGAGCACGAGGGACGCAGAAGCGGCGACCGGCCCCTGAGACTCGACCGAGTCGGAGACGACGCCCCGAGGGTCCTGGCGGCGCCGCTCGATGGACAGACCGCCCGCCTCCATCCGCGTGACGTCCAGGAGATCCTGGATGAGGCGTCGCATTCGCATCACCGCGCGCTCGATCGTCTCGGCAGGTCTGCCGACGCGACGCTCGATCTGGCCCTCGTGCGGCCTGAGAAGCTGCGCCTGCACCGCGATCGTGTTCAACGGGCTTCGGAGATCGTGGGCGACGACGCCGAGCACGTCGTCCCTCGCCTGGATGGCCTGCCGAGCCCCGTACAGCCGAGTGTTGTCGATCGCCAACGCCGCCCGCTGCGCGAAGTCCTCGGCGAACCGGAGGTCCGCCGGTCCATAGGTGTGCGAGGGAGTCGATGAAATCAAGACGAATGCTCCGAGGGGCCTCCCGTGTGCCACCACTGGGACGACCATGACCGATTGGAGCTCGGCTGCACGGAGCAGGCGAAGGTGCTCCTCGCTCTGGGCGTACTTCTCGATCGTCTCCGCCGACAGGTGTTCGAGGAGGACGACTCGCTTCGTCCGGAGAGCTGGCCATGTCAGGTGGGGGCGCTCCCGGTCGATCGGAAGGTCCATGAACGCCTCGCAGAGAGACTCTCTCGACGGCTCCCTGGCGAGGACCTTCAGTCGGCGGACCGTCCCGTCCTCGTCCACAGCGTCGACCACGCACAGATCGGCGAGGTCGCGCACGACCAACTGCCCGATCCTCTCGAGCGTCTCCTCGTACTCGAGCGTCGACCCCAGCACGGCTCCGAGGTCGACCAGGAACCTCTGCTCGTCCGCGGCCCGTTTCTGCTCGGTGACGTCACGAAGCGCAATCGTGACGACCCGCTTGCCGTCCATCTCGAGCTTCGAGATCACGGCATCCGCGGGAAACACGGTGGCGTTCTTGCGGAGACCCTCGATCGCAGCGCCCAGCCGGTGGGAAACGTCCGTGCCCGCCACGATCGCCTCGACGTGACGGCGGTGCCCCGCTCGCAAGCGAGCCGGAACCAGGATGTCGAACGGCGCTCCGAGGACCTCGCTCGCCGAGTAGCCGAAGGTCCTCTCTGCGCCCTCGCTGAAGCTGGTGATGCGCTGGTCTTCGTCGATGGAGATGATCGCGTCTGCCGCGATGGACAGAATGCGCGAGGACCGGGCCTCGGAGAAGCGCAGCTCTTGCTCCAGCCGCTTCCGCTCCGTGATGTCCTGCACGATCCCGACGCCGCCCACGACCCCGCCGGTCTCGTCGATCTCGAGGTCGGCCCTCTCGCGGACCCACCTCAGGGTGCCGTTGGTAACGACGCGGTGCTCGATGTCGTAGGGCGCGCCACCAAGCGCCGCCTTCCAGCTCGCGTCCACGAAGGGGCGGTCGTCGGGATGGACCTTCTCGAGGAAGGCCTCGTAGGTCATCGGCGTGCCCTGGGGGACATCGAAGATCCGATATGTCTCGTTCGACCACAGGAGCTCGTTGCCGCGGATGTCGAGCCGCCAGCTACCGACCGCGGCGACGGCCTGGGCCCGCTCGAGCTCCGCGTGGCTCTCTTGCAGCGAGCGCTCGAGCCGAGAGCGCTCGCTGATGTCGCGCATGAACGCCTGCCACCGCCCGTCGGGGAGGATCTTGGCGCTCACCTCGACGCGGAGGAACGTCCCGTCCTTCCGCAGGACCCGCCACTCCGCCACGCTGGTCTTGCCACGCAGTTGCTCCTCCTTGGACCGTTCGAGGCGCTCGACGTCTTCTGCGGGGAGCAGATCGACGATGGGTTTCCCGATGATCTCGTCGCGCGAGTAGCCGAGCATCCGGCAGCCCGCCTGGTTCACGTAGACGTGGCGGCCCTCGAGGTCCGCGACGAAGATCCCCTCCGGCGCCTGCTCGACGAGCGAACGGAGCTGCTCGAGATCGGGATGGACGGGATTCATGGTGGCAACGGGCGCGTGGCCCCCATGACTGGAGGCTTAGCGCCCGCCCAGTCCGTAGCAATCCCGAGCCCCCGTCCGCGGTCCCATCTCGACCCGGTCCGGCGCGCCCACCCGCGGGGCGACCGAGCCAGCTTCTCGGCGGGCTGCTAGGATCCCGGCGCAATGAGCGAGCCCGAGCAACACGCCGACCCGATCGCACGTTTCAAGGAGGCCATCGAGCGCGCGCGCCGGACCGAGCCCTTCGAGCCGGATCGCGCCGCGTTGGCCACGGCCGATCCATCGGGACGGCCCTCGGTTCGGTACGTCCTGGTGCGCGGATACGACCAGGAGGGGTTCGCCTTCTACACGAACTACGAGAGCGACAAGGCGCGTGACCTCGAGGCGAACCCGCGCGCGGCGATCGCGTGGCACTGGTCGACCATCGGCGAGCAGGTGCGCGCGCGAGGCTCGGTCCGCCGGATGTCCCCGGAGGCCTCCGACGCGTACTTCGCGATGCGCCCCCATGGGAGCCGCGTGGGCGCGTGGGCCTCTCCCCAGAGCCGCCCCATCGGATCGCGCGAGGAGCTCGAGCGGCGCGTCGCCGAGCTCGACGAGCGCTACTCCGGTCGTTCCGTCGAGCGGCCCTCCTTCTGGGGCGGCTACCTCCTCGTCCCGGACGAGATCGAATTCTGGATCGACCGCGAGTCCCGGCTGCACGACCGCTTCTTGTACACGCGCGAGGGCACCGGCTGGCGCGTCACCCGTCTCGCGCCCTGATCCGGGATCCGGCTCGGGCTCGGGCGCTACTCCACGAACAGGGCGCGGGCGCTCGGATCGAGCGTCAGCTTGAGCTGGTGCACCATGGCGGCGCCGAGGATCCCCGAGATCGGGGCGCCGGCGAGCTCGCTCAGCTCGGCGGGGACGAGGCCGGTCACTCCGGGCACTGCCTCCATCTCGACCTGGCCGAACCGCACCGTTCGGAGCTCGGTCATTCGGATCGCATCGGAGGGAGCGTTCGGAGCGGGGTCGAGCCGGTCGGGGTCGAGTCCGAGCGCCTCGATCGCCAGCGGTCCGAGCGCTACGGGGAACACGCCGCTCGTGTCGAGCGTGAACCACCCCTCGGCCTCGGCGTTCAGGACGACCGGGACCGCCAAAAACGTCCCCTCGAACGTCACGAAGGGGACGCGGGCCGCGCTCTCCGATGCCTCGCGACCCGCGCGCCGGAACACGACCCACCGCTCGCGGCCGTCGATCGTCGTCTCGAGCCGCAGCATCAGGTCCGTGCCGATCACTGCGCCGATGGGGACCCCCAACGTGTCGCCGATGGGGTCGAGATCGCGGCTCAGCACGGGCACGCTCCTCACCTCGACGGCACCGAGCGCGATCGCGTTGGCCACGCCCGGGGTCGCGCGGACGTCGTCGTCGACGATGGTCAGGTCCGCGCTCGTGGCCACGAGCGCGTGCACCGGCCGACCGTCGACGGCGATCTCCACGATCGGCACCGCCGCGCGTGAGTCCATGGGCAGCGCCGCCCGCTCGGCCCCCGCGAGCTCGTAGGTCGTCCTGCCCGAGGCCGCGCGCGCGAGCGGCAGCACCGCCTCCGCCCAACCGTCTGCCGGCTCGCTCTCGGCCACCGACCCGAGGTCGGCGGCCACCGCCTCCCAGTCGCCGATTCGGGCGTGTGCGCGCGCGCGCAGGCGGACGAGGCGTTGCTCCGTCGCGCCGCTGAGCACCTCGACGGCGTCCGCGTCTCGCCCCTCGGCCAGTGCGACCCGGGCCGCCACCTCCCGTGCCGCCGGATCGGTCGGCACGAGCTGCAATGCCTGTGCGGCGAGGCGGCCCGCGAGCGGCAGGTCTCCGTCGACCAGCGCGAGCCGCGCGCGCTCGGCGCGCCCCTCGGCCGCCTCGCCCCCCTCGTTCCCGGTCTCCTCGGTCCCCCCACCCTCGACGGCCGTCCGCCCGCCGCAGCCGGCGGCCGCGAGGACGCACAAGAGGACCGCCGACCGCCGCGCCCGGATCACCATGGCCCAACTACTAGCATGGGCGGGGGACCGCCGAACCCCGGGGCCGTCCCCGTTTGGAGAAGGGGCCAGTTGCTGCACGAAAATGGCTTGACTCCCACCTACATAGTCATACTGTTGCCGCCGCTCTGGGGGGAGGGGAAGACGCGTCCTGCGACGCAGTCACGAGGCTTCCCCGGGGCACCGTGGGGGCCGCTCGACCGTCCTTCGCGGGTGAAGGGACCGGGCGCCGGCAGGCGCCAACGTGGAGGGAAGTAGGATGGAAGTAGGTACCGTGAAGTGGTTCAACAACGCGAAGGGATTCGGGTTCATCAAGCAGGACGACGGCCCGGACGTGTTCGTGCACTACACGCAGATTTCCGGCGAAGGGTTCAAGACCCTCGAGGAGGGTGAGCAGGTCCGTTTCGTCCTCAAGCAGGGGGACAAGGGGCTCTTCGCGGAGGCGGTCGAGAAGGTGAGCTGACGATCGCCGGTGCCCAGATCGAACGAGGCCGCGCGGTTGCCTGCGCGGCCTCGTGGCTTTTGGGGGGCCTGAAACCTAGCTCGCCACGTACTTCTCGATCGAAAGGGCCCAGCGGACTTCGTCCACGACGGCGGCCAGGTCTTCGAGGTCCTTCTGGTAGGTCACCTCGTGCCAGACGTCCAGGACCATGCGTGATCAGTTAGCGGCACGCCGTGGCTTGCGGCCGCCGCCGCGGGAGGGCGCCGGTTGAACGATCCAGCCGCGGAGCTGATCGAGAACCGATGGCCGGCGTCGCCAGTTTGGGTCGGTGCC
>JBDIVX010000005.1:0-96320 GCA_039794305.1 Candidatus Neutrinellum sp.
GAGCGGCCAGGGCCGGCCGTAGGGGCCCCGGAACCCGACCTCGTCGCCGGGCGAGAGCGCGCAGAGCGCCCGCGTGACCGCGCCGACGGCGCGGACGGTGTGCTCGACCGCGCGCCCGTCGGTCCCCGAGATGCTGATGGGCGCTTCGCCGAGGGCAGGCAGCGAGAGCTGGTGGAACTGCCCCGGCCGGTGGGCGGCGCCTTCCGGCATCCGGATGTGGAGCGTGACCACGTCGTCGGTCTCGCGCGTGACCGCGACCACCTCGGCGGGACGCGGGACGAGGTCGTCCTCGGCCGCCCCGCGCGGCTCGGCGTGCGCGGGGAGCGCGGCCGGAGGCGCCGGATCGGCCCGGATCGCCGCGACCTCCTCGGTGATGTCGATGCCCACCGGGCACCACGCGATGCAGCGGCCGCAGCCGACGCACCCCGACACGCCGAACTGCGGGACCCACGAGCCGACCTTGTGGGTGAGCCACTGGCGGTAGCGGTCGAAGACGGTCGGCCGGACGGGCTTGCCGTGGACCTCCCCGTGCTCGCGGGTGAAGCACGAGTCCCACAGGCGCACCTGGGTGGCCTCGGCGCCGTCGAGGTCCGACGGCGTCTCGGCCGTGCTGCAGAAGCACGTGGGGCAGGCGTTGGTGCAGTTGCCGCACGCGAGGCAGCGCGCGGCGACGTCGTCCCAGCGCGCGTGGTCGAGGTTGCCGAACAGGAGCTCCGGCAGGCCCTCGGGGTCCATGGCCCGGCCCATCTTCGAGCGCGCCGCTTCCATCGTGCGGTCGAGCCACTGCCGGTCCGCCTCGGTCGTCGGCTCGGTCGGCAAGCGGTCGAGGACCTCCCGGCCGGCGTCGGTCGCGGCCTCGAGGAGCAGGCCGTCGTCGCGCTCGGTCAGGACGAGGTCCGCGCCGCCCCGGACGCGCGGGCCCGTGTCCATGGAGGCGCAGAAGCACAGCTCGCCCGGCTCGGTGCAGTTGACGGCGACGACGAGCGCGGCGCGCCGCCGCGCCTCGTACCGCGGCTCGACGTAGGGCCCGCCGGCGAACGTGCGGCCCTGCACCTCGACGGCGGCGAGGTCGCAGGCGCGCACGCCGAGGAACGCCGTCTCGGCCGGCTCGGGGCGGATCGGCTCGAACCCGATCTTGCCGTCCGCCCGGCGGGTCGCCCGGTAGAGCGGCTCGCGCGCCGGAAAGAGCGCGGCCTTCCACGAGTGCGGCCCGACCACGTAGCCGAAGGCGCGGTCGTCGTCGCGCCGCTTCAGGCGATAGCGGCCGGGCCCCTGCTCGTCGGTCCAGCCGATGGGCAGGTCCTCGGCCGCCTCGATCTCGTCGTGCACGATGGCGTGGTCGCGCACCGTGGGCCCGACGACCCGGCGGCCGGTGGCGAGGAGCACCTCGACGAGGCGCGACAGCTCGCTCCGCGGGAGCAGGCGCACCGCGTCACCCTCCCGGACGCCCGAACATGTCGAGGAGCTGGAGGCGCGTCTGGTGCAGCCGGTCGGCCACCTCCTCGAAGGCCTGGCTCATGATGGCGTAGCCGACGTGGTGGTCCCGCTCGCAGAGGGCGAGCAGCTCGGAGGCGGGGAACCGAACCAGCGTCGTAGGCTCGGCTGCGCGCGCCGTCGCCACCCAGCGCCTCTGAAGGAGCCCGGACCACCCGAGCAGCTCGCCCTCGCCGAGCGTCAGGATGCACGTCTCGGACCGACCGGGGAGCCGCATGCACAGGGTGACCCGCCCCTCCGCCACCAGGTACACGCAGTCGGCCGGGTCCCCCTCCTCGAGGATCAGCCCGCCCGCCGGGACCTCCTCGACCGTCGCCATCTCGGCCAGCGCCTGCTTCTCCGGCTCGTCGAGCGTCCCGAACAGGCGGAAGCTCCCGATCAGCGCGGGATCGACGGGCGGCGCGGTCGTCACGAGGGGTATGTATGCGCACGAGCGCTCAAACGGCCAGCCCGACACGGAGCCCCGTCATGCGCGGCCATCTCGTTGCACCGAAGTTATACTCACATTACCATCAAAATATGAGCAAGAAGGAGCGCCTGACCGTGACCGTCGATCGCGAGCTCGTGCAGGCGGCGAACGACGCCGTGGCGGCGGGCCACGCCGACTCGCTCAGCGGGTGGGTCAACCTCGCCCTCGCGGAGCGCGCCGCGAAGGAGCGCCGACTCGACGCCATGGCGAAGGCGATCGCCGAGTACGAGTCGGCCTTCGGCGAGATCACACCAGAGGAGATGGTGGCGCAGGAGCGTGCCGACCGCGCGCGCGCGCGGGTCGTGCGAGGTCGGCCCACAAAGGCGAGCCGTTCGAAGCGGAGATCCGGGTGAGGCTCGTTCTCGACAGCGGCGCGCTGATCGCGCTCGAGAGGAACGATCGGTCGATGTGGCGCAGGTTGAAGGCTGCGCAGCTCGCCGGGGCCGTTCCCATCACGCACGGTGGCATCGTGGGTCAGGTCTGGCGTGCGGGCGGCCCACGCCAGGCACGCCTCGCGACGGCGCTCGCCGCGATCGACATCCGTCCCATCGACGCAGCGCTCGGCCGTGACGCCGGCACGCTTCTCCATCGGGCGAAACGGAGCGACGTGATCGATGCGGCGCTGGTCCTGCTCGCCGAGGACGGCGATCACGTCCTCACGTCCGACCCCGACGACATCGAGCCTCTCGCGGAGGCCTCTTCGCGTCACGTCGAAGTGGTTCCGGTGTAGCGAGGCGACGAGGGTTGCGTCCCAGCGCCAACTGAGCCGGGGCTCGGCGGCCGTCACTCCCCGAGCAGCGCGGCAGCGGCTTCGGCGGGGAGCAGGAAGCCGACCTCGAGGTCGGCGCGGCGGGCGTGCACGCGGCCGGCGTCCTCGGCGCCGAGGAGGATCGTGTACGAGCGGGGCTCGGGGCCGTCGGCGGTGCGCGTGACGGTGAGCCTCGCCCGGGGGCGCGCGAGGCCGGCGGCGGGCGGGGGCGCGCCGTAGCCGGCGGTGTCGGCGGCGCGGAGGGTCTCGATCGTTGCGAGGAGCGCGTCGCCGGGCGCGTCCGCGGCCGGGCGGCCGTTCCGCTCGACCTCCACGCCCTCGACGTGGCGGCGGTCGGTGGCGAGCAGGCCGCGGTCGACGAGCGGCCCGTCGAGCGCGTCGACGAACCCCTGCTCGACGACGAACACGGTGGGGTCGTCGCCGAGCCGCGCGAAGGCCCCGCCCTCGGTCGCGGCGCCGATGCGGAGCGTGTGCTCGCGGACGGCGGGCCGCTCCTCCTCCTCTTCGGGCTCGCCGTGATCGTGTCCGTGGTCGTCGTCGCGGTCCCCCGTCTCGAATCGCGCCTCGACGACCAGGCGCGGCGCGTCGAGCCCGTGCTCGGGGGCCGGGCGCTCGGCGACGAACCGCTCGGCGGTGAGGCCCGCGAAGCCGCGCGCCACCGTCCGCAGGACGGCCGAGTCGGCGGGCGCCGCGAGCGGCTCGGTCACGCGCCAGCCCTCGTCGGTCCGCTCGACGACCTCGCGCTCGTTCGCGCGGCGGACGAGCAGCCGCGCCGCCTCCTCGTCGTCCTCGTCCACGAGGCGGCGCTCGCGGAACGGCAGCGCGGATGTCGTGAACAGGTCTCGGGCCGCCGGATCGAGCGCGAGGACCACCGGCTCATCGCCGCGCCGGAACCAGGCGGCCTCGGCGTCGGACAGGCCGAGCGTCACGACCGCGCGCCGCTCCTCGTCCTCGACGTCCGAGGCGAGGTGCAGGGACAGCGTCGCGGTCGGGTTTCCGAGCCCCCGCGCGCGGACCGTGTCCGCGTCGGCGGCGGCGAAGGAGCGCACCCGCGCGTCACGGAGGCTCCGGAGGAGGTCCGAGACGCCCTGCCGATCGGCCGTGGCCTCGTGCTCGCGCGGCCCCTCCTTCGAGCGGAGCTTCCACGCGCGCTCCTCGCGCCAGAGCTCGAGCCGCCGGTTGCCCGAGACGATCTCGATCCGCTCGACCTCGTCGTCGCGGGCCGTGACGAGCCGCCGCTCGCGCAGATCCTCCGCGCTCGTCGCGAGGGGCGCGGTGGCGTCCGCGTCCACGCACACGACCGGTCCGTCGCCGACGCGCGCGTAGACGGCGCCCTCGTGCTCGTCGCACGCCCGGCCGACGGCCAGGGTGGCCTCCACCGTGGCGTTCCCGTCGGCGCGCGGGCGCGAGAGCGAGACGACGTGCGCGGGCGAGTCGAGCCCGTACGGCGACAGGTCCGCCGGGTCGTCCGCGACGAACGCCTCGGCGCGGAGGTCGTGCAGCTCGCGGAGCATCTCCTGCACGGTGCCGGACGAGGCGAGGCCCTCGACGGGCGCCTCGATCCACCAGGCGCCGTCGCGGTGTACGAGGCGACGCTCGCCGCCCTGCCCCGCGATGGTCACGCGCTCGGCGCGGCTCGGCGCCGCGTCGGCGAGCAGCTCCTTGGCCCGGAACCAGCTCGCGTCGTGGTCGAGGGCCTCGAACAAGTCGCGGCCGACCACGTGGGCGACGCTCTCGTCGTCGGACTGGAGGTAGAGCCCGCTCTCTTGGGGATCCTCGCCCCCGATGACGATCGGCACGCGCCGCTCGGCGACCGTGAACCAGGCCGAGAGGCGCGGCTCCGCGAGGCCGAAGCGCTCGCGGTCCTCGGCCGTGACGCCACCGATCGTCCTGCGGGCGTTCGCCCAGTCGAGCGCACCCACCAGCGTGTCGACGGCGTCGAAGTCGGTCTCGGCGCGGACGGGCTCGACGAGCGTCCAGTCGCCGAGCTCGCCGTCCTCACCGAGCTCGCGCTCGAGGACGATCCGCTCGTCGCCGCGCTCGATCTCGAGCTTCGTGACCTGGTCGCGGACGAAGCTCTCGAACAGCCGGTCCTCACGGCCTTCGAGGTCGCCGCTCGACAGCGTGTGGCGCTCGTAGAGCAGGATGAACGCCAACAGCGCGGCCGCGATCACTGCCAACACCATCGTCGTTCGCTTGCTCACCACCACCTCGTCAGGAGCGCCTCGACCACCACATGGCGAAGCCGAGCAGGAGCATGGCTGCGGGCATGAGCACGATCAGTCGGAAGGCGAGGCTGCCGAGGTCGCCGTCGCTGATGCTCATCGGCCTCGCCGAGACCTGCTTCGGCTGCAAGCTGATCAACGTCTCGCGCTCGGTGAGCCACCCGGTCCACGCGAACGCCAGATCGAAGTTGGTGTAGCGGGGGTCGCGGAGCGCCTCGGCCATCAGCCACTCGGCGTCGCCGACCACCACCACCCGGCCGCCCCGCGGCTCCTCGCCCCCCTCGTCCTCGGCCGGGGCGCCGCCCGACCGCCGCGCCGTCGCCACCGCGAGCGAGACGGGCCCGCGGACGTCGTCCGGGCCGGCCTCGGGCTCTTGGTCGGCGGCGAGCTCGGAGACGTCGGTCTCGGCCCAGCCACGCTCGCTCGTCTGGAGGAGCACGGTCGCCCCGCTCCCGTCCACGGGCCGCACGCTCCGCGCGAGGGCGAGCACGGCGCGCCCGCGGGTCTGCGCGAGGGCCTCCACCGTGCGGTGATCGCCATAGCTCGTGACCAGGAACGGACCCATCGGGTTGCCGGGCGGCAAGAGCCGCTCGAGGTCCGTCTCGAGGACGATCGAGGAGTCGACGTGCACGCCGAGCTCCTCGAGGAGGCCCTCGAGCCCCGTCGGCTCGATCCGGTCGTGCTCGAGCACCGGGTCGAGCGCGAACAGGACGTTGCCGCCGCGATCGAGGTAGGCCAGGAGCTGCCGGGCTTCGTCCTCCCCGAAGGAGCGCAGCGGTCCGATCACGAACAGGGCGTCGCAGTCGTCCGGGACCGGCCGCGTGCCGAACGTCTCGACGGACTCCATCTCGACGTTGTCGCGCCGGAGCTCGTCCTGGAGCGCGTAGAGCGAGCGTTCGCTGCCGCCCTCGATGCTCCACTCGCCGTGCCCCGTGCTCGCGCAGACCTTGGTGGGCTCGCCGCTGGTCACCTGCACGATCGCGCCGGTGAAGGCCTGCTCGGCGTTCACGTCGATCTTCGGGTCGTCGCTGTCGAGCGAGCCGAAGTCGAGGCTTCGCAGATCGTCCCGGGTGATCGTCCACTTGCGCTCGCCGCGGGTGACGACGGCGGCCACGTCCGCGAGCGTGCCGCCGCCCTCGATCATGGCGGTGCTGATCCCGAACCGCTGGGCGAGCACGCGGAACTCCGAGGGGTTGCGGTCGGGATCGACGAAGTGCGTCCGGACCTGCCCGGTCACCGCGCCGTAGCGGTCGAGGAGCTCTTCGACCTCGGGGTAGTTGGCCTCGCCCTGCGAGAGGAAGACGTACACGTCGACCGGCTCCGACAGAGCGCGAAGCTCCTCCTCGGTCCGCTCGCTCAGCGTGTAGATGCCCTCCTCGGTCCAGTCCCAACGCTCGTAGTGGCGGAAGGACAGGTAGTTGAGCATCAGCACGACGGCGAGCGCGAGCACGAGGCTCGCCGCCACGTGGGCGAGACCGCCGACGCGGCGCCGCCTGGCCTCCTCGGCCGGCGTGGTCGGGGCGCGCTCCTTCGGTGCGTCGGCCACCTACGCGACCCTCCGCGACTGCATCAGCCGCATCGTGGTGAAGACCGCGAGGAAGGACAGGGTCGACGCGAAGACGAGGGGCCGCGAGTCGACGATGCCCTTCGCGAAGCTCTCCATGTGGCCCCAGATGCTGAAGTAGCCGAGGATGTCCCCGCTCGGCCCCTCGAAGACGAACTCGCCCGCGATGCCGAGGACGAACAGGAGCATGAGCATCACCGCGGTCAGGACCGCGGCGACCACCTGGTTGCGCGACACGGCGCTCATCAACAGGCCGATGGCCATGTAGTACAGGCCGATCGTGAAGACGCCGAGGTAGCTCGCGGCGACGACTCCCCAGTCGACGTCGCCGTAGTTGGCGATGATGACGACGTAGAGGAGCGTCGGGATCCACAGGACGAGCCAGTCGGCGAGGAGCGCCAGGTACTTGCCGAGGACGACCTGCACCTCGGTGACGGGCGCCGTGAGAAGGGGCTCGATGGTACCGGCGCGGTTCTCCTCGGCGAGCGTCCGCATGGTGAGGAGCGGGACCACGACCAGCACTCCCAGGTAGAAGAAGATGCTCCGGCCGAAGAACAGGGTGAGCGGCGTCTGCGTCACCGCGCCCGGGTCGTACTGCTGGTACGCGAAGATCTCGGCGAAGGTGTAGAGGCTCACGCCGTGCAGGAGCAGCCACACCGTGAGGACCACGTAGGCGACCGGCGAGACGAAGAACGAGAACACCTCGCGCTTCGCGATGGTCCAGACGGCCGTCACTCGTCCTCCTCGGAGTCGTCGCGGGCGGCGTCGTCCTCTTCCGAGCTCTCCTCGCCGTCGGCCGCCTCGGCCTCCCCGTCGCCGTCGGCCGCCTCGTCGCCCTGCTCGTCCTCTTCCTCTTCGTGTTCCTCGGTCGTGAGGTCGGCGAAGACGTCCTCGAGGCGCAGGACCTCGCGCGAGAGCTCGCGCAAGACGAGCCCGGCGTCGGCGACGGCGCGGAAGATCCGCTCGTTCACCTCCGGCGTCGGCTCGGTGCGCAGGCGGACCTCGAGGACGTCGGGCTCGCGGGGCGTCGCGCGATCCACCTCTACGATCGACCGCACGCCCTCGACCTTCTCGAGCACCTCGCGAACCCGCGGCTCGGCGCCACGGGCGACGAGCGTGACCACCTGGCCGCCCTCCTCGCCCCGCCGCAGGGTCTCGGTGGGGCCGCTCCCGACGACGCGCCCCTTGTGGATGATCACCACGCGGCTACAGGTCGCTTCGACCTCGGGCAGGATGTGGGTCGACAAGAAGACCGTCTTCTCCCCGGCGAAGCCCCGAACGAGATCGCGCACGGCGCGCATCTGGTTGGGATCGAGGCCGCTCGTCGGCTCGTCCAGGATGAGCAAGGGCGGATCGGCGACGAGCGCGTCGGCGAGCCCGACCCGCTGGCGGTAGCCCTTCGAGAGCTGACCGATGATGCGCTCGCGGGCGTCCGCGACGCCGGCCAGCTCGAGCGCCTTGTCCACGTTCTTCTTCACGTCCGCCCGCCGGACGCCCTTCAGGCGCGCGCGGTACCGCAGGTACTCCTGGACGCGCATCTCGGGGTACAGCGGGACGCCCTCGGGCATGTAGCCGATCCGCGCCCGCGCCCTCTCCGAGTCGCCCAGGGCGTCGATGCCGTCGACGCGGATGCGGCCCGAGCTCGGCGCGAGGAAGCCGGTGATCATGCGCAGGGTCGTCGTCTTGCCGGCGCCATTCGGCCCCAGAAAGCCAACGATCTCCCCCCGTTCTACGCTAAAGCTCACGTCGCGCACCGCGACGCGGTCGCCGTAGCGCTTGGTGAGCTGCTCGACCTGGA
The DNA here is from genome assembly GCA_039794305.1 of Candidatus Neutrinellum sp. Lineage (GTDB taxonomy): Bacteria > Myxococcota_A > Polyangia > Polyangiales > JBDIVX01 > JBDIVX01. The sequence continues at coordinate 8,320 of JBDIVX010000005.1, forward strand.
TCACGGGACCCTCGCCTCCCGCCGGGGTGCGGGACTTAGCAGCACGGAAACCGCCATGTCCAGTCACTATTCCCGGGCGCCTCGGGACTGCACCGGGCACCCTGCCCCGCCGAGCGGGCGAGGAAGCGGCGATGAATACCGACCCATCCGGCCACAACCCAACGAGCGGATGCTATCTTCCGCCGCCACTGTCGACCTCTCGCCGGGCCTCACCCGGCAGACAGCGAGCACCATGGACGGGCCCGATCCGCTGATCCAGAGGGCGCAGGGGGGCGACGAAGCTGCGTTCAACGAGCTGTTCCGGCGTCACCGCGGGGACGTGAGCCGGCTGGTGCATCGCGTCATCGGGGCGTCCCCGGACGTGGAGGACGTGGTCCAGGACGTGTTCGTCCACGTGTACCGCTCGCTGCCGCGGTTCCGGGGCGAGTCCAAGTTCAGCACGTGGCTCTACCGGCTGACGGTCAACGTCGCGCGGATGCACCTGCGGCGCGGACGGTCGCGGCCGCGGTTCGTCGACGTGCCGGTCCCCGAGGGCCCGCGCGAGGCCGAGCCCGCCGAGACGCCGGATCGCGCCGCCGAGCGGGCCGAGCGGGTCCGCGCCCTCTACCGGCTGCTCGACGGCCTGAGCGAGAAGAAGCGGATGGTGCTCGTCCTGCACGACTTCGAGGGCGTGCCGGCCAAGGAGATCGCGGAGATGGTCGAGGCGCCCGTCCTCACGGTGCGGACGCGCCTCTTCTACGCCCGCAAGGAGCTGTACGCGGCGATCGCGCAAGACCCGCGGCTCGGTCCGGCGGTGCAGGCCCTGATGGAGACCTTGCCCGGCAAGCCGATGACCACAAGGGACGGCGAGGAGGGAGGGTCGTGAGCGATCACGAGCCCAAGATCGCCGCGCTCCTCGCGTACGAGGCCGGGGAGCTGTCGCCCGAGGGGCGGCGCCGGGTCGAGGCACACCTCGGGACCTGCGAGGTCTGCCGGGAGGCGCTCGCTTCCATGCGCGTCTACGACGAGCTCGTGCGGGACGTGAAGGCCGAGCCCGTCCCCGAGCCGGACTGGTCGAGGATGGAGCTCGCCCTGCGCCGCGAGGCGCGCAGGGCTCGCCGGCGGATCGGGCCGGCGGTGTGGGTGGGGCTCGCGGCGGCTGCCGCCGCGGTGCTCGCCTTCCTCTACACCCAGCGGGGTGCGCCGGAGGAGACCCTCGTCGAGGCCCCGCGCGTCGAGCCCGGCGAAGCGCGGCCCGAGCCGGCGCGGCTGCGGATCACGGGCGAGGTCACCGCGGTCGTCCAGGGCGTGAGCGGCGGCACGGACGTGCTCGATCCGGTCGAGGTAGGCACGCCGGTCCGGGAGGAGATGCGCATCGCGACCGCGAGCGGCGCGCTCGCACACCTGCGTTTCTACGAGGGCACGGGCGTCGTCGTCCAGCCGGACACGCTGGTGAAGGTGGAGGAGCTGCGCGAGGGGCGCGTCACGCTCGCGCTCCTCGAGGGCGCGGTGGCGAGCGAGGTGACGCCGCTCGGCGAGGGCGACCGCTACGCCGTCCGCGCCGGCGACTACACCGTCCGCGTCCGCGGCACGCGGTTCGCGGTCGTGCACGGCGAGAGCGGGACGGCGGTGACGGTCGACGAGGGCGTCGTCGAGGTGCTGCGGGGCGGCGAGGTCGTCGCGACGGTCGCGGCGCCCGGGATCTGGCGGTCGGACGACGACGTCGAGCCCATCGGCGAGGGGCAGGTACCCGAGCCGCTCGCCCTCGCCCCCGAGGCGGCGGGCTGGCCGGTGCTCGAGCTCCCCGAGATCGACTGGGTCCGGAGCTGGCAGGTCCGCGGCCGCGAGCTGCCGCCCGGCGCCATCGCGATGCGCGTACCGGCCGGCGACTGCGACGTCTCGGCGCTCGGCGATCACGGCCGGAGCTGGCGCGGGCGCATCGTGCTCGCGGGCGAGGGGCAGCTCCTCGAGCCCGAGGCCATCCGCCCGAGCGCGCCCGAGGTGCGGGTGGGCACCCTCGCGCCGGCGCTCATCGCGCCGGTGGTCGAGCGGGGCAAGCACGGCCTGCGCCGCTGCCAGCGCCAGGTGGACCTCGAGACCGGACAGACCGTCGTCGGCCAGTTCACCCTCCGGGTGACGATCGGCCGCACCGGCGAGGTCCAGCGGGCCGAGCTGGCCTCGCAGGGCGAGCCCCCGCCCGCGGCCTACCGAGAGTGCGTCCTCTCCCAGGTGGGCAACTGGACCTTCCCGCCCCCCACCGGCGGCATCGTCACGTTCGAGCAGCCGCTGCGGGTCGGGACCGTCCAGTAGCTTTCTCGACCCGGCATCCCACCTTTCCCTACCATTGTCCCCGTGAAGGCACGGTGGGCCGGCAGACACCTGCTCTGGTGCGCGGGGGCGCTCGCGGGCGGGGCGACGATCGCGGCGGCGAGCGCGGCCGTCCGGGAGCCCGCCGCGCCTCCCGACCAGGCCCTCGCCGCTCCGGCGCTCGCCCTCGCCTCGACCGACGGGCCTCAGCCGGACGATGTCCAGCGCGTCGCCTTCGAGCCGCTCGTGCTCGACGCGGCCTCGTCCGATCCCTTCGGGCGGGCCTACCGCGACGGCATGCCCATCACCGGCGCGACCCCCCACCGCCTCGTCCTGTTCACGTTCGACGACGGACCGGACCAGCGGCTCACGCCGAGGCTCCTCGACTATCTGGACGAGGCCGGCGTGGGCGCGGTGTTCTTCCTGACCGCGAGCCGCATGCGGGGCGACAACCAGTGGCAGCGCGACCACCAGGAGGTCGCGCGGGAGATCGTCCGGCGCGGTCACGTGGTCGGCAACCACACGCTCGACCACGCGCAGCTCCCGGTCCTGACGGACATCGAGGTGCGCCACCAGATCGTGGAGGCCGAGCGCATCTTCGAGGACGTCCTCGGCGAGCGCCCCTGGCTCGTGCGCCCTCCCGGCGGCGCGCGCTCCGAGCGCGTCGACGCGCTGCTCGCCGAGCGCGGCTACACGAGCGTGCTCTGGAACCTCGGGACGGGCGACTTCCTCGTCCGAACGCCCAACGAGGTGCTCGGGACCTTCCGGCGCGTGTTCGACCGACGGATGAAGGACCACGGCGACCGCGGAGGCGTGGTCCTCCTGCACGACATCCACGAGTGGAGCGTCGAGGCGTTCCCGCTCATCGTGGACGAGATCCGCCGGCGCAACTGCGAGCTGCTCGATCGAGGCGAGGAGCTCTACGACATCGTCGACGACCCGAAGCTCTTCTTCGTCCCGCGCGCCGACGCCCCCGCCTCCCTCGACGCCCCCGCGGCACGCCCCGACCCGGCCGTCCTCGCCGCCCGCCAGGAGCGCCTGCGCGAGGAGACCCGGCAGCGGTGCATGGCCCTCGCCCTCCGCTGACGCACGACGGGCGTGAGGACCGCCCGGACCGGCGGGTCGGGTTGTGTGCAGATTGCACACCGCAGTCCTCACACGCCGGCGTTGAGCCTGCGCGCCTATCATGCGTAAATCGGGCGCCATGCCTTCTGCTGCTGCATCCGTTTGTCCCTCCTGCGGGTTCGAGAACCCGCGCGCCTGGCGCGCGTGCGCGCGCTGCGGCCGCGGGCTGACGGAGGCGCCCCCACGGACCGGGCTCACGGCCGCGGTCCAGCGAGTCACCGACCAGACCGTCGTCACCGAGCCCCCGGTCGCCGCGCTCGACCGGGCCCTCGAGTCCGATCGCGTCGTCTCGACCGAGCTCCCGGACGCCGAGCTCTCCGGGGCGACCGAGACACCGCCCGAGGAGCAGGAGACGCCGCCCGAGCCCGAGCCGCCGCTCATCGGCCAGGCCGACGCGTCCGAGGTCATCCGCACGGCCGTCGAGCGCGCCTTCACGGTGGGGACGCCGACCTTCGTCGCGCTCGAGGGCGGGCGCGAGTCGGGCAAGACGCGTCTCCTCACCTACGCGAGCGAGATCGCCGCGCGCGTCGCGCCCGAGGTGCGGGTCCTCTACGCGGCCTGCCGCAAGGGCGGCGGCGACGGCCCCTACGCCCCCTTCTCCCGCCTGCTCCTCGAGCGCTTCGGCGTGACGCCCTCGTCGTCGCCGAGCACGGTGCGCGGTCAGATGGCGACGCAGGTGTCCGACGCGCTCATGACGAAGGACGCCATCCAGGTCGCCGAGACGACGCACCTGCTCGGCCACGTGGCCGGCGTGCCCTTCCCCGACAGCCCCTTCCTCGGCCCGCTCGAGGACAAGCCCGACGAGCTCCGCCGCCGGGCCTCGCGCGCGGTCCGGCGCGTGCTCGAGGGCGACGGAAGCCGCCGGCCCCTGCTCGTGCTGCTCGACGACATGCACTTCGTCGAGGAGGACGGGTGGGCGATCCTGTCGGAGCTCGCGAAGGCGGACGGACACATCGCCATCTTCGTCGCCGGCGACGCCCCCATCGCCGAGCGCTCCGAGAAGCTCGAGACCGCCGGCGGCGTCGCGGTCGGCCCCATCGCCCCCCTCGACGAGCGCGACGTGGCCGCCATGCTGTACGTCCTGCTCCCGACGCTCGTGGAGGTCCCGCCTGCGCTCGCCGAGGCGATCACGCACCGCGCGCAGGGCAACCCGGGTGCCGTCCGCGAGCTCGTGTTCGAGCTCATCGAGAGCAACCTCTTCCGCGTCACGACCGAGGGGCTCGAGGTGGACCTCGAGAAGCTCGCCGCGGGCGGCCTGCCGGTCACGATCGAGGACGCCACGAAGGCGCGGCTCGGCCGGCTCGACGGCTTCGAGCGGGCGACGCTCGAGCGGGCGGCCGTGGTGGGCGAGTCCTTCTGGGACGGCGCGATCCTCGCGCAGATGCGGTCGGAGCGCGAGCCGCCGGGCGACGGCGCCGAGCCCCCGAGCATCTGGCCCGACGACGAGGACCTCGCGGCCCTGCACGCGGCGCTCGGGCGCCTCGAGGACAAGGGCTTCGTCGACCGGAGCGAGACGAGCGATCTCCCCGGCGCGCGCGAGCTCACGTTCGCGCTCGGCGGCGCGCGCAAGCTCGTCTACGAAGCGATGGACGAGGAGCAGAAGGTCCGCCGGCACACGGCGGTGGCGCGGTGGCTCGCCGTGACCGCGGAGCTGCAGCGGGAGGGCGTGGCCGCCCTCATCGCGCCGCACCTCGAGAAGGCCGGCATGACCCACCGCGCCGGCCGCGCGTACCTCGAGGCGGCCGGCTACGAGCGGATGAAGCTGCGCACGCAGATGGCGCTCCGCCTCGTGGAGAGGGCCCTCCCGCTCATCTCGCCGGACGACGTGGTACGCAAGATCGAGGCGCACCACGAGCACGGCTCGCTCCTCACGACGCTCGGGCGCTACGACGAGGCGACCGACGCGTTCACCGAGATGCTGCGCCTCGCCTGGACCATCGGGGCCCGCGGCAAGGGGGGCGCGGCCCTGAACCGCCTCGCCCGGGTATACCGGCAGCGCGGCGAGGACAGCGGCGCGCGCGCGCTGCTCGAGCGGGCCCTCACCATGTTCCGCAGCGCCGGCGACCTGCGCGGCGTGGCGTCCACGCTGGACGACCTCGCCCAGGTGCACCGGCTGCTCGCCGAGAACGACCTCGCCATCGCCGCCGCGACCGAGGCGCTCGAGCTCCGGCGCGCGCACGCCGACCGGCGCGGCGAGGCGGTCTCGCTCACCACGCTCGGGAGCATCGAGCTCAACCGGGGGAACCTGGACCTGGGGGAGTCTTTCTTCTCGCAAGCGCTCGAGATCCGGCGCGCGATCGGCGACCTCGAGGGCACCATGCAGTCGCACAACGCGCTCGCCATCGTGGCCTTCGAGCGGGGCGCGGTCGACACGGCCATCGCGAGCTGGCAGGCGGCGCTCGACCAGGCGCGCGAGATGGCCGACCGCCGCAACGAGTGCTTCATGCTCAACAACCTGGGCGAGGCCTACATGGCGGCGGGCAAGCTCGACGACGCGGTGGAGGCGCTCGAGGAGGCGCGCGACCTCGCCGCCACGCTCGGCGACAAGCGCGCGCTGGCCGAGGTCGAGCGGAACCTCGGGCGGCTCGCCGTCAAGCAGGGATCGTCCGAGGCGGACAAGACGCTCGAGCGCGCCCTCGGGCTCGCCGAGGAGTACGGCAGCAAGGAGGCCATCGCCCTCGCGCACCGCGCGATCGGGCAGCTCCGCGCGCAGACGCTCTTCGACGGCGCGGGCGAGGTGGACCGGCGCGCCGAGGAGAGCTTCCTCGTGAGCATCGACCTGTTCCGCGAGATCGGGAACGAGAAGGAGGCGGCCCGCTCCCTGAGCGAGCTCGGCTTCCACCTGATCGAGCGTGGCGACATGGACGGCGCGCGGGAGCGGCTGCACGAGGCGCGCGCCATCATGAGGAACATGGGCCTCGCCGAGCTCGAGCGAGTGGACCGGACGCTGGCCGAGATCGGGGGCTGAAGGGGCTGTCTCGCCCCGGTGCGGCGAGCGTGGACCACCGACCCGCCGTGGTGCCGCGAGACGCGCCGATCGGGGCTCTCTGCCTCGAAGGCGCGCCCGCGTGCACGACGCCGTGCGTGCTTATGGACAAGACCATGGCGACCCTTCGGACACAGCACGTTACGCCGCGCCGGCCGAGCCTCGACGGGCTCGACGTCCTCCTCATCGACGACGACCGCGACTTCCGGGAGGTCATGGCGGCGCTCCTCGAGGCACGCGGCGCGACGGTCGTGCGCGCATCGGGCGGGCGCAAGGGTCTGGCCCGAGCGAAGCGCCAGCACCACGACGTCGTCCTGCTCGACCAGCTCATGCCCGACATGCTCGGCACGGAGGTGGCCGAGTGCCTGCGGCGCCAGGGCGATCCAGCCGCCATCGTCATCGTCACGGCCAAGCTCGACGCGCCGGAGATCGCCGAGGAGGCGGGGGTCGAGGGCTGGCTGATCAAGCCGTTCAGCGTCGACGAGCTCGTCGTCACGATCAAGGAAGCGCTGCGCCGCCGCGAGCGGAGCCAACGGGAGACCCGCCACCCGATCTGATCGGGCCCTAGAGCACAGCGCATGATCTCCTCGGTCGGAGATCATGCGCTGTGCTCTACCTTCTCCTGGCGAGGATCCGGTAGACCGGCAGCCCGTCCTGCTCCGCGCGCCGCTCGCGGTTCGAGACGGCGCCGAAGGGGTTGGCCGGCACGTAGCCGTCGTCGCCCATCAGGTCGAAGCGCTCGTGGTCGCGGAGCAAGGAGAGGTAGTCCTCGGCCCGCTCCACGACGTCGGTCTGCACGTAGAGCTCGCCGTCCGAGGCGAGCAGACGCGCGATGTCGTCGAGCAGGTCGTCGCCGAGCACGCGGCGCTTGCGGTGGCGCTTCTTCCACCACGGGTCGGGGAAGTGGACGAACACGCGTCGCACCGATCCGTCGGGGCCGGCCCGATGGAGGATGTCGCGCGCGTCGCCCCACAGGACGCGGACCCGGCCGAGCCCCTCGCGCCTGCGGCGCTCTTCCACACGGTAGGCCCACTTGCTCTTGATCTCGATCCCCACGATCCGCGCGTCCGGCGCCACCTTCGCGCGCTCGAACACCGACATACCGCGGCCGAAGCCCACGTCGATCTCGAGCGGCCCTTCCCCCGGCAGGAGCGCGCCGAGGTCGATCTCCCCCTCGGGCGGTCTCGGCGCCACGTCCTGGTATCGGATCGGCGGAGGTGAGTCGCCCACGGGGCCGCGTATAGCACGAGCGGCCCGTGTTAGAACGCGGGCTCGTGTCCCGACTCCGCCTCGCCAGCCTCTACGTGGCGCTCCTGTTCTCGGGCGCTGCCGCGCTGGTCTACCAGATCGCCTGGGGCCGGATGCTGCAACGCGTCTTCGGCGTCAGCGACCTCGCGGTGGCGACGGTCCTCGGGTCGTTCTTCCTCGGGCTCGGGCTCGGGGCGGCGATCGGGGGGCGGTGGGGCCGGACCGTGCGCCGGCCGGCGCTGGTCTACGTCCTGCTCGAGGCGGGGGTCGCGCTCTGGGCGGTGCTGTCGCTCGTGCTCGTGCCGAACGTGCACGCCCTGTACGCGAGCGTCGGCGCGGGCGCGTCCTTCGGGACGCTGACCGCCGTCCGGCTCGCGCTGGCGCTCGTGATCCTCCTGCCGCCCACGGTCCTGATGGGCGCGACCCTCCCGGTGCTCATCGGCGCGGTGTCGCGCGCGCGCGAGGCCTGGAGCACGCCGGCCACGGCGCTCTACGCGACCAACACGTTCGGCGCCGTGATCGGAGCGGGCGCGACGGGGCTGCTCCTGCTCCCGGCGCTCGGGACGCGGGCGAGCGTCCTCGTCGCGGCGGGCGGGAGCCTCGCGGCGGCGGTCGCCGTGGGGCTCGCCTGGCGCGACCCGGCCGAGGACCCGGCGGTCGCACCGCCCGGCGACGGCGCCGAGGCGGCGGGCTCGAGCCGGCACGTGGGGATCGCGATCGGGCTCGCCGCGGTCGCGGGGTTCGCCGCCCTCGCGAGCGAGGTCCTCTGGACGCGGGTGCTCCGGATGATCGTGCAGGGCACCACGCCTGCCTTCGCCGCGATGCTCGTGAACTTCCTCTTCGGGATCGCCGCCGGGAGCCTCATCGCCGATCGCATCGTCCGCGGCGGCCGCTCGCCGCTCCGCGTGCTCGGCTGGTCGCAGACCCTGCTCGGAGGGCTGACGGTCGTGTCCATCGCGATCACGCCGCACCTGCCCCGCCTCATGGGCCTGCTCCGCGGCGACGCGACGCTCGAGCCTCACCGCACGTGGGTCGTCCTCGTGCTGGCGTCGATCCTGCTCCTGCCCATCGCGCTGGTGGTCGGCACCTCCGTGCCGCTCGCCTGGCGCATCGCCCGCGTGCCGCCTCACCGCGCCTCGACGCACGCCGGGCGCGTGCTCGCGAGCAACACGCTCGGCGGCCTCGTGGGATCGCTGTCGGCCGGGTTCCTCATGGTCCCCGCCTTCGGTGTGCAGACGTCGCTCCTGTGCGTCATGCTGGTCCACCTCGGCGCGGCTGCCGTCGCGTTCTTCGCCGGTGACGGCGAGCGCATTCGCAAGCGGGCCCTGCGCATGGCGGTGCCGGCGGTGCTCGCGGTGGCCGCGCTCGCCTCCGCGCCTTCGATCGAGCTCCCGTTCCTCCTCGACGCGCGCAACGAGCCGTACAAGGCCATCGTCGAGGGGCCCGGTACGCGGTGGGACCGCAAGGTCCTCTTCCTGCGAGAGGGGCGCAACACGACCGTGAGCGTGGTCCGCGCCACCGACGGGACGCTGCGCCTCTACAACGACGGCCGGCCCGAGTCGGGCTTCGGCGGCGGCGAGCCAGGGTTCGGGGCCGAGCTGGCCATGCTGGGCGTCGTCCCGACGCTCTTCGCCGAGGAGCGCGAGCGCGCCATGGTCATCGGCCTCGGCGCCGGACACACGACGACCATGCTGCTCGCCGGGCCCTGGGAGCGCATCGACGTCGTGGAGCTCGAGGAGGCCGTCGTGGACGCCGCGCGCGTCCTGCACCACGAGCACGGCAAACCCTTCCCGCTCGACGACGAGCGGACACACCTGATCGTCGACGACGCCCGCGCGCAGCTCGCGCTCGCCGAGCCCGGGACCTACGACGCGATCGTCTCGCAGCCGTCCCACCCGTGGCTCGCCGGCTCGAGCGCCCTCTACACCCGCGAGCTCTTCGAGGAGGCGCGCCGCGCGCTCGGCCCCGGCGGCGTCGTGGCGCTCTGGATCAACCTGTTCCGCGCCGACGTGGAAGCGCTCCGGCGCGTGACCGCCACGCTGCTCGAGGTGTTCCCGCACGGGCACGCGTTCGTGGTGGAGAGCTCGAGCTTCATCCTGGTCGGGAGCGAGCGCCCCATCCCGATGGACGGTCGCGTGGCAGAGCGCATCGCGGACGATCGGCTCGAGCCCTACCTCGGCCCCCACCGGCTCGACCACGTCATCGACGTCGCGACGGTACGGGAGCTCGATCCGTCCGCCCTCGTGCGGTTCGCCGACGGCGCGAAGCCGCTCGCCGACGATCTGCCCGCTCTCGAGTTCCACCTCGCCTACACGCCCGCGAGCGAGACGGTGACGCGAGACGACATCGACCGCGCGGTCGCGGAGGTGCCGTGGCTCGACGCGAGCTCCTACGACGCGCTCCCACCGGCCGATCGCGTGGAGGTGCTCGTCGAGCGCCTGTGGGAAGCGGCCACGCGGCCACGGGCCGTCGACCGCGTCGAGCGCTCGCTCGGCGGGCTGCCGCTCCGCCGCGTCGAGCGGAGCTACGTCGAGGGAGCGATCGCGGAAGCACGCGGCGACGTCGAGCGCGCGCTCGAGCTCTACGACGCGTCGACGCTGCCGCGCGCGGCGTACTCCGCCGATCGGCTGAGACTGGTCGAGCGCCGGCACGCCGAAGCGATCCGGGTCGCGAAGGGCCGCGCCACCTTGCCGGCGATCGCGCGGCCGCTCCTCTCGCACGCGGCGGCGCTCCACGACGCGGACGCCATGCGGGTCGCGATCGAGGCGTGGCAGGTGACCGAGGACGCGACCGACCGGCGCCTCGCGGACGCGCTCGGGGCGTTCGTCGACGGCGGGTGCGCGGGGCTGCTCGCGGTCGAGGGGCTCGAGGAGGAAGCGCGGAGCGACGAGCACCTGGCGCTGCTCTGCCAGCGCTGCGCCATGGAGGTCGGCGACGACGGGGCGGCCGAGCGCTTCGCGGAGCGCCGGCACGAGGCGCGGCGGGTCGCGGCGGTGCAGGACAGCGAGCGGGCCCACCGCGCGCTCGAAAACGGCGCCCTCCGGACCGCCGAGCGCCTGTTCCGGCGGAGCCTCGGGGCCAACCCCACCCACGGCGGCTCGGCGGCCGGCCTCGCCCGGGTGCTCTCGCGGACCGAGCGGCGGGCCGAGGCCCGGGAGGTTCTGCTCGAGGCGTGGCGGGTATCGCAGGGGCTCCCGCGGTCCACCGAGGCCGTCGAGGGGGCCGCCCGGGAGCTCGGGGTGGTCCTCCCGTGAGACGGGCCATCCCTCCGGAATTGCGTGTCGTTCTTGACCCGCCGAGGTGGGATGACGTATCCAGGACCCGGCGGGACCATTCGATCCGCCGGCAAGGGAGGCTCGGGTGACGGTCAAGATCCTGGTTGCCGACGACAGCGCCACGATGCGTCAGGTCATGCAGATGACCTTCGCGGGGCAGGACGCCGAGGTCGTCACCGTCGACGGTGGGGACGCGGCCATCCAGCGGGCGAAGGAGATCCGGCCGGACGTGGTGTTCGCCGACGCCAGCATGCCGACCGACGGCTACGCCGTGGCGCAGGCGATCAAGAGCGATCCCGCCCTGTCGAACACGGCCGTCATCGTCCTTGCGAGCCAGCACCACGCCTTCGACGAGGGCCGCGGCAGGCAGGCTGGCGTGGACGACCACGTGATCAAGCCGTTCGATTCGCAGGTCGTGATCGACAAGGTCGGGCAGGTCCTCGGCAGGCCGCGCGCGCAGGCGGCCGCAGGCGCTCCGGCCCCCGCGCCGAGGCCCGTCGCCGCACCGGCCGCGGCGCCGCCGCCGCCGCCCCGGCCCCCGAGCGGGCCGACCCAGGCGCCCTCCACTAGGCCCGCCACCAAGAGCACGGTCGCGTTCGGGGCTCCCAAGCCGCCTCCCGCACCGCCGCCCGTCGCCGCACCGCCGGCCGCCGCTGCTCCGCCGCCCGCGGCTGCCCCACCGGCCGCTGCGCGCCCCGTGCTCGAGCTCGCCGACGAGCCGGAGCCGCCGATGCCGGCGCCCGCGCCCGCCGCGGCGCCGCGCCAGCCGCCGGCCGCAGCGGCGAGCGCGCCCGCCCGGGCCGCCGCCGCCGCGACGGGCAACGGCTCGTCCATGGCGAAGAAGCTCGGCGACCTCGGGCTCACCGACGACCAGGTGCAGGGCGTGCTGGCGCTCTCGCGCGAGGTGATCGAGCAGGTCGTATGGGAAGTGGTGCCCGACCTCGCCGAGACGATCATCCGCGAAGAGATCCGGCGCCTCACCGCGGACTGACCGGCGGGCTTGTCCCTACCCCTGGTCGGGCTAGAGTGCGGGTCCCTCGGGGCCGGCGCGCTTCTCCGTCCGTCCCATCCGGGAGCTTGATCGATGACCTCCGAAGAGATGCCGAAGGCCTACGACCCCCGCGAGACCGAGCCTCGCTGGTACGAGCTCTGGGAGCGCGAAGGCTTGTTCCGTGCGAGCGACGCCCCGGACGACGACCGGCCGACCTACACGATTGCCATCCCGCCGCCCAACGTGACCGGGTCGCTCCACATGGGGCACGCCTGCCGGACGACCTTCGAGGACGTGCTGATCCGCCACAAGCGCATGCAGGGCCGGAACACGCTCTGGATCCCCGGCACCGATCACGCGGGCATCGCCACGCAGGTCGTGGTCGAGCGGCAGCTCAAGCGGGAGGGACTCAGCCGGCACGACCTCGGGCGCGAGAAGTTCGTCGAGCGCGTGTGGAAGTGGAAGGAGGAGTCGGGCGGGACGATCCTCCGGCAGCTCCGCAAGATGGGCGCCTCCTGCGACTGGTCGCGGGAGCGGTTCACCATGGACCCGGGGCTCTCGCGGGCGGTGCGCGAGGTGTTCGTGCGCCTCTACGAGGAGGGCCTCATCTACCGTGCGACGCGCCTCATCAACTGGTGCGTCGACTGCCGGACGGCGCTGAGCGACCTCGAGGTCGAGAGCGAGGAGAACGTCGAGGGCGAGCTGTTCGACTTCGCCTACCCGGTGGCCGAGGGCGAGGGTGAGGGTGAGGTGGTCGTCTCCACGACGCGGCCGGAGACGATGCTCGGCGACACGGCGGTCGCGGTGCACCCCGACGACGAGCGGTACACGCACCTGCACGGCAAGTTCGTCCAGCACCCGTTCCTGCCGCGCCGCATCCCGGTGATCACGGACGCCGAGCTGGTGGATCCCGAGTTCGGAACCGGTGTCGTGAAGGTCACGCCGGCCCACGATCCGAACGACTTCGCGACGGGCAAGCGGCACGACCTCGACGAGATCAACATCCTGAACCTCGACGGGACGCTCAACGCCGAGGCCGGCCCGTTCCAGGGGATGGAGCGGTTCAAGGCGCGCAGGGCGGTCAAAGAGGCGCTCGAAGCGAAGGGGCTCGCGCGCGGCTCGAAGAAGCACCTCATGACGTTGCCTCGCTGCCAGCGCTGCAACACGATCGTCGAGCCGATCATCTCGACGCAGTGGTTCGTCAAGATGGAGCCGCTCGCCAAGCCCGCCATCGAGGTCGTCGAGCGGGGCGAGGTCCAGATCATCCCCGAGGAGTGGACCAAGACGTACTTCCACTGGATGCGGAACATCCAGGACTGGTGCATCTCGCGCCAGCTCTGGTGGGGCCACCCCATCCCGGCCTGGTACTGCGAGCGCCATGGCCACGTGAACGTGGGCCGCGAGGCGCCGACGCGGTGCGGCGAGTGCGACGAGACGCAGTTCCGCCAGGACGAGGACGTCCTCGACACGTGGTTCAGCTCGGCGCTGTGGCCCTTCAGCACGCTCGGCTGGCCGGAGCAGACGATCGATCTGTCGCGCTTCTACCCGACCGACGACATGGAGACGGGCTACGACATCCTGTTCTTCTGGGTCGCGCGGATGATCGTCATGGGCCTGAAGTTCATGGGCGACGTGCCGTTCCGGCGCGTCCTGCTCGCGGGCCTCGTCACCGACGAGCGCGGCGAGAAGATGAGCAAGGTCAAGGGCAACGTCGTCGATCCGCTCGACGTCATCGGCGGCGCGACGATCGACGAGCTGCTCGCGAAGGCCGAGAAGAGCGGCGCGCAAAGGAGCGGACTCGACTACCTCGAGAAGACGTACCCCGAGGGTTTCGCGGCCTACGGCGCCGACGGGCTGCGGATGACGCTGCTCAGCTACTCGCCGCAGTCGCGCCGCATCGCGCTTTCGATCAAGCGCATCGAGGGCTACCGGAACTTCGTCAACAAGCTGTGGAACGCGTCGCGGTACGCGCTCATGAACCTCGACGGCGCCGAAGCCCGCGCCACGGGCGAGCCACCGGCCGCGCCACGGGAGCTCGCCAACCGCTGGATCCTGTCGCGGCTCGGCCACGCCCTCAGCGCCGCCGACCAAGGGCTCGAGGACTACCGCCTCGACGACGCGTCGCAGGCCCTCTACCACTTCGTCTGGGGCGAGCTGTGCGATTGGTACCTGGAGCTGTCGAAGCCGCTCCTCGCCTCGGACGACGAGGCGGTGGTGCGCGAGACGCGCGCCACGCTGGTGCACGTGCTCGAGACGACGCTCCGCGCGCTCCACCCGATGATGCCGTTCATCACGGAGGAGATCTGGCAGCGCGTCCCGAAGCACGACGCGTCTCCGAAGAGCATCATGGTCGCCCGCTGGCCGGAGGCGGAGCGCGAGGGGCGCGCCGACGAGGAGGCGGAGCGCGACATGGCCGTGCTCCAGGCGGCGATCGGCGCGGCCCGAACCATCCGCGCCGAGCACGACCTGCCGCGCAAGAAGGAGATCCCGCTCGTGCTGCGGGCGGCCGACGGCGCGCGGGCCGTGCTCGAGCGGGAGCAGGCGGCCATCCGCTTCCTGGTGCGGGCGTCGGTCGAGTACGACGGGAACGTGGACGCCGAGATCCCGCCTCGGACGGCGGTCTCGGTGGCCGAGGGCGTGACGGTGTTGGTCCCGCTCGCGGGCCTGGTGGATCTCGACAAGGAGCGCGACCGCCTCGAGCGCGAGCTCAAGAAGGTGGACAAGGACCTCACCGGCGTCGAGAAGAAGCTCGGCAACGCGAGCTTCGTCGACAGGGCCCCGCCCGAGGTGGTCGACAAGGAGCGCGCCCGGCTCGAGTCCCTGCGCGCCGAGAAGACCCAGCTCGAAGCCGCCCTGGCCAAGCTCTAGGTTCGGTCCTGTCCCCGACGATCACCTCGGGGAGTTGCATTCGGGAGTGTCCCCAATGCAAGTGCGAGTTGCATTCGGGAGTGTCCCCAATGCAAGTGATCAGAACAGGTCGAGTTGGCCGGGGAGGACGTGGTCGTCGTCGACCTGGACGCCTTCGAGCGTGAGGAGGAAGATCTTCTTGTCGAGGCCGCCGGAGTAGCCGCCGAGGCGGTGGCCGGTCTCGACGACGCGGTGGCAGGGGACGACGATCGCGATCGGGTTCTTCGCGTTCGCCATGCCCACGGCGCGCATGGCGCGCGGCGATCCGACGTCGGCCGCGACGCCCGCGTACGAACGGACCTGACCCCGCCCGATCCGGCGGAGCGCCTCCCAGACGCGCTTCTGGAAGGGCGTGCCGCGCAGGTCGGCCGGGAGCTCGGCCGGATCCACGGGCTCGCCGGCGAAGTACTCTCGCAGGGTCCTCGCGAACGTCTCGGGAACGTCCCGGACCGGCGGCCCGTATCCATCTTCGAAGGGCCTCGGGCTTCCCGGCAGACCGAGGGAGACCAGGCCCACATCGCTCCACACCAACCACAGTGTGCCGAATTTCGCCGCGTCGAAGGGTCCCTGCCCCGAGAGGGGCGGTTGGTCGAAGTCGTCGCGGGTGTTAAGGTCTTGGGGAATGCGCTCCATCGCACCATGCCTGCTTCTACTCGTGAGCGCCTGCGCTCCGAGCCTCCGCATGGTGCACCAGAGCAACGCCTACTTCGAGCGGTGCCACGCGGCCGACTTCGATCCGACCGTACGCCCCGAGCTGCGCCGTGAGTGCTGGGCTCGCTGGCTCCAGCACTACACGCAGGGCCAACCCCCCGACCGGGTGGACTATGCCCGCGGCCGTGTGGCGGCGCTCGAGGACGGCGAGGACATCGCACCCCTGCCCGGGATGCAGCGCACCGCCCTCGGCTCGAGCTACACGGCTTCCTTCCTCACGATGGAGGAGCAAGCGCAGTCCGAGGCCGAGACATCGGACCCCGAGGTCGAGCTCCCCGCCGACACGCAGGAGGCCCTCGAGCCAGCCGTGGCCGAGATCCCCGCGCCCCCCGACGTCACCGGCGGCTGCGCCCCCGTCTGCACCCCGCGGTGGAACGACTGCATGTCCCAGTGCGACGGTCGCGCCGCGAGCTGCCGCGAAGCCTGCGAGACCGAGCACCGCACCTGCATGCGCGGCTGCTACTGACGAACCGTGACCTTCTTCATGCGCTCGCCGCCGCGCATGGAGGTGACGTGCTCGAGGCCGCTCAGGACCTTGCCGAAGACGGTGTGCTTGCCGTCGAGGTGGGGCTGCGGGGCGTGGCAGATGAAGAACTGGCTGCCGCCCGTGTTCTTGCCGGCGTGGGCCATCGACAGCGAGCCCGCCTCGTGCCGGTGCGGGTTGCCCGCGGTCTCGCACGGGATCTTGTAGCCGGGCCCGCCCGTGCCGGTCCCGGTGGGGCAGCCGCCCTGGCTCATGAACCCCGAGATCACCCGGTGGAAGGTCAGGCCGTCGTAGAACCCCTGGCCCGCCAGCTTCTCGAAGTTGGCCACGGTCCCGGGCGCCGCGTCGTCGTAGAGCTCGAGCTCGATGACGCCGCCGTTGTCCATCTCGATGGTCGCGTGCTTCATGGCGCCGGGCTTTAGGACAGCTCGCGCCGGAGCGCAAGGCCTCCCGGGACCGGGATTTGCCCCCTCGTCGCCTTCGTGCGATGGTCGGCGCCGCCATGCTGGCCGTCCTCACGTGGATCCTGCTCGGATGCGCCGCCATCGCGGTCGGCCTGCAGACGCTCGGGATCTGGTCGGCCGTCCGGCACAAGCGGATGCGCGTCCGGCGCGTCCCGGACTCGGATCTCGAACCGATCTCGCTCCTCAAGCCCATCAAGGGGCTCGAGGAGGACCTCGAGGACAACCTCCGCTCCTTCTTCGAGCAGGACTACCCGGCGCCCTTCGAGATCGTCTTCGCGAGCACCGAGCCGGACGACCCCGGCATCGCCCTCGCCCGCCGCATCGCCGCCGACTATCCCCACGTCCCGGTGCGGTTCGTGCGCTCGGATCCCTCCTTCGGCCTGAACCCCAAGGTGGCGAACCTGGCCGGCGCCTTCGAGGCGGCCCGCTACGATCTCGTCCTGCAGTCGGACGCCAACTGCCGCGTCCGCCGCGACTACGTGAAGCGCGTCGTAGGCGAGATGCTCGGCGCCGACGCCTCGCTCCTGACGAGCATGGTGGTCGGGGTCGGCGAGCGCTCGATCGGCGCGGCCATGGAGAACCTCCAGCTCTCGGCGTTCATCGCCCCGGGGATGTGCACCGCCCTGCACGTGGCGGGCATCCAGTGCGTCGTCGGCAAGAGCATGCTCCTGCGCCGGAGCGAGCTGCGTGAAGCCGGCGGGCTCGAGCAGGTGCGCGACATCCTGGCCGAGGACTTCATCCTGGGCCAGCGCTACCAGCGGCTCGGCAAGACCGTGGTCCTGTCGACGACGACCGTCGAGAACGTCAACCACGACATCCCCGTCCGCCAGTTCCTCGCCCGTCACTCCCGCTGGCTCAAGATGCGCGCCGTGATCCACCTGGGCGGCTTCTTCGCGGACCTCCTGTCGAACCCGACGCCGCTCCTCGCCGCGGCCTGGGTGACCAGCGGGTGCGACCTCCGGATCGGCCTCGCGCTCGCTGTGGTGTGTCCGGCCAAGGCGGCCATCGACGCGTTCTACATGCGGCTCGCCCGCGGGCACGGCATGCGGCTCGGCCACCTCGCGCTCGCGCCCTTCAAGGACGGCTTGATGGCGCTCGTCTGGGTCTACTCGATCTTCTCGCGGTCGGTGGTGTGGCGCGGCAAGAAGCTCCGGTTCGGCCGGCAGAGCCGCCTGCGCCTCGACGACGGCGCGCTGCCGCTCCGGGTGCTCCGCCGCATGTTGCCCTGAGCGAGCGAGAGATCCGCTTGCGCGGGAGCCCACCGGGCCGCAACCTTCTCGGGCGTGCACCGCCTCCTGACCGTCGGCCTGGCTTTCTCGCTGCTCGTGCCGGCCATCGGTCGGGACGGGGAGCCGGATCTGGACCTGGCGCCGTCCTCGGTCGAGAGCTTCGACGAGACGGCCGAGGTCCCGGGACCCGACCGCGCCGAGCGGGGCGCGCGCGTCGCCGCGTCGCCGACGATCCGCCTGCCGATCTCCCAGGTGTGGGTACCGCTGATCTCGGCGGCGGCCGAGCCGCCGACGGAGCCGCTCCGCGACCTCCGCGAGGACGTTCGCCGGGACACCCCCGGACGCGACGTGCCCCGGCTGAGCGCGGGTGAGCCGTACCACTGAGCCTCCTGCCGATCCCGAATGCCCGTGATCTGCAACATCGACCGCCCGCACCGGGCGGCAGGAGAACGAACATGCAAGACGACGGTCGAAGACCCCCGGACGACTGGTCGGATCCGGAGAAGCACACGCGGATGAGCGCCGCGGTGCCCTTGATCTTCCTGGCTGTGCCGCTCATCGCAGCGCTCCTCTGGGGTCTCCTCGGCGGATGACCCCGACCTTGCTCTTGCTCGTCTTCCACGCCGTGGTCGGGGTCGCCCTCGCCCTCGACCTCGGCGTGTTCCACCGGCGCGCCCACGCGGTCGGCACCCGCGAGGCCGCCGTCTGGAGCGCCGTCTGGGTGGCGCTCGGGCTCACCTTCGGTGCCGCGATCTTCGTGGTCGTGGGCCCGAAGGCGGGCACCGAGTACGTGACCGCGTACCTCGTCGAGAAAGCGCTCTCGGTCGACAACCTCTTCGTCTTCGTGCTCGTGTTCGGGTACTTCCGCGTCGCCCCGGAGCACCAGCACCGCGTCCTGTTCTGGGGCGTGCTCGGCGCGATCGTCATGCGCGCGACGCTCATCGCCGGCGGGACGGCGCTCGTCCACGCCTTCCACGGTGTGCTCTACCTGTTCGGCGCCATCCTGGTCTGGAGCGGCATCAAGATGGCCCGCGCGGACGACACCGGCATCGAGCCGGACAAAAACCCCGTCCTCCGCGTCATCCGGCAGTTCCTCCCCGTCACGACCGAGGCGCGCGGCGCCGCCTTGTGGGTACGGGAGCCCGACGCCTCGGGTCGGATGCGTACGCTCTTCACTCCCCTCTTCGTCGTCCTGGTCTTCGTCGAGCTCACGGACCTCGTGTTCGCCGTGGACTCGATCCCCGCCGTGTTCGCCGTCACCCGCGACGGAATGGTCGCCTACACGTCCAACATCTTCGCCATCCTCGGCTTGCGCTCGCTCTACTTCTTGCTGGCCGCCGTCCTGCACAGGCTCCGGTTCCTGAAGCTCGGGCTGGCGGCCGTCCTCGTCTTCGTCGGCGGCAAGATGCTCCTCGCCGACGTGGTCCACCTCGAGCCGGCCGTGTCGCTCACCATCGTGGCCTCGCTCCTCGGCCTGTCGACCCTCGCGTCCTTGGCGCTGCCGAAGCGCGAGGTCGAGCCCGCGCCGGCGCTCGCCGAGCAGCCGGCGGAGGTGCCCGACGACACGCAGCGGTGAGCGCGACGCCCGCGGCCGTCAGCGCTCGCTGAGCCCGGCCAGGAACCGCTCGAGCTCGGCGTTGACGCGCTCGGGCTGCTCGAGGCAGCTCAGGTGCGCGGCGCCCGGGACGCGCACGAGCCGGGCTCGCGGGATCAGGCGGGCGAGGTGCTCCGACTCGGCCGGCGGGGTCGCCCTGTCCTCCTCGCCGACCACGATCAGGGTGGGGACGTCGATCCGTCCGAGCTCCCCGCTCACGTCGTCGCGATCTAAGATGACCGCGTCGACGGCGTGGCCGAGGGACGCCGGGTCCATCCGCATCAGCGTCTCGACGAAGTCCTCGGCCAGCTCGGGCTGCTCGGTCCGCGTCCGCGCCGTCAGGAACAGCGGGAGGATGGGAGCCGACAAGAGGCGCATGGGACCGAGCGTGCGCGCGATCGCCGCGAGCACCCTGTAGCCGGGCTTCTTGACCGGGTTCTCCCGCCGCGCCGAGGTGTCCATGAGCACGAGGCCCGCGAGCCGCTCGGGGAACCGCACGGCGAGCCGCATGCCGACCATGCCGCCCCAGGACAGGCCGCACCACACCGCCCGCTCGATGCTGAGGTCGTCGAGCACCGCGACGCCGGCCCGCACGCAGTCGTCCATCGTGTAGCCGCGCACCGTCGGGGCGCTGCGTCCGTGGCCGGGCGCGTCGATGTTCACGAGCCGGTGGCTCTCCCGGAGCGCCGCGATCTGGTGGCGCCACATCGCTCCGTCGCAAAGGAGCGAGTGCCAGAGCACGAGCGGCGGCCCCTCCCCCGCGACGTCCACGAACAAGCGCCCACAGGTGGTCTCGACCAGCATCAGTGCGCCTCTCCCCAGGTTCGGCCCCAGCCGCGGTCGACGACCAGGGGCACCTTCAGCTCGACGGCGTGCTCCATCCGATCGGTCACGAGCTCCTCGAGGGCGGCCTTCTCCTCGGGCGGCGCCTCGAAGACGAGCTCGTCGTGCACGGTGAGGAGCATGCGGCTCTGCATGCCGCGCTCCTCGAGCCTGCCGTGGATCTGGACCATCGCCGCCTTCATGATGTCGGCCGCGCTGCCCTGGATCGGCGTGTTGCGCGCGACGCGCTCGGCCGCGCTCCGGAGGCTCCGGTTGTTGCTGTGGAGGTCGGGCAGCATGCGGCGCCGGCCCATGATGGTGCGGGTGCCGCCGTTTCGCCGCGCCTCCTCGATGACGGCTTCCATGTACTCCTTCACGCCGGCGTAGCGCTGGAAGAACGCCTCGATGTACCGCATGGCCTCGCGCCGCTCGATGCGGAGGTTGCGCGCCAGGGCGAAGTGGGTCTGCCCGTAGATGACCGCGTAGTTCACGGTCTTGGCCTGGCCGCGCTGCTCGCGCGTGACCTCCTCGGGCACGACCCCGAACAGGGCCGTGGCCGTGCGCGTGTGCACGTCCACCCCGCCGGCGAAGGCGTCGACGAGCTCCGGGTCGCCGCTCAGGTGCGCGAGCACGCGGAGCTCGATCTGCGAGTAGTCGGCGCTCAGGATCTCCCAGCCCTCCTCGGAGACGAACGCGTCTCGGATCCGTCGGCCGAGATCGGTCCGGATGGGGATGTTCTGCAGGTTGGGATCGCTCGACGAGAGCCTGCCGGTCGCCGCGACCGCCTGGTTGTAGCGGGTGTGGACGCGCCCGGTGCGCGCGTCGACCTGCTTCGGGAGGGCGTCGAGGTAGGTGCTCTTGAGCTTGGCGAGGACCCGGTGCTCGACGATCGCGGCCGGCAGGTCGTGGACGGCGGCGAGCTCCTCGAGCACGTCGGCGTCGGTGGACCGCGCCGTCTTCGTGCGCTTGACGACCGGGAGCCCGAGCTTGTCGAACAGGATGGTCTCGAGCTGGCGCGGCGAGCCGACGTTGAACTCCTCGTCCGCGAGCGCGTGGCACCGGCGCTCGAGCTGCCGGAGCTGGACCCCCACCTCCTTGGCCATCTCCTGCAAGTGCTCGGCGTCGAGGCGGATCCCGGTGCTCTCCATGTCGGCCAGCACGTGGGCGAGCGGGATCTCGATCTGGTCCATGAGCTCCGCGAAGCCCTCGAGCTCGATCCGTTCGCGCAGGGGGACGCTCACCGACCAGGTGACCGCCGCGCGCTGGCCGGCGTAGTCCCGCGCCCGCTCGACCTCCACGTCCACGAGCGAGAGCTGCTTGCCACGCTGCTTCTCGGTGACGCGGTCGTAGGAGACGAGATCCACCTGGAGCTCGCTCCGCGCCACCTCGTCGAGGTCGTGGGCGTGCTTGCCCGCGTCGAGCAGGTAGCTCGCGATCGTCGTGTCGAAGCTGCCGCCGCGGAGCGAGACCCCGTGCCGGCCGAGGAGCACCTCGTCGCGTTTGAGGTCGGACGAGAGCTTGGCGATGCCCACATCCTCGAGCACGTCGCGCAGGCCGTCGAGCAGGTCGGCGACCGAGAGCATCGAAGGAGCCCCGAGGTAGCGGTGGGCGCAGGGCGCGTACCAGGCCCGGTCCTCGTCCCACGCGAGCCCGACGCCGCACAGCTCGCCGGACAGCGCGTCGTTCCGGTCGACCGCCGTGAACAGCGCGACGCGCCCGGCCTTCCGGACCGCCTCGACCGCGCGCGAGAGGTCCTCCTTCGTGAAGAGGGTCTCGAGCTCGGTCGCCGCCCGCGCGGCGCTCTCGGGGGTGAGCTGGCCGAGCAACCGGTGGAGCTCGAGCTCGGTGAAGAGCTGCCTGAGGCGCCTCTGGTCACCGCCCGACCAGCGGAGCGCCTCGAGGTCGACGGCCACCGGGACATCGTCCCGGAGCGAGACGAGCCGTCGCGACAGGTACGCGTCCTCCTTGTGGGCGACGAGCTTCTCGCGCGTGGACTTCCGCGTGATCTCGTCGACGTGCGCGTAGACCCCGTCCAGGTCCCCGTACTCGTCGAGGAGCTGCTTGGCGGTCTTCGGCCCCACGCCCGGGACCCCGGGGATGTTGTCCGAGCTGTCGCCCATCAGCGCGAGCAGGTCCCGCACCTTCGACGGGGGCACCCCCATCTTGGCCTCGGTCTCGGGCGGGCCGTAGACACGCTCGCGCATCGTGTCGTACATGACCACGTCGTCGCCGACGAGCTGCATGAGGTCCTTGTCCGATGCGACGATCACGACCCGGAGCCCCTGGTCGCGCGCCTTCTTCACGAAGGTCGCGATCAAGTCGTCGGCCTCGACGCCCGGCTCCTCGAACACCGGGATCTCGTAGGCGTCGATGATCTCCCGGCACCGCCGGATCTGCTGGGAGAGGTCCGGCGGCGGCGCCTCGCGGTTCTCCTTGTATGCCGGGAAGACCTCCTTCCGGAAGCTCGGCCCCTTCGAGTCGGCGGCGACGGCGAAGTGCACGGGCTTCTGCTCGCGCACGAGCTTGAGGAGCATGTTGGTGAAGCCGTGGACGGCGTGCGTCGGCTCGCCCCGCGAGGTCGAGAGCGGCGGCAGCGCGTGGTAGGCACGGAACAGGAACCCGCTCGCGTCTAGGACGTAGACGACCCGGTCGTCACCGGGCTCCGGCAGCTTCGTCAGAGGCGCGCTCACGTCCGCCATCGGGCGTGCAATCTCGTATGCTGATCCCGCCGGGTCAAGCGCGGCCCCCGGGCCGGCCCGCGATCGCCCCGGTTGCGTCGCGAGGTCGGGGCGTGCTAAGCCCGCAGCCCGCAAAAGGCCGGGCATTTCATCATGTTCGAGACGCTCACCAAAGGGTTCCGGAACGCGAGGAACCGCCTCCAGGGAGTCACCGAGCTCACCGAGGAGAACATCGACCAGGCCCTGCGTGACGTGCGCCTGTCGCTGCTCGAGGCGGACGTGGAATTCGGGGTGGTCAAGCACTTCCTCGCGCGCGTGAAGGAGCAGGCCCTCGGGACCGAGGTCCAGACCCGGATCTCCCACGGGGCCAAGAAGCTGAAGATCGGCGCCGCCGAGGCCTTCATCAAGATCTGCCAGGACGAGCTCGAGCGGATGATGTCCTTCGAGGGCGAGGCGGTCGAGCTCGCCAAGAAGCCCCACCCGACCGGGGTCATGGTCGTCGGCCTGCAGGGCTCGGGCAAGACGACCACCGCGGCCAAGCTCGCCCGGCTCCTCGAGAAGGAGCACGACCGAAAGCCGCTGCTCGTGGCGGCGGACGTCCAGCGTCCCGGCGCCATCGAGCAGCTCCAGGTGCTCGGGCAGCAGATCGACGTGCCCGTCTTCGCCATCCCCGGCGGGCGCCCGGTGGACATCTGCGAGCGGGCCATCGCGCAGGCCCGCAAGCTCAAGCGCGACACCATCATCTACGACACCGCGGGCCGTCTCGCCATCGACGAGCCTCTCATGGAGGAGCTCTCGGAGATCAAGCGGCGGGTCAAGCCGAACAACATCTTCCTGGTCGTCGACGCCATGATCGGCCAGGACTCGGTCAAGACGGCCAAGTCGTTCCACGACCGGCTCGGCCTGTCCGGGGTCGTGCTCACGAAGCTCGACGGCGACGCCCGCGGCGGCGCGGCGCTGAGCGTGAAGCAGGTCACCGGGGCGCCCGTGAAGTTCGCCGGCATGGGCGAGACCCTCGACAAGCTCGAGACCTTCCGCCCCGACGGCATGGCCGGCCGCATCCTCGGCTTCGGCGACGTCGTCGGCCTGATGAAGGACTTCGAAGGCGTCGTCGACGAGAAGAAGGCCGAGGAGGACGCCAAGCGGATGCTCCAGGGGCAGTTCACCCTGGACGACTTCCTCGAGCAGATCGAGACGATCCAGCAGATGGGGCCGCTTCAGGACATCTTCGAGAAGCTCCCCTTCTTCGCCGACAGCGTCCCCGAGGGCTTCCAGGTCGACGACAAGGAGCTGGTCCGGACCAAGGCCATCGTCAGCTCCATGACCAAGGCAGAGCGCCGGCAGGTCGAGCTCTTCCAGAAGCAGCCGAAGCGCCTCCAGCGCGTCGCCAAGGGCTCGGGCCGCACCGACCGGGAGGTCGCCGAGCTGATCCAGCGCTTCGTGATGATGCGCCAGCTCATGGGGAGCATCGGCGACCAGGCCGGCATGCTCTCCCGCATGCCGGGCATGAAGCAGCTCGCCACCGCGCGCCGGCTCAAGGACGCCGTGCGCACGGGTGGGCTCGAGCACAACCCGATGATGGCCAACCTGGCCGACCAGCTCCTCGAGGCGGCGGTCGCCGGCGAGGGGCCGGGGTTCGGCGCGAACGCGCAGAACAGCGCGCGGCGCCGCCCCGCCGACAGGGACAAGAAGAAGTCGCGGCGCAAGATGCAGAAGAAGTCGCGGCGCAAGGGACGCAAGAAGTGAGGGCTCACATGGACGCAATGAAGCTGATCGCGGTGTTGGGGGCGGGGGCGATCGCCGTCGGATGCGTGGAGAAGTCCCAGGAGCTGTCGAGCGCCGAGCGCGAGCAGCTCGCGGAGTACGTGGGCACCGAGCGCCCCGACCCGGAGCACGAGCTGAGCATCCAGTTCGAGAACAAGGTCGAGCTCATCGGCTACGACGTGGAGCCGGACCGCTGGACCCCTGGCCAGCCGATCACCGTCACCTGGTACTGGTCGTCGAAGAGCCCGCTCGAGGAGGGCTGGCTGCTGTTCACGCACATCGCCGACGCTTCGGGCAACAACCGCCTGAACAGCGACGGGGAGAGCGTGGTCCGCCGCCTGTACCAGCCCGGCCGCTGGAAGGCGGGGGAGTTCGTCCGTGACCAGCAGCGCATCGTCCTGCCCGAGGACTGGAGCTCGCCGCGCGCAACCTTCTACCTCGGCGTCTGGAACGGCCCGCACCGGCTGCAGGTGACCGAGGGGCCGAACGACGGCGAGAACCGGGCGCGCGCCCTGACGATCGACGTCGCGGCGACGGAGGCAGCCGAGGCGCCGCAGCCCGCGGTGCCCACGCTCCGAGCGACGAAGCTCGCCGGCCCGCTGAACGTCGACGGCCGCCTCGACGAGGAGGCCTGGCAGCGCACGCCCGCGACGCCGCGCTTCGTGCACACGATGAACGGCGGGGCCGCCGAGCCGAACGCCACCGCGAAGGTCCTGTGGGACGACCAGAGCCTCTACCTCGCGTTCGAGGTCCAGGACGACTTCCTGAAGACGGAGTTCGAAAACCGCGACGACCACCTCTGGGAGCAGGACGCCGTCGAGGTGATGATCGACCCGAACGGCGACGGGCGCGGCTACTTCGAGATGCAGGTCTCGCCGACGGGCGTGGTCTTCGACACGCGCTACGACACGCGCCGCGAGCCGCAGCCGTTCGGCCACGTGGACTGGAACAGCGACCTTCGCGCGGGCGTGCAGCGCCGCGGCACCCCGAACGACGACGAGGCCGACGAGGGGTACACGGTCGAGGTCGCCATCCCCTGGAGCGCGTTCGCGGCGGGCGAGCCCGCGACGACGAAGCCCAACGCGAACGACGTGTGGCGCGTCAACCTCTTCGTCATGGACGCACGCGAGGACGGCCAGCGCGCCGTCGCCTGGTCGCCGCCGCGGGTCGGCGACTTCCACGTGCTCGACCGCTTCGGGCGGGTCGTCTTCTTCGACCCCGCGACGCCGCAACAGCCGGGCGCCGCGGTGCCCACGCAGGCGCAGCCGCGGCTCCAGCTCCCGCCGGGCGTGATGAACCAGCTACGCGAGCAGGTGGGCAACGCCCGCGACGTCCGCGCGGCCGACCGGCCCGATCCGCGAGACCGCCCGCGGCCCGGCGAGCCCGTGCCCACGCGCGACGACCCGAACCCCGCGGCGATGGCGACGCCGATGACGAGCACGACGATGGCGGCGACCCCGATGGGGGGCGCCACGGCCGAAGGCCAGTAGAGCACCGTGGGAGGGCGCGTGAAGGGCTCGGGTCTCGTCACCTTCGCGCTCCTCTCGGCGCTCGCAGGCGCGGCCGCGGCCCAGCAGCCGGCGGAGCTTCCTTCCGCCCCGCCTTCCGAGGACGGCGCGGAGCCGCCGCCCGAGGGCGAGGCCCGAGGGGCCGAGGAGATCCCGGAGGCGCCGCCCGGGACCGCGGCCGAAGCCCTTCCACCGCCTCCGCCGCGCGAGACGATCGACCCCGAGCTGCTCGCCCTGTGCGAGAGCGTCGACGTCGCCGCCCGACGGTACTGCCTGCGGCGGATCGACGAGGCCGGGCAGCCCTCGCCCGAGGTGCGCGCGACGCTGATGCGCATGTCCTCGCGCGACCCCGAGCTTCACCGGCGCGCGCGGGACGCGTTCCGCCGGCTGTTCGCGGCCGAGCCCCCGCCCTACCAGGCCATCGACGAGGAGCGACCGCCCGAGGCGCCCACCGAGCCGGAGGTGCCCCCGGGCGATCCGTACCGCGTCGTCTACGCGCCGACCGCCTGGGTCCGGCCCGCGGGCACGGCCGCGTTCAACGCGTTCGAGCTCGGTACGTTCCAGGTCGACTTCGGGATCGACGACCACGTGCAGCTCGGGTTCCAGACGATGATCCCCGTCGGCGTGATCGGCATCGGCGCGGTCGCCCGCGCCGGCTGGCAGTTCGAGGGCGGCGCCGTCGGCGTGAACGGGAACGCCGTCGCGCTCGTCCCCTTCGTCGACGGCGGGGAGGATCCGATCTTCCTCTACGGCGGGGGACCGACGGTCACGCTCGGCGACTTCGATCGGTACGTCAACGCCGGCGTGGCGGTGTACGGCTTGAGCAGCTCCGATGACGACGTCGCCGCCGTGGTGCCGCACATCGGCGGCTCCCTGAAGCTGGCCGCCCGCCTCAAGGTCAACGCCGAGCTCTACGGCATCACCACGACCGACGGCGGCGTCGACTTCGGCGAGCTCTTCCTCCTGATGTGGGGCGTTCGGATCTTCGGCGACTCGCTCTGGGGCGACATCGCGCTCATCGATCCCATCTGCGAGGACTGCGGCGAGATCTACGAGGTCATCCCCCTCGGGATCCCGTTCCTCAACGTCGGGGCGAGCTGGTAGCCCGGCGCACGAGGACCACGTAGACGTAGTCCGGCGCGTACTCCACGGTGTGGTCGACCCGGAACCGCTCCCGCACCCACCCCATCGCCGCGACGCGCCGCTCCACCGGGAAGCCGGCCAGCGACGAGAGCCGTCCCTCTCGATCGACGCGCGGAGGGAGCGCCGAGTGCAGCACGATCACGTCGGGGTCGCGCGCCGCGAGCCAGCCGGGATCGACTCGCTTGGCGACGTGCCCGCCCGGCGCCCGCGCGGCCGCTTCGTCGGTGAGGCCGCCGAGATCGACGACCTCGACCCCGCTCGCCCAGGACAGGTAGCCCACGTCGACGAGCGCGACCGTGTCGGCGTGCTCGGCGAGCCACGCCGCGAGCGACCGCCCCACCTTCTGTCGGCGTTCGCCCGCCTCGCGGATCGCCGGGAGCTGCGCGGCCACGTCGAGCGCGGGGACCGCGCAGGCGACGACGACGCACGCGGCGGCGGCGGCGCGACGCAGGCGGCGGCGGGACCGCCACAGGTGCACCGAGCCGGCGCCGACCAGCATGGCGTAGACGGGGAGGATCGGGACGAGGAGCCGGAAGCCGGGCATCCAGTCTCCCCCGGCGAGGACGACGGAGAGGACGTGCGCCGCCACGACCGCGCCGAGCACGCGGTCACGGCGCTGCCCGCGGAGCGCGGCGACCGCCGCCGGCACCATGCCGAGGCCGCCCGTGACCACCGCGAGCCCCCCGAGCGCGTATGAAAGGCCCGAGGAGGGATCGGCAGGCTTGGCGTCGAGCGCGAGCGGGAACGGGTGGCCGAACAGCGCGAGGCGGAACGCGACGACGGAGAGGGCGCCGGCCACCCCGAGCCCCAACGCCACGAGCGCCGCGCGCCGGTCGCGGAGCCCGAGCGCGGCCAGGATCACCGCCCCCACTGCGACCGCCTCGGGTCTCACCCAGGCGAGGAGCAGCAGGCACGAGCCCACCACCCCCCCCCGCGGCGCGGGCCGGGCGGCGGCGAGGGAGGCCGCCGTGACGAGGAGCGTGGCGAGGCCCGTCTCGAGCCCGGACACGGCCCACCAGTGGACGTTGCCCTGTGCGGCGACGACGGCCGCGGCGATCGGGCCGGCGAGCCGCCCGCCCGAGCGCCCGGCCGCGCCGGCCACCGCGAGCGCGGCTGCGAGCGCAGCGCACGCGAGCCCGAGGCCTTTGGCGACGGTCGGCGGATCGACCGCCAGGAGGCTCCCGAGCGCCATCGGCAGCGCCCACGCGGGCCCGGTGACGCCGTCGCTCGGGACGCCCGGGTTCATGGCCCATCCCGAGCCCCGGGCGAGGTGATCGGCGTGACGCGCGACGATGAACGCGTCGTCCACCGTGAAGGGCCACGCGGCTGCTCCAACGGCCAGGACGGTCGCGGCGGCGAAGAACACGGGGGCCCGGCGCATGCCCGGTACGATACGATGCGCGCGTGCAGCCCGGGGAGCGCATCGGCAAGTACGAGGTCGAGTCGCTGCTCGGCGAGGGAGGCAACGGCGTCGTGTACGCCGCGCGGGACACCGTCCTCGGCCGCCGCGTGGCGGTCAAGCTCCTGCACCCCCGGTTCGTCTACGACGCGCACATCGCGGGTCGCTTCCGCGCCGAGGCGGAGGCCATGGCGCGACTCAACCACCCGAACGTCGTCACGGTCCACGACTTCGTCGGCGACGCGAACGCGTGGGCCATCGTCATGGAGCTCGTGGAGGGCGGCGAGACGCTGGCGTCGATCCTCGCCCGGGACGGGAGGCTCGGCCCCGGGCGGGCCCTCGGGCTCGCGCGCCAGATCGCCGCAGGGCTCGGCCACGCCCACCACAAGGGGATCATCCACCGCGACATCAAGCCGGCCAACGTCCTGGTCGTACGCGAAGGGGCGCAGGAGACCGCGAAGGTCACCGACTTCGGGATCGCGCGCATCGTCGACGAGGAACGACGCACGCGGGGCAACATGACCCTGGGGACGCTCTACTACATCGCGCCGGAGCAGGCGCAGAGCTCGGGCGTCGACCAGCGCGCCGACGTCTACTCGCTCGGGATCACGATGTACGAGGCGCTCACCGGGGTGGTGCCGTTCGAGTACGAGAACCCTGCGCAGGTGCTGTCGGCCCACATCTCGGAGGCACCACGGCCGCCCTCGGCGCGCGTCCCGGGGCTCTCGCCGAGCGTCGATCGGCTGGTGCTCGACTGCATCGCGAAGCGGCCCGAGGACCGTCCGGCGGACGGTCAGGCCGTGCTCGAGCGGATCGACGCCGCGAAGAGGGACCTCGGCGCGGGGGGCCGCGACATCCCCCGGACGCGGATGATGAGCGAGGCCGATCTGACCCCGCCGCCGTCGCTCGAGGCCGCCCCGGGGCCCGCGAGGTCCTCGTTCGGGGCTACCTCGCGGGAGGACGAGCGGCAGCGAGACACCAACCTCGCCTTGTGGATCGGCATCGGCCTGGCCGTCTTGCTGTCGGGGACGTGTCTCTTGGGGGGCCTGTTGTCCTGCCTCACCTGTGCGCGATAAGACGGACGGGTAGGCGCATGTCCGAGGGAGAAGGGAGCCAGATCGAGCGGGCCCGCGAGGCGCTCGCCCAGACGACCCGGATGGAGGACTCGGGCGAGCGCCGTCCCGCGCACGCCTACGAGACCCTCACCGGCGGGCTCGAGGACCGCCGTCTCGACCACTTCCGCGTCGGCAGGAAGCTCGGTCAGGGCGGCATGGGCGCGGTGTACGAGGCCTGGGACGCCTCGCTCGACCGCCCGGTCGCGATCAAGATGCTGCGCGACGACGTCACGCGCCGCGCGGACCAGACGGAGCGCTTCCTGCGGGAGGCGCGGGCGCAAGCGAAGCTCAACCACCCCAACGTCGTCCACATCTACTACATCGGACGGAGGCCGTCGGCCGCGGACGGCGACGGCGCCTTGTACTTCGCGATGGAGCGCATCGAGGGAGAGTCGCTCGAGGACCTGGTCGACAGAGACGAGCGCCTCGATCCCGAGACGGCGCGCAACTACATGCTGCAGGTCGCCCGCGGCCTTCGCGCCGCCGTTCGCGCGGGGATCATCCATCGCGACGTCAAGCCCTCGAACCTGCTCGTCGACGCGTCCGACGGATACGTGAAGATCGCGGACTTCGGTCTGGCCAAGCCGATCGCCGAGGACGTGAAGATCACCCAGGAGGGCGCCATCGTCGGCAGCCCCCTGTACATGTCTCCCGAGCAGGCGCGGAACGAAGAAGTGGACCACCGCTCCGACATGTACTCGCTCGGCGCGACGTTCTTCCAGCTTCTCACGGGCCGCCCGCCCTTCGAGGGGAGCACGGCCCTCGCGGTGGTGGCGCAGCACCTGCAGGACGCCCCGCCCCGGGTGCGGGAGCTCGCGCCCACCGTCCCGGAGGCCCTCGCCGTGATCGTCGAGAGGCTCCTGTCGAAGAAGCCGGAGGCGCGCTTCGCGACCTACGACGAGCTGATGGAGGCGCTCGAGAAGGCGGCGCCGCGCACCACCACCTACGCCGGGTTCTGGACGCGCGCAGCCGCGACGACGCTGGACGGGGCGCTCGCGGGCATCCTCATCGCGCTGATCGGCTGGCCCGGGCTGGTCGTGCACCTCTTGCACGTGACGATCGGGCACGGCTTGTTCGGACAGACCCTCGCCAAGCACTTCCTCAACGTGCGCGTGCAACGAAGGGACGCCGACCGTCCGATCGGGCTCGGCCGCGCCTTCACCCGCACCATCGTCTCCCTGTGGGCCCCCATACTGGCCGGCCTCACGATCCTGCTCGCGCAGGGCGCGCCCCGGCTCATCGACACGATCGAGCAGATGCAGCCGCAGGAGCTCGAACGGGCGCAGAACCTGGTGGTCGCCGTCGCGATCAGCAACGGGTTCCTGACGCTGCTCTTCGGGTCGGGCCTCCTCCTGGCCGCCTTCCATCCGCAGAAGCGCGCTCTGCACGACCTGGTCGTCGGCTCCGTCGTGACCTACCGCCTTCGGAGCCGCTGACCGTGCTGCTTGAAACGGTGGGCCCCGGGCACTAGCCTCCCTCGGTCCGGCGCCTGCGCGCCGGCCTCGGGACCCATGCTCCGCACCCGCCTAATCGCCGGCACCACCGCCGGTTTCGTGCTGAGCGCCGTCTTCGCCACGATCCTGATCGGGGTCAACCTGATGGAGACCCTCGTGGAGCCGCTCCGGGTCGATCCGGATCAGCCGGCCCCGGTGACCCTGCGGCTGCCGCCGACCACTCTGCGCGTGGCCGACGACGAGGGAGGGATCCAGCTCGAGACGATCGCGCCGACGATCGGGCGCGGCCAGGTGGTGCGTGATCGGATCACGGCCTCGATCGTGCGCATGTACGAGCGCAGCCGCCGGCCGCCGAGCGCGGGCGTGATCATCGGGCTGTGGTTCATCTACCTCCTGATCGCCGGGATGATGACGAGCTACCTGCGCGGGTTCGCGCCTGGGCGCGGCGCGCTCCTGCGCACGCAGGCGGGGCTGCTCGGGCTCGCGGCGTTCCTGCTCATCCTGGCCAAGTCGTTCTTGCTCGCGACCGATCTGTCGCCGTTCCTGATCCCGCTCGGGGCGCTGCCCCTGTGGGCCTCCTTGTTCCTCGAGCGGCGCACGGCCTTCATGATGTCGGTCGCGCTCGCGTTCCTCACGGCGTCCTTCGTCGGCTTCCGCCTCACCGCGATCACGGTCTTCCTGGTGACGGGGGTGACGGCGGTGGCGGTCTTCCGCGACCGCAAGCACTCGGCCGGCATGATGCTCGCCGGGGCCCTGTCCGGCCTGGCGGCCGCGGCCACCCTGGTCGCCTCGAAGATGCTCTTCGAAGGGGGCATGGACGTCGGGGGCGACCTGTCCCGCCTGCTCCACTCCGACATCGTCGCCGCCGCCGCGGGAGGGGCGCTGGGCGGGGTCATCGCCTTCCTCTTCCAGGGCCTGGCCGTCCTCGCCCTCGGCGCGGTGTCGCGGCAGCGGCTCGTCGACCTGACCGATCTCGACCAGCCCCTCCTGCAGAGGATGGCCAAGGAGGCGCCGGGCTCGTGGGAGCACTCGCGGGCGATGGCCAACCTGGCCGAGGCGGCGGCGGCCGCCATCGGTGCCGACTCGCTCCTCACGCGCGTCGGGGCCTACTACCACGACCTCGGCAAGACGGTTCAGCCGGCCTACTTCGTCGAGAACCTGGAGACGAGCGAGACGAGCCCCCACGAGGAGCTCGAGCCCGACGTGAGCGCCGACGCCATCATGGCGCACGTCGTGGAGGGGACGAAGATCCTCCGCAAGGCGGGGATCCCGGAGCCGGTCGTCGAGTTCGCCTACTCGCACCACGGCACGAGCGTCATCGAGTACTTCTGGCACAAGTGCCTCGAGCAGGGGAACCCGAAGAACCGGAAGGAGAGCTTCTTCCGCTATCCGGGGATGCGGCCTCGGACCAAGGAGACGGCGATCCTCATGCTGGTCGACTCCATCGAGGCCGCGGCCCGCACCATCGACCCGCCCTCGAAGGAGAGGTTCGAGGAGATGGTCCAGCGGATCATCTTCGTGAAGCTCAAACAGGGACAGCTCGACGAGTGCGGCTTGACGACGGTGGACCTGCGCGTACTAGCCACCAAGCTGGTGGACACCCTGGTGAGCGTCCATCACAAGCGCATCAAGTACCCGTGGCAGGACCGCAAGGACAAGGGCGAGGAGGAGCTGCCCATCCCGGGGGTCGCCACGGAGAAGGACATCGCGCGCGAGCGGTCGGAGACCGAGGCCGACGAGGAGAAACGGCGGGCCGAGGCGGAGGCCTCGGCCGGCCACGACAGCCACCCGGAGGATCGATGAACGCGGTCGAGCAGAGCTTCATGAAAGCGGCCTTCCACGGGGTGATCGCCGAGGATCTGATCTTCCCGTACCCCGAGATGTCCACCGAGGAGCGCGACAACGTGGCCCTCATGGTCGACAGCATCCGGAAGTTCGCCGACACACACGTCGACCCGGTCGCCATCGACCAGAACCACGAGATACCCGAGGAAGTGCTCCGCGGCATGAAGGAGCTCGGCCTCTTCGGCCTCATCATCCCGGAGGAGTACGGCGGGCTCGGGCTCTCGAACACCGGGTACGCCCGGATCATGCAGGAGCTCGCGTCGATCGACGGCTCTCTGGCGGTGACGGTCGGCGCCCACCAGTCCATCGGCCTCAAGGGCATCCTCCTGTTCGGCACCGAGGCACAGAAGAAGAAGTACCTCCCGAAGCTCGCCACCGGCGAGTGGATCGCGGGGTTCGCCCTCACCGAGCCCGGCGCCGGCAGCGATGCGGCGAGCATCACCACCCGCGCGGAGCTGTCGGAGGACGGAGAAGGCTACCTCCTGAACGGCAGCAAGATCTGGATCACCAACGGAGGGTTCGCCGATCTGTTCACGGTGTTCGCCCGCACCAGCGCCCCCGACAGCGGCGCCAAGCCGCGCATCACGGCGCTCCTGGTCGAGCGGGGCCACGGCGTGAAGAACGGCCCCAACGAGGAGAAGATGGGCATCCGTGGCTCGTCCACGACGGCGCTCTACTTCGAGGACGTGAAGGTGCCCGCGGCCAACGTGCTGGGCGAGGCGGGTCGCGGATTCAAGGTGGCGATGGAGGTGCTCAACAACGGGCGCCTCGGCCTCGCCGCCGGCTGCCTCGGCGGATGCAAGCGGATGCTGTCGATGGCGGTCGAGCGTACCCAGGAGCGCAAGGCGTTCGGGCGGCAGATCGGTGACTTCGGGATGGTCAAGGAGAAGATCGCCCGGATGATGTGCGAGACCTACGCGCTCGAGTCGATGACGTATCTGACGACCGGTCTCATCGACGCAGGGGTCCCCGACTACTCGCTCGAGAGCGCCATCTGCAAGGTCTTCGGGTCGGAGACCTACTGGATGGTCGCGAACGAGACGCTGCAGATCGCGGCCGGCATCGGCTACATGACCGAGTACCCGTACGAGCGCATGCTGCGCGACTCGCGCATCAACCTGATCTTCGAGGGGACCAACGAGATCCTCCGGGCGTTCATCGCGCTCGCGGGCCTGCAGAGCCCCGGCAAGCAGCTGACCGAGGTCGCGCGCGCCATGCGCGAGCCGATCAAGGGCTTCGGCGTCCTCAGCGACTTCGCGATCCAGCGGGCGCGGGCGAGGCTCGGCCGCGAGCGGTTCGACCGGGTCCATCCGTCGCTCAAGCGTGAGGCGGTGATCTTCGAGGAGGCATCGGCGGCGCTCTCGCGCGAGGCGGAGCGCGTCCTGCGCAAGCACGGCCGTGACATCGCGGAGAAGCAGTTCGTGCAGAAGCGGATCGCCGAGGTGGCGATCGACCTGTACGCGCTCGCGGCGGTGCTCGCGCGCACCACGCGGCTCGTCGAACAGCGCGGCGAAGAGGGGGCGCGTCGCGAGGTGGACCTCGCGAGCGGCTTCGCTGCACTCGCCGAGAAGCGCCTCGACGAACGGCTCGCGCACATGGAGCGCGACGACGACGAGCTCCTGAAGCAGGTCGCCTCGCGCACGTACGAGGACGGCGGCTATCCGCTCGACATCGTGGGGTGACCCGCCGCCTGCCAGCCTGGCTCGCGGCGGGCGCGCTCCTCACGCTCACCGCCGGGTGCGATCAGCTCGGCAACCCGCCCCTCGAGGAAGGGCGGACCGGCGCCGAGCTCTGGCAGAGCCCGATCGTCGACCTCGGCACACGCACCGAGACGGTCCCCGCCGCTCGCTCGGACGAGCTGTTCCGTTCCGTGCCGGGGGGAGCCGTCCACCACCTCGAGCGTCCCCTCGCGGGCGTGGCCACCCTGGTCGTCGTCGAGCCTCGCTGGCGCCGCCCCGTGCCCCCGGGCCTGGTCCCGCTCGTGACCGAGCTCGTGCTCGCCGACGGCACCGTCGTCCGCAAGCGATGGGCCGCGCCGTCCACCGCCCGCACCTGGTTCGCCGTCTTCGCCCTGCCCTCTCCTCCCCGCCAGGCGTTCACGGCGCTGTCCGGCTGAGCTCGTCGCGGTGCCCGTGCCGCGCCGATCCGCTAAGCTGGCCCCCGATGATTCGCTCGTCCTTCGCCTTCCTTTTCCTGCTCGTCTTCGCCTGCGCCGGGGGCGACGACGGCTCGGGGGGCGACGGGGGCGGGTCGGCCGACGGCGGCGACGACGACGCGGGCTCCCGGCGCGACGCCGGTGGGCCGCCGTCCTGCGAGGACGGGCAGCACCTGTGCGGAGGGGGCTGCATCGACGACCAGCCGAACGAGCCCGACCGGGGCTGCCGGCTCGGCTGCGGGGAGGCCTGCCCGATCCCGGAGGGCGGCACGGCCACGTGCACCTCGGACGGCGAGTGCGACTTCGAGTGCGGCGCGGCCTTCGTCCGCGGACCCGACGGGTGCTCGTGCGACGCCAGGACCTGCGAGGATCTCGGCGCGACGTGCGGCGAGCACGACGACGGGTGCGGGGGCACGCTCACGTGCGGCACCTGCGCCGACGGGACCGACTGCGTGGACGGGACCTGCGGCTGCGCCCCCGACGCGGCCGAGCCGAACGAATCGCGGATAGAGACGCACGACCTGCCGGACTTCAGCGACGCGCCCGACACGTCCATGACCTTCGACACCTTCGACCTCTCCGACGCGGAGGACGAAGACTGGTTCACCTTCGCGGTCTCCGACGACCTGGACGCGGGCAACCCCCAGGTCCGCGTGACGCTCGACGGCATCCCCCCCGGCAGCGACTACGATCTCGGAGTCTGGTACGTGTGCGCCGAAGGAGGCGAGGGGACGACCTGCGCCGCGGGCGCGCCGGAAAACATGATCGGCCGCGGCTGCACGAGCGCGTCGTCCGGGACGACCAGCGAGACCGTCGAGCTCGACACGAACTGCAGCGGGACTGACGACGGCGGCACGGTGTACGTCCGGGTCACGTCGTCGACCTGGGGCGGAGCATGCGGCCCGTACCTGCTCGAGGTCGACGTCCGCTGAGCAGCTCGGGCCAGTACCGAGGGCACTACTCCGGGATGATCTCGCCGCGCTCGGAGCGCTCCTCCCGGTCGGTCTCGATCGCCTCCGCGAAGAGCTGCGCGACGTCCGGATCGAACTGCGATCCGCAGCACCGGCGGATCTCGTTGACCGCCACCTCGTGCGGCAGCGCCTTGCGGTAGGCACGGTCGCTCGTCATCGCGTCGTAGGTGTCGGCCACGGAGATGATTCGCGCCATGAGGGGGATGTTCTTGCCCTCGAGGCCCAGCGGATAGCCGTGCCCGTCGAAGCGCTCGTGGTGCAGGTGGACGCCGGGGATGAGCGGGTGGAGGAACCTGATGGGCTCGAGGATGTCGCGGCCGTAGCCCGGGTGCTGCTTGAAGATCTCGTACTCTTCCTGCGACAGCTTGCCGGGCTTGTTCAGGTTCATCACGCAGCCGATCTTCCCGACGTCGTGCATCAGCGCCGACTGGCGCACGATCTCGACGTCCTCCTCCGGAAGGCCGAGCTTGATCGCGAGGATCTGCGCGTACGCCGCCACGCGCTCGGAGTGCCCGGCGGTGTCGCGGTCCATCTTGTCGATGGCGCTCGCCAGGCCCTTGATCGTCTGGTGGAACGTCGCCTTGAGGTCTTCGTACAGCTTGGCGTTCTCGATGGCGGCCGCCGCGCGGTTGGCGACGATGCTGAGGAGCTTGCGCTGCCCCTCGTCGAACTTCTTGCCGCGCGTGTAGCTCACGGCCCCGAGGAACCCGATCGTCCTGCCGCGCATGCGCAGCACCGTGACGATGAGCGACTGCGGCGAGACACGCTCCTCGTCGCCGCCCTTGAAGTACCGATGCGCCTTCTGGCCGTGCACGCGAAGCGGCCGATCGTCCGCGAACCACTCGCGCAGCGCGTCGACGTCGAGCGGATCGAGCTCTCCCTCGTAGCGGAACTCCCCGTTGCGCTCGTTCGCGCGCTCGAAGAAGCCGCCCTCGCCGTCGTCGAGCAGGATGACGACCTGATCGGCCTCCACCTCGTCGAGAGCCGCATCGGTGACGGTACGCAGGACCTCGTCCAGCGACAGGCTCGCGGCGATGGCCTCGCTCACCTTGTAGAGCGACAGCGCCTCCTTGAGGCGCAGGTTCTCGGCGCGGAGCCTCTGCTTCTCGAGCCCGCGCCGGATGGTGTGGACCACCTCCTCGACCTTGAAGGGCTTGAGGATGTAGTCGTAGGCGCCGCGCTTCATCGCGTCGATGGCGGTCTCGACCGTGCCGAAGCCGGTCATGATCACCGTGACCACGTTCGGCGTGTGCTTGCTGATCGCCTCGAGCAGCTCGAGGCCGCCCATGTTCGGCATCTTGAGATCGCTCAGCACGAGGTCGTAGTGGCCGCGCGACAGCTCGACGAGCGCGGCGCTGCCGTCCTCGGCGGTGCGCACCCAGAAGCCCTCCATCGACAGGAAGTCGGCGAGGATCTCCCGGATCACCTTCTCGTCGTCGACGACGAGGATGCGGGGGGAGTCATCGTGGATGTGGGCCTCGCTCATCGCGGCGAGTGTGGCGGCGGATGTGGTATCTTTCACTACATTCCGACCCGGTCGACAGAGCCCAACTTACGAAGTTTTCGCTTCGGGATGAAGCCCTTCCTTCAACTTCTTGCGCCGAGGCCGGAGGACGTTTGCCGGGTGCGGGGCTGGCTGGTACACCGACGCGGTCCCGTGACCCCTCGCCGCATCCGCATCGCCGTCGCCGTCTACGGCGTGCTGGCGCTGTTCGCGCTCCTGTGGGGCCTCGTGCGCGGCGACCTCGACCTGTACCACCACCCGGAGCCCTGGCTGCCGCTCGGCTTCCCCGCGTCGACCGCCGCCGCGCTCGTCTCGGGCGCCGCCGTGGCCGGCATCGTGATCGTGTCGACCCGGGTCCTCGTCCGCCGCACGCGGTGGGCCCGCGACCTGCACGTGGAGTTCCGCAAGACCCTGGGCCCCCTCACCTCGGCCGAGATCGCGGTCTTCGCCCTGACCTCGGGCATCGCAGAGGAGATGTTCTTCCGCGGCGCGATGCAGCCGGCGCTCGGGGTGGTCCTGTCGTCCGTCATCTTCGGCGCGGTGCACGTCGGGCCCATGCGCCGGTTCTGGGTGTGGTCGCTGTGGGCGACCGTCATGGGCCTCGTCTTCGCGGTGCTCTACGCCTCGACCGGCGAGCTGCTCGCGCCCGTCGTCGCGCACGTCCTCATCAACTACGAGAACATGCACTTCATCGACGCATACGACCCGGAGCCGCCCGCGGGCCGCCGCACCATGCGCACGCCCACCGATCCGAGCCTCGTCTCGACCCGCATGCGCGCGGGCCGCTGATCTACTCCGACCAGACCTGCAGGTCGTACCCGGCCTGATTCCCGTTACCACCGTCGCGGACGTAGATGACGTACCAGCCGGGGTCGACCCGGTGCATGACGCGCTCGACCTGCGCCTCGCCGCGGGCGCTCGCGAGCAGGTTGGCGCGGATGTCTCGCACCTCGACGTCCAGGTCCTGCCGATCGGCGGCCCGCCCCGAGCCGAAGATCCGCAGCCGCACGGCGAGCCACCCCGACCGGTCGACGTGCACGCGGTAGGCGTGGACCGCGTCGATGCCGGTGTCCGGCCGGTTGGGCCCGCCGGCCGGCGCCGGGTTGCTGACGCCGTCGATCTTGCCGCTCGTCACGCCGGGGACCGGAACGTCCCGCGGCCAGGCCGGACGCGGCTCGCTCGGCAGCAGGCGCTCCGGGTGCCCACCGAGCGCGAGCAGGCGCTCGATCGCGCGCTCGTCGGTGCCCGCGTCGACCACGTGGCGCAGGAAGGT
Source organism: Candidatus Neutrinellum sp. (assembly GCA_039794305.1). Classification (GTDB taxonomy): domain Bacteria; phylum Myxococcota_A; class Polyangia; order Polyangiales; family JBDIVX01; genus JBDIVX01. The sequence continues at coordinate 47,251 of JBDIVX010000005.1, forward strand.
CGCGATGTTCGGGAAGGCCCCCGGCACGTCGCGGAGCTCGATCATCATCTGGAGGACGGCCGCGGGCCCGAGCGCGACCCCGTCGGCGTCGGCGTCGGGGAGGTGATCGCCGCCGTCCGACAGGTCCCACAGGATCTCGGCCACGCCCTGCTCCGATCCCGCGCCGCGCGGCCCCGGCGAGCCCGCCTCGAGGTCGTGCTGCACCCGGAGCCGCCCATGGGGCTCGACGCCGATGGTGTCGAGGTAGTGGGGCGAGCCGAGGACGGCCGCGGCGAACCACGTCGCCCGCCCCTCCTCCCAGGCGAGGCCGGGGTCGAGCAGCACGCCCGCCGGGTGGTTGCCCCCGGGAGAGGAGTCCGTCGAGAGGCGATCCATCACGAAGTGGCCGAGCTCGTGCAGGATGATGGCCTCGTCGTGCTCGTCGGTGTCGGTCACCGCCTGCCCGCCGGGCTCGCCGCCGAGCAGCTCGAGGCAGTACCGGCCGCTGCCGCCCGGCCGCTCGCCCCGGAAGTAGCTCCAGGCCGTCGTGACGCCTCGGGCCCAATACGTGAAGAGCGGCGGGAGCCTGCGCCCGGTCCACCGCTCTACCGCCTCGAGCCCGCGGAGCTCGGTGTCGAGGATGTGGAAGGCGCCGGCCGTGCCGTCGGGGTCCGCGTCGGTCGCGGTGATCTCCATGAAGAGCTGGGGAGCGCCGAGCCGCGTCCGGATCGCGTGCTCGGAGAGGCCCTGCGCGTCCTTCGTGACGGCCAGGTCGAAGGGCACCTCGATCCGGGCTCGGACGACGAGGTCGACGGCAGCCGAGGGCGCCTCGAGCGCGAACGAGCCGTCCGCGCCGGTGGCGGTCCGGCCGACGACCCGGCCCTCGGCGTCCACTGCCTCGACGACGACGTGACGGGCGGGCCTGAGCTCGATGGCCGCCGACACACCCTTGGCGGTCGGAGCGCGGGCCTCGTAGGAGACGCGGCCGGCCCAGCGGCTCCTCGGACCGGACGATCCGGCAGGGGGCCTGGCCTGGGCGGCAGCGCCGCAACCCACCAACAATACAACCAAAAGCGGGAGGGCCGCCGTGCGCAACATCGGGACACACGGTAGCAGGCCAGCCCTTCCCGTCCAGCGTTTCGTGCTTATGGGGCAGGGTTCACCACGAACGGCAGAAGGCGCTGCGGGAGCGCCTCGGCGATGCGACCCACCAGCGCGTCCAGGTCGCGCTCCGAGCCGAGGAAATCGTGCTCCTCTGCGTCCACCCGCATCTTGGGACCGAGCTCCCACGCTCCGAACCAGCGGTCGTAGCGCGCGCCGAGATCCTCGAGGTAGCCGGGCGGCATCGCCTGCTCGTAGGCGCGGCCTCGACGCGCGATCTGGGCACGGCAGCTCGCGGGGTCCCTGCGGAGGTAGACCAGGAGGTCGGGCGCCCCGATCCCGCCGAGGAGCTGCCCCGCGACGAGCCGGTACGTCTCGAAGTCGCGGTCGTCCATGGCCCGCCGACCGTGGAGGTTGGCGGCGAAGATCTCCGCGTCTTCCCAGCATGTCCGGTCCTGGATGACGCTCACGCCGGCGGTCTGCGCCTCGCGGGTCTCCGAGACGCGTAGGGCGAGGAACCGGAGCTGCAGCGGGAGCGCCCACCGGCGCATGTCGCCGTAGAAGTCCTCGAGGTAGGGGTTGCTGGCCGTGCTCTCGTAGAGCCCCTGGAAGCCGAGCCGCTCGACGAGCCGGCGGGTCAGCGTGGTCTTGCCGGAGCCGATGTTGCCCGCCACGGCCAGGAACACGTGTGCCGCCATGTAGGGCATCGTAACAGCCGGACCCCCGATCGTGGGGCGTACTTTGCGTCCGCGTGTCACCTTCTGTTGACGCCGCCGCCCGCGCTTCCTAGTCTTTGAAGCGGTTCGTTGCGTGCCGCGTCCACATCGAAGAGAGCTCGTTAGGTAGGCCGGTGGACTCCGACATCAAGACCCGCGTCACGCCCCTCGACGAGCTGAAGATGCCCGTGCAGCGCGGCCAGGACTGCCTGGTCGTGATCTACTCGTCGGACGCGCGGCAGTTCGGCAAGCGCCACGTCCTCGGGGACGAGCCGGTGCTGCTCGGACGCGGCAGCGAGAACACGATCGTCCTCGAGAACGACAGCGTCTCCCGCCGGCACTGCCGGGTCGAGAAGCGCGGCCGGAACTACTACGTCGTCGACCTCGACTCGACCAACGGGAGCTACGTCAACGACGAGCTGGTGACCGACATCCAGTTGCGCCGAGGCGATCAGGTCAAGGTCGGCGACACGATCCTCAAGTTCCTGAGCGGCTCCGACGTGGAAGCCCAGTACCACGAGACCATCTACCGGATGACCATCGTGGACGGCCTGACCGGCGTGAACAACAAGCGCTACCTGATGGAGTCGCTCGAGCGCGAGATCCCACGTGCACGTCGGCACGAACGGCCGCTGACGTGCATCATGTTCGACATCGATCACTTCAAGCAGATCAACGACAACTTCGGCCACCTCGCGGGCGACTACACCCTCAAAGAGCTCGCGACGATCGTCAAGTCGCGCCTGCGCCCCGACGACATCCTCGGCCGCTACGGCGGCGAGGAGTTCATGATCATCACGCCGGAGACGCCGCTCGCCGGAGGACACAAGATCGCCGAGGAGCTCCGGCACCTGACGGAGGACCACCGCTTCACCTTCGAGGGCGAGGCCATCCGCGTCACGATCTCGCTCGGCGTCGCGCAGCTCCAAGACGGCTGGGACGTGCTGACGTTCATCAAGTCCGCCGACGAGAAGCTGTACGAGGCGAAGCGATCGGGGCGGAACAAGGTCTGTAGCTGAGGACCTAGTCACACCACCCACCCGGGGTCACTCGCGCGGGGGCGGGAGGACTTCCCAGCGGGCTTCGCAGAAGCGGCCCCAGTGCGCGAGGGACTCGGGGCCGCCCTCCGCGTTCAGGTGGCAGGCGTTGTAGGCGCGGCGCGCGTGCTCGAGGTAAGGGGCCGCCTGGGCCGCCAGCACGTCGCGGAAGATGGCGGCGATCTCGGGCTCGTGCTGGATCTCGGCGGGCACGGGGATGTCGCGCAGAGCCCGCGCCACGTCCTCGTACATGAGGCCGACGATGGCGCCGGCCACGATGCGTTGGCGGTGGCTCTCCTCGGCCGCCTGGTCGAGCTCCCGGCGCGCGGCCTCGACCGTGCGCGACTTGCGCTCGAGCCACTCGCGCAGCTCGTGCTCCGCCCAACGCTGGAAGTCGGCGGTCTCGCCGCTCGGGGGGGCGGGCGGCATCGGGTGCTGGAAAGACTCCTCGGCGAGCGTCCACCCGAAGCGCATGCGCTCGGTCAGCTCCTCGCGCGGAACGTCGAGCGATGGAAGCGCCGTCATGCTCGGCTCCGCGTAGGGGTCGCCCGGCTCGCGCTCGCCTCCGGCCACCTCCGCACCACCGCACGCGCCGGCGACGATGGCCGCGATGCACAGGACGCGCTGCATGGTCAGAAATCTCGCCGGATGCGCAGGAGCTCCGTGAAGTCCCTCTGCTGGCGGAGCGGCTTCAGCGTGGGATCGAGCAGCATGTCGTCGTCCCGCAGCATGCCGGCGATGTATGCCTCGCGCGCCATCTGCCACCACGCCTCGAGCTCGTCCTGCGCCGGGACCACCGGCTCGTCGCGCGGCGCACGCGTCTCCGGGAGCGCCTCGCCGCTCACCACGGCCTTGCGGACCTCGTGCACGTGCAGCTTCTCGTCGTCTTCCCAGGCGACGTCGACGAGCTGATCGAGGAAGCGGACCCAGGGAGAACGATCCTCGGCCCGGATGGCGCACTGCCCGATGACGTCCGCGACCGAGGCGGGGGTCGTCTCCCGATCGGCCCAGCGCGACGTCGGGGCCGGCGAGCACAGGCGGCTCGCCGCCTCGATGGCCTCCGGCTCTCGCTCGAGCAGCGCCGCGAGCTTGAGCGCCTCCCAGTCGCACCAGGGCAACGGCGGGACGCACCGCGCGGCGGCGAGGTAGCTCCGGAGCGCGTCCTCGGGGAGCCCGGCGCGCTTGAGCGCGTGCGCGACCGTCGCGTGCGCGGTCGCGACGTCCGGCTCGATCTCGACGTGCCGGCGCCCTTGGGCGAGGTACTTGTCCAGGCTGAACTCGTCGAGGAAGTCGGGCGCGTCGAACGATCCCACGCACGTGCGGCACCACCCGTCGAACGTCCGGAACACGAGCCGCGTGTCGCCCGTGTCCTCGAAGTGGTCCACGATGGGCCAGGTGTCGCTGATCGGGGCCGCGCTGCGGTCGAAGCAGAGCAGGCTCCCCTCGTTGGTGCGGAAGAACGGCAGCAGGAGCTCGGGGTCGAGGAAGTCCGCCTCGACCGACTCCGCGAAGGCACGGACCGCCTCCTCGATCGTGCCCGGCCCGATGCCGGCCGAGAGCATGGTCCCGTTCGGCAGGGTGCCGCCGTTGAACCGGCTCAGGACCAGCCGCAGGTCGGCCGGGAGCGGCACACCGAGCTGCTGCTCGAGGGCGTTCAGCTCCGCGGTCGTCGCCGGCCGCTGGAGCGTCACCCCGGGGAAATCCTGGTGCGTGGAGAGCCACCGGACCAGCGCCTGAACCCCGCGATGCATGACGGCCGACAGCCTACCACGGGGGGCGTGCCTTTCTGGCTCCCCGTTTCGTGCCCCGGTACCCTTGCCCCGATGCGAGCCGCCGTCGTCCTCTTCTCGGCCGCCTCGTTGTGGGGCTCGGCCCCCCTCGCCGCGCGCGCCCAGCAGGACGCGAGCCGGGAGGTAGCCAGCGCCAACCCGGAGGCGAACGACTTCGGATCGGAGGGGGACGAGTCCCCGGAGCTGCGCGCGCTCCGGCTCGCCGAGCTCGAGATCTTCGCCCGCGGCAACCCCCTGTCCGATCTCGACGACGCCCCGCGCATCCGCATCGGCGTGCCGTCCCCCGCCGTCACCTCGGACCTCGGTCCCGAGCGCGACGAGGTCGCCGAGGGCGAGGCGGAGGACCTGAGCTGGCTCCGGAACCTCGAGTTGCCGGACATCCCGGTGCGCTGGGACGACCGGGTCGTACGCTACCTCGAGTTCTATCGGGACGACCCGCGCGGCCGGAGCATCATGGGCGCGTGGCTGCGCCGCGCGAGCAAGTGGGGCCCGATGGTCCGGCAGAAGCTGCGCGAGCTCGGGCTCCCCGGCGATCTGGTCTACGTCGCGATGATCGAGAGCGGCTTCGATCCGGCGGCGCGCTCGTATGCCGGCGCGGTCGGGATGTGGCAGTTCGTCCGCCCGACGGGCGAGGAGTATGGGCTCGGGGTGAGCCACTGGATCGACGAGCGGATGGACCCGGAGGAGGCGACCGAGGCCGGCGGAAGGTACCTGCGCGACCTGTTCCGGCGGTTCGGGAGCTGGGAGCTCGCGCTCGCCTCCTACAACATGGGCTACGGCGCGCTGCTCCGCGCGATCCGCAAGTTCAACACGAACGACTACTGGGTGCTGTCCCGGCTCGAGGCGGGCCTGCCCTTCGAGACGACGTTCTACGTGGCCAAGGTGATGGCCTGCGCGATCGTGGGTCGAAACCCGGAGCGGTTCGGCTTCGGCGACCTCGAGCTCGAGACACCCGTGCGCTACGCACGCGTGGAGGTGCCGGGCGGCACGCCCCTCGGCCGCGTGGCGCGGGCGGCCGGCGTCGAGCCGTCCGCCCTCGAGGAGCTGAACCCGTCTCTCAGGCGCGGCCGCGTCCCGCCGGGAAGCGCGCGGCAGGTCCGCATCCCCGCCGACCGCCAAGAAGCGTTCGCCCGCAACTGGACCCGCATGCAGCCGCGTCACCCGGCGCACCGGCCGTACGTCGTACGCTTCGGCGAGAGCCTCTCCGACGTCGCGCGCCGGTTCCGGACGAGCAGCTCCGCCCTGCGGACGCTCAACGAGCTCGAGGGCGGCGAGGAGGTGGCGGTCGGGCTCGAGCTGCTCGTGCCCGCCGTGGAGCCGGCCGAGCCCGAACCGCCCGCCGAGCCTCCCGTCGTCGCCGTCCCCGCGGAGCGGTTCGCGTACGCGGACCGCAGGCGGACGTTCTACCGCGTGACGAGCGCCGATCGGATCGAGGAGATCGCTCGCTTCTTCTCCGTCACCGTCGACGAGATCCGACGCTGGAACCACGTCGAGCCGACTGCCGCTCTTCAACACGGAATGGTCCTTCAGCTCTTCGTCCCGCGCGAGGTGGACCTGGGGCGCGCGGTCGTGCTGAGCGAGGGCGAGGTGCGCGTGCTCGTGGTCGGGACCGATGAGTTCTTCGACTACCACGAGGCGCAGCAGGGCCGCGTGCGGTTCCGCTACACGGTGCAGGCGGGAGACACCCTCACCTCCATCGGACGGCGCTTCGAGCTGTCGGTCGGCTCCATCGCGCGCATCAACCGGTTCTCCCGCGACACCACGCTGCGGGCGGGCCAGGAGATCATCGTCTACGCGCCTCGCGAGCGTGTGCCCCGGCACCTGCTCGGGCCCGCGGAGGCCACGGCCGAGGCCGAGGCCGCGACCGAGGCCGAGACCGGGACCGCGGCCGCGACCGAGGCCGAGGCTGGGGCCGAGACCGGGACCGAGGGGGAGGCCGAAGCCGAGGGCGAGGGCGAGACGGGAGCCGGCGACGGGTCGACGGCCGCCGCCGAGCGCCGGGCCCCCTCGGCGAGGTAGCCGTGCTATCCCTCGGCTCCCCGTGGATCCGAGGTACCTGAGCGAGCTGAACCGCGACGTGCCGCCGGCCCGGCCGGGCGAGGCGGCGCCGATCCCGCTCGGCCCGATCCGGGTCTGGCCGCCGGTCGTGCTCGCGCCGATGGCCGGGGTCACCAACTATCCGTTCCGGGCGCTGTGCCGGCGCTTCGGCGCGGGCCTGGTCGTGAGCGAGATGATCACCGCCCGGGCCCTGGTCGAGCGGAACGACAAGACGCTCCGGCTCGCCGACTTCGGCCCCGGCGAGTCGCCGCGGAGCCTGCAGCTCTACGGCGTCGACCCGTTCACCGTCGGCGAAGCCGTGGCGCGGCTCGTCGCCGAGGGGCGGGTCGACCACATCGACATGAACTTCGGCTGCCCGGTCCGGAAGGTCACGCGCAAGGGCGGGGGCGCCGCGATCCCGGTCAAGCCGCGGCTCCTGTCCGCGATCGTGCGGGCTGCCGTCCGGCGGGCGGGCCCCATCCCCGTCACCATCAAGTTCCGGATGGGGATCGACGACCGCCTCCTCACGTTCCTCGAGGCGGGCCGGATCGCCGAGGAGGAGGGCTGCCGAGCGGTGGCCCTGCACGCCCGGACGGCCGCCCAGCTCTACGACGGCGAGGCGCGCTGGGAGGCCATCGGCGAGCTCAAGCACGCGGTCCGCACCATCCCGGTCCTCGGCAACGGCGACATCTGGGAGGCCCACGACGCCCTGCGGATGATGCGGCAGACGGGGTGCGACGGCGTGGTGGTCGGGCGCGGGTGCCTCGGGCGCCCCTGGCTGTTCCGCGATCTCGCCGACGTGTTCGAGGGGCGCGAGCCCGCCGATCCGCCGGACCTCGGCGCGGTCGCCGACCTGATGATCGAGCACGCCCGCATGCTGTCGGCCTGGCTCGGCGAGGCTCCGGCGATGCGGTCGTTCCGGCGCCAGGCCACCTGGTACACCAAGGCGTTCCGCGGCAGCGCGCGGCTCCGCGGCCGGCTCATGCGGGTCGAGACGATGGGCGAGCTCGAGGCCATCCTCGCCGGGATCGATCGCGCCGAGCCCTTCCCGCCGAGCGCCATGCGGGTTCCCCGCGGCAAGACCGGTGGAACGCAGAAGGTCGCTCTTCCCGAGGGCTACCTGGAGGACCTCGACGACGCCACGCCGCCGCCGGCCGACGCGGAGGCCTCGGTGTCGGGCGGCTGACGAACCTTGGCGCTCGAAGAGGTCCGAGGGCACCGACACCCTCGGCCCGAGCGCTCGGTGCCCTTGCTCGCAGGTGACCCCTTCCGGACGTCAGTCGCCGAACGGCTGAGCGATCTCGATCTCGACTTCCTCGAAGGGAGGAGCGTGCACTCGCTCGCGTTTGCCAGCCGTGAGGTGGACGACATAGCCCTCGACGGTGCACCGGTACACGGTCAGCGTTTCGTGCTCCGGGTCGATGATCCAATAGTGAGGAACACCGGCTCGCTGGTATGCGAACAACTTCGTTCCGAGGTCGGTCTCCGCGTTCGAGGGCGACAGGATCTCGGCGACCCAGTCCGGCCGCATGCGGATCGGACGACCGCGCGGTCGTTCGCGTGCGCGGTCGCGACGCCAGCCTACGAGATCGGGGCGGTAGACCTCGTGCGTCTCGAGCTCGATCTCGACCTCGGTCGCGATCCACCAGCCGCCGGGCCCGCCGCGGCCGCGCTGGAACGGAGGCTTGAGGATCTCGGCGAGCGCGCTCTGTGCGTCGCCGTGCTCGTAGCTCGGCGCCGCCTTCTCGACGATGACGCCGGCGATCACCTCGGCAGGGCACCCGTCGGGCAGGGCAGCCAGATCCGTGGCCGTGGCGGCGTTCGGTCGGCGCGCGGCGCTTGCCATGCTCGAAGTATAGACCGGCCGCGCTGCGCGGGCGACGCCGCCGGGTTCAGCCCGCAGCTACCCCCCACGCCGTCGGGGGAGTAGGGTACCGCCCGTGATCTCGATCGCCGAGGCGCTGGCGCGGATGATGCCGGCTTACGAGCCCGTCGGAGTCGAGCGGGTCGGGCTGCTCGAAGCGGACGGGAGGTTCCTCGCAGAGGAGCTGCGCGCGCGGCGCGATCTGCCCCCGTTCGACAACAGCGCCATGGACGGCTACGCGGTGCGCGCCTCGGAGCTCGCCTCCGCGTGCGCGCAGGCGCCGGCCGTGATGCCCGTCGCAGGCGAGTCGCGCGCGGGCGGACCGCTGCCGGCGCCGCTCGGGGAAGGCACCGTCCTGCGAATCTTCACCGGCGCGCCGCTGCCCGAGGGCGCCGACTCCGTCGTGATCCAGGAAGACACCGATCGCGACGGAGACCGGGTCCACGTGCGCGTCGCGCCCCGGCCGGGGGCGCACGTCCGGGCGCGGGGGAGCGACCTCGAGGCGGGGTCGGTGATGCTCGCGCGCGGCGCGCACCTCTGTGCCGGCGAGATCGCGCTCCTCGCGAGCCAGGGCATCTCGCACGTCACGGTCTTCCGGCGCCCCGTGGTCGCGCTCCTGTCGACGGGGGACGAGCTCCGGGACGTGTCGGATCCGCCCGAGCCCGGGACCATCGTCAACACCAACGCGTTCGCGCTCGCCGCGCTCGTGCAGAGCGCCGGCGCGGTGCCACGCGTGCTCCCCGTCGCTCCGGACGACGCGGACGCCATCACACGGGCTCTCGAGGACGCGCTCCGCGCCGACGTCGTCCTGTCGACCGGCGGCGTCTCGGTCGGCGAGTACGACTTCGTGCACGAGGCGCTCCGGCGTGCGGGTGTGACGGTGGATCTGTGGAAGGTCCGCATCAAGCCGGGCAAGCCCATCACCTTCGGCACGCGCGGGCGGGTGCCCGTCGTCGGGCTCCCGGGCAACCCGGTCAGCGCCGCGGTGACCTTCGAGGTGTTCGTGCGGCCCGGGCTCCGCCGGATGCTGGGCGACCCCGCACCCCACCCCTCCCCCGTCGTGGTCGAGCTCGCCGAGCCGCACGAGCGAAAGGCCGGACGCATCGAGCTCGCGCGTGCCAGCCTCGCGCGCGAGGAGGGCCGCCTGCTCGCGCGGCTGTCGCGCCTCCAGGGGTCGGGCTCCCTCCCCTCGATGGTGGGCGCCGACGCCGTGGTGATTCTCCCCGCCGGCCGCGGCCGCTTCGAGGCGGGCGAGCGGCTCGAGGCCCTGGTCCTCAGGCACCGCGGCCAAGGACACTCCGTCTTCGAGGGTCTGGAATAGCCGGGGCCTCGGTCCCGTTGTCGTCCCGACGGGCGCCGCCCCGACGGTGCCTGCTATCCTCCGGAGGAGTGGCTCGTCGCGGGTTCTTCCGCGGGGTTTGCGGAACCTTCCGGGTGCGCCCAACGTCTACTACGAGCACCCGACGCCGACTCGATGACCGATCTCTCCCCCATCCGACGCCCCGCCCGCGCCGTCGCGCGCCGCATGCGGCTGCAGCGCGCGCTCGACGCCGGCACCACGCTGTCGGTGGCCGGGCTCGGGGTCGCGGGTCTCGCCGTCGCGCTGGTGAAGGCGGGCGCCGCGGTCGGCGCCGAGGCGATGCCCTTCTTGTGGGCTGCGGCCGCGCTGCCCGCCCTCGGCCTGCTCGTGGGCGCGCTTCGGCCGGTGGGCCGACTCGTTCCCGCACAGCGGCTCGATCGCGCCCACGGCCTGCGCTCGCGCGTGGCGAGCGCGCTCGAGTTCGCCGAGCTGCCCGCCTCCGAGCGGACGCCGTTCATGCAGGCCGCGATCGAGGACGCGCTCGCGCACGCGTCCGAGCTCGAGCCCCGGCGCGCCATGCCGATGCGCGTGCCCCGCGATCTGGTGGCCGCCGTCGGCGTCGGCGCGGGCGTGGCCGTCCTCGCCTTGCTCGAGGTGCCCGAGCGTGCCCCCGTGGAGGTCACCTCGCAGCTCTCGCCGCTGCTCTTGCACGCGGACGACATCGACGCGTTCGCGGGCGGGCTCGACGAGCTCGTCAACGACCCGGACACCGAGGACGAGGTCCGCGACGCCGCGCGCCGGTTCAACCAGCTCATGGAGGATCTGGCCGACAGGCGCCTCGACCGCACCGAGGCCCTGCGGCGCATCACGCAGCTCGAGCGGCGCATCGCGGAGGGACGGACGCTCGACGCCGAGGCCCTCCGTGACACGCTGGCCGAGCTCGGGGACGACCTCCGCCGCGCGAGCCTGACCGAGGCCGCCTCGGAGGCCCTGCGGGACGGGGACGCGGCCCGCGCCGAGCAGGCGATGCGCGAGCTCGCCGACCAGCTCCGGACCGAGCCCCCGAGCCGCGCCGAGCTCGAGCGGCTCCGGCAGGCGCTCGAGCGGGCGGCCGAGGAGCGGCGCTCACCCGAGGAGATCCAGCGCGAGATCGAGCGCCAGCGCGAGCAGATGCAGCGCCTGCTCCAGCGGGAGCGCGAGAAGAACCAGCTCTCCGAGCGCGAGCGGCGCCTTCTGCAGCGGCGGCGGCGGGACCTCGAGCGGCTCGAGCGCGAGCAGCAGCAGGCCCAGGAACAGCAGCGTCAGCTCGAGCGCCTGCGTCGCGAGATGCAGCAGGCGGCGGAGGACCTGCGCCGCGAGATGAACGAGCAGGCCGCCGAGTCCCTCGACCGTGGCGCCGAGGACCTGAACCGGATGGCGCAGCAGCAGATGACCGAGGAGCAGATGCAGCAGCTCACCGAGCAGCTCCGCCAGCTCCGCGAGATGCTCCGCCGGCAGCGCCAGCAGCAGGCCCAGAACGGCCAGAATGGCCAGCAGGGCCAGCAGGGCGGCGGACGGGGTGGGCAGGGCCGCATGGACCGCTTCGTGCTCCGCGCCCGCGGGCAGGGCGACGGCGAGGGCGTGCCGCTCGTGATGCCCGGAGGCCAGCAGGGCCAGGGCGGTCAGGGCGGCCAGGGGCAGCAGGGCGGCAACCAGCAGGGCCAGGGCGCCCGCGCGCTCACGCCGGGCGGCCAGGGCAACGCGCAGCTCGAGATCCCGGGGATGGGCGCCGAGCGCGAGGGCCAGGGACAGGGACAGGGCGGCCAGGCGAGCGTGGGCCCCGGCGCGGGGACCGGGCACGACCCGCAGATGCTCGACGACCCGACGCGGCTCGACTCGACGCGCCGCAACATCCGCGTGCAAGGCGAGCAGTCCGAGGGCCCGTCGCGCAGCGAGGTCATCCTGAGCGCCGCCGACCGTGGCTTCGCCTCGCGCGGCTACAGCGAGGTCTACACCGACTACTCGAGCCACGCCGAGGAAGTGCTCGAGACCGACGAGATCCCCCCGGGCTACCGCTTCTACGTGCGCCGCTACTTCCAGCTCATCCGCCCGAGAGACGACGAATGACCGAAGACACCATCGATCCCAAGCTGCTCGTGGAGCGGTTCCACGAGGACATGGAGAGGGTCCGCGCCGAGGTCGGCAAGATGATCGTCGGCCAGACCGAGATCCTCGACGGCGCCCTCACCTGCCTGCTCGCGGGCGGCCACGCGTTGCTCGAGGGCGTCCCCGGCCTGGGCAAGACCATGCTCGTGCGCTCGCTCGCCGACGCGCTCAGGCTCCAGTTCTCGCGCATCCAGTTCACGCCGGACCTCATGCCGGCGGACATCCTCGGCACCACGGTGATCAGCGAGGACGACGCGCGCGGCAAGAGCTTCGAGTTCCGCCCGGGCCCCATCTTCGCCCACGTCGTGCTCGCCGACGAGGTGAACCGTGCCACGCCGAAGACCCAGAGCGCGCTCCTCGAGGCCATGCAGGAGCACTCGGTCACGGTGGCAAAGACCACCCATCGGCTCGAGGAGCCCTACTTCGTCCTCGCCACGCAGAACCCGCTCGAGATGGAGGGGACCTACCCCCTGCCCGAGGCGCAGCTCGACCGCTTCCTCCTCAAGCTGCACGTGGAGTTCCCGAGCCGTGAGGAGCTGCACCAGATCCTGGACCGCACGACGGGCGCCGACACGCCGCACATCGAGCCCGCGCTCGACCGCGAGCGGATCCTCCAGATGCGCAAGGTCGTCCGCGACGTGGCCGTCGCCCGTCACGTGCAGGACTACGCCATCCGCGTCCTCGAGGCGACCCACCCCGAGCGCCCCGACGCGCCGGAGAAGGTGCGGCGGTACGTCCGGTTCGGCGGCAGCCCGCGCGGCGCTCAGGCGTGCTTGATCGGGGCCAAGGTGCAGGCTCTGTTCGACGGGCGGTTCAGCGCGTCCGTCGACGACGTGCGCAAGGTGGCCAAGGCGGCGCTCCGCCACCGCGTGATCCTCAACTTCGAGGGCGAGGCGGAGGGCGTGCAGACCGATCAGGTGCTCGACGAGATCCTCGCCACGGTGAAGGAAGCCAAAGAGTAAGGCGCATGCTCGGTTGGCTGCGCAAGAGCAGGGGCGCCGCGGTCCGGAAGGCGTCCTCCGCGGGCGGTGACGATCTCTTCGACGAGGAGTTCCAGCGCCGCCTCGAGTACCTGGCCATCGTGTCTCGCCGCCTGTACGCGGGCCGCACGCGCGCCGAGCGCCGGTCGAAGAAGACGGGCAGCGGGATCGAGTTCGCAGACCACCGACAGTACGCCGCCGGCGACGACTTCCGGTACCTCGACTGGAACGTCTACCAGCGCCACGGGCGGCTCTTGCTGCGCCTCTTCGAGGAGGAGGAAGACCTCTCGGTCTACGTCCTGCTCGACACGTCGACCTCCATGGCCTTCGGCGACCCGCCCAAGCTCGACTACGGCAAGAAGCTCGCCGCTGCGCTCGCGTACATCGCGCTCGCGAACCTGGACCGCGTCTCGGTGCTCACCTTCGCCGACGTGATGATGGGGCGGCTCGCGCCCACGCGCGGCAAGAACCGCATCTTCAAGGTCTTCGACTTCCTGCGCCCGGTGCGCGCCGACGGACGCACGGGGATCGCCGACGCCATGCGCACGTTCGCCGCGCAGAACAAGCGGCGCGGGGTCGCCGTGCTGATCAGCGACCTCTACGACCCGGCCGGCTTCGAGGAGGGGATCAACACCCTCCGGTATGCCAAGTTCGAGCCCTACGTCATCCAGGTGTTCGACCCCGTCGAGGTGCGCCCTCCCCTCCACGGCGACGTGCGGCTGGTCGACACGGAGACCGGCGAGGAGCGCGAGGTCACCGTCACCCCGAAGATCCTGGACCGCTACGCGCAGGTCCACGCTGCGTACCGGCGACGCATCGAGGACTTCTGCACGCAGAAGCACGTCCCCCACTTCGCGGTGGAGACCAGCGTCCCGTTCGACGAGGCGGTCCTCGGGATCCTCCGGCGCGGAGGCATGATCGGATGACGCCGTCATGGAGCTGACCGGCCTCACGCTGGCCCAGGTGCTGACGGTCCTCGGCGGCTTCGGGGCGGCCGTGACGGTGCTGTACCTGCTCAAGCTCCGGCGCCGTCAGGTCGAGGTGCCCTTCGTCAAGCTCTGGGAGCGGGTGCTCGCCGAGAAGCAGACGACGCGCCTGTTCAGCCAGCTCAAGCGCATCCTGTCGCTCCTGTTGGCGCTGGCGATCGTCGCCCTGCTCGCCTTCGCGCTCGGCGACCCGCGGTACGCAGGCGCGACGCGCACCGGGCGGACGCTCGTCGCCCTGGTGGACGCGAGCGCGTCGATGCAGGCGACCGACGTCGAAGGCGGCCGGATGACGCGGGCGAAGCAGGAGGTGCGGAGCCTCATCGAGGGGCTCGGGCCGGCCGACCGCATGATCGTCGCCCAGATGGATGCCACGACGACTCCGGTGAGCCCGCTGACCGGCGAGCCGCGCGTCCTCTTCGAGTCGCTCGACGCGCTGTCGCCCACCGACGTAGCAGCGGACCTCGGGGCGGGCCTCTCCTTCGCCGCCGACGTGCTCCGCGGCGAGCCCGACGCCGAGGTCGTCGTCGTCTCGGACGGCCGCCTGGGCCCGGCGGGCGAGGTGCTCGCGCGCCTCGAGGCCGACGGAGTCCGCACGAGCTTCGTCCCGATCGGGTCCGGCGCGCGCAACGTCGCCATCACGGCGTTCAGCGTACGCCGCTACCCGCTCGACAAGAGCCAGAGCGAGGTGCTCGTCGAGCTCTGGAACCCGAGCGAGCACGACGAGGCGATCGAGCTGTCGCTCTTGGGCGACGGCGAGCCCATCGACGTCCAGCGCCTGACGGTCCAGGCGGGCGAGCGGCTTCGCCGGTTCTTCCGCAACGTCTCGGGCGCCGATCGCACGCTCGAGGCGCGCCTGTCGCTCGCGGACGGGACGCACGACATGCTGCCCGCCGACGATCGGGCCTACGCGCGGCTGCCCGAGCGCCGGCGCGCCCGGATCCTCGCCGTCTCGCCGGGCAACCTGTACCTCCAGGCCGCGCTCCTGCTCGACGAGTACCTGGAGGTCGTCGAGATCACGCCCGATCGGTACCCCGCCGAGGGCCGCTTCGACGTGGTGATCTTCGACGGCTGGGTCCCCCCCACGCGGCCCGACAGTCACGCCGTCTACCTGTACCCGGCTCCGGCCGAGGGCGTCGAGGGACCCTTCGAGGTCGAGGGGACCATCGAGCGCCCGTTCTTCGATCGCGTGGACGGAGACCATCCCCTCGTCCAGTTCATGGCCCTGTCCGACGTGAACGTCGCCGACGCCTTGCTCGTCCGGCTCGAGGAGGGCGACAGGGCGGTCGCCGCCGACGAGCGCGGGCCGCTCCTCGTCGCCGGGACCCGGGGCGGGCACCGGATCGCGGCGATCACGTTCGACGTGCGCCGGAGCGACCTGGCCCTCCGTATCGCCTGGCCGCTGTTCCTCATCAACGCCGTCGACTGGTTCGTCGAGGAGGACGCCGGCTACGTCTCGAGCTACCGGACGGGCGAGACGTGGCACGTCCCGGTGCCTGCGGGCGTCGGGTCGGCCGTCATCGTCGACCCGCGGGGCGAAGAGCGCGAGGTCCCCGTCGTCGAGGGCCGCGCCGTGTACGCGGGCGACGTCGCCGGCTTCTACACGCTGCGCGCCGGCGCCGAGGAGTCCGTCTTCGCCGCCAACCTCGGCCCGAGCGAGGAGGCGCAGATCGAGCCCGCGCAGGCGCTCCAGCTCGCGGAGGACCGGACCGCGGACGAGCCGACGGTAGGCAAGGCCGGGGTGCGGCGCGAGCTCTGGATCTACCTGGTCCTCGCCGTCGTCCTGATCCTGGTGGCCGAGTGGTTCACCTACCACCGGCGGTGGACGGTATGAGCCGGCGCGCGTTCCTCGTCCTCGAGCTCGTGCTCGTGGCGCTCGCGAGCGGCGTGCTCGGCCTTGTCCTTTGGCCTTGGGCGTCGGCCGACTCGTTGGCCTTCGACCTCCGGAGCGAGCGCTACGAGCTGCTCGCCCCGGGGATGCTCCTCGGGCTCGGCGTCGCGCCGCTCCTGGTCTGGGTGGCGACGCGGTCGCTCGCCGACCTCCCGCGCGCTCAGCGCTGGCTGGCGGTGGGGCTGCGCGTCGTCCTGGTCGCGGTGCTCGCGCTCGCCCTCTCGCGCCTGGCTCGCACGACCGAGACGACCCGCGTGAGCACGGTGTTCCTCGTCGATGTGTCGGAGTCGGTCACCGACGAGGCGCTCGCCGACGCCCGCGGCCTCGTGCAAGAGACCTGGGACGCCCGCGGCGACAACGACGTACAGCTCGTCTCCTTCGCCCGGGACGCTCGCGTCGTGCCGCTGGCCGACGGCACCGAGGAGATCCCGCCGATCGAACGCCCCGCGGGCGACCGGGGCGCGGGCACCGACCTCCAGTCCGCGCTGCAGCTCGCCTACGGCCTGTTCCCACCCGGGCACCTGCGCCGCGTCGTCCTGATATCGGACGGCGGTCAGACCGAGGGCGACGTGCTCGCCGAGGCGAGCCGCGCGGCCCGCTTCGGCGTGCGTCTCTTCCACCATCCGATGCGCCGCGGTGCGCCACACGAAGTGGCCGTCCGCTCGATGGACCTGCCCGACCGGATCGAGGTCGGCGAGCCGTTCCACGTACGCGCGCGCCTGTTCGCGAGCCGTCCCGGGCGCGCGCGGGTCCGCCTGTACCAGGGCGAGACCATCAACGGGCTCGACGGCGTGCGCGACGTCGAGCTCGCCCGCGGCGACAACGAGGTCGAGTTCGACTCGATCGTGCGGATCGCCGGGCCGGTCACCTACAGGCTCTCCGTCGAGCCCGGGGGCGCCGACCGCTTCGCCGCGAACAACGAATTCGAGACGTCCACCGTCGTGCCGGGCCGGCCGACGGTGCTCTACGTCGAGGGCGCGCGGGGGCGCGCGTCCTACCTCGCCCAGGCCCTGACCGCAGCCGACTACGAGGTCGACGTGCGCAACCCGCGGGCGATCCCCACGAGCGTGCGCGAGCTCGAGCGCTACGACTTCTTCATCCTGAGCGACGTGTCCGCCGACCAGGTGTCGCTCACTCAGATGGACGCCATCGAGCGCTACGTACGCGACCTCGGCGGCGGTTTCCTGATGGCCGGAGGCGAGGACGCCTTCGGGCTCGGCGGCTGGCAGGGCACGCGCATGGAGCAGATCCTGCCCGTGCGGATGGACTCGGAGCGGCGGCGCGACCAGCCTTCGCTCGCCCTCGCGCTCGTGATCGACAAGAGCGGCTCGATGAACGGCCAGAAGATCGAGCTGGCGAAGGACGCCGCCCGTGCCACCGCCGAGATGCTCGGGCCGGACGACTACATCGCGGTGGTCGGGTTCGACTCGTCACCCGAGCGCGTGGTGCGGATGCAGAGCGCGCGCAACCGGATGACCATCCTGCGGGACATCGGCCGGCTCGCCGCGCGCGGCGGGACCAACATCTTCCCGGCGATGGACATGGCCTACCAGGACCTGGCCGTGACCCGCGCGCGCATCAAGCACGTCATCCTGCTCACGGACGGGCAGTCGCCCGAGCAGGGCATCCCCGAGCTCACCCAGGCGATGCGGGCCGAGGGGATCACGGTCTCGACGGTCGGGCTCGGGGCCGACGTGAACCGGGCGCTGCTCCAGAGCGTCGCGAACCTCGGGGGAGGCCGCCCCTACTTCACGAACGACCCGCACAACATCCCGCGCATCTTCATGCGGGAGACGACCACGGTCGCGCGCTCGAGCGCCGTCGAGGAGTACTTCCAGCCGTCGGTGGTCGATCGGGCGGACTTCCTGCGCGGCGTGGACGTGCGCACCGCGCCCTTCCTCCACGGCTACGTCGCGACGCGCATGAAGCCCCACCCCGCCCAGCTCGTCCTCCAGAGCGAGCTCGCCGAGCCAATCCTCGCCCGATGGCGCGTGGGCCTCGGCTGGTCGATGGCGTGGACCAGCGACGTCAAGAACCGCTGGGCGGTCGAGTGGCTGAGGTGGCCCGGGTTCTCGCGCTTCTGGGCCCAGCTCGTCCGCGAGCACATGCGCCAGAGGCGCCGCCAGACGCTCGACATGGCGGCCGACGTGCGGGACGGGGAGGCGCGCGTCGTGGTCGACGCGATCGGCGGCGACGACAGCTTCCTGAACGGGCTCGACTCGACGGTGAAGGTGGTCGGCCCCATGGGCGCCCCCCGCGCCCAGCGCGAGGAGCGGGAGGTCGCGCTCCGCCAGACCGCTCCCGGGCGATACGAGGCGAGCCTGCCCCTCGAGCGGTTCGGCTCGTTCGTGCTGACGGCCGAGCACCGGCGCGACGGCGACCTCGTCGCCGAGAGCCAGGCGCAGATCGCGAACCCCTACCCGCGCGAGTACATGACGCTCGAGCCGGACCTCTCGCTGTTGAACCGCGCGGCCGAGGTCACGGGCGGCGGGGCCGAGCCGAGCCCGGACGCCCTCTTCGACCCGCGCGGCGAGAAGATCACCCACCACGAGGAGCTCTGGCCCACGCTCCTGCTCGTCGCCCTCGGGCTCTTCCTCCTCGACCTGCTCCTGCGGCGCGTCCGCCTCTTCGACCGCCGGTTCCGAGCCGCCCCCGCCCGAGCCCCCGGCCCGCGCGCCCCGGCCTGATCGGGGCGCCGCAGCCCTTGACTCGCCCCTCGGGGGCGTTATTCTCACCCGCCCCATTTTTCGGGGGTTCGGGGGTAAGAGAGCCCATGAAGAAGACCGACCTGAAGCGGTTTCGCAAGATCCTCGAGGAGAAGCGGGCCGCCGTCATCCAGCGAGCGCAGGCGACCATGGCCGAGGACATGACCCTCGACGCGAACGACCTGCCCGACGAGATGGACCTGGCCTCGAGCGAGTACATCCAGTCCTTCACGTTCCGCCTGCGCGGCCGCGAGCGCGTGTTCCTCCAGAAGATCGACAAGGCGCTCAAGAAGATGGACGACGGCTCCTTCGGCATCTGCGAGAACTGCGAGGAGCCCATCAGCCTCAAGCGCCTCGAGGCGCGGCCGGAGACGACCCTGTGCATCCGCTGCAAGGAAGACCAGGAGCGGATGGAGAAGGACTTCAGCTAGCCCCGCGCGACATCCGGGACGGTCGGGCCTCCGCGTTCGCGGGGGCCCTTTCCTTTTCCGTCAGAACGCGCCGGAGAGCGAGACCGAGCCCGGCCCCACGCCGAGGCGCAGCCGGGGCTCGGCGCCGGCGCGCGCCGCCCTGTCGATGCTCTCGTCCGACGGCGCGATCGCCAGGAGGACGGCGCCGGCCACGAGCGCGGCCCCACCGAGCAGCGCCGCTCCACCCGCGAAGTTGCGTACCCACAGCCAGAAGCTGCGATCGTCGTTCAGCTCATCGAGCCGCCCCTGGTACATCGCGACGCACGCGTCGTACTCGCCGGTACACGTCATGAACTCCTCCCGCAGCGCCGCGTAGTCGTCGTCGGATTGGCGATACTCCGCGTGGCCGTGGAAGAAGAGCGGCGCTCCGAGGCCCGCGAGCACGACGCCGCCGAGCCCGAAGCTCCAGCCCAGGGTGCGCAGCAAGCTCGCCTCGTCGACCCGCTCCTGACGCGCGTCGGCGGTCCACTCGAGCTCGGGATCGAGCTCGACCGCGCCCGAAGCCGGCACTTCGATGGTCTCTCGGACGGGCTCCCGATCCGCGACCTCGAGCAGCACGTCGTGCGCCCCGACGGGCAGCTCCACGCTCCCCCCGGGCGCGTCCATCTCTCGGTCGTCCACCCAGAGGACGAAGGCAGCGTCCGGCACGCGAAGCCTGAGCCGCCCGAGCTCGTCCGGCCGTGCCTCCGGATCGGTCCGCATGTCGAGCCGCACGACCGCCTCGGCCGCGTTCTCCACGTCCACCGTCTCACGGGCGCTCTCGTATCCCGCGCGGCGGCCCTCGACGACGTGCCGCCCCGGCGGAACCGACAGGGTCCCGTCGAGCGGCGTCGTTCCGGCGACCTCTCCGTCCACCAGCACCCGGACGCCCGGGACATCGGAGCGGACGCGGATCGCCCCCCGCTCCTCGGTCACCTCGTGCAGCTCGAGCTCGACCGACTCGAGGACTCCGCCGGCGAGCTGGATCCGCCGGGTCGCGGCGTCGTGCCGCGGCGCCCGTGCGCCGATCACGTGCTCGCCCGCCGTCACGCGCAGCGGCTCGTCGAGGGGTGTCGTCGCGACGTCGGCCCCGTCCACCATGACCGTCGAGCCGTCGACGTTGGTGCGCACCATGACGCGCGCGATCCGCGCCCGCTGCCTCTCGAGGTCCTGCTCGACCTCCGCGCGGCGCTCGTCCGGGATGTCGGCGCCGCCCTCGCGCAGATACTGGTCGAAGGCGTCGGTCGCGCGCACCGCGTCGCCGAGCTGCGCGTACACCTTCCCCAGGTTGTAGAGCACCTGGTAGGCGGGCGCGACCTCGTAGGCCTGCTCGAGCTCGGCGAGCGCCGCCCGGAATTGCCCTTCCTCGTAGAGCTCGAGCCCGCGCTCGAAGCGCTCCCGCGCCTCGGCCCGCGCCTGTGGGGAGACCTCCTGCTGCGCGAGGGCCGGGCTCGACAGGGCGACGGCGAGCGCGAACGCTCCCAATCCAAACAGGCGGTCCATTCATTCTCCGTAGGGGTTGTCCGTGTCGAGACCGGCCTTCGCGGCCCGGCTCGCGCCGGCCGGCTGCGGTCGTGGCCGAGCGCCCGGGCGCACCTTGGCCGGCCGCGGCGAGTCGGGGGGCGGCGCAGGCGCCTCGGCGGCCGGCGCGCCCGCGTCCCGGGCACGCTCGACGGCGGTGCCCGGTTCGACTGCCGCCGGGACCGGGGCCGGCGCGGCGGCGATCGGACGGTCCGGCTCCGGTGCGCTCTCGGTCGGCTCGGGGGCCGCCTGCACCGCGTCGTCCGAGGGGCCCGACATCGAGAGCGCCGCGACGCCGGCGACCGCGCCTACGAGCCCGAGCGCGACCCCGGCGACGAGAGGAGCTCGCCTCGGCGCCGGCCCGGGGGGGACCGACGTGGGCGCCGGGGTCGGGGCGGCGCGCGCCGCTCCGGGAGCCGCCGAAGCCGCGACGGTGTCGTCGAGCGACTGCCGCGTCGAGGCGCGGCTCGCCCGCGCCGGCAGCTCTTCGTCGACGAATTGCCGGAGCGCATCCTGCAGCTCGCGCGCGCTCGCGAAGCGCTCGGCGGGATCGACGTGCATGGCGCGATGGACGACGTCCGCCATCGCCGGATCCAGCTCCGGGCGCAGATCGAGAACCGGTCTGTACTCGCCGGTGTGGATCTTGATGACCAGCGCCGGGAAGCTGTCCTCGTCGAAGGGCCTGAGGCCGGTCAACGCCTCGTACAGGATCACGCCGAGCGCGTAGATGTCGGCGCGCTCGTCCACGTCCTTGGCGCCCTTCGCCTGCTCCGGGGACATGTAGTAGGGCGTCCCCATCATGCTGCCCTCGGAGGTCAGCGTCCCCGCGTGCTCGTAGCCGGTCGTGAACTTCGAGATGCCGAAGTCGAGGAGCTTCACGGTCTCGCGTCCGTCCTCGCGACGGACGACGAACAGGTTGTCGGGCTTGAGGTCACGGTGGACGATGCCGGCTGCGTGCGCGACGGCGACGCCCTCGCACGCCTGCCACACGAGCCGGGCCGCGTGAGCTGCCTCGAGCCTTCCCCGCTCTTCGAGCAGGCCGGCCAGAGACCTCCCCTCGAGCAGCTCCATCAAGACGTACGCCGAGCCGTCCTCGAGCTGCCCCGCGTCGAACGTCTCCACCACGTGCTCGCTCCGGAGCGTCCCTGCCACCCCGGCCTCGCGGACGAAGCGCGCCACGACCTCGGGGCTCTTCGCGAACTGCGGATGCAGGAGCTTGAGCGCGCGGTGGTGCTTGGTGAGGAGGTGACGGACCTCGTAGACCGCTCCCATGCCGCCGGCTCCGATCAGCCGCAGCACCTCGAGCTTGTTCATCAACGTCTGACCGACGAGCTCCCGCCCGTCCGAACCGTCCATGCTCACAGCGCGGGTCTCCCTCCCTGCCCCTCGGTTTCGCGCGGCGGAGGCAGCTCGGATCCGAGATGCGCACGCTGCGGCAGCGTGATCGTGAACGTCGTCTCGCCCGGCTGGCTGCGTACGTCGATGGTGCCCTCGTGGTCCTCGACGATGCGGCGGACGATAGCGAGGCCCAGGCCGGTGCCCTCTGCCTTGCCGTGCGTCGCGAAGGGCGCGAACAGGCTCTCCATCATCGGCTCGGGGATGCCGGGGCCGTCGTCGGTGAACGTGAGCACGAGCGCGCCGTCGTCCGCGTGCCGGTCGACGCCGATCGCGAAGCTCCCGCCAGAGCCGCCGATGGCCTCGGCCGCATTGCGGGCGAGGTTGTGGACGGCGCGCTGGATCTTGTGGGCGTCGAAGTGGGCGATGCCCCGATCGTGCAGGTGCAGGTGCACGTCCACGTTCTTCTCCTCGAGCTCGCGCCGTAGCTGCTCCCGGACCTCCTCGAAGAACTTGTGGAGGTAGACCTTGCGCACCCAGAGCTTGCGGTCACCGCGCGCGAAGGCCAGCGTCTCCCGGGTCATGGCGCTGATCAGCTCCACCTGCCGCTGGACGAGCTCGGCGTACTGCGCGCGCGTCTTCGGGTCCTCCTCCTGCGCCATGAGCTGGGCGTAGCCGTGCATCACGGTCATCGGTGTCTTCAGGTCGTGGAGCACGCCGGACAGGAACTGCCCGATGGTGGACAGCCGGTCCTCCCGCTCGCGCCGCGCCCGTGATCGCGCTAGGCCGATGGCCGTCGAGACGTGCCCGGCGATCATGGTCGCGAGCTTGACGTCGTCGGGCGTGAAGGGGCCCTTGCCCTGCGACTTGTTGAGCAGCTCGAGCGCTCCCACGCCCTCGTCCCACGAGAGCGGTACGCAGAGCACCGACCGCGGGTGGTAGCCGATCTCCTCGGAGATCTCCCGCGAGTGCCTCGGGTCCGAGCCCACGTCGTTGACGACCTGCGGCCGGCCGCTCTGCGCCACCCAGCCGCAGATGCCCTGGCCCGCCTTGACCTTCAACCGGCGGACGGCCTCGGGCTCTCCGCCCACCGCAGCGCGAAACCGCAGCTCGCCGGTGTCCTCGTCCGCGAGCAGGATGGACGCGGCCTCGGCGTCGATGGCTCGCATCGCGCGCGCGAGCACGCCCTCGAGCAGCTCGTCGAGCTCCTGGGCGCTTGCGGACACCTGCGCGATCTCGAACAGCACGTCCAGCTCTCGGACCTTGCGCTCGAGCTGCTCCTTGGTCTCGAGGAGCTCCACGTTCTTGCCCACCATCGACAGGAACAGCTTCGAGTTCTCGATGCTCACCGCCGCCTGCGACGCGAGCGCGACGAGGAGCTGCTCGTCCTCCGTGACGAAGTACCCCTCGCGCTTGTTGAGCACCTGGATGGCCCCGATCGTGCGGCCGTGCTGGTTCTTCATCGGGACGCACAGGATGGAGCGCGTTCGGTACCCGGTCCGGCGGTCCCACTCGGCGTCGAACCGCGGGTCCTGGTAGGCGTCCTTGATGTTGAGGGATCGGCCGTGCCTGGCGACCCAGCCCGCGATGCCCTCCCCCACCTGGAGTCGGATCTCCTGCGTCTCCTCGCCCTGTGCCACCTTGGACCACAGCTCTCCGGTGTCCTCGTCGAGGAGGTAGAGCGTCGAGCGGTCGGCCTCCATGAGGCGGGAGACGCGGTCGAGGACCAGGACCAGGAGCTCGTTCAGGTCGAGCGTCGACCCGAGCGCCGCCCCGATGTCCTGAAGCGCGCGGAGCTTGTCCTGCTCGCGCGAGAGCGCGCGCCTCAGCTCCTCCGCCTCGGCCGTCATGGGCGAGATCATCGCCCGTGGGAGGCCCTCGCCGCAATCTCCGAGAGACGTCTCCGCGAGCCCGGGCCGACGAATCAGTAACCCTGACGCATCTCCGCGCGATCGCCGAGCACGACCTCGGTGGTCGAGCGCGTCACGATCAGCGTCGACGAGGTCGGGCGGACGTTCACCACGCGGGCCTCGGCGACGATCTCGTCGGGGTACTCGGCCGGCTCCCGCGCGCCCGGGAGCGTGGCGCCGGCCTCGCGCTCGGTGCCGGGCAAGCTCTCGCGCCAGATGTCGCCCTGGCGGAGGACGAAGAAGCGGTTGCCTACCTGGACGCTCTGCTCGGCGCCCGCGTCCACGAAGATCACCTGGTAGTCGCCGAGCATCATGTGCGGGCGCAGCGCCGCGACGACCCGCGCCTGCACGCTCGCCTGATTGGTGACCGGCTGAACGAGCTCGAAGCGGCGCGGCATGTCGGCGACTCGATAGCCTCGCTCGATCGGATCGAGGGCCTCGGTGATCGTCCCGCGGCCGATGTTCCGCTCTTGGTCCAGGCTACGAAGCTCGACGGTCCCGAAGATCCGTACGAGCGTGCCTTCCTCGGCCTCCTCACGCTCCTCCGGCTCCATCGGGCGGAAGACCGTGAGCTGCATCCCGGGCCGCATCTGTGTGCCCTCCTCGAACTCGATGTACACCTCGTCGTAGGGCGACAGGAGCATGTGCTCCTCGGGCGAGCCGACGATGATCCCGGACGTTCGCAGCGCGTCGGCGTCGAGGAAGCCCTGATCGCGCAGGAACACGCTGCCCGCACGCGGCCGCTGCGCGACCCGGACCTCTTCTCGCGTGCCCGGGAGCCTCGCGGCCTGGGCGCCCTCCGGCACGAGCCTCAGGCGATCGTCCGGGTAGATCCAGTGCGGGTTGGTGATCTCGGGGTTGTAGGACCAGACGCGCGGCCACTGCCACGGGTTGCCGTAGAAGCGGCCGGTGACGTCCCAGAGCGTGTCGCCGCGCCGGACCGTGTAGGTGTCGGGCACCGTGCGCGGCCCGAGGGTGCCGCCGCCGAGCCGCAGGCCGCGCCCGGTTCCGCGTGCCTCCTCCAGGCTCACCGGCCCTCCCGTGCGCGGCGCGGCCTCGGGCGGGGCGTCCACGTCGACCCAGTAGTCCTCCGAGCGCTCCTCCGGGCCCATCTGCGCCCGCGCGCGCGGACACACCAACGAGAGCGCCGCGGCGACGCAGAGAAAACGACCCCAAGCCCGGTTCATGAAGCGTCCTCCTGCGACGCCATCCGCGCCGCCACGCTGTTCGGGAACTCCTGCCGCACCCGCCGCAACAGGGCGTGTGCACGCCGCGCGTCACCCATTCGCATGTAGCACATGGCCATCTTGAGCATGGCGTCGGGCGCACGCTCGCCGTCGCCGAAGCGCTCGACCACGCTCTCGAAGTCGGTCAGCGCCCGCTCGTAGCTTCGCTTCGCGTACCGGGCCACCCCGCGCCAGTACAGCGCGTCCCCCGCCCGCGCGTGGGCCGGGTGCTGGCGAAGGAACGCGTCGAGCGCGGTGATCGCGTCCTCGAACCGCCGGTCGCGGACGAGGCGGAGCGCCAGCAGATAGGACGACTCGGCGGGGTCCGGTTGCTGCCGGGCGGACGGGCCGCCGAGGGCGGAGGGCGGCGCGGCGACCGACACCGGGCTGCGAAGAGCCCCGTCGGGCAACGGCGCGACCGGGAGGCGGTCGGGGACTCCCGCGGGCAGCGCGGGCAGCGCGACAGGCTCGGCGACGATTGACGGCCGGCCATAGAGGCGCAGCACCGGTCGCGGCCCTCGGTTCTCCGTGTCGGGCTCGACGGGCTCGAGGGGCTCGACGGGCTCGAGGGGCTCGATCGGCGCCGTGGGCGCGGTCCCGATCCGTACGGTCGTCCCGCGCGGCGGCTCGTCGGTGCGCGCGAGCACCTCGCGCAGGTCGCGGGCCTCGGCCTGTGCCAGCGCGAGCCGGCCCTCGAGCTCGCGGATGCGGGCGTCCTTCGCGCGCGCGCGCGCCCGCAGCGCGCCGAGCGCCCTCTCCCGCTCGGCGGCCCGCGCGTCCCGCGCCGGCGCCGCGGCACCGGCGCCACAGCCGGTACAGAGGGCGCCCGTGATCGAGAGGGCGAGCGTCGCGGAGAGGCTGATTCGCATGAGACCGGCCGGCTCGCGCCCGCATCCGGGCGCAATGGGGCACGGCAATCGTACGGAGGGCGCTCGGCGACGGTCAAAAAACGTGGGTCGCCGGGGGGTGGATCAGGCGAGCGTTCTCCCTCGAATCCTCGGTATACTCCCTCGCCCGCTTCCGAAGGGGGGCCGGGCCGACGTGGGAGTCAGTGGGGATGTGGGGGCGAGACGCGCTCAGGCAATTCAAGGAGGCGCCCTGGACCACCCAGGAGGAGCTCCAGTCGTTCGTCGACCAGGTCGGCGCCCTCGGCGCGAACGACGTCGAGCGCCTCCTCGCGCTCCTGCTCGATCGCAAGCTCGTGGCCGAGGGCCACCTCCACCGCAACCGCTGCACGGCCTTCGGGGCCATCGCGGAGAGCTCGCTCGATCCGGCGCTTTTCGCGCCCTTCATCAAGGCCCTTCCCGACGCCGACCCCGCCCTGCGGCGCGTGCTGACGACGATCCTCCCGCGCGTCAACGACGTCGAGGCCCACGAGCCGCTGTGCCGAATGCTCGGCTCCGATAGCAGCGAGCTCAGGCAGATCGCCGCCGACCTCCTGCGCCAGGTGGGCGGTCCCACTGCCCTCGCTCTGCTCACGAAGCTCGTAGAGTCGCCGAGCTTCGCAGGCCGGCACGAGGCGATGGACGTCATGGTGCCGAAGGCCAGGCACCGGGCGATACCCCTGCTCGCGGCGGTCGCGCGCTCCGGCTCCCCGCGCGAGCGGGCCCTCGCGCTCCGCTACCTGGCCGATGGGACCGTCTCCAGCAAGGACCGGCAGGGCGCGGTCGCGGCCGTCCGCGACTCGCTCGCAGACGGGGACCGGAGGGTCGCGGCCGAGGCGTTTCGGTCCTTCGGCCAGCTCGTCGAGGAGGACGCCTTCTTCGACGAGCTCGAGCCGCGCATGTTCGCCCACGACGTGGACCCGGCGCTCATCGAGTCGCTCGGCAGCTACCGGTCGCCACGGGCGAGGGAGGTTCTGCGGCAGAAGATCCGGGTCGGGCCCAACTCGATCCGGCTCGCAGCCATCCGCGGGCTCGAGCAGATGGCCCACCCGGAGGTCGGCGACCTGCTCGTCGAGGCGCTCCACATCGACGACCCGCAGGTACGGAAGGACGCCACATCGACTCTGGTCAGGCTCTGCCAGGCGGGCGTCGTGGATCTGTCCCGCGCGATCTTGAGCATGCTGCGCAGTCACGTCGCCGAGGTCCGCCGCGTCGCGGCGCACGTCGCGCGGAGCGTGGGCGATCCGACCGGGGAGCTGACACCGAAGCTCCTGGGCTACCTGCGGGACCAGGACTGGTGGGTGCGCGAGCGCGTCATGGACGCGCTCGTCGAGCTCGTCGGCACCGGACTGACGGAGCACGTCGTCCCGCACCTCTCGGACGAGAACCCGGTGATCCGGCGGTTCGCCATCGGCGCGCTCTTGCGGCTGCGCGACCCGGCGGCCCTCGGCGCCGTCCTCCGGGCGGCCGCCGAGGACGAGGACTGGTGGGTCCGGGAGCAGGCGGTCGAGGCCTGCGCGAAGCTCGGCGATCCGCGGGCCATACCCTACCTCGAGAAGATGGCCCTCGAGCGCGCCGACCTCCGCATCGCGGCGCTCGAGAGCCTGCTCGAGCTGGGCGCGCACGACGCGCTCCTCTCGCTCGCGGAGCTCGCAGCCGACGAGAACGCCGACGTGCGCCACACGGTGCTTCGCGTTCTTTCGCAGATCCCGAACGGGCCACAGGCGTCGTTCTACGTGCAGGCGTGCCTGAACGACAGCGTTCCGCGGGTCGCCCGCGCGGCGCGCGAGCTGCTCGCGAAGTGGGAGGTGCACGTCGAGAAAGAGGCCACCGCCGCCTCGCTCGGGCTCCTCGACCGCCTGCTCGTCGCGGCCGTGCGCCACGAGGCGGACGACCTCCTCCTGTTCGCGGGGAGGCCGCCTTACGTCAAGCGTCTGGGCTCGGTGCAGCCGATCAGCCGCGGCGTCGTGTCGGACGAGGAGCTCGGCAACATGCTCCGGCCCGCGTTGACGCCCCAGCAGCTCGCGGACCTCGAGGCCGGACGCGACATCGACTTCTCCTACGAGGTGAAGGCCTACGAGATGAGGTTCCGCGTGAACCTCTTCCGGCAGTCGACGGGGCTCGCTGCCGTGTTCCGGGCGGTGCGGCAGGCCATCCCGGACATCGACGACCTCGGGCTGCCACCGGTAGTCAAGACGTTCGGCGACTTCCCGCAGGGACTGGTGCTCGTCGGTGGCCCGACCGGCTCCGGCAAGTCCACGACGCTCGCCGCCCTCATCGACTACGTCAACCGGCGGCACGCCTGGCACATCGTGACGATCGAGGACCCGGTCGAGGTGGTGCACCCTCAGCGCGAGTCGCTCGTGAACCAGCGCGAGGTGGGCACGCACGCGCGCTCCTTCGCGAACGCGCTCCGATCGACCTTGCGCCAGGACCCCGACGTCATCCTGGTGGGCGAGCTCAGAGACCTCGAGACCATCGAGTTCGCGGTCAACGCGGCCGAGACGGGCCACCTCGTCCTCGGCACGGTGCACACGGTCTCGGCCGACAGCAGCATCGACCGCATGATCCACGCATTCCCGGCTCGCCAGCAGCCGCTGGTCCGCTCGATGCTGGCGGAGTCGCTGCGGGCGGTGGTCTGCCAGCAGCTCCTGCGCCGGATCGATCGCCCGAACGCCCGAGTCTTGGCCACCGAGGTCATGATCAACAACGACGCCATCGCGAACCTCATCCGAAAGGAGAAGGGCTTCCAGATCGCCTCGGTCATCGCCACGCACAGGGACCAGGGCATGGGGCTGATGGACGCGGAGCTCGAGCGGCTCGTGAGGGAGCAGACGGTGGATCCGGACGAGGCGCTCATGAAGGCGGTGGACAAGAACGCCTTCGCCTCGATGCTGGTGGCCAACGGTTTCATCGAGGACATCGAGGGCCGCGCCTCTCTCCCGCCGGAGGCGCGCGCCTCGCTGGTGCCACCGGCCGGCTCGTCTGCTCCTCCGCCGCGCTCCATCGCCCCCGCCCGCACGAGCGCGTCTCCCGGCAGACCTTCGCTGTCCTACGTTCCCTCCACTTCGGGCCGGCCCCCCGGGGGCGAGCACCGCTAGAATGGCCCGCCTCGACACATTCCTCCGCGTCGCCGCCGACCAGCGCGCCAGCGATCTCCACGTCCACGCCGGCAAGCCTCCGACGGTCCGGTACAACGGCGATCTCATCGCCATGCCGTACCGCGTGCTGACCGAGGACGAGACGCGGCGGTTCGTGATGGAGCTCCTCACGCCGGAGCAGAAGGACCGCCTCGACCAGGAGCAGGAGCTCGACTTCGCCTACGTCGTTCCCGACGTGGGGCGCTTCCGCGTCAACTGCTTCGTCCAGTCGGACGGGTTGGGGGCGGTATTCCGGGTGATACCGACGTCGGTGCCGATGTTCGAGGCCCTCCGGCTTCCGCCCGTGCTCCGGACGCTGGCGCACATGTCGCGCGGCCTCGTCCTCGTCACCGGGCCCACGGGCTCGGGCAAGACCACCACCCTCGCGGCGCTCATCCGCGAGATCAACCAGACGTCGAACCGGCACATCATCACGGTCGAGGACCCCATCGAGTACCTGCACGGGCCGCTCGAGGGCGTGGTCACCCAGCGCGAGGTCGGCCGGCACGCCGAGAGCTTCGCAGCGGCGCTCCGATCGGCCCTGCGCGAGTCGCCCGACGTGCTCGTGGTGGGGGAGCTGCGCGACTTCGAGACGGTGAGCCTCGCCCTGTCGGCCGCCGAGGCGGGCATCCTGGTGTTCGCCACGCTGCACACCAACTCCGCGGCGAAGGCCATCGACCGGTTGCTGGGGGCGTGCCCGGCCGACGTGCAGGACCAGGTCCGCGGCATCCTGTCGGTGCTCCTCAAGGGCGTCATCGCCCAGAGGCTCTGCAAGCTCGCCTCCGGCGAAGGGCGCGTGGCCGCGGTCGAGGTCCTGCTCGCGTCCCACTCCGTGTCGCATCTGATTCGAGAGAACAAGATCCACCAGCTCGAGGCCTACTTGCGCACGGGCGACCAGTCACCCTATGGCATGCGAAGCCTCGAGAGCGCTCTCCTGCAGCTCGTGCTCGAGGGGCAGGTGACTCTCGAGGAAGCCATGACTGTGTCGAACGAGCCCGACCAGCTCGAGCGCTCGGTCAGCCAGATGCGAGGGGTGGAGTGACGAATGCGCGGCGCGACGAGCACCTGAGCCACGCGCGCCTGCTCGAGCAGCGCGGCGACGTGGACGGAGCCTCGCGCGCCTACGAGCGCGCAGGATCGCTCGCCGACGCGGCCCGCGTGCTCGCCGAGGCGGGCCGCCTCGTCGACGCAGGCAACCTCCTCATGGGCGCGCTCGGCCGACCGCTCGAGCAGCTCGGTGGGATCGGCGGGCGCGACCGGCGCATCGCGGACAAGGCGGCGGAGTGCTACGAGCGCGCCGGTGAGCCCGCGCTCGCGAAGCGCGTGAGAGCCGCGCTGGCCGCGCCCTCCTCCGAGCGACCGCCCCCCGCCAAGGTCTTCGAGGCCGAGCCGAGCAGGGTCGAGCTCGAGGTGGGGACCCCGGTCACACCCACGGCGGATCGGACGACGCGCGAGGCGGGATGGGTCCAGGCGGGGCAGAGCGACCGGGCGCGCGACAAGATGATCGAAGAGCTGCTCGCCTCCGGCCGCGTCGGGGCGGCGGCGCGCGTCGCCTGGGACGCAGGCCGCTTGGAGGAGGCCTCCCGCTGGTTCCGAGAGCTCGAGCTCCACTACGAGACGGGGATGTGCCTGGCCGACATGAACGACCTCGAGCCCGCGCTCGACGAGCTCCTTCAGGTCCCCCCGGACCACAAGCACTACCGGCGCGCGGCCGCGCGGGCGCTCGAGGTGGCCAAGACCCTCGATCGGTTCGACTTCGAGGTGGACCGCTTCGTCAACGCGTTCCTCTTCACGCCTCCGAAGACGAAGGAGGAAGTGGACGCCTATCTCACGGCGGCGCACCTCTACGGGCGACAGGGCTTCGACGCGAGCGCCCGGGAGGTCCTCGGGCGTGTCCTCTCGTTCGAGCCTGCGCACGAGCAGGCGCAGTTGCTGCTCGATCGCATCGCCCATCGGCGCTCCCTCCGCTCCTCCCGGCCGCCGCGCCCGTCGGCTCCCGCCCGCCCCCCTCCTGCCCGCCGAGACTCCCTGCCCGATCTGCCTCCGCTCGAGAGCTACGTTCGGGACTCCCGCCCCGGCACCGCCCCCGCGACCGCCGCCGCGCCGCGGTCGCCCGAGCCCGCCGAGGCCCCGGCGCAACCTGCGCGACCTCCCGCGCCCGTCGCGAGCGCGCCCACCGCGCCCTCCTCTCCTCCTGGCCCGCAGGCCGAGGAGGTCCGTGCCGGCACGAACGTCGCCGGCCGCTACCTCGTGCACGACCTCCTCGGCTCGGGCGGGATGGCGAACGTGTGGCGCGCCCTCGACACCGAGCTCGGCCAGGAGATCGCGCTGAAAGTCATGCACCCTGGTGATGCCTCGGAGATCTGGCTCCCGCGCTTCCGGCAGGAGATCGCCCTCGCCCGCGTGCTCACGCACAAGAACATCGTCCGGGTCTACGACATCGGCACCCACGGCGGCAGCCGGTTCATCTCCATGGAGCTGCTCTCGGGTCGCGCGCTCGACGAGCTGTTCGACCAGCCGATCCCCCTGCTCGACGGGATCCACTACGTCGTGCAGGTCTGCGCCGGGCTGCGCGTCGCGCACGACCAGGGCATCGTCCACCGCGACATCAAGCCCGCGAACATCTTCGTGACGGGAGACGGCACGGTGAAGCTGATGGACTTCGGCATCGCCAAGGCCCCGGGGACCGGCGCGGCGACCGAGCGCAACATCACCGTGGCCGGCGCGATCGTCGGGACTCCCGAGTACATGGCGCCCGAGCAGATCGACGACGCGGCGTCCGTGACCGCCGCCACCGACATCTACTCGCTCGGAGTCGTGCTCTACGAGATGTACACATTGACCTGCCCGTTCGAGCACGAGTCGATGATGGCCGTCCTGCGGATGCACCACGAGCAGCCGGTGCCGCCTCCGCGGGACCGCAACCCGTCGATCCCCGACTCGATGCAGGAGGTGATCCTCTGCTGCCTCGAGAAGGATCCTGCCCGCCGCTTCCCGAGCGTCACCGAGCTCGGGCGTGCGCTCCGGGCCGTGGCGCGCGAGCTACGATGACGAGCCCTGCCGCAGGGCTTCCTGCGCGCGCTCTTCCGGCGCGCCGACGATCTTGACCTGGAGCGGGACCTCGTCCGGTCGCGTCACCTGCCGCCCGACGCGCGGGCGGTCGGGCGATCGGCGTTGCCGCCGGCCGTAGGGCCCGCGGAGCGTACCGTAGCGGGCCCGCCTCCCCGGCGCGGACCAGTCCACCCACTGTCCGTTCGACTCCCTGACGTCGACGTGGACGAAGGTGCTCCGCGGGTAGAGCCCGCAGCCGGTGTGGGACAGCGAACGGCAGTAGTCCCACACGTGCCTGTGGGCCACCCCCGCGACGCGGATGTCGGCCGCGCGACCCTGCACGTGGCGGCTCGTCTCGCGCGTGTACCCGCCGACCTCGCGGAACCCGCTCACCACGCGGATCTCGCGGCCACCGAAGTGGTCCGAGATGGCGGCGAGGAGCACCGCCAACCGTGGCTCCGGCGTGCGTACGTCGCCGCCTTGCTCGTCGGCCCGCTGCATGGCCTGTCCGAGCGCCACGAGCCCTTCCCTCGGCACCCGTCCGAGCTCGTCGACCAGGCGGATCCGGACCCGCCCCTCGCGCGTCCGCACGTGGACGACGCCGGGCTCCTCCGGCTCTCCCCAGTCCTCGGGCTCGCTCGCGCCGGGCGTCACGGCCTGGTACCCCGGCAGGACGAGCCGCTGCCCCACCCGGACCGGCTGGCTCACCCGCATCCGGTTGGCGCGCGCGAGCGCCTCCACGCTGCAGCCGTGTGCGCGCGCGATGTGGCTCAGGGTCTGGCCCGGGCGGACGAAGACGACCCCGCGCGCGGGCACACGGAGCTCCTGGCCGACGCGGATCGTGGCGCCCGCCCCCAGGCGGTTCGCGGCCGCGAGATCGGCGACCGACACCCCGTAGCGCCGCGCGATGGAGGCGAGGGTCTGCCCGGCCCGCACGGTGTGCAACCGCTGCGCCTGAACCGCCGGCGCCGTCACGAGGGCCCAACAGAGCCACGCGGCACCGGCCAACGACACGACCCGGACCAGCGCGTTTCGCATGGGGTGGTCGAGTATTCGGTCCCCGGCGCCGCGAGTCAAATCCGGTCGAGCCGCTGAACCGAGCCCTCCCGCGCCAGGTCGTCCAGCAGCGACGTGAGCTCGGCCCGCCGCCCCTCGGGG
The DNA here is from genome assembly GCA_039794305.1 of Candidatus Neutrinellum sp. Classification (GTDB taxonomy): domain Bacteria; phylum Myxococcota_A; class Polyangia; order Polyangiales; family JBDIVX01; genus JBDIVX01. Next base: position 80,453 of record JBDIVX010000005.1, read on the forward strand.
CTCGTGAGCGTGAACACGCCGGAGCCGTCGCAGTGCCAGGTCGCCAGGCCCTCGTAGGCCTCGAGAATGCTCCGGAACCAGGCGTGGTCCGGCTCGGCCACCCGGACGGTGATCGTCACCGCTCCTCGAGGAAGCGCCCCATCGCGCGGAACTTGCGGTAGCGGTCCTCGACGAGCGCCTCCGGACCGAGCGAGTCGAGGGACGCGAGGAAGCCACCGAGCGCCTTGCCCAGACGGTGCGCCGCGTCGTCGTAGTCCCGATGCGCGCCTCCCGGCGGCTCCTCGACCACCGCGTCGACGACGCCGAGCTTCACGACGTCCTCGGCGAGCAGCTTGAGCTGCTCGGCCGCGTCGGGCGCGCGTGCGCCGTCTCGCCACAGGATCGAGGCGCAGCCCTCGGGCGTGATCACGCTGTAGGTCGCGTACTGCTGCATCAGCACGCGGTTTGCCACGCCGAGCGCGAGCGCGCCGCCCGAGCCGCCCTCCCCGATGACCGTGGCGATCACGGGCACGCGGAGGCGCGACATGGTGAGCAGCGCCGTCCCGATCGCCTCGCTCTGCCCACGCTCCTCCGCGCCGAGGCCCGGGTACGCCCCCGGCGTGTCGATGAACGTGAGCACGGGCCGCCCGAAGCGGTCGGCCAGCTCCATGATGCGGCAGGCCTTCCGGTAGCCCTCCGGGTGAGCCATCGCGAAGTTGCGGTGGACCTTGTCCTTCGTCGTGCGGCCTTTCTGCTGGCCGATGACGCAGACGCTCCGCCCCTCGAACGTCGCGAACCCCGAGATGATGGCCGGATCGTCCCCGAAGACCCGGTCCCCGTGCAGCTCCACGAAGTCCTCGAAGAGCCGGTCGAGGTAGTCGCGGAAGTAGGGTCGGTCGGGGTGACGGCTGAGCTGCACCTTCTGCCAGATGCTCAGGTCTTCGTAGATGTCCCGCTGCAGCTTGCGCGCGCGCTGCTCGAGCCGCCGGAGCTGCGACTCGATGTCCGCTTCGCTCCCGGACAGCGACTTGAGGTTCCGGATCCGCTCCTCGAGGTCGACGAGCGGCTTCTCGAAATCGAGGTGGGCCACGGTGCCTACTGGGGTCTGGTGAGGTCGCTCGAGAACGAGCCGGCCCGCTCGCGGAGCACGTTGAAGATCTTGAGGGGCTGCGACTTGCCCTTGACGTGCGTGGGCGGCAGCTCCGCGACCTCGAAATGGTCCTTGACGCGGTTGAAGGTGTTCTCGCTGATGATGACTTCGCCCGCCTTCGCGAGCGAGCACAGGCGCGAGCCCGTGTTCACCGCGTCGCCGATGACGGTGTACTCGAGCGCCTTGCTGCTCCCGAGGTAGCCGGCGACCACCTCGCCGGTGTTGATGCCGATGCCGATCTTGAGCTCCTCCTCGCCCTCTGCCATGCGGGTGCGGTTGAACTCCTCGAGCACCTGGAGCATCTCGATCGCCGTGCGCACCGCACGGATGGGGTCGTCGGGGTGCGACACGGGCGCGCCGAAGAGCGCCATGATCTCGTCACCCACGAACTTGTCGAGGGTGCCCTCGTACTTGAAGATGATCTCCACCATCAGCTCGAAGTACTCGTTGAGCATGTGGACGACGGCCTGCGCCGCGCGCGACTCGCTCATCGCCGTGAAGCCCCGGATGTCCGTGAACAGCACGGTCGTCTCACGGAGCTCGCCGCCCTTCTTCACCTCCACCTTCCCGCCGATGACCTGCTCCGCGATGGCGGGCGAGAGCAGGCGCTGGAAGCGCTCGCGCGTGACCGCCTCCTTCTCGAGCTTCTTCGCGTAGAGGCTGTTCTGCAGGGCGATGGCGGCCTGGTTGCCGATGTTCTGGAAGAGGTGGAGGTCCTTCTCGGTGAAGGCGTTCGCCGCGATCTGCGAGTCGAGCACCATGATGCCGAAGAGCTCTCCCGAGTGCAGGAGCGGCACGGCCATGCTCGAGCGGATCCCTTGCATGATGATCGAGTGCGCGCCCTGGAAGCGCGAGTCCACCGACGCGTCGCTCGAGAGCACCGCCGCCTTGTCGCGCAGGACCTCGTTGATGATCGTCGTCGACAGGACGACGTCCTCGTCGGGCACGGCCTTCTTGGTCCGCACGCAGCGCGGCTTGAGCTCTCTCTCGTCGTCGTAGAGCAGCACGACGCCGCGGTCGGCGGGCAGGAGCTGGAACGCCGCGTCGAGGATCTTCGCGAGCAGCTTGTCGATGTCGAGCTCGACCCCGATGGCCCGGATGACCTCGTAGCTCGCCCGCAGCTTCTCGTAGTCGCGCCGGAGGACCTCGTTGTCCTGGACCAGGCGTTCGGGCAGGAAGTTCTGCTCGAGGAGCGGCTGGAGCTTGGTCCGGATGTGGCTCTCCACCATCCCGGGTGCGATGGTGACGCGCGAGCTGCCCCCGGCGGTCTGGACCCGGTTCTGCTGGACCCCGGGGCCGGCCTGCTCCTCCTCGAGATGGAAGACCATCCGGGTCGAGCCGATCGACAGCTCGTCGCCGTGGGAGAGGATCCTCTCGTTGATGCGCTCGCCGTTGACGAAGGTCCCGTTCAACGACCCCAGGTCCTTGGCCACCCACTTCCCGTCGACCTGGTCGATGTGCAGGTGCTCCTTGGACACGATGCGGTCCAGGATCTGGAGCGTGTTGTTGGGATGCCGGCCCAGCGTATTGTGCGTCTGGAGCTCCCGCTCCTGCCGCCCATCGGGGCTGAAGATGGTGAGTCTCGCCATGGTCGGGACGCCGGAACGCGAGGCACCGATGGTAGAGGGCACCGGCGTCGCCGTAAAGCAGAACCACGCCGGCGCCGCCCCTTCGGCTTGCCGCCACCGCGGGCCACTGCTATCTTGCGCGCCCCTCTGGAGGACCCCGAATGGCACGCGTCACCGTCGAAGATTGCCTGGAGCACGAGGAGAACCGGTTCGCCCTGGTGGTCCTCGCCTCGCGCCGGACCCGGCAGCTCATGAAGGGGGCCCCGGCTCTCGTACAGAGCAAGAACCGCCCGGCGGTGACCGCCCTCCGGGAGATCGCCTCGAAGCGCGTCTACTTCTCGCGCCCCGTCAGCGAGGCCGTCGAGGAGTTCATCGCCGAGGAGAAGGCCGTCGAGCAGCGCCTGGGCGGCTGATCCGAATCGACCCGCCACCCCTCCCCGGGCCTCTTCACAGACCGGCCCGCCCGAGCATCTCCCGGAGCTCGTCGTCTGCGTGCTCGCGTACGAACGCGAGGTCCTGGGCGACCAGGTCGGGAGCGTTCGCCTCGAACGCGGCCCGGAGGAGCCTCACGGTGCCGAGGCGGTCGCCGCGCACGAGCGCCGCGCGCGCGGCGAGCCCGAGCCACACCGCCCGCGCGCCCGCCGCGGCGTCCGCGGAGCGGCGCTCGATCAGCTGCGGCGAGACGAGCCCGCTCTCGGCGAGCTCGACCGCGTCGGCCGTCACCCCGCGCGAGGTCGCCAGCTCGAAGAGCACCTCGGGGTCCACGCCGAGCCTTCGGAGGAGCCGGAGCGTGTGTCGGACCCGCTCGTGAAGGACGCCTCGGGGAGTGAACCGCCACAGCTCGCGCCAGCGCTCCATCGTCGGCTCGGCAGCGAGATCGGCGACGGCGATCTCCCACCCCTGGGGCGGGCTCGAGAGCGAGGCGAGGAAGCCCTCGAGCTCCTCTCGCTCGGCGCAGTCCTCGTTGGCGAGCAGCGTGCGGGCGAGGACGGCCGCCTCGGAGCCACGGCCTGCCTCGCGGAGCACGCCCATGTACCCCAGGTGTGACCCGCCCCGAAGCCAGGCCTCTCGCTCGACCCGCACGAGCACGTCGTAGTCACCCTGCCGCGCCCGCAGCCGCCCGACGAGCCGTTCGACCGCGCGGCGGCGCTCGACCGCCGGCCCACGGGCCCTGGTTCCGATCGGTACCGGCAGATCGACCAGCGCGTCCGCCGCCTTCGACAGGAACCGGTCGATCGTCGCGTCGTCGAGGGCGCTCGACCACGCCTCGAGGTCCAGGCGCCCCGCCTCGATGTGCCCGACGATCTCGTCGAACCCGGCCGGCTCCCACTGCCTTCCCATGGGTCGACGGAGCCTACTTGCCGGCTTCGAGCTTCTCGCGGAGGCCGAGGCGGTAGAAACGACGCAGCTCGGCGCGCAGGGCGGCGAGGTCCCCCGTCGCGACGAAGCGCTCCTCGAGGTAGTGGGCGTAGGCGGCGGCCGCGCGACTGGCGGTCCGGTAGCGCTGTCCGGCCTCGGTGTGGGCCTCGTCCAAGAACTCCGCGCGCTCGAACAGGCGCCACCGCATCGAGCGGCTCCGGGCGCGGATGGCCCCCACGCCGTTGCCGGCCAAGAGCCCCGCGGCGTACTTGTCGACCTCGGCCTGCAGCTCGAGCTCGAGCTGGCTCACCGCGTCGTCGTTCTCCGCGCGGAACATCAGGTAGAGGAAGTGGCTCACCCCCTCGGTGGCCAGGCAGGCGGCCGTGAAGCGCTGCTCGTCGAGCCACGCGTCCTCCGGATCCTCGCCCAGCGCGTCCACGGCGTCCGGGCACACGTAGAGCCCGACCGCGATGCCCTCGTCGTCCTCTGCCACGAGCAGCACCTCCCCCCGCTCGACGCCCTCGCCCACCGTGGCCCGGACGGTCGCCGCGTCGCACACGAAGTCTTCCACCGAGGACTCGACGCGCACGTCGTAGAGCTCGCTCAGCGCCCTCTGGATTCGATCGAGGGGCATCAATGGAGCACTTCGCCGTCGTCGGCGACCTGTGGGAACACGCCTTGCTGCTTCAGGCGGCTCGCGAGCAGCGGGCTGCGCGTCCGCCTCCAGCGCTCGTACAGGCGCACGATGTCCTGCGGGGTCCGGAGCGCGGTGGTCTCGCGGACGTCGTCGAGCACCCGGGCGAAGTCGTCGAAGCCCTCGGCCAGCTCCGGGTACACCTCCCTCAGGCGCGCCTCCGCCGCCCGACAGGCACGGCCGCAGAGGTCCCCCGCCTCCCCGTACGCGCGATGGCCCATCGTCACGACGTAATCACGACTGATACCGCGCCGGTCCAGGTGCTCGCTGAAGAAGCCGCACACGTACAGGGCGCAGTCGCCGAGCTCGCGAAACCTCCGGAAGCGCTCCGGGGCGTCCGGTGTCTCCACGGCCTCGGCGAGCCGGTGGAAGAGCGGGCGGGAGAGCGTCTCCCGAGGCGAGCGGCTGGCGTAGCCCGCCAGCAGGTTGACCAGGTAGAACTCCGTGGCCTCTTCGACCTCGACGCGCCGGCGCGAAAGGGCGGCGACCAGGCGCTCACGGAAGAACTCCCTCATGTCCGCGTCGAGCACGATCGTCGTCATACCCGAACAGTATCGGGCAGATCCGGGAAGAGGGAAGTTCCCGCGGGCATCCTCCGACGGGGATGACGGGGCCGCTGGCAGCGCGTGCGCCCGAGTGCCAACAGCTCTTCGAGCGCGTCGAGGGACCGCGGGTAACTCCCCGATATCACGAGCTCACGTGAGAATCGTCACGAGCTGCGACGCGGCCGCTTGACTGCCGCCCGCCAGGCATTAGCTTGCCGCCCCGACTGTTAGCACTCGCCTTCCGCGAGTGCCAACAATGCGCACTTTCGGAACGCCCGCTCGGGCTTCACAGGAGGAAGAACCAATGGGAATCCGTCCGCTTCAGGATCGCGTGCTCGTCAAGCGCGTCGAGGAAGAGGAGAAGACCAAGGGCGGCATCATCATCCCCGACACGGCCAAGGAGAAGCCGATCGAGGGCAAGGTGGTCGCCGTCGGCAACGGCAAGGTGTCCGAGGACGGCTCGGTCCGTCCGCTCGAGGTCAAGGCCGGGGACCGGGTGCTGTTCGGCAAGTACAGCGGCACCGAGGTCAAGATCGACGGCGAAGAGCACCTCATCCTGCGCGAGGACGACATCCTCGGCATCGTAGAGAAGTGAACAGGCGCTAGGAGGAACGAACAATGGCTGCCAAGGATATCGTTTACGACACCAGCGCCCGGGATCGCATCCTGTCGGGCGTCAACCAGCTCGCCAACGCCGTCAAGGTCACCCTGGGCCCGAAGGGCCGCAACGTGGTGATCGAGAAGAGCTTCGGCGCTCCCACGGTCACCAAGGACGGCGTCACCGTCGCCAAGGAGATCGAGCTCGAGAACAAGTTCGAGAACATGGGCGCTCAGATGGTCCGCGAGGTCGCCTCGAAGACCTCGGACGTGGCCGGCGACGGCACCACGACCGCGACCGTGCTCGCCCAGGCGATCTTCCGCGAGGGCTCCAAGATGGTGGCCGCGGGCCACAACCCGATGGAGATCAAGCGCGGCATCGACAAGGCCGTCGAGCTGGTCGTCTCGAACCTGAAGGATCTCTCGAAGGCCACCAAGGATCCGAAGGAGATCGCGCAGGTCGGCACCATCTCGGCCAACGGCAACAAGACCATCGGCGAGATCATCGCCAAGGCGATGGAGAAGGTCGGCAAGGAAGGCGTGATCACGGTCGAGGAGGCCAAGGGCCTCGAGACCGAGCTCGAGGTGGTCGAGGGCATGCAGTTCGACCGCGGCTACCTCTCGCCCTACTTCGTGACCGATCCGGAGCGGATGGAGGTCGTCCTCGAGGATGCCTACCTCCTCATCTGCGAGAAGAAGGTCAGCAACATGAAGGACCTCCTCCCGGTCCTCGAGGCGATCGCGCGCCAGCAGAAGCCGCTGCTCATCATCGCCGAGGACGTGGAGGGCGAGGCCCTGGCGACCCTCGTCGTCAACAAGCTCCGTGGCACGCTGCACGTCGCGGCCGTCAAGGCGCCCGGCTTCGGTGATCGCCGCAAGGAGATGCTCAAGGACATCTCGATCCTCACGGGCGGCCAGGTCGTCAGCGAGGAGCTGGGGATCAAGCTCGAGAACGTCACCCTGAACGACCTCGGCAAGGCCAAGCGGGTCACGATCGACAAGGACAACACGACGATCGTGGACGGCGCGGGCAAGAAGGAGGACATCAAGGGCCGCATCGAGACCATCCGCCGCCAGATCGAGGAGACCTCGAGCGACTACGACCGCGAGAAGCTGCAGGAGCGGCTCGCGAAGCTCGTGGGCGGCGTCGCGGTGGTCAAGGTCGGCGCGGCGACCGAGGTCGAGATGAAGGAGAAGAAGGCGCGCGTCGAGGACGCCCTGCACGCGACCCGTGCGGCCGTCGAGGAGGGCATCGTCCCCGGCGGCGGCGTGGCGCTCATCCGCTGCCAGAAGGGCCTCGATGACCTGAAGCTCAACGACGAGCAGCGCGTGGGGGTGGCCATCCTCAAGCGCGCCGTCGAGGAGCCGCTTCGTCAGATCGCGACGAACGCGGGCCTCGAGGGCAGCATCGTCGTGAACGAGGTCCGCAACGGCAAGGACGCCTTCGGCTTCAACGCGGCGGAGGAGAAGTACGAGGACCTCATCAAGGCCGGCGTCATCGACCCGACCAAGGTCGTCCGTACGGCCCTCCAGAACTCCTCGTCGGTCGCGGGCCTCATGCTCACGACGGAGGCGCTGGTGGCCGAGCTCCCGAAGGAGGAGAAGGCAGCCGCGGGTGGCCACGGCCACGGCCCCGGCATGGACTTCTGAGCCCAGGCACGGTCGACGACCGGAAGACGCCGGGTGCCTTCGGGCGCCCGGCGTTTTTCTTTCGCCGTTTTGTTGCCGGCCAGACCGGGAGCGCGTTTGATCCTGTCACCCTCCGGGTCGCGTAGCACTACGTGACCATACACTACATTTTGTGTTTCCCGTGAAACACATCGTCGTGGAACGCTCTATGGGATCGCGTTTGATCCACGGATCGCGTTTGATCCACGGATCACGTTTGATCCACTCGGATCGCCTTTGATCCACGGTGGCCCGGGGACCGGGTATGCTCGCGCCCCATGATCGACTGGAGCGAGCAGCACAAGCAGATCCGCGAGATGGTCCGGCGCTTCGTCGAGGCCGAGATCGCCCCCCGGCGCGAAGAGCTCGAGTTCGGCGAGACCCCGCCCTACGACGTGCTCCGCAAGATGATGAAGACCTTCGGCGTCGACCAGGTGGCGCTCGCGAAGTTCCGCTCCGATCTCGACAAGGAGAAGAAGCGGCTCGAGAGCGGCGAGCCGCCGAAGCCGCGGGCGCCGCGCACCGAGTTCTCCCAGGAGGCGGCCGACGCGGCGGCCATGCGCGTGCTGCCCACGATCGAGCTCGCCCGCTACAGCCCGGGGTTGATCACGGCCCTCGGCGTGAGCGTGGGGCTGACCGCCGGCGCGATCACGAGCAAGGGGACGGTCGCGCAGAAGGAGCGCTGGGTGCCGGACCTGCTCACGCTCGACAAGATCGGCGCGTGGGCGATCACCGAGCCCGGCGCGGGGTCCGATGCGTTCGGCTCGATGAAGGCCACGGCCCGGCGCGACGGCGACGGCTACGTGCTGAACGGCAGCAAGACCTTCATCACGAACGGCCCGTTTGCCGACACCATCGTCTTCATCTGCAAGCTCGACGACACGGGACCCGCCGAGCAGCGCAAGGTCCTCACCTTCGTCCTCGACAAGGGAACGCCGGGCCTGACGCAGTCCAAGCCGCTCCGCAAGATGGGCTTGCACGCGTCGCCGACGGGGGAGCTGTTCCTCGAGGACGTGCGCGTCGGCAAGGACCGCCTGCTCGGCGAGACCGAGGACGTTCCGTCTCGCGCGGGCGCGAAGGACACCTTCACGGCCGAGCGGACCGGCGTCGCCGCCATGGCCCTCGGGATCGTCGAGCGGTGCATGCAGCTCAGCGTCGACTACGCCAAGAACCGCGTTCAGTTCGGGCGCCGCATCGGGGACTTCCAGCTCATCCAGCTCAAGCTGGCGAAGATGGCGGTCGCCCGCATGAACATCCAGAACATCGTCTTTCGCCAGATCGAGCTCGCAGGATGGGGGCGCAGCATGGACCTGTCGGAAGCGAGCGCGTGCAAGCTCTACTGCGCACAGGCAGCCATGGAGGTGGCCCTCGAGGCGGTGCAGCTCTTCGGAGGCAACGGGTACATGGCGGAGTACCAGGTCGAGCAGCTCTGCCGGGACGCCAAGGTGTTGCAGATCTACGGCGGCACGGACGAGATCCAGATCTCCCAGATCGCGCGCGGCCTGCTCGGCTGAGCGAGCTCGGCCCCGGTCGAGGATCGGTGGGCCGATCGCGTTGCAGCGAAGGCGGGATTGCTGGATCCTGCCCGGCATGGGTTGGCGATTCGCGGTCGCGGTCTTCGTGATGGGCGTGATCCCTGCCGCGGCCTGGGCGCAGGATGCTCCGCCGCCGCCTCCTCCCGCCGAGCCCGCGCCGGAGCCGCAGGCGGGCCCTGCCTCGGCGCCGTCCGAGCCGCCCCCTCCCCCACCCGCCGCGGGTGACGTCCCGCCGCCGCCTCCCGGGTACGCCGGCACGCAGCCCGACGTGGAGGCGACTCCTCCGCCACCCAACCCGGGCGGGCTCTACCAGCACGGAGCCCCGGCAGAGGAGACCGGGCGGCACGAGCACGACGGGTTCTTCCTCCGGCTGACGGTCGGGCCCGCCTACCTGTCGACGAGCGCCCGCGACGCGTCCGTGGACCTCCGCGTCTACGGCGGCGGCATCGGGCTGTCGCTCGCCATCGGCGGAGCCATCGCGAGCAACCTGGTCCTCTACGGGGACGTCTACGGCACCGGCGCCCCGGGGCCGAACCTCGAGATCGCCGGGAGCGCGGGAGACGCGACCGAGGACGTCTCGCTGTCCTACGGCGGCCTCGGCGTGGGCATCGCCTGGTTCATCATGCCGGCGAACTTCTACCTCTCGGGGTCCATCGGCCTCGTCAGCGTGAAGATGCAGAGCGACTCCGCCTCGTTCATCCAGGAGACCGTCCTCGGCCCGGGGCTGAACGTGCTCGCCGGCAAGGAGTTCTGGGTCGGCGCCAACTGGGGCATCGGCGTCGCCGCACAGCTCCAGCTCGGCTGGTCCAAGGGCAACGTCGAGCTCCCGCCGAGCGCGACCGAGGAGGTGAGCTTCGGCACGTTCGGCGCCGGCCTGCACTTCTCGGCGACCTACCAGTGAGGATCGAAGAGAAGATCAGCGGGCGTAGCCCACCGACAGCCCGATCGTGAGCCACGGCCCGTCGAAGGCGACCAGCCACTCGCCGTCGGCGTCCTCGCCCCGGACCGGGAGCGTGATCCAGCCGGCCTCGGCCACGAGAGAGGCTGCGACGCCGCTCCGCGCGAACACGAGCGATGCGTCGAGGGCGGGACCGGCCAAGAGCCCCCGGTACATCGGGAGCTTCCCGCTGCCCTGCCCCCGCACCGATCCGACGCCCACCCGGCCGCCGACCCCGACCATCACCCCGAGCGATCCTCGCCAGGTGATGGCACGCCACTTGGCGTCGCCGAGCAAGGCGAAGGTCGCGGCCTCGTGTCCGGCGGCCGCGGGCACGGGCACCGAGAGCCCCTCACCGCGAAGGCCGAGCGCGAAGCCCCACCCCGGCGAGACGTCGTGCTCGACGCCGAGCGAGAGCCCGGGCGCGACGCGCCCCGGCCTGCCCCAGAGCGTTCCCGAGCCTCCGACCCAGACCCGCGTGCGAGGGTGCCGCGGAGCCCGCCGTGCGTGCGGCCGCCGGCGCTCGCCGAACCACGGCCGCCCCTGGCTCCCGGCAGGCGTCTCCGCTTCGCCGGCCCGGACCTCGTCGGCCACGGGGGTCTCGGCGAGCCGGTCCCACGCGATCTCCGCGAGCTCCGCCGCCGAGAGCGCCAGCAGCCGGTCGTCGGCGCCCTGCCCCCGTCCGGCTTCCGGCAAGCGTCGGCGGGCCACGACTCCGGCGCGCGGGTGCGACGCGACGAGGACGACCTCGTCTCCCTCGCACTCGGCCGTGATGCCGAGGGGCGGGCCCTCACGCAGCTCGGCCCGCTGCTCGACCCGCGCCGCGAGCTCGATGGCGAGCAGGCGGCGCACCACCGCGCCGTCGGCCCCCACGCACGGCTCCACGATCAACACCACCGGCACGTCGGGCGCCTGCGCCACGGCGGCCCCGGGCGCCCAGGCGCACGCCGCGACGGCTACAAGCCACCGTGGCGCCGGACGCCGGCGGCATGCAGCCCGTCCGGGTAGGCGCGGAGGTACTCCTCCGCGAGGGTGCGCGCCCGTTCGTGCTCGCCGGCCCGATCCCACGCTTCCACCTCGCGTGCGAGGGCATCCTGCGCCAGCGGCCCTCCCGGGTCCAGTGCCCTGGTCTCGGCGAACGCCGCCGCGGCCTGCTCGGGTCGTCCGAGCTCCCCGAGCAGGAGCCGGCCGACCGTGAACGCGGCGAGCGGCGCCCGGCGGTCACCCCGGTGCCGCGCCGTCACCTCACGCAGGTAGTCGACCGCCTCGGTGGGGTGGCCGGAAAGGCGAGCCGCATCGGCCGCGAGCATGAGGTCGCTCGGGTCGTCGGCCTCGGGCGCCGCCCCGGCGGCGAGGGCTTCGAACGCGGCGTGAAAGTCCGCGCGCTCCGCGAGCGCCCGCCAGTCCGGCGGGCTCGCGGAGGACGGGCGCTCCGCCTGCCGTCGCACCGGCGCCGGATCGGCCGGCTCCTCGAGCTCGGCCACGGCGGTCGGTTCCTCCGGCTCGCGGGCGATGGCGCCCTCGGGCGGCGGGAACGAGCCCTCTTCACCCGCCTCGAGCACCGCGTCGTCACCCGGCCACTCGACCGCGACGCGACCCCGCGACACCGCACCCGCACCCGGCCGCCTTCGTGTGCGACGTCGAACTGGGTGCCGAGCACGCGGACGGTCACCTCTCCGGCGCGCACGACGAACACACGGTCGCGTCCACGCACCACGTCGAACCGTGCGCTCCCGGCTCCGAGCTCGATCAGGACCCGCCCCTCGGTGGCCTCGAGCACCACGAGCTCGGACCGCCCGTCGAGCCCGGTCGCAGTCGAGCCGTCGGAGAGGCGCACCATCTGCACCGGCCCGCCCGGCCTCGACACCGCTTCGGGCGTGCCGATCCGCGGCCACAGCACGAGCAGGAGCGCCGCCGCGGCCAAGAGCCCGGCCACGCCGATCCCGCCGCGGGCCACCCTGCGCCGCCGCAACCTGGCCCGAAGACGCAGGAGCTCGCGCTCGCCGTGCGCCTCGTCCCACCCCACGTCGACGTGCGCGCGCGCGTCGACGATCCGCTGCGTGAGCTCATCCATCGCCCAGCTCCTGTCGAACGACTTCGTGCGCCGCGGCCACACGCCTCTTGACGGTCGCGAGAGAGCAGCCGCACAGCTCGCCCACGCGCTTGAGCTCTTCTCCCTCGACGTACCGGAGGGTCCAGGCCACCCGCTGCTCGGCCGGCAAGCGATCGAGCACACGGTACACCTCCGCGAGGAGCGCTCGCTCTGCCGGGGAGGCGGAGGAGGCCACGAGGCGGCTGTAGTCGGCGCCCTCGTCGAGGCCCACGAAGCCGCGCAAGCGCCGGCGGCGCAGGCGCCGGGTCGCGATCCGCACGGCGACCGTGGCGAGCCATCCCTTGGCGGCCGCCGGCTCCCGGAGCTGCTCGATCCCGCGCTGCGCCTCCACGAACACGTCCTGCACGAGATCGTCCACCTCGTCCTTCCGCCCGAGGATGCGCAGGCCGATGGCCGCTACGTAGGGGGCATACTTGCGGAAGAGCGAGTCGAGGTCGCCCGCCTCCGGCTCGGAGGCAGCGCTCCCCTCACCCGGGATCAGTCGCAGCCGTGCCCTTGCGGCCATCACGCCCTTCTCAGTGGCACCGAGGCACCGGTACGGCTCACCGGGGCTCGCGCAGAGGACGTGAGAATGGCAGATTCTCGGTGCTGAGACAGCATCATCCGACGCCCCATGCCGGCGCTCTTCCCTTCCTCACGGTCCGCCTCCTTGCTGCTCGCCGCCCTGGGTTGCCTGGCCTGCGAGGGCACCTACGGTCCGCTCTTCCCGGCCCCGGACACCCCGGACGCGGGCCCGCCCGACCTCACCCCGCCCCGGATCCTCGGCACGATCCCGGGGCATGGGGCGGCGCGCGTCCGGCGTGACGCGCCGGTCCGGATCCGGTTCTCGGAGGCCATGGACCCCGGCCATGGCACCCTCTCCATCGAGCCCCTCGGGCTCGAGCTGCCGGCCGACACCGGGATCTGGAACGGGGCGCACGACGAGGTCGCCCTCGGGGTCGAGGAGGGCTGGCCCCCCGGGATCGCGCTCCACGTGACCATCCACGCCGACTTCCGAGACCGGGGCGGGCTCGCGCTCGAAGCGGAGCACGAGCTCACGTTCACCTCGGCCGACGACGTCGCACCTCGCCTGATCGCGAGCCGACCGGCCACCGGCGACCTCGAGGTCCCCCCATACGCTCGACGGCGTCCACCTCGTCTTCGACGAGGCCATGCGCGACGTCGGGTCCGTGGAGGTCGTCTCGGGGGGTGCCCGCGCAGGGCCGGTCGAGCTCCGCGATCCCCGGAACGCGTTCGTACCCCTGTCGGACGTCGCGCCGTCGACCGAGCACTCGTTCCTGCTGGTGGGCTTCGCCGACCGCGCCGGCAACCCGCTCGATCGGGAAGAGGGGCTCACCGACGGCCGGCTCGACTTCACGACCGCGGCCGACACCGGCGCCCCGTTCGTGATCCGCGCGATCCCGCACGAAGGGAGCAGCGTCGGTCTGGGCCGCGAGGCCGTCGTCCTCGAGATGAGCGAGCCGATGGACCCGACGGCCGGGACCGCGACGCTCCACGCGCCCGGAGCCGAGCCGCTCGCGCTCCCGGTGTCCTTCGTCGACTCGGATCGGACCGTGTCGATCGACGTCCGCGGCGCGCTCGGCCCGGTGCTGGGGCCGTACCGCATCGAGCTCACCGGACTCTCGGATCGCTCGGAGAACCCGCTCGATCCGGTGCCCGTGCTGCGGGACGGCGCGCTGGACTTCGTCGTCGGCGCCGATCCGGAGCCGCCCCGGGCCGTCGCATCGACGCCCGAGGAGGGCGCGACCGCGGTCTCCGTGGACACGGTCTCGCTCTCGGTGGCGTTCAGCGAGCCCATGGACACCTCGGTGAGGAACGCCGACCTCGTGGGCGGCCCCTCGCCCCTCGCCGCGGCGGTGCGGTGGTCGGCGGCCGGAACCACCGGCACGTTCGTGGTGACCGATCTCCTCCACGCGGGCCGCGACTACCGCCTCGGGCTCGACGCGTTCCGCGACGCGGACGGCACGCCGCTCGACGCCTCGGCGCCGATCCTGCGTGACGGATGGCTCGACTTCACGACGGCGCCCGCGGACGGCGAAGGATGCCGGAGCGCGCTCGGCGTGACCGAGGCGACGGAGGTCGAGCCGGGCGTCTTCGAGTGGCACCTCCTTCGCGACAGCGTCCGCCGGCGCGACGCCGGAGCGCTGTGCGGCTTCGTCGACGCGAGCGCCGACGCCGTGATCGCCTACGAGAAGCTCGGCCCGGACCGGGCCGCCGGCGGCAGCCTCCTCCACGTCACGGCCGAGGTGCTCGACCCGAGCACGGCACGGTACGTGACGGTGCAGGTGATGGGCGCGACCTGCTCGCCGCTCGCGCCGGGGGCCCCGGAGCCGGTGGCCTGCACGGCCGAGTCCGGCCGGTGGGACCTCTACCTCGACCTGCCCGCGGGGCCGTATCACGTGTGGCTCGCTCGGCCGACGCGCTCGAGCGACCCGTACCAGCCGGAGCTGCGCGTGCGCATCGAAGAGGTCCCCGTGCCGCCCGAGGGCGAGAGCTGCGCGCGGCCCTACACGACCACGAGCGCCATCCATGCCGGCAGCGGCACGGCGGGCGACCCCCACCGCTGGGTGATCCCCGGACCGCCGCCCGGCGGACCGCGCACCATCAACGCGCCCGACATGGAAGACGGCGTCACCTGCGACTCGGGCGGTCAGGGGGCCGACGCCGTCATCCGGGTGCCCAAGGCGAGCGACGACTCCGTGCTCGAGGTGCGCGTGCGAGTGGACGTCCCCGAGACCGCCACGTCGAGCGAGCGGGTCACGCGCTACCTGAACGTCCAGCCCTCGGACCGCTGCGAGGCGCCGCGCGAGGCCATGCGGTGCGAGCGCCGGCTCGACGACGGGACGCTGTACGTCCCGGGCCCGGCGGGCGACGTGCAGCTGTGGCTCGCCGGGGAGAGCCCCATCTATCGCTGGCCGCTCTTCCCGGTGATCGTGGAGGTGACCGAGATCCCGACGGCGCCCGGGGAGAGCTGCGCGGCCGGCCTGCCTGCGATCCTCGGCGCCAACGCCGTCGTCGCGTCCAGCGCCGCGCGCATCGAGCCCCCCGAGGTCATCGCGGACCCGACGCCGGTGCAGTGGTACCGCTACACGCCCTCCTCCGACTCGGTGGTGGTGGTGACGCCGGGCGCGCCGGCTCCGCTGGCGTTCGTCGACCCCACCGACGGCCGCCCGATCGACCAGGTCTCGGACGGCGCCGTGACGCCCCTTGCCCGGCGGCTCACCGGCGGACAGACCGTGTGCATCGCGGCGCCCGGCGACGGAAGCCTGACGTCGTTCTGGATCGAAGAGGTCCCGTACGCCGGCGTGGCGTCGGTCGTCGATCTCGACATCGACTTCCCGCCCAACAGCATCGGCGGCTGCACGACCAACCTGTCGTCCGACTACTGGCTGGCTGCGACGCCGACGACGCTCTACCTCGGCATCTCGACCCACATCCTCGAGGCCCCGCGCACCGGCTCGACGACGGCGCTGCTCCGAGGGACCGAGTCCGGCGTGCGCACCTACGGCTCGGCGGGCACGCTCGGCTACGCGGGCGCGGCCGTCGGCGAGCGCCTCTTCAGCCTGTACGGCTCGTCGAGCACGTCCTACCGCCGCCTCTACGGGATGTGGGACGGAGCCTCGGCGTTCTGGGGGCCGGAGCCGTACGACGTGGGCGCGGGCTACCCGGTTGCGGTCGCGGTCGCCATGTCCTGGGACGGCGCCGAGCTCCTGTACCCCCTGC